>JAFDXE010000016.1 GCA_018268085.1 Bacteroidota bacterium
GACGGATTTACAATTGTTGCTTTCTGCGTTCGTCTGCGCTACATTCAGCGAACATGTGCGGTAAAAATATATCCGCTGATTTACCCAGATTTAATATGCAGATTTTCGCCGACGGATTTACAATTGTTGCTTTCTGCGTTCCTCTGCGTTACTATTCTGCGAACATCTGCGGTAAAAAATATATCCGCAGATTTGCCCAGATTTAAAACGCAGATTTTCGCCGACGGATTTGCAATTGTTGCTTTCTGCGTTCGTCTGCGCTACATTCTGCGAACATCTGCGGTAAAAATTTCTTTGCTGATTTTACCTGACGTCTGCAGTAAAAATATATCCTTACTTCCACCAAAACTATTCTTCGTAATAAACTCTTTTTACCCGCTGCGAAATATTCGTCAGAATTTCATAAGGGATCGTTTGTGCCCACTTTGCAACTTCTGTTACCGGCAGATCTTCCCCAAACACAACCACTTCATCCCCTTCCGCCGCCGTTATGCCAGTAATATCCAGCATTGTCATATCCATGCACACATTCCCTATAACAGGAACCAATTCACCATTCACCAGCATTTTTCCTGCACCATTTCCTAATATGCGACTGTACCCGTCAGCATAACCAATCCTTACCGTTGCAATTACAGAATCCCTGTTTACGATACCCCGCCTGCTATATCCAACACTTTCACCTTTTACTACCTGTTTTATCTGCGAAATTGTTGTTCGCAATGTAGTCACGTTTTGAAGTTGCTGTGCTTCATCCACACCATATAACCCAATTCCCAACCTAACCATATCAAATTGAAACTCCGGATGCCGATGAATGGCAGAGGTATTTCCAATATGCTTCAAAAAACGATATCCAATATTTTTTTCTATTTCTTCTGCCATCTTCAAAAATGCTCGCCCCTGTTCTTTGGTAAAAGCATCATGTCTTTCATCATCACTCGCCACCAAATGTGAAAAAACAGATTTTATTTTAAACTGCTTTGCTGCAGATAACATTTCGGTCAATCTATTTACGTCTGTTTCAACAAATCCCAATCGATGCATACCTGTATCCAGTTTAATATGAACCGGGTGCTCCGGGATATTATGTTGCTTCAGGTAGCTATCAAAAGCCATAAGAATATTAAAGGAATACAACTCAGGTTCCAGTTTATACTGAATCAGTTTGTCGAAACCACCAATTTCAGTATTCATAACCATTATGGGTAAACGAATTCCAGATTTCCTCAACTCAACCCCTTCATCCGCATAGGCAACAGCCAGGTAATCTACGCCCGCATGTTGTAACAAACTTGCTATTTCAAAACTCCCGCTTCCATAACTAAATGCTTTTACCATCACCATCAACTTCACGCCAGGTTTCAATTGTTCACGGTAAACCTTAAGATTATTTCTCAGTGAATTTAGATTGATCTCCAGCACCGTTTCATGCACTTTCTGTTCCAACATGCTACTGATCTTTTCAAAACGAAAAACCCTCGCAGCTTTCAGCAAAATCGTTTCATCATTAAAATGCAACAAAGGAATTGCCTGTAAAAATTCATCTGTAGCAGAAAAAAAAGCAGCACCTGGAATATTTTCAAATAACTGCTTCTTCGAAGAAATTTTTGGACCTATCCCGATGAAACGATGGAGATGCTGATGTGAAATTATTGATGAAATCTTCTGATAAAGTAAATCGTCACTTAGGCCGGATTGCAACAGATCGCTCAGGATCACCGTTCGCTTTTGATGCTGTTGTTGCTGACTAAGAAAATCCAATGCTATTTGTAGTGAGTCGATATCTGCACTGTAACTATCATTGATAATCGAACAATTATTAATGCCCTGCTTCAGTTCCAAACGCATTTCAATGGTGCGAAGTTCGTTCATGTGAAGCGCAATTGATGCGATCGTTTCCTGCATACATAACATAACACAACAACAACTGATAGCATTATGTATAGAAGCAATATCCGTAAACGGAATAAAAAAACTGAATACATCTCCTTTAAATTGAGCATGCACAATGCTACCATTGTCTTTGTTCTCAATATTACTGATAAACAAATCAGATACAGCGTTCCTGCTCCAGGTAAATAACCTGATACTGTTGTTCCTGTTTTGTTTGAACGACATCACTTCCTGGTGTAACACATCATCATCAGAACCATAAATCAGCATTTTACTGTTTACAAACAGTTGCAACTTCTCCTCTATTTTTTCACGCACATCATTAAATCCTTCTGCGTGGGCTTCACCAATAAATGTAATAACGCCTATTTCCGGATCAATTATTTTTTGAAGGCGCTCCATTTCACCCTTCATCGAAATTCCGGCTTCAAAAATTCCTACGGTATGTGTATCATTCATCTGCCATACACTCAACGGAACGCCTACCTGGGAATTATAACTCTTCGGGCTTTTAACTACATTATACTTATTGCTCAGCAACTGGGATAGCCACTCTTTCACAATCGTCTTTCCATTGCTGCCTGTAATACCAATTACCGGGTAATGGAATTGGTGACGATGCGCAGCAGCAATTACCTGCAACGCTTCCAGCACATCCTTAACCAACAAAACATTTGCTTCAGGTAAAATACTCAGCAATGCCTTATCAAATCTGTCATCACTTAAAAAATTACGTACGCCTCTTTCATATAAAGAAATAATAAACGGGTTAGCATCAACATGCGCAGTGCTCAAAGCAAAAAACATTACCTTATCAGCAATGAGTAGTTTCCTGCTATCAGTTAGTAACACT
This sequence comes from Bacteroidota bacterium, assembly GCA_018268085.1. Taxonomy (GTDB): domain Bacteria; phylum Bacteroidota; class Bacteroidia; order Chitinophagales; family Chitinophagaceae; genus Ferruginibacter. The sequence continues at coordinate 2,750 of JAFDXE010000016.1, forward strand.
TCAATTATAGGATCGCTTTTTTTCTGCAGGGGAGTAACCCGGAGTAAACTGCATATTTCTGAAAAGCTGTATGAATGCATGCTATCAGTTTTCTTTGTTTAACACTTCCGTATCTTTTTCTTCCTGGTTCTTGAAAACAGAATATAATACCGAACTGCCGATACATACCAGAATAACCATCAAAGAAACCCATACCGGGATGTGTATCCATTTTTCTGTAAGCATTTTTGCGCCAATAAAAATCAGTACAACTGCAATTCCATGCTGGAGATAATCAAACCTACTGGACGCTCCTTTCAATAAAAAGAAAAGACTTCTAAGCCCGAGGACTGCAAAAATATTTGACGAATAGATCAATAGTTTATCCTGTGGATTGGGAATTATAGAAAACACAGCAGGGATAGAATCTATCGCAAACAAAATATCAATCAATCCAAGCATGACTACAACCATGGCCAGTTTAGTGAGGTAAGTTTTGTTATTGATCTTTAAAAAAAAGCGCCCATTTGGTTCAGCATCAGTGGTGCGGAAAAATTTTTTCATAAACCGGAATGCCCAGCTTGTGCCCGGGTTAAACTCCGATTCTTCACTTTGCGAGAATAATTTTATACCGGTAATCAGCAGAAAAATACCAAAAATGTACATAATCCAATCGAACCTTGCCACGAGGCTGCTTCCTACGGTAATAAAAATAATCCTGAACACAATTGCCATCAATATTCCCAATAACAATACTCTCGAATAATTATCTTCCGGCACTTTGAAATAGGAAAAGATGATAATGAACACAAAAATATTATCGATGGATAATGACCATTCCAGCAGGTATGCCGATATATATCTAATGGCATCAGTTTTACCATTGCCGCCGTTGTTTTCATACCAGATGAATGCGCAGAATGACAGTGAAAGCAATATCCAGAATACCGTTTGTGTGAGCGCCAGTTTCCAGGTAACTACAGCATGCTTCTTACTCAATAATCCCAGGTCGAGAAATAAAGCCAGCGCAAGCACTGCACCAAATACAAGGTAAATAAGTTGTGTAGTACTCATTTCATTTTATTTAACGCTATATTTTCTTCGTCTTAAAAACTGGAAGATCATAGCAAATAAGATAACTATTAAAACAGGAACAGCAATATTGATCAGCTGCCAGGTACTTTTCTGTTGATCCACCTTTTTGGTATCCAGTAAGCGAACAACATAATCCTTCGCCTTTGCTTCGCTCAGATCATTGGTATTTACAAGGTAATCCAGGCAGTTCTGTAAAAAATCACGATTGGCAAACGGAAATTCTTTCTGCGATCCGTACGTAAACATATTCATCCCCATTGGCAAAGGCTGATTTCCCTTCACAACTGAATTCAAAATGATATCCCCATCAGCAACGATTATCATTTTATTATTGCTTACAGCTTCCGGCAAAAATGCCTCTCCGTTTTTTTGCAGCGAATCTTTCATTTCCTGCGACAAACGATTGGCATATAATGACCTGAATTTACCTTCCAGTAATACCGCCACAGGAATATTCGCTCTCCTGAATTTTTCATCTTCCGGTGCACTTACATTTTCTTTACCACTGATCAATGCCGGTGAACCGATCGTTCTTGCATTTGCAGATGAATTGAGCAGTATTGTTTTTTTAATACCGGTTGCTTCTACGGTATCTATAGAATTCACAAACTGACCGGCAACAAATCCAAGGTTCTTATTTATCGGGTGATTGGATTTTGTTTCCAGCACCGGAAAATAATTCCATGGCAATAACTCAAACTGGCCATTGCCATTTACATCAAATGGAAGATAATCACATTGCAGATCCATTACCAGGTCGCCATTTATCCGAACCCCATACCGGAAAAGCAGGTCATTCAAATTAAGATCCCGGTCGTAAGCAATCACTTCATTCTTTATTTGCAAACTATCCATTTCCGCATTCAACCTGTCGATAAACATCATCACTTTTCCTCCATTCATAACGTACTGATCTATCTTCAGCTTTTCTTCATCTGTAAATGGTATCGTTGGTTTACAAATGATCAGTGCCTGTAACTCATGAGGAATAACCGGTTGCCTCGATAAATCGAACGTATAAAAATTATAGTTGGGGCGCATTACGTTTTCAACAAGGTCGTAGGTCCTGTAATTGCCTGGCATCAGCTCGCCGTTACCGGTAGCATAAGCCACTACAGGTTTTTCCTTTTCTGTTATTTTTGAAATCGCATCTGCAAACCTGAACTCCAGCATCGCTTCCGAACTATTCAATTCCTGGAAATTTATGAGTGGTGTTTTGCCCTGGTAAATTCTTACCGGATACACTTGCTCACGGTAATATACAAGCGCTACGGGATAAACCAGTTGTTGCTGCTGTCCCTGCTTTACCTGCGAAGTAAGATTGATTGGATATAAACCTAATGACGACAATGTATCGCCCCACTTTACATTTGTTCCTTCCATTTCTTCTTCCGGAGAAATGAAATGATATTGCAATTTATTACCGGCAATTTCTTTGAATTCAAGCAGCAGATCTTCCGTAGATGAGGATAGTTTTTTGAAACCACTGGGATAATTTCCTTTGAGAAATACATCTATAACAATGGTTGTATCTACCTGTCTCAACAACTTTTTCGTTGCATTGCTGAGCGTAAATCTTTTTTCGTTGGTTAAATCCAAACGGGTATGCCATACTGATGCCGCCCAGTTTACCAAAACAAGTATCGCCAATAAAAGCAGCAGCCACAACGGGCTATTTTTTATTTTCTTCGCTATACTCATTTAACGCTTTTGAAGTTTTTGTACGGTTATCACGAGGAACAGGTAGATCACGCTCAGGAAGTAAATCACATCCCTACTGTCGAGTACACCCCGGCTGATACTGCGGTAGTGAAAATCAATTCCTAACATCTCTACATAATAATCTGCGCTACCCGAAAACACGGGAAGTTTACTGATGGCATTACATCCAAAATAAACAACTAAACAGGCAAAAGCACTTACTAAAAATGCAACTACCGCATTGTTTGTAAAACTACTGCAGCAAAGACTGATGGCGGCAAACACTGTACCCAATAAGAATAAACCAAGATAACTGCCTGCAATACCACCACTATCGATACCACCGGATGCACTCAGGCTTTTGATTGTGTATATATATATAAGCGTGGGAACGATCACAAAAATCAATATCACCAGGATGGAAAGGTATTTACCCAAAACAATTTGCCAGCCTGTTAAAGGCTTTGTTTGCAGAATTTCGAAAGTTCCGGTTCTGAATTCATCTGAAAGCGAACGCATGCTGATGGCCGGAACCAGGAACATCAATATCCACGGTGCCAGTTCAAAGAATTTATCCAGTGTGGCATAACCATATTCGAAAATGCTGCTGTCCTGCAACATGAATAGAAAAACACCATTGATCAGGAGGAACAACACAATGGCAATATATCCCGTAAGGTTGCTGAAAAACTGGCCTAATTCCTTTTTGCAAATACTGAACATGGGTTATAAAATTGCTGCAATTTACTATTAAACAAGGGAATATGTTCTTTTCGCAAATTGATCAGAATTTATTTTTTACCAATAAGCAGCAAAAGGAACACCTGTAATGTCATATTACTGTCATTAGACTTCGATTACTGAAACGAATTGAAAATATTTGTTCCGTTGTATGACAGGCAATCGGTACAGATAAAATTACCAAAACCAACAGTTAAGTCCCCCGGCTACGGGGGATTTTTATTGAGACCATCCTAAATTTGAATTCTATCAAAAGCGCAGGCGCTAACATGAAAAAAATTTTTGCAATTTGCTCTCTTATGATGGCGTTGAAAGTTGCATCGGCCCAATCAACAACCATCTATTATACTCCCGTTCAAATGCCGCCGTTTTTGAAAAATGCATACTATGGCATGTTTGATCCGAAATTACTTTCAGAGGACCTGGCTCAACTCCTGCACAAAGCAACGGGCAAAAATTTTACTACAGCCGTTTACACTAAAGAAGCCAAAACCGGTATTTTTCTACTGCTGGATAGCAGTAAAAAGAAACTGGGCAATGAAACAGGATCTATTGAAAGCGATGGAAAAAAGTTTATAAAAATAACCTCAGGCTATACTACCGGTATCTCATATGCGCTGTACAGTTGGTTACAGGAAATCGGTTTCAGGTTTTATCTCCCGGGAGAATTGTGGGAGAATATTCCAACGATCCGCTCCGTGTTTCCATTAGCTAAAAAGAAAACCTATAAGCCTTATTTCCATGTGCGCATGTTTAACGCCAGCGGCGGTTTCCCGGTGGTGAAAGAACTGGATGAAAATAATTTCAGTGCAACCCAATGGCAGCAATGGTATATCCGCAACCGGATGGGCTGTGATTACATCAGCATCGGAGGTCACATTGGTGAAGCATTTAACATAACGCACAAAAAAGAAATTGAAGCAGACAGCCTGATCGTTGCGCCAACAAACGGCAAACGAAAATATTCTTCGGGAAGTAAACTCGATCCTACCTATAAAAAAGGAGTAGAGATGTACAGTTCCTGGATCGCAGATGAAGCCGTAAAGGATGCGGCAAACTACCCGGCTTTTCTTCCTTTTAGAAAATATTTCACTGCAGATATGGGCGATGGACTCGGTTATTGTCATACTGAAGATTGTGAACGAAATTTCAAATCTGTTTCCGATCAGTCTTTCAGTATTGTTAATGAAGCCGCAAGAAAAGTAAGGGTTAAAAATCCGCTTGCAGGGGTAAGCACACTTGCCTATTCTGAAAGAGCAGATACACCATCAATTTCAATCGAAAAAAATGTTCATGTAGAAATTGTGGCCAATGCTTTTCAATCGGTGGGAACACCTGCAGAGCTGGTAAAACGCTGGACAAAAAAATCGAAAAACATCAGTATATACGATTACCTGAACATTGCCCAATGGAGAAGTGATATACCGTTTTATAACCTGGATCGTTATTTCAACAACCTTCAGTTTTTAAAAAAATCAGGCATTGAAGGCATTAGTTATGAAACATCGGAATCAAAATTTTCTTCCGGTTTACTTCAATACTTCATCCTTAAATTTTTATGTAATCCATACACCTCACCGGAAAAAGAATTGGAAATATTCTGTAAAAACAATTTCGGGGCGGCATATACAACTGTGTATGCATTGCTTAAAGAATGGTATTTCAGTGATGAACATGCTTACACCAACCTGGATTACCCTTCATTTTATGAAGAGGAACTGGGCAGATTCATTCAATATATGGAAACTGCGTCAGCAACTCCGGGTATCAGTAATGCCATCAAACAAAGGATTGAAGAATTGAAGTTGTACATCGTTTACCTGTGTAAGTACAATGAACTATATGCTTCATTAACGGATGCCAGACAATTTGCAAACGATGCATCATTGCGCAATAAAAAAACAGAAGCATTGCTAGAATATACCTGGCAATTGTATGCATCACAGATCTTTCACAATACGCAATTAAATGAAGTTTTAAAAAGAACCCTACCTGATCAGCAAAAAGATAAATGGAATTTTTCAAAGAGTGAATACTTTGCAAATTTCAGAACTGAAAAAGAAACGTTGTTGGCTACAGCCTATGAAGAGGCAAAGAAAAAATATTTGCCGCTTGCACAACCATACTATACTATACCAGACACTTTTTTTCAATCACTATCAACATTTTCAGCAGATAGTATTCGCATCGTAACTACAGATGAAACAGCATTGCCAGACTTTTCATACCCGCTGGATTTTTATTGCACGAATCCATGCACATTAAAAATCCGTTACTACACATCTGGCAGTGCAAAGAAAAAAAATTACGATAGTAAAACGGGCATGATCAGCGTTGAAGGAAAGGATTACAACTTTGTACAGACAAATTTTTTAGAAAAAGAAAATGAAACCGGTATCATCAGCTATGTTATACCGGCTAAAGGACATTACAGGTTATTCCTGGCTCAATACAATGCCACGCATATTGAATTCATTATTTACCCCGGCAACTGCATATTTTATCACCATAAAAAATCTTTACCGGCAACCGGTATAAATTTTCAATCCCATTCAACCGCAGCGAAATATGCCAACCGGTATCTTGCCTGTTATGCACCATTGTCGGATAGTTTACGATTCAGGAATATTATGCTGAGTGCAAAAACGCCTGCTGCATTTTATGATGGAAACGGGAATAAGCTGCCTGTAAAAGAAAATGTAAACCTGTTGTACAATTCAGTTGCCTTACCACCCGGGCAAAAGGTTCCGGTTGTTTTTTTTGACAACAGCCAGTACCGCTGGCCGCCGGTATTGATCAATACCGCGTCTTATTTTTTCTTTTTGAAATTCCCATTGAAGTAAAACAAGTTTAATCATAGAATCATAATCTGTACTACATAACAACCCCGGAAAATGCATAATTTAAAGTTTCAAAAATCTTTAAACCAAAAACTATCCAGGTATGAAAAAAACATTTTTGCTGATTGGAAGCTCCGTTTTGTTTGCAATCGGTTGTACAAAAACATCTCTTAACGACAAAATCGCTTCCAGCCAGGATGCGGAAGATGGAGTAGAGGTTCCCATTACGCATCGCATTTGCGGAACCCCGGAAGTATTGCAACGCCAGTTACAGGAAGATCCAACGCTCGCAGACAGGATGGCTGCAATAGAAAATTTCACATCCAGGTTTGAACAAATGGCGCAAAATCCTTCGGCCAACAGGTTGGTAAATGGTGTGATAGAAATTCCTGTGGTGGTTAATGTTTTATATAAAACTGCAGCGCAAAATATTTCTGATGCACAGATCAATTCGCAGATAACGGTGCTTAATAACGATTACCAGGCCTTAAATGCAGATTATAGTCAAACGCCTTCTTTATTCCAATCTTTGCGTTCCGGCAATACCAACATACGTTTTGTACTGGATAAGATAAACAGGAAATCAACTACCAAAAGCAGTTGGGGCACAAATGATGCAATGAAAAAAGCAGCAAACGGCATTACACCTACCAGCCCTACTACTAAATTAAACATCTGGGTATGTAATTTAAGCGGAGGTATATTGGGTTATGCTCAATTCCCGGGCGGTAGTTCAGCTACTGATGGTGTGGTAATCGATGACAATGCTTTTGGCACAACCGGCACCGTTAGTTCACCTTATAATAAAGGAAGAACGGCTACGCATGAAATTGGTCACTGGCTCAACCTTCGTCACATCTGGGGTGATGCAAGTTGCGGAAACGACCTCGTAAATGACACGCCTACCCAGCAAACCTCAAATTTCGGCTGCCCTTCATTCCCTCATAAAACATGCAGCAACAATGGAGACATGAGTATGAACTATATGGATTATACTGATGATGCCTGCATGTATATGTTCACGCTTGGTCAAAAAACAAGAATGCAAGCCGTTTTTGCATCAGGTGGCCCAAGAAACAGTTTTGCCCAGCCATAACCATAATATATTTAATTTGATAAATGCCGTCTTTTGGGACGGCATTTTTTTTAATTATTTGCTGGAAGTGCTTCACCGCATTTATGGATTTCGTTTGCAAATGAATCTAAGCTGAAAAAAATTCCAGTCATGCAAAAAAAATTATTACTGTACGTGGTATGTTTTACACTTACCGGTGTAGTTGTACACGCACAAAAAAAAGAACAGGATTTTACCACAATACCTGCACCACCGGAGCCACCGGTGCTGGTAGCTGATGTTCCGGCACCTCCTCCTCCACCTCCTCCGGTTCCTCCATTACCTCCATTACCTCCATCGCCCGATCGTGAAATTGCGGTTAATAGTAATGGTTATGATATTTCTGTAATTACCTCCAGGGGAATGGATGTTGTTGTAGTGGAAAGAGATGGGGTAAAACAAAGAATTAAAATGTCGACTTGGAATGCCAACAGGAAATATTACGAAAAAAAATACGGGAAGTTGCCGCCGCCGCCACCTCCACCGGCACCGCCTGCACCACCTGCTCCTGTAAAATAACAGCCCTAAGGTTTATAAATAATTAAAGCCCCAATGGGGCTTTAATTATATAGAATAGTATAGTAAACTTACCTGTTCCTGTTATTATTCCTGTATTTACACTGCAAAACTTTCACCGCATCCGCAACTCCTGCTGGCATTCGGATTATTAAAATAAAATCCTTTACCGTTTAATCCGTCGCTGAATTCGAGTTCCGTATTTACCAGGTACAAAAAACTCTTCAGGTCAGTAACAATTTTTACGCCTTTGTCTTCAAATACCTGGTCCATTGGTTTTGCCTCGTTATCAAAATCGAGTTTATAACTCAAGCCGCTGCATCCACCTCCTACAACACCTACTCTTAAAAAATAAGACGGATCCTTATCCACGCCCGCATCCTGCATGAGTTGCTGCACTTTTGCTTTCGCTTTATCGCTGATGTATATGCTGTTATCTGTTGCAACCATTTGTTTGATCTTTGAATTTTTAGTATCGAGCTTCAAGCCGCAAATTATAATTTGTAGCGGCAGAAGCTAAACACATAAGCTACTAGTGAACTACACTTTCTTCAAACTTCAGTTTCTCCATACCATTTTTCTCACGGTAATCATTGATCGCAGCTTTAATGGCATCTTCAGCCAAAACAGAGCAATGTATTTTAACCGGGGGAAGATTTAATTCTTCCACGATGGCCATGTTGTCTATTTTCAAAGCTTCGTCAACAGTTTTTCCTTTGAGCCATTCTGTAGCAAGAGAAGATGAAGCGATGGCAGATCCGCAGCCAAATGTTTTAAATTTCGCATCGGTAATCAACCCTTTATCATCTACCTGTATCTGCAGGCGCATTACATCACCACATTCAGGAGCGCCAACCAAACCTGTTCCAACATTCTTGTTTGATTTATCCAGCGTACCAACATTTTTTGGATTCTGGTAATGATCAATAACTTTTTCTGAGTATGCCATAAAACTTAATTTGAAAATTTGATAATCAGCTTATCAGCTAATTTTTAATTGTTGTTTCTTTTTAAAATCTTATTGTTAGTGTGTGCATTTGTAGGATAGATTTTTTAATCTCTATTCTACAATCCAATTAACAATATTGTTTAATGCGCCGCCCATTCAATGGTGTTAAGGTCTATTCCTTCTTTATACATTTCCCAAAGCGGGCTCATTTCCCTCAACTTCACAACAGTATCGGTTATTGCTTTAATGGTATAATCAATCTGTTCTTCAGTTGTAAATCTTCCTAATCCAAAACGGAGCGAACTATGTGCCAGATCATCTCCTAATCCAAGCGCTTTTAATACATAACTGGGTTCCAGTGATGCAGAGGTACAGGCCGATCCTGAACTCAATGCAATATTTTTATTGAATCCCATCAGCAACCCTTCTCCTTCAACATATTTAAACGAAATATTGCTAACATGAGGAAGGCGGTGTTCACGACTACCGTTTACATAAGCTTCTTCCAGTTTCAATAATTCATTCTCCAGTTTATCTCTCAACTTACTGATGCGTTTGGTATCTTCTTCCATATCCAGCATACACAATTCGCAAGCTTTTCCAAATCCTACAATACCCGGCACGTTTAAGGTTCCGCTGCGCATGCCACGTTCATGACCGCCGCCATCCATTTGCGCTGTTACTTTCACCCTCGGACTTTTTCTTCTCACATACAATGCGCCCACGCCTTTCGGTCCGTACATTTTATGTGCTGAAAAAGCCATAAGGTCAATTCCATCTTTATTTACATCTACCGGAATTTTACCCACAGCCTGTGTAGCATCCGTAAAAACCAATACACCGTGTTTACGGGCTATTGCACTGATTTCCCTGATCGGCATAATGGTTCCAATTTCATTATTCGCATACATAATGGCGATCAAAATGGTTGTTGGCCTGATGGCAGCTTCCAGTTCTTTAAGGTCTATCAGTCCATCCGGCTGAACCGGCATATACGTTACTTCCCCGCCAAGTTTTTCAATATGCTTACAGGTATCGAGTACTGCTTTGTGTTCTGTAACTGCAGTGATGATATGGTTTCCTTTGCTCGCATACATTTCAAATACACCTTTGATGGCAAGATTATCCGCCTCGGTAGCTCCGGAAGTAAATATTATTTCCTTAGGATCGGCTCCAACCAGTTTGGCAACCTGTTCCCTTGCATAGTCTACCGCCTCTTCAGCTTCCCAGCCAAAAGGATGGTTACGGCTGGCAGCATTTCCAAAATGATCGAGGAAATAGGGCGTCATCGCTTCTAAAACCCTGGGATCCATCGGTGTAGTAGCGTTATTATCCAAATAAATCGGCAATTTCAACATAAATATCTGATTAACTTTTGTTCGTTTTATATACGCAAATTTACTGTAAATGGTCTTATATTAATAATCCCGAACAGGTCATAAAAATATATTAACGCATTTCGTAAATGAGCTATTTTACACTTCAAATAACAGCACAAAATGAAAAATGTTGAACATATTGGCATCGCCGTAAAAAATCTTTCTGTTTCGGTACCCCTGTTTGAAAAATTACTGAATACCACTTGTTACAAAACCGAAACCGTAGCCGGGGAAAAAGTAAACACGGCTTTTTTTCAGACCGGAGAAACAAAGATTGAGCTGTTGGAAAGTGCCGAACCTGATGGCGTTATTGCAAAGTTCATTGAAAAAAAAGGGGAAGGCATCCATCATATTGCCTTTGAAGTGGCCGATATTTATGCGGAAGTAACCCGGCTGAAAAATGAAGGCTTTATATTATTAAATGAAACGCCAAAAGACGGTGCCGACAATAAGCTGGTTTGTTTTCTGCATCCAAAAAGCACTAATGCAGTATTGATCGAAATTTGCCAGTCGAAATCGTGAGTATGTAAATCCTCTCCGCCATTTTCCGGTTCCCGGAATCAGCAATAGATGATAAGTGCATCAATTAAAACATCAGCACCTGTTTTCTACACATCGTTCAGCAGTTTTATTAGTTACACTATTATTTCAAAAAAGGGTTATGTGCTGTTTCAGCACCGATGGTAGTAAACGGACCGTGCCCGCTATATACGATCGTATCCACGGGCAACGTGAGTAATTTTTCCTTAATACTTCCGATCAGTTGATCATAATTGCCACCCGGAAGATCGGTTCTGCCGATACTGCCGTTGAACAATGCATCGCCACTGATTACAAATTTATCCTGGGCATCATAAAAACTCACACTTCCCGGGCTATGTCCTGGTGTAAACAACACTTTTAAATTGTCTTTGCCCAATTTCAATACATCATTTTCCTGCAGGTATTTTATCTCTCCTGTATAATTATCAAAAGGCATGTTATACCCCAGCCCGCTTACGGGTGCATAATCCAATACCGGTTTTTCTTTGGGATGAATGTGTAATTCGAGCGCATATTTTTCTGCAATGAATTTGTTACCGAATACATGGTCGAGGTGACAATGCGTATTAAGCAGCATTACCGGTTTCAAATCCATCTCTGTAATAAAGGCTGCCAGTTCGTCTTTTTCATCATCGAAATAACAACCCGGATCGATAATGATACAATCGTTAAACTCATTGTAAAGTAAATACGTATTTTCCTGTATCGGACTAAATTCGAACGACTTTATCCTGATCATGTGCCCTTAAATTGTTTTTAATGATTAATCGTAAACAAGTAATTTTAATACTCAATATCAACAAAGCATCAGTATGGCAAAGTTCAGCAGAATAATTTTTATTTCATTGATTTTAATTGTTGGAATAAAGGGTGCACAGGCGCAACAGGTGAGTGCGGTTACGTTTGGGAAGAACCGGGTTCAATTCAAAAAATTCAAATGGCAATATTACCAGACTAAAAACTTTAATGTTTACTTCAATCAGAAAGGGCAGGAACTGGCAAAATATGTAGCGCAAATAGCCGAACAGGAATTACCGGAGATTGAAACCTCGGCCGAATACAGTTTGCAACGCAGGGCCAATATTATTGTTTACAACGAATTTGCCGATATGCAACAAACCAATATCGGCCTTGATTCAGACATCCTCACCACCGGCGGTACAACTTCATTTGTAAACAACAAAATGGTTATTTATTTCGATGCCAACCATGCCAATTTAAAAAGACAGGTACGACAAGGCATCGCAGATATCATCACAAAAAATTTATTGTTTGGAGATGATATTGGTGAAGTAGCCGGCAACCAAACATTACTGGATTTACCCAAATGGCTAACCGACGGGTACACTGCTTATTTGGGAGAACACTGGAGTACCGACCTGGACGACCAGTTAAAAAGTGAAATCCTAAGCGGTAACTATACAAAATTTACATCACTGGCGTATCATAAACCTTTGCTGGCCGGACATGCGTTCTGGTATTTCATCGAAGAAAAATACAAGAAGGAAAATGTTACCTATTTTTTGTACCTGTGCCGGATCTATAAAAAAATAAACAAAGCAAGCCTGCAGATCACGAAGAAAAAATTCAAAGAATTGCTGCAGGAGTTTATGGAATACCAGGATGAAAAATATTCGAATGATATCATGCGGAGGAAGGCATATCCAAAAGGAAATTATATTGAAGGATTTGATATCAGCAAGCGGTTAAACTACTATCGTTTTAATGTGAACCCGAATAAAAAAGACAATTCGTACGTAGTAACACAATTTAAAAACGGGATCGTTCAGGTGATCCTCAACTACGATTACGAAAACACCACGCTGCTGAAATACGGTGTGCGTGCCCGTGAGAAAGAAATGAACCCCGGCTATCCGCTGATGGCATGGGATCCCAAGGGAACAAAGATCACTGTTATTTATACCGACCAGGGAAAATTAAAGTTGTTTGTGTACGACATCGTTGCCCGTTGGAAAACAACCAGGATAGATCTTACCAATGATTTCGACCAGGTACAGGATGTGAAATATATGCTGGATAGCAAAACGCTGTTACTTTCTGCAGTTAAAAATGGTCATACGGATATTTATACTTTCAATATCGAAAAAGAAAAAGTACAGCAAATTACCAATGATGTGTATGACGATCTCGATCCAGCATTTGTTGCATTTCCCAATAAAACGGGTATAATTTTCTCGAGCAACCGTCCTACCGCCGGCGCTGTGAGTGCAGATACTGTTTTACCGGGAGAAAGTCGTTACAATGTATTTTTAATTACAGATTTTGGCGATAAACCGGAATTGAACCAGATCACACAACTCACCAATTTAAAATACGGGAATGCCCGTTTTCCTACCCAATACAATAACAACCACTTTACGTTCATTAGTGACGAGAATGGTATAGGCAACCGTTATGCAGGGTTTTTCACTACCAGAAAAACAGGACTTGATACATTAGTGTTAATCGGTGATGATATTCTCAGGAATCCATCCCAACCTGAAATAGACAGTGCCCTGAAAGTGTATAAAAAAACAGAAGTAGATTCAATAGCAGTTGTTTCGATGTCGGAAGATTCGGCATATACCTTTCCGCTGTCGAATTATCCCAACTCCGTGGTTGAATCAAGAATTGCCGGGGATAAAAACCAGGTAAGTGAAGTAAGTAGCCCAAGCGGAGATGAAAAAATTCTGTATAAACTGAAGATCGATGAATATACGCTTAGCAGAAGGAACATCAGCGCTACGCCAACTGAATATGCAAAAAAGCTGATGCGTGAAAGCAGGCTTACAAAAAATATTCCTGCAGCCACCGGCATTACTAACGGTACCGACAGTACGAAGAAACAGGAAGATTTTTTCCAGTCGGAGTTTGAGCATGAAAAAACCGACAGTTCGCAGCACGCTGACAATACTACTTCAAATGCTGTAACTGAAAAGGCAGAACCGGTTCTGGCATCTGCAAAATTGTACAGGTATAAGCCGCTGAAATTTTCTCTCGACAAAGCCTCACTAGGGCCAACGGCTACTCCCCTGACCAGCAACTACCAGTTGTATTCAGGTGGAACCGGTCCGATTATCCTTGGAAGTGGTACAGCACTTAACCTGGCGTTAACGGGCAATGTAATCGACCTGATGGAAGACATCAAAATAAGTGGCGGCGTAAAATTCGGCACAAACTTTAAAGACAATGAATGGCTGATAAGCTATCAGAATTTAAAGCGGAGGCTCGACTGGGGAACAACTTATTACCGCAATGTTGAGAACTACGGGATAGTAAATACACCGTACACTGCCAAAGTGTTTACGAATATTTACCAGGGAAATGTTTCTTATCCTTTTGATGTGGTTAAAAGTCTTCGTTTCACCGGTGGCGTTAGGGTAGACCACCAGGTAGTATCTTCAATGGATGCCAATACCCTGCTTGCTGAAAGCATCAAAAGAACCTATTTCCAATCGCGTTTGGAATATATAAACGATAACAGCCAGCGGGTTGCAGAAAATATCTGGTTTGGTATACGGTACAAAGTCTATATGGAATACTTCCGTGAATTAACGAAGGCGAAATATTCAACCGGCCGCGACATATTTAATGCAGGATTTGATGCAAGGAATTATTATCCTATTTACAGGAATGTTATTTGGGCACTGCGTGCTTCAGGTAATTTCAGTTGGGGCAAACAAAAGCTCATTTATTATCTTGGCGGTACAGATGGATGGTTGATCCTGGGATCAAATATCAAGAACGGCAGACAACGATATTTCGATAACAACAATCCTCCAGATCCTGATCCCGATTATGCTTTTCAAACTCTGGCGGTAAACATGCGTGGATTTATTCAGAATGTTGCCAACGGAAACAATGCCTTTGTTATAAACAGTGAGATCAGGGTTCCGGTAATTTCTACCTTCTTTGATAAAGTAATCAACAATCCATTCCTCCGTGATCTGCAGGTTATCCAGTTTGTAGATCTTGGTACGGCCTGGAACGGAACCTATAAAGGCATGAGAAGACCACAGGTTGTGTATGGTGCCGATCCTGTACAAGTAAAAATTAAAGCGCCGGGAATAGGACCATTCGCCGGAGGCTATGGCTTTGGCGCCAGGAGTTCACTGTTCGGATATTTTGTACGCTTTGATATCGCATGGCCAATGAATACCGTGTTTGGCGGAAGAGCCATGAAGTATGTTTCTCTTGGTCTCGATTTTTAATGAAGCTTAAAATAAATGCAATGCCGGGCCTTTACCCGGCATTTCTATTTTGCCTGAATGCATAAGGCAACAGTTTTGAAAATGCATACAGGAGATAAAACAATACAGAGAATATTATGGTAACCCCCCAACTCTTGTAGTTATCCTGGGGTGCAATAAAAAAGCGCAATACTTCTTCTCCCAGTTCCAACGGACTATGAATAATATCCCAGCTATTCCAGCGCCTGAATCTTCCCAGGTACACACCGAATGAACTGATGAAAATGAGAAACGGGATCAGCAACATCATCGTTCTTCCTGAAAATTTACCGGCAAGAAATCTTTCCGTATTGAACAATGAAATATAGGCCATGATTAATCCGATGAAGGAGGAAGTAAACAAAATAACGGCATCAAACCATACGGGTGCGTTAACGGTTTCCTGCAAGTGAATTAAATCGGTAACGATGTATAATGCGTTTGGAAAAAATAACAACCAGCTACCAAACAACACCAGTTGCTTCCAACGTTGTTTATTCCTGTAATAGGTATAGTACTTGCTGATCTGGAAAGGTATCCAGGCAAGAAAAATATTCCAGGTTAGAAATACATGCTGCCATGTTTTCGTAACATAGATCCTGCCGGCAATCATCAAACAAATAAAAATAAACGTAACGGCAAGCAAACTGTTTAAGCGAAGTTTTAATGAGCTCATATTTTAAAAGTTGAAATGTTGTAAAATTTTCGGAATAAAAATCAGGAGAGCGCAAACGAATGCGGCAATGGACAATACCAACACCCCTGCAGCAGAAATGTCTTTAATAATTTTTATCAGTGGATGGGTTTCTTTGGTAACCAGGTTACACAATCCTTCTATCGCCGTATTCAATAACTCGGCGGAAAAAACCAAACCAATACAAATAATTATGATCAGCCATTCTGTATGGCTGATACCGAAATAAAAACCGGCAGCAATAACCAATACACTGCATATCGTATGAATTTTAAAATTTGCCTCTTGTTTGAAACAGGTATGAATACCTTCCCACGCAAACCCGAATGATCGTTGTAATCTTTTCATGATAATTTTTTTTTAAGCAATGGCAGGAAATGGGGAAGCAACCGTTGCTTCCCTTTCCTGCTTTCCACCTACCCTGGATAAAATAGCTTCGAGGAGCGGAAGCATTTTATTAAGGCCTTGTGTTTTTATGATGAAGTTCCATAGGGATTCAAATTTCTTCCAACCGCCGGCATAGGCAAAATGTTTGATCACCTGTTTGAATTGCTCATGTTGCATACTTGCTTTGTAAATATTTGACCAGCTATAAAAAGACTGGTAGGCCCAATCGTATCCTTTTTTTAATTCATCTGCCTGCAAGCCAACAGTTTTATATACAACCTGTCTCGTATCGTATTGTTCCCAGTTACGGTGCAGAATCCTTCCCTCCTTTTCCATTGATGCAAACAATGCAGTGCCGGGATACGGTGTAAGAATATGAAAGGTGCAGGTAGTTAAGGCATTCTCAACAGCCCAGTCAATAGTTCGTTTAAATACATCTTTATCATCATCATCCAAACCAAAAACAAAACTTCCGTTGATCATGATGCCAAGTGAATGCAAGCGTTTGATCGCATCAGTATAATTTTTACCGATGTTTTGCTTTTTATTACCCTGTGCAAGATTTGCTTTATTCAATGTTTCAAAACCTACGAATACGGAGCGCATACCGGCATCCGCCGCCTTTTCAATCAAATCACCCCTTACAATGGCATCGATAGTAGAAGCGCCCTGGAAAACACGGTTCATTCCTTTCATTCCATCAAATAATGCAGCAGCAAATTTCTGATTGCCTAACAAATGATCATCGAGGAAATAAAGATGTTTCCCCGGCAACCGGTCAATCTCTGCAAGCGCAGCATCTACTGTTTGCGTATAAAATGATTTACCTCCTTTGAAGAAGGCATCCTTATAACAAAAACTGCAATGGTGCGGGCAACCTCTTGAAACAACAATTGAATTGGGAACTAAATATAAGTTGCGCTTAATCAGGTCACGCCGTACCAGTGGTATATGTTCAATATCTCTTTTTGAGTTGACATATATTTTCCGGGCAACGCCATTTTTAAAATCCTTTAGAAAAGCAGGAAAGGTATCTTCACCCGGACCAATAAAAATGGTATCCGCATGTGCAATCGCTTCTGCAGGTAAAGAAGAAACATGCAGTCCGCCTAATATTACGTAAGCCCCTTTGCGCCGGTAAAAATCGGCTAATGCATAAGCACGGAACGCATTGGTGATGTACACCTGTATCACTACAAGATCAGGCTGATCATCGGTTGTCAGTGTTTCCACATGTTCATCCTGTAATTCAATTTCATCAGCAGGATCGCAGTAAGCGGCCAGTGTTGCCAATCCCAACGGAGGGAATAAGGAATATTTAATGGGCCGCCGGAACGGACTCTTTGCTTCTGTGAGCGCAGGTAAGATCATTTTTATTTTCATCGTATTTATTTTAGCGTTAGGATCATCCGGCTATTTCGATGTTTTTTCCATACCACTGAACTTTACGACTGGCATACATTACCATCGCCAGTACTGTAAATAAACCGATGCTTCCAACCAGCAATGCGGTATCTTCCAGTCTTATCAGAACAAATATGAAACCATACAAAAGCCCGAGAGTAGAAAAAAATACGCCGGCTGTTCTCCAACTGGCAAAGTGACTTTTGGCATACAATGATATCAGCAACACTGTAGCCAGTGAAGCTAACAGGTAGGCATAATCGAAAGAAATATATTCACTGATCGACAGCAGTAAGGTATAAAATATTACCAGCGCCAACCCTACAAGTACATACTGTACCGGGTGAAAAGCTTTTCGTTGCATGATCTCCACAATAAAAAACAATGCAAATGTTAATCCTATGAAGAGGATGGCGTATTTCACACTGCGCATGGTTTTGTCGTACTGATCTGCAGGTTGCACCATGGTAACCCCGAAGGAAAGGCTGGCTGCAGAAAATGTACCCTGCTTCAGCACTGTTCCGAATGGAAGATTGGCCTGGTTAAAATTCCACTTCGCCATAAATCCATTGGCGTTTACAGATCTTTCATTCGGTAAAATATTTCCATCGAAAGAAGGGTTTGGCCAGGGTGAGGCAAGACTGAATGTACTGTTTGCACTCAGCGGATTAAAATGAAGTTGTTCGCTGCCTTTTAATTTCAATTCCATGGAAAAAGGAATTCCGTTGTTCATTGCATCAAGGGTTAGTGAAACGGGAACGCTCAACCCAATTTCATTGATATCATTCAATGGTAAACCAGGGCTCAACGCAAGTTGCTGTTGATTAAATTGAATATGCATTTCTTCTTCTATTCCTTTAAAATCGCTGATGCCAAAACAAAGACGTGCATTTTGAAAATCCAAAGTAGCAGTGTTGATGTCTTGTGGCCATTTTGGTTTGAAAGAACCATTCAGTTGAATATTGGTTTTGTACAATAACACTTTGTAAATAGATCTTGGTCTTTGTTCGGGTAGAATGGTTCCTTTAACATCGAGGTTGTTTGCCAGCAGTATCAGTTGTTTTTTTGTGCTTACGATTTTACCTTCTGTATTTACAATGGTATCAGTATATGGAACAACCAGGTAAGGAGCGGAAACCGTTTGTGCTTTCGACCACTTGCTGCTTACTTCAGTCACTGCTTCTTTTTGCCGCTGTTCTCTTTCCGTGATAATGTTACTGATGAATACGGTTGGAATCAGCATCAGTAAAATAAGTACACCCGTAATCACTCCTTTAATCAGTAATTTGTTTGATTGGTTTTCTGTTTGCGGCAATTGTTGTTGCACTGTTTCAAAACTTTCCATGGTTGTTGCATTTGTATTTGTGTGGTAAAAAAATGATTGAAAAAGTTGTAGCCGGTTAAGCCGTAGTAAATCGCCATCAGAAAAATAACCGGCAATTTTCTGAAGCAATAACAGGGAAGCCGTGGTGGTGCATCCAAACAAAACACCGGTGATCATTGCTGCTGTATGAATTTGCTTTACAAAATGCCCGGACCAGAACAGTTCGGCAGAAAATTCCAGAATAATGCCGGCGATGCCATACAGCAACGTGATTGCAAATTCTATAAGTATTAACCCCAGGAATTTTGTTTTGAATGAGGAAGCGGTTCTGTTGATGAGTGGAATAAGAAAACACAATGCAGCGAACGCAGGTGCGCTGCCTGTTACAGCGCCAATAAAAAGCAACAATATCATAACCAGTGAAAATTCCCCGCCAAACAAGGCAACGATTAAACTGCCGGATGCCAGTATTACCGCAGTAAGTATCCAGATCCTGAATGCAATTCCTACAGAGGAGTATTTGTTTTTCATTTTAAAAGTACTTTGTATTTCAAAGTGTTTATACAAAAAAAATTAACTCATTGATTTGATCATTTTTTCCAAAGCTGCAATATGGGCTTTGAATGCTTTTTCGCCGGTTTTGGTAAGACTGTACATTGTGTTTGTTTTTCTGCCGATAAAACCTTTTTCTACTTTAATACATTCATTTTCTTCCAGTGCCTTCAGGTGACTGGCCAGGTTTCCATCTGTAATGTTGAGTAATTCTTTCAGCTCGTTAAAGTTTACGGCATCATTCACCATCAGGGCGCTCATGATTCCCAAACGCACCCTGCTATCGAACAATTTATTTAAGTTATCTATCGGGTTAGCCATTCACTTCTGTTGTACCTTAATTTGTAATACGGTTTTGTTTATCGGTTACGTTCATATTTCCACCACATGTAAGCTCCGTAAGCAATATGCAGTACACCAAAACCGAGTGCCCAAAAATACAGACCGTAACCAACAAACCATAGATTAATAATACCCAACACTATTTGAAAAAATCCCAGGTACCTGATTTCACCCAGCGTGTATTTGCTTGCATTGATTAATGCCAACCCGTAAAAAATTAAACAGCCGGGAGCTATTAAACCAAATGTGCCAAAATGCATTAGCTTATACAGGAAAATTCCGCCGGCCAGCAGGGGAATACTAACGTTGATCAGTAGCCTCTTTGCGGTATTGCCCCAGATGGGAATCCCTTCACGCCTGCTTTTAATAAAGGTGAAAACAAAAGCACTTATCAAAGCAGCTAAAAATGTAGCTGCAGCGATCCAGAATATCCGGGTATTTAAAATTATGCCTATGTCGCCATAGCCTTCGGTTCCTCGGTAATTGATATGATCGATAAAAAGATCTTTTGTACCGAACACATACGGTGCGGCAATATAAGCGCCGATCAATGCACAGATACCGGCACTGATACCACTTAAACCGCTTAAGCTAATGAAACGGCTACTGCGTTCCATCATATTTTTTATGTCACGCAGGGTTTCTAAAGACTGCCGGGTTTGATCCATAAAAGTACTTTGAATTACAAAGTAAAGGTATTTTCTGACAAAATTCAAGTATAAAGGTGTAAACTTTTTAAGTGTTTACATCTCAATTGGCAAATGTGTTGAGCACCGAAAGGATTTTTGTACAGGCATCCCGAATCTCCTCCTCTGTAATGGTTAGCGGGGGTACGATACGCAGCGCATGGGCAGCAAACAGGAACCAGTCGGTAAACACAGCTTTTTCTATAAGTGCGTCAATGATTTTTTTGTTGATCTCAAAGCTTTCAAATTCTACTGCCATCATTAATCCGCGGCTATTTACATTTTTTATGAGGGGGTGTTTAAGTAAGGACAGAAACAATTGTTCTTTTTGTTGTACAGATTCAATTAATTTTTCATCGAGTAATACATCGAAACCTGCCAAACCAGCGGCACAACTTACCGGATGGCCACCGAATGTATTGATATGTCCGAGCACGGGGTTGTGCGTAAGTGCATTCATAATTTTTTTATTGGCAACAAAAGCGCCTAAAGGCATTCCGGCGCCCAATGCCTTACCCAGCAATAAAATATCCGGCACTACATTAAACTGTTCAAAAGCCCACAGTGATCCGTTTCTTCCGAAACCACATTGAATTTCATCGAGTACCAGTAAAGTTCCTGTTTCCGTACAACGCTTTCTCAATGCCGCTAACCATCCGTTTTGTGGTACAATAACACCGGCTTCAGCCTGTATGGATTCGGCAATTACACAGGCTGTTTGTTCTGTGATCGCTTCCAGGTCGGAAAATGAACTATAATTGAGTTGTACAATACCGGGAAGGAGTGGACGAAAAGCCTGTTGCCAGTATTCACTTCCCATCACACTTAATGCACCCTGTGTACTTCCGTGATAAGAATTTTTAAAAGATACGATCTCTGCACGACCGGTATAACGTTTGGCGAGTTTCATGGCACCTTCCGTTGCTTCACTCCCACTGGCGGTGTAAAAAACGGAATTCAAAGAAGCAGGTAAATGATCAGTGAGTTTTTTTGCATAAGCAACCTGAGGACTTTCAACCAACTCTCCGTAAACCATAACATGCAGGTATTCGTCGGCCTGCTTTTTAATTGCCGCTACAACTTTTGGATGCCGGTGACCAACATTACAAACACTGATACCGGCAATCAGGTCGATATATTCTTTGCCATCTGCATCCCACATTTTTGATCCTGCTGCTTTTACGATGTGCAGGCATAACGGCGCCTCTGAAGTTTGACCAACATGGGAGAGAAATAACTGGCGGGGAGTCATGATATTGAATTGAAGATTTAGGTGAATGCTGAATTATGAATGCTGAATTATGAATTATAAATTATGAATTGTGAATTATGAATTGTAACAGTTGAATTAAGATGGATTTTGTAATTTGATTGCAATTTATTGAATTAGTGGGGTAGATATGCCGTAAAGAATTTTTGCAAGGATAATTTTAAATGAATTTGAAAAACAATTTTCGGATAATTTTTACCCTGTTTGATGCGATAAGAAGTAAATAAAAGTTGACTAACGAACAACAGCACAAGAGTGCGACGCCAATAAGGTTGAGCTTTGCAGCTTGCTGGTAAACAAAAAAATAAATTATATGGCATATCTATTTCCGGTAGAAGGAGTGCATCCGGGTTTTGGCGACAATTGTTTTATCGCTCCCAATGCTACCATTGTTGGTGATGTACAAATGGGTGACGATTGCAGTGTGTGGTTCAATGCTGTGATAAGGGGTGATGTGAACAGCATCCGCATTGGAAATAAGGTGAATATACAGGATGGTGCGGTGATTCATTGCACTTTTCAGAAGACAAAAACACATATAGGAAATAATGTTAGTATAGGACACAATGCAATCGTACATGGATGCGTTATAGAAAATAATGTGCTGATCGGGATGGGTGCTATTGTGATGGATAATTGTATGATTGGTACCAACAGCATTATTGCAGCGGGTGCGGTGGTATTGGAAAATACCAGGGTAGAGCCCGGAAGTATTTATGCGGGCGTACCGGCAAAGAAAGTAAAAGACATTAGCCAGGAACTGATTAACGGTGAGATTAACCGGATTGCAGAAAATTATTTACGTTATAGCAAATGGTTTGCTGATATAGAAAAATAAAACAGTTGAGAAACAAGTATTAACTTTAGTACATGAAAAAATTTTTACTTGCAACATTTGTTGTGTACTCCCTCAGCGGTTGTTTTATTTTTAAAAAGAAAGAGAAGTATGGCTGCCCGAATGATGCCCGGAACATGAGCCAGGAAGAAATTGTAACCAAACAAAACAAGAAAAAATACAAAGGCGGCCAGAAAATGTAGCAACTTTTTAATAAAAACACCAACCCCATTTCTTACCCTCTAAAACCCAAATCCATCTCTATGTCTTACGAACTAAGAACCCAAACGGGTGCCACTGAGGCTGTCATAGATGACAATTGTGGCATTTCAAAGTTTTATGCAATTGCCAATACGCTTGCCGAACAATTGCAGGTGGTATTTTTAAACCAGGTCGATGACAGTGATACGCTCGACTGGGATTTTAAATACAAAAACCAGTTTCTCACATTGCATTACAACATTTTTAATGGAGTAAGCATTTTTCCTCAACAGGTTAACAACCATAAAAAAAGCGACAACCGTGCAGTGATGGAAGTAGCACACTTCCTGGAACGGCAGGTGTTTTAAAAAGCGTAACCGGTAACGAATAATTATGTACACATTAATCGTTACGGATACCAGTAGTACGTTTTGCATTGGAACTCGCTGGAGCCAGCGCATAACCGATTGTTCTTGCCTTTACCTTTTTTGAATGATGGTAGTTTGATGAAACTCCATAGAGCCATTCCATCACTATTCATTCAAACAACAGCATGTAATGGATTATTTCGTGTATTGGAACTCGTTAGAGCCACACGATTTCGTTCGTTCATTATTCACCACTTATAAACTGAAGAAGCTGCATCATAGGACGCAGCTTCTTTTTTATGCAGTTTTCATTATGCAGCATTCATAATTCGGGTTCACCTGCTTTTCTTACCAAGTGAATCGAGAATATTTACATAACTAATGTATCGTTCTTCATGAATCCGTCCTTTTACAACCGCATCTTTGATAGCGCAGCCGGGTTCTTCGAGGTGCAGGCAATTATTGAACTGGCAGTTATTTAATAACGCACGCATTTCTGGAAAGTAGTGAGAGAGTTCCTGTCTTTCAATATCTACCAAACCCATTTCCCGGATACCCGGTGTATCAATAATTTTTCCGCCGAAGGGCAAATCAAACATTTCAGCAAAGGTTGTTGTATGCAATCCTTTTCCGCTCCAGCCGCTTACATCCTGTGTTTTAAGTTTGAGATCGGGAAATAAATAATTGATGAAGGTTGATTTTCCTACACCTGAATGCCCACTCAGCAAAGTAACCTTATCCCTGAGTATTTCGGTAACTTTTTCCAACCCGGTATTTTGTTCGAGGCTTATCAGTAATACAGTATACCCAATTGCTTCATACATTTCCCTGATGAAAGTAAATTTATCTGTTTCTTTTTTTGTGAACAGATCTTCCTTGTTGTATAAAATAATTGCAGGAACATGGTATGCTTCTGAAGTAACCAGGAACCGATCGATAAATCCTAAAGAAGTTTTGGGTTCTTTAATAGTTGCAAACAATAAAGACTGATCAATATTTGAAGCAACAATATGGTGTTGGTTTGGATTGTGCGGAGAAACGCGGTTGATGTAATTCTTACGTTCATGAATAGCCGAAATTACCAGGTTTGCGGAATCCGGTTCCTGTTCTGTTTCTACAATATCACCCACGGCAACAGGGTTGGTGGAGGTGATACTGTCTATTTTTAATTTCCCTTTTATCCTTGCATTAAAGGATTCGCCTGCATCATTTTTCACGATGTACCAGCTTCCGGTTGACTTATAGATGGTAGCTTTCATAATGATTGGGGTTGTGTTGTGCGCCCTTTGCAACTGCTTCTTTCATAAAAATATTTACATGGAAATTATTACGAACAACCTTCAACTTATTTACGGGAACTTCCTGAACACCGTATAATTCAGCATCATTTCCAGCAATAAAAAAAGTATGGCAGCAGCAACGAACGGAAAGTATTTTTCCCGGAAACGTATATTGCTGATCATTTCAATTTTTGATTTTTCCAGTGCATCAATATTGCGATAGATGTAAGACAAACTTTCGTTATCTCTTGCACGGAAATATCTACCGCCGGTTTCAGTTGCTATTTCGGTTAATAGTTTTTCGTCGATCAGCACTTTTTCATTTTGAATGACCACACCTGTAGCTGTACTTTCCGGCAACGGTGCGTATCCTTCCGATCCTACGCCGATGGTATATACCCGTACATTAAAAGCCTTTGCAATTTCCTTCGCAGTTTTCGGATCAATCAACCCTCCGTTATTTTCCCCATCGGTTAACAGCAATACTACTTTCGATTTTGATTTACTGGTACGCAGCCTGTCTACACTGGTAGATAAACCCGAACCAATTGCTGTTCCGTCTTCCAGTAGTCCGTTATGAATATTCCGTACTGCTGCAATGAGCATATTCCTGTCGGTAGTAAGCGGACATTGTGTAAAACTTTCGCCGGAAAAAATAACGATTCCTATTCTGTCTGTTGGGCGGTGATTGATAAAATCAACAGCAACATTTTTGGCAGCTTCCAGGCGGTTGGGTGCAAAATCCTGGGCTGTCATACTGCCGCTAACATCTATACACAGGATAATATCAATGCCCTCTCCTTCTGCATGTTGCTCCTGGTTACTTGTTTGTGGTTTAGCCAGCGCAATAATGATGGGGGTGAGTGCCAGTAACCTCAACACAAACGGTACATGACGAAATGTTGATTTCCAGTTGCTGACGCTGTTTGCATGTAATGAAGATACTTTAATAGATGCCTGTAAGTTCCGTCGCTTAAATATATACCACAATACCAGTAACGGGATGAGCGCCAGCAATCCAAAAAAAGCCGGCTGTGTAAAATGGATAGTATGCAGATATTCCGTTATCAAGATATGGTTAGCTTCTTACAGGTTTTTCTTTATTAATTTTTTCAATGGCATCTTTAATCGTTGCAGCGCATTGCTCGCTTTCACTGTCAGCAGGAATGTGTTTTGCAAATTTAACTACATCGCCTGTTCTCAAAGAAGCCGCAAGGGCTGATATTACTGCTGCATCTACATTCTTTTGTTTTAATTCCAGCAGTAATCCACCGGTGGTTTTGTTCAACAGGTTTACATCGGTGATGCGGCTGAAATATCGTTTAAAAATAAATCCGATTTGTGAATGATATTCTTTAATGCCGGTTTCGATTTGAAGGGGTGATTCGTTTAATTCTCTTAATGCTTTCATGGCTTCGTCGTAAGGAGAAAGTGCCGAATACAAAACCGGCAATGGCTTTGCCTTTCTCTTTGCAAAATATACATTCAGCAGGTAAAAGATAATTACAACTGTTAGTATGATGGCGCATACATAATACCAGAAGTAGGATTTAACTTTAACTTCAATCACTGGTTTGATATCACGTATATCGGCAGTTGTATCAGCAGGTGAGTAACCAACATTTACCAGTACAGAATCGGTAAATAATTTTACAGAACGTTTACCCTGGCTGATGTTTACGGCGAATGAAGGTATATACCATGCACCGGAATCGAAACTGGTAAATACAATTTTTTGTTGAAGGCTGAAAGTTCCGTTTTGATTTTTAATGGTATCGATACCATTGTTATCCAATATTTCGAAGTGGGGAATCGTATCAGGTAAATCACTGTCAATGTCATATCCTTCGAGTGCCGGGAGCTTAATCGAAAGATTGTATTCTACTCTTTCGCCAATAAGCACCTGGCTTTTGTTTGTATTTACTTCCAGCGATTGTGAAAAAGAAAGTTTACCCGCTAACAGTAGTAAAAAAAGAAAATAACAATATGTAGCCTTCCTGGTCTTCATCAATAATACACTTATTATTTTCTCTTTAAAAAAAACTTCTGGAGCACTTTTACATAATCTTCATCGGTACGAATATGAAGTAGATCAGCGCCGGCTTTTAAAAAATATTTTTTACAGGCCTCTGTTTGTGCGAAAAAGATCTGCTGATGATTGTATCGAACGAGTTCACTGCTGCTGTCAACCCAGATTGTTTTTCCTGATTCAGCATCTTCCAATTGCAATAGGCCGGCATTGGGTAACAACATATCCATCCGGTCGTACACTTTAATTCCGATAACATCATGTTTTGCACCAATAACTTTAAGATCATTTTCAAAACCAGTATCTAAAAAATCACTTAATAAAAAAGCGATGCTTTTCTGACTTGTAATATTATTGAAATACCGGATGGCTACATCGAGATCTGTTCCTTTTGCGTGCGGCTCTGCCGTTAGCAGTTCCCGAACAATATATAATGCATGTTGTCGTCCTTTCTTTGGTGGTATGTATTTTTCAATTTTGTTACTGAAAAAAATAACGCCTACTTTATCATTGTTACTGATAGCACTGAAAGTTAATATTGCGGCAAGTTCTGTTATCAGGTCTTTTTTTCTTTTTCCAACGGTACCGAAAAGGTTACTGGTACTTGTATCAATCAGCAACATCATGGTAAGTTCTCTTTCCTCTTCAAATAATTTCGTGAAAGGATGCGAAAAACGGGCGCTCACATTCCAGTCGATGAAACGAATATCATCTCCTTCCGAATATTCTCTTACCTCACGGAAACGCATACCCTTTCCTTTAAATGCGGAATGATATTCACCGGTAAACAAATGGGTGGTGATGCGTTTACTTTTAATTTCGAGATCTCTTACTTTTTGAATGATTTCTGCAGTAGTAAGCAGGCCGCTGGCTTCATCGGCTGAATTTTCTGCATCAGGTGATATTTTCTTTTTCTTCCAGAACAATGATTTTCATTTGGCGTTAGGTAAGCCTTTACATTCAATTTATCTTCCCAATATTAAGGAACGTTTACTGCTTTCAATATCTCATTGATCACATCTTCAACCATAACATTCTCTGCTTCCGCTTCGTACGTTAATGCAATACGATGGCGCAATACATCTCTGCTGATCTCTCTTACATCTTCCGGAATTACATATCCTCTTTTATTGAGAAATGCCTGTGCTTTAGCTGCCAGTGCCAGGTTAATGCTTGCCCGTGGTGAACCACCCACACTTATCAATGGCTTTATCTTGGCCAGGTTGTATTTCTCCGGGTTACGGGTGGCAAATACAATATCGAGAATATAATTTTCAACTTTTTCATCGAGATATACCTGTCGAACCAGGTCTTTTGCCGTCATAATTTCATTGGTAGAAGCAACCGCATTGATGGCCGGTATGGTTGCACCCAGCGTATTCTGCCGGATAATAAGTTGTTCTTCAGATTTTGTAGGATAACCCACTACCACTTTCAGCATGAAGCGATCTACCTGTGCTTCCGGTAACGGGTAGGTGCCTTCCTGTTCAATCGGGTTTTGTGTTGCCAGTACCAGGAATGGTTCCTGTAATTTATAGCTGGTATCCCCGATCGTTACCTGGCGTTCCTGCATCGCTTCCAATAATGCACTCTGCACTTTTGCAGGTGCCCTGTTAATTTCATCTGCCAACACGAAATTGGCAAAGATTGGCCCTTTGCGCACAAAAAATTCATTTCTTGCCTGGTTGTAGATCATGGTGCCGATAACATCTGCAGGAAGCAGATCCGGCGTGAACTGTATCCGACTGAATTGAGCGTGTATAGATTGTGCCAGTGATTTTATAGATAACGTTTTTGCAAGACCCGGTACGCCTTCCAGCAATACGTGGCCATTGCTCAGCAGCCCGATCAGCAACCTGCCGATCATGTTTTGCTGACCCACAATTACTTTTCCCAGTTCATCATTGATTTTAGAAACAAAACCAGATGCGTGATTAATTTTTTCGTTTAACAACCGGATGTCATCGGCGGTTTGTAGCATAGTTTATTTTGTTTTATTCAAATCCAGCGTAGTTGTTGCAATGCTTCGCTTTCCAATTCATAGCAACTCGAAACTTAAACAAAG
The DNA here is from genome assembly GCA_018268085.1 of Bacteroidota bacterium. Classification (GTDB taxonomy): domain Bacteria; phylum Bacteroidota; class Bacteroidia; order Chitinophagales; family Chitinophagaceae; genus Ferruginibacter. Next base: position 31,273 of record JAFDXE010000016.1, read on the forward strand.
GATATTATATCAAAAATACTTCTAATTATTATACAATGTAAACAGCACACAAAATACTTGCGGTTACATATACAATTTCAGGCCAGATATTCTATCACAGCACAGTTGCCTTACACAACATCAAATAATTTCAAACATTAACTTAAGTATTTTCCCACAATGGGCATCCTCCTTCCTACACCAAATGCTTTCGGAGAGATGCGAATGATGGGGCAAAACTGGTTGCGTTTATATTCGTTGGTATTTACCATCTTCAAAACACGGTCTACCAAAGCAGTATCAAATCCCTGCTTTTTAATTTCATCGGGCCCTTTTGATTGTTCTATGTACTGGTAAAGAATTTTATCGAGTATTGCATAGTCGGGCAAACTGTCGCTGTCTTTTTGCCCCGGTCGCAATTCTGCACTGGGTGGTTTATTGATGATGTTCACCGGTATGATCTCCTGTTTCCTGTTAATATATTTTGCCAGTTCGTAAATCTGTACTTTATAACAATCTCCCAATACTCCCAGGCCGCCTGCCATATCGCCGTATAATGTTCCGTAACCTGTACTTAATTCACTTTTATTGGATGTATTAAGCAGTATGTATCCGAATTTGTTGGCGATGGCCATTAAAATATTTCCTCTCGTACGACTCTGTATATTTTCTTCTGCAATGCTGAATGGCCTGTCCTGGAACAAGGGTTTGAGTTCAGTTAAAAAACTTTCGTAAATATCTTTTATAGGAATGGTGTGTTGAGCCGATTTCAGGTTGTTACTCAATTCAACAGCATCGTTAACCGAATGAGCTGTTGAATAAGGTGACGGCATCAAAACAGCCAAAACATTTTCACTTCCCAATGCATCGCAGGCAAGCGCTAAAGTTACGGCACTGTCAATTCCTCCACTGCTACCCAGTATCGCTTTTGTAAATCCCATCTTGGAGAAATAATCTTTTATTCCTAAAATGAGTGCATCGTAAATGTGATTGATGTTGAGTGCCGGTTCAAGTGCAGGTGGATTTAAATCGGTATTCGGAATTTTTTCAGCGGGCTCAACAATCGTCCCTTCAATACTTCCATCATCGTTCAGCGTAAATGCTCTTATTTCTTCCTCAAAACTTTTCATCTGGTACAGGAGGTTGGCATGTTTATCAAAAACAAGTGAGGTTCCATCAAAAACAATTTCTGTCTGACTGCCCACGCAATTGCAATAGAACATCGGCAGGTTGTATTTTAGTACATTGGCTTTTACCGCAACTTTACGGTCTTCATCATGTGTATAATCAAATGGCGATGCGGAGAGGTTGATCATCACATCCGGACTTTGCTGTACCAGTATATCCATTGGGCAATACCTGTAGAGCGGATTGTTGCCCAGGTTCCAGATGTCTTCACAAATGGTAACGGCAATTTTTTTTCCTTTGTATTCAACAATGTTCCAGTCTTTGGCGGGTTCAAAATAACGGTCTTCATCAAACACATCATAGGTTGGCAAACAGGTTTTATGAATCACCTGTTTAATTGTTTTGTCTTCTAAAAAATAAGCAGCATTGAAAAGATCTTTTCCTTCCACCACATCATTGCGATGCGGAGCGCCAATTAACACAGCAATTCCATCTGCATAATTTTTTATTTCTTCTACAGCCTCGTAGCATTTATCAATAAAATCGCTGAAATACAAAAAATCTCTTGGAGGATAACCACATACACACAGCTCACTGAATACGATTAATTCCCCTCCTTCGTCTTTTGCCTGCTGTATTGCCTTAATTATTTTTTGGGTATTACCTGCAAAGTTGCCGATATGATAATTCTGTTGTGCCAGGAATATTTTCATGCTCATGCTGTTCAATTAACTTTATTATTATCTATAAAAGCTTTTCTTTTGCAAAGTTAAATTATAAATTATGCGCCTGATCATTGGTTTGCTGCTGATAGTTTCCATTGTTTCCTGCAACGATAAAAAAGTTCCGGATGTATCTCATATAAAAATTGAGATAAGCAGTAAACATTTTGAAAAAGATCTTTTTGCACTCGATACCAATCAACTTGGTACACCGCTTCATCAACTCATTTCAAAGTATCCTTCCTTTGGCGGATTATTTATGTCCACCATTTTAGTTGCCGATCCACGCTGGTCTGAAGATACGGTAACGGCTTATGTAAAAAATTTTATTTCATCTTACAGGCCCGTATATGATACCAGCCAGGTTGTTTTCAAAGATTTTACTCCTTACGAAAATGAAATAAAAAAAGCATTGCAGTACCTGCATTATTATTTCCCTCAATACAAATTACCACACTATATCATTACGTATATCGGCCCCATGGATGGTTATGGCGACCTGATCATTGATGATGCCATTGTGGTAGGGCTGCATACACATCTCGGTAAAAATTATTCTGCTTATCGTTCGGCCTGGGTACAGGAAACATATCCTGCTTATCTCACACAGCGGTTTGAACCGTCATACATTTCTGTAAACAGTATGAAGAATATTGTACTGGATATGTATCCGGAAAAAAATGACGATAAATCACTGGTAGTGCAAATGGTAGAAAAAGGAAAACGTTTGTACATGCTCAATGCCATTCTCCCGGATAAAGAAGAATATAAACTGATTGGATATACCGAAAAACAATTGAAGGATTGTTATGCAGGCGAGGGGCAGATCTGGGATTTGTTTATTCAAAATAACCTTTTGCAAACGCTCGACAATAACATTATCAAAAACTATGTTTCCGAAGGACCAAAAACGCAGGAGTTGGGAGATGGATCTCCCGGAAACATCGGGTCATTTGCCGGATGGCAGATTGTAAAAAAGTATATGGCGAAAAATCCTGCAACTACATTACCCCAGTTAATGGCTCTAGATGCTGAAAAAATATTTTCCGAAGCAAAATACAAACCCTGATTAAGCTGCCTGTGCCCTTAATGTAACCTCGGCTGGTCTTTTACCCAATTGCTTCATTACCCTGAAATGAGAAGCGAGCGCTCCAATAAATGTTGGGTTATGATAATATGGAAGATTAAATTCTTTGCATTTTTCCTGTACAATTTTACTGATAGCAGGATAGTGAACATGACTCACTCTTGGGAAAAGGTGATGTTCGATCTGGAAGTTCAATCCGCCAACAAACCACGAAATAACTTTATTATCCATTGCAAAATTAGCCGTGGTTTTTATCTGGTGTATTGCCCAGGCTGTTTCAAGATGTTTGGTATGATCTAAGGGAATGTATTCAAATTCTGTATCCTCTACCACATGTGCCAATTGAAATACAAACGAAAGGGTTAGACCCATTGTAGCATTTAAAACAAAATAACCTATAAGCCATCCCGACCAGCCCCAAACCATTACCGGTACAACGATATAGGTAACGACATAATACACTTTCGTAAGCCAGAAAATGAGGTGATTTTTAAAAGTCATTTTCCAGGCAGTGGTTGTATAAATTCTATGGGTAAAATACTTTGTAAAATCCATGATAAACACCCAAAAAATCGGCGATAAGGAATAGACAAAAGAAAGATAAAGGTGTTGTACTTTGTGAGCCGGAACCCATTTTTGAGATTCACACTGGCGGATAACCGGACTTTTGGCAATATCATCGTCCAAACCATCAACGTTGGTGTAGGTATGGTGAATGATGTTATGTTTCTGTTTCCAGAAAAATGAACTTGCACCCAGGCCATTCAACGTGATCAATCCCAGGAAATCATTCAGTTTTTGATTGGTGCTGTAACTTCCATGATTGGCATCATGCATAATGGCAAAACCGATAGAAGCCAAATTAAACCCCAATACACAACATAGCAGGATAGCAATGGCCGGATGCATGGGTACCAGCATCAAAGAAAAATAGATGGCCAGGGCTGAAGTAATAAGAATGATGGATTTGCTGAATAGTCTCCAATCGCCGGTTTTTCGAATCTTGTTTTGCTCAAAATAGGCGTCAACACTTGCTTTTAAGCTCTCGTAAAACCTGTTGTCTTTATTGTTGAATGTTACTTTAGTCATATCGAAACTAGGCTAATGAATATTTATTCATTGCGCTTTTTTAATTAAACAAATTTCAAAAGAAACTACACTTAAAGAATGATAATTCAGACGAACAGGGGGTAAAATTACAACAAAAATTTTGTAGAAAAATTAATTCATTTTAAAGGGTGCATGCATTTCAAAAGAGGGAATCGCTACGTTAAAAGTTTTTCTGTTGTTTTGATTTTCCAACAGGTAAGTTCCCTGCATTTTTCCAATTTCTGATCTCAGGTTGCAACCGCTGATATACTGGTAAGAAGCACCCGGTGCAATGATAGGCTGAATACCCACCACACCTTCTCCTTCCACTTCACGAAGACTTCCATTGCTATCATAAATATGCCAGTGCCTGCGTAAAAGTTTTACAGAAAACTCATTGTTGTTTTCTATAGTGATCTTATACGCAAACATAAATTCGCTATTAACAGGATTGCTGTATTCTGCCTGGTAATACGTTTCAACAATTATCTTAACTCCTCCCGATATCTTTGAATTCATGATAAAGACATTTGCTGTAAGATAGTAATTAAATTATTTTCCTGCCCATAAATTTACACATTGACGGAAGATTGTAAAAACGGCCTGGCTACATAGTAAAAAAAAGATATAACCGTGACAAATCAACCCGGGTTATCACATCAACTTACGTTCAGCTCTTTTTTACATTAGTAAATCCGTTCTTTAAAAACCACTGGAGCAATTTATCCCTGTTATCGCCCTGAACAAGAATCTCTCCGTCTTTTACCGAACCGCCGGTTCCGCAATATGCTTTTAATTTCTTACCAAGCGCCTCCTGGTCGGCTGTTGTGCCTACAAATCCTTCAACCAACGTAACGGCTTTGCCGCCCCTGTGTTTTGTATCCAGCCTTAACCTCAGTTTTTGTTTAGATGGCTCCAGGGTTGTTAATTGTTCCGCTTCTTCAAATTCAGGTTTATACGCAGGGTCTGTTGAATATACAATGCCCGATAATGGAATTTTATTTTTAGACATAGATGTAAGAATTCAGGTGTAGGTTTCTTTTACGAGTTTATACAATCACAGCTTTCAAGCTCAGGTCTAAACTTTTTGCCTGGTGAATAATTGCGCCGCTTGAAATAAAATCAACACCGGTGGCAGCATACAATTCTAAATTATCGAGGTTGATACCGCCACTTGCTTCTGTTTCATAACGGCCAGCAATAACCGCCAACGCTTCAGTTATCATGCCCGGTGTAAAATTATCCAGCATAATACGATCTACCTTTCCCGTTTCCATTACGCTTTTAACATCATCAAGGCTCCTGGTTTCTACTTCAATTTTTAAACCGGGTTTATGTTGTTGAACATAAGCATAGGCTTTGTTAATCGCATTTTCAATGCCGCCGCAATAATCTATATGGTTGTCTTTAAGCATAATCATATCATACAAACCAAAACGATGGTTGTATCCTCCGCCGATCTTAACCGCTTCTTTTTCCAGGAGACGAAAACCCGGTGTTGTTTTGCGGGTATCGAGCAGGCGTGTTGAATAACCGGCAAGTTTTGAAACATACGCATTTGTTAGCGTAGCGATACCGCTCATGCGCTGCATACAATTAAGTACCAGTCTTTCACATTGTAAAATCGTATGTACTTTAGCTTCTACTTCAAAGGCGATGTCGCCGGGCTTCATGAATTCGCCATCTTTCATATACCGGTTAAATACAATGTCAGGCTGCATAAACCGGAAAATGGCTTCACCTACTGATACACCGGCGAGTATTCCTTCCTGTTTAATCTTTAAAATTGCTTTTCCCTTTGCGTTTTTGTCGATGCAGGATAAAGTAGAATGATCACCATCACCAATATCTTCTGCCAGTGCATTTTTAATTAGATTGTTCAACTGCTCAGTATAATTCATAACGACAAAACTACGCATAACATCAACGCATGCCAATAAAAAAGCTCCCTATCGGGAGCCTCTGTTCATTATTATTTCTTTATAGATTAACTGTAGTTATTTGCTTTCAAACCTGATCTCCTGCACCATCTGCCTGTCTCCTTTTTGCTTCATAAATACGGTGGTTCTATAAGTACCGTTAGCGGTAACCAGCGTTCCAATGCAATATTGAGATCCGGCATTCTCGCCCTTATGTATCACTTCAAAACTTTTCACCGGTGCATTGCTGAAAAAATCTTTCAGGATCATTTCACCCTGGCTTTTACTGTAACTATTACTTTTATCGGGAAGCGTTATTTCAACCGTATTGTCGAAATATTTGGCGATCTGTGAAGCATTACCTGCTTTCAAAGCCGTGATGATTTCATCAATGCTTCCGGTAACACTAAAGGATGTTAACAAGAGGGATGCGGCAATTAATGTAAAAAAATGTTTCATAAAGAAAAATTTTACGCTGCTGTTAGTCTAAAAACGTGCCAACACTTATAAAATTGCCGGTTCCTGCTATTATTTCTGGTTTACAGCATACAATAAACGCAACTGTTTAACAGCAAATATTTAGCTTTACAAAATGGAAAATAAGAAAATAATTTTAATAATTATGGATGGCTGGGGACTTGGAAAAGAAAAATCGAGTGATGCAATTCAACATGCCAATACGCCATTTGTAAGTTCTTTATATAGCAAATATCCTAATACAACACTGGTAACCTGTGGTGAGGCGGTAGGATTACCAGCCGGACAAATGGGAAACAGTGAAGTGGGGCATCTTAACCTGGGTGCCGGAAGAATAGTGTACCAGGAACTGGAACGTATCAATGTATCTATCCGGAACAACGAGTTCCAACATAATAAGGCAATACTGGACGCTATCAGCTATGCAAAACAAAACAACAAAACACTGCACCTGGCCGGATTGGTAAGCGATGGCGGTGTTCATTCACATATTAATCACCTCAAAGCAATCCTATCTACCTGTGCTGCAAACGGACTCACAAACGTGTTGGTGCATGCATTTACCGATGGCCGTGATACGGATCCGAAATCGGGAATTGGTTTTATTAAAGAATTAATAGAGCATATAAAAATTTCTACCGGGGAAATTGCCACTATTACCGGCCGTTATTATGCCATGGACAGGGATAAGCGCTGGGAAAGAGTAAAAATTGCCTATGATGCAATGACGAAAGGTACAGGTACAAAAACCAGCAACCTTATTCAGTCAATGGAAGCATCGTACCTTGCTAATGTTACAGATGAATTCATACAACCGCTGATCAACGGCAATCTTCCCAAAACAACTATTGAAAACGGCGATGCGGTTATATGTTTTAATTTCAGAACCGACCGCTGCAGGGAAATTACAGAAGTACTTACGCAAACGGATATGCCCGAATTTGACATGCACAAACTGAACCTGCATTATACCACCATGACGATCTACGATCAGCGATTTAAAAATGTGCATACCGTTTTTGAAAATGATGATCTCACTAACACGCTGGGTGAAATATTATCGCTGCATGGAAAGACACAGTTACGCATAGCCGAAACTGAAAAATATCCGCATGTAAGCTTTTTCTTCAGTGGTGGAAGAGAAAAACCATTTGAAGGAGAAGAACGGATCATGATCCCTTCACCTAAAGTAGCCACTTACGATTTACAACCAGAGATGAGTGCTAATGAAGTTACCAGAGCAGTTGTTGAATCGATCAATAACAAACAACCGGATTTTATCTGCCTCAATTTTGCGAACGCAGATATGGTGGGCCATACCGGCGTTTGGAATGCAGTAATTAAAGCGGTGGAAACTGTTGATAGCTGTGTAGAAAAAGTAGTTACGGCTGCCCTGGCAAAAGATTATGCAATATTTCTAACTGCTGATCATGGAAACGCCGATTATGAGATCAATGAAGACGGCACCCCCAATACAGCGCACACATTGAACCCTGTTCCGTTTTTCATCATCGACAACACATGGAAAGGAAATGTTAAGCCCGGGAAACTGGGTGATATTGCACCAACTATTTTAACCATGATGAACATTCCCGTTCCGCCAACTATGACAGGAAACATTTTAATTTAAATATGAAAAAGATTGTAAAGTACATCCTTGTAACACTGCTGATACTTTTTGTGTTGGTTCAGTTTTATCCCAGAAACAACAACAACAATTCAACTGCAATAACGCAAACTGATATAAGCAATGTACACCACGTGCCGGAACAGGTAATGCAGGTATTAAAAACGAGTTGTTATGATTGTCATAGTAACCACACTACCTATCCGTGGTATGCGCAGGTTCAGCCGGTATCCATGTGGCTCGGACATCATGTAGATGAAGGGAAAGATGAATTGAATTTTTCTGAATTCGGCCAGTATAACTTACGAAGACAATACCGTAAACTGGAAGAGATAAACGAACAGGTAAAATCCGGTGAAATGCCGCTGGATTCCTATACCTGGATTCATCGTGATGCCCGTCTCTCTGAAGCTCAGCGATTACTGGTAGCTGACTGGGTATCGGTATTAAGGGATAGTATGCAGGCGAATTACCCGCCCGATAGTTTGCGCAGAAAAAAATAAATATCAGGTTTTATTGTAATAGGCGCTTACCATTCATACCTGCTCTTGTCAAAAATGAGTCTTTTTTAAGGTGCAAGCAGCATCTGTACTTCAAATTTGTCTATATTTATACGGTACAAAACCCTTCTATTATGACCGAAGAGCAAATGCTTGCCGGAAGTATTAAAAACAATGCTGCTGCACAGGAGGCACTGTATAATAGATTCAGCCCCCGTATGCTGGGTGTTTGTTACCGTTTTGCGAAAAACCGTGAAGATGCGGAGGATATGCTGCAGGACGGATTTATCAAAGTATTCACCCAATTGCATCAATACAGAAACGAGGGTGCCCTGGAAGGCTGGATCAGGAGAATCATTGTTCATACCTGCATTAATATCCTTAAAAAGAATAAGAAGTTCTCTGATAGTGTTGACATCATTCATGCAAACAGCATCCAGGTTAAGGAGGATATGATCCCTTCGATCATGCAGGCCAAGCAGGTTGTGGAATGCATTCGCCTATTGCCGCTCGGGTACAGAACAGTATTAAACCTGTATGCTATTGAAGGCTATTCACATAAAGAAATTGCGCAGATGCTTGAAATAGAAGAAAGCACCAGCAGAAGCCAGTACACCCGGGCTAAAGCGATGCTGGAAGATGTACTGATTAAAAAGAAAATAATATTGAAACCAAAGGCGAGAATAACTTTCGGAAAAGCTATATCGCCGCTATAAAATAAATAGAAGAGAAAAAACGCTTTTGTAAACTACCAGCTAACTAAAGGCTTTTGTGAAACGATGGAAAAGAATTTTTACAACAACGATTTTGAGCAGTTCTTGAAGGAAACGGTTGATGATTTCAGGATGTATCCTTCAAAAAGGGTTTGGAATAGTTTATACAATAATCTCCACCCTGGCCGTAAGTGGCCTTCCTTACCAGTTTGTTTATTGTTGCTTTCATCTGTTATTTTTATTGGCATCGCTCATAAAAATGAAATAACAGGCAGTACCGTAGTAAATAATAAGATAAGCCCGGCTACTGTTCAGGCTAATAACCAGCAATTAACTGCACAACTAACTACGGTTAATAAAAACAATCCTGTTTCCGAACAAGCAGCAATTAACCGCCCGGAAACGATGATTCCGGTAAGATCAATTAACACTGCTGGTCGTCAGCAACACAACAGGGTTCCTGCTCAATCGGTAAACCTTACTAATAAAAGCAACTCTATTGTTCGTGGAGATATTGAAAATGTGGCTATAACGAACGAATCGGACTACAGCAGCTTACAGGGTACAGTAGTAGCAGATGGTCGTCGCACCTATAGTAAAGCAATTTCTGCTGTTGCAGAAACGGAGCCTGCTTCTGAAAAAACAGATCGGTTAAATGCAGATGATGCCGTTATTGCTGCCGCTGATGAATCGAATGCTTCTCTTAGGATTATTCAAAAAGAACTTCCACGAATCGTATTGCCGGCAATTGGAAATATACATGCTGAAAAAGAATGGATAGATGATTATGCATTCAACAATCAGCCTCCGGCACCGCTAAAAACAAAATTGCAATACCAGTTTTATATAACACCCTCCATTGGTTACCGAACTTTAAAGCAAACAGCATCCTATATCACGCCTGCAAGAATGTCGCTGGTAACAGCAGAACCTGATGGGCCTAATGCATTGCAACAGTCTGCAGGATTCAATTTTGAAATGGGGTATGGTTATGTGTACAGCAAAACAAAAAACCTGAAATTAAAAGGGGCAGTACAACTGAATTATACAAGCTATAAAATATATGCGCATAAACTCGGGCACTCAACCATTAGCAGTATAGTTGAACAGGAAGGATATTCAGCCAATAGTGTTACAGTAAGCCAGCATTCAACATCTCTGGCAAACCTGGCATCTGGCAACGACAAAAAATACAATAGCAGTACCGTACAACTCTCTATACCACTGGGCGCAGACCTGAAGTTTGCCGGAAGGCATAATCTCCAATGGTTTGTAGGTGCAACCGTTCAGCCAACATATGTATTGTTTGGAAATGCTTACCTGCCCTCCGCTGATTCTAAAAATTATGTGTACGACTCAAAGTTCCTTCGTAAGTGGAATGTAAACGCTGCGGTGGAAGCATTTGTCAGCTATAGAACAAAAAGTGGTGTTATCCTCAATGCGGGTCCTCAATTCAGATACCAGTTCCTGTCTAGCTATAAATCAAAATATGCATACAATGAGAAATTGTACAATGTTGGTTTGAAGATAGGCATGATAAGAAATTTTTAACCATATTATACTTTGAAAAAAAGCGCAGCATGTTTATGTTGCGCTTTTTTTATTCAACCTTCACTGTATTAACAGCCTAAAAGTTAATTTTGAAAAATGAAAAGAATATCCGTAATCTGCATGTGTGCAATTTGCCTGTTTTCCTGTGCAGGCAATAAAAAAGAAAATTCCGGCAACAAAGTTTTGGTTGCAGACAGTAGTGGCATGAAGGCGGAGATCCCTCATTTTTTCCCGGTTACTGATTACATTAAGGGACAGGTGTACGATATAACCAATGGAAGCATCAATCCGTTCAAAACAGTCATTACTCCATCCAAAACAGATTCAAACTGGCTTAAAATGGAAGATCTCAGTAAAGAAGTGAGTGATTTCTATACCCCCGAAATTGATTCAAATAACCTGGCAAGTTTATTTGCAGAAAAGAAGTTTATGGATCAAACATTGAATGCGGTTACTTTTACCTATGATCCGATTTCTACTTTACCGGATACATTTTCACTCAGGCACTGGGATGTTTACGTAGATCCGGAATCACAAAAAGTAACGCGTGTGTATATACTAAAAAAACTACCGCAGAATAAAATGCAACAACTCACCTGGAATACAGGAAAAGGCTGCAACATTAAAATCATTTCAGAAGATACTGTTCATGGAAAACCTATAATTGAAAAACAGGTTTTTATTAAATGGGATGGTAATTAAAGATGACACAACAGGAATTTTCCATAATCTCCGGATCAATACCTGCATTACCCGGCATCTACAAATATTATAATGCCGCCAATGAACTCATATATGTTGGTAAGGCAAAACACTTACGAAAAAGAGTAAGCAGTTATTTTTCAAAAACTTTTACCAATTATAAAACGGCAGAACTTGTTCAGCGCATTCACAAAATAGAATTCACCATCGTAAACAGTGAACAGGATGCTTTTTTACTCGAGAACTCACTGATTAAGGAATACCAGCCTTTATTTAATATTAACCTTAAAGATGATAAAACCTATCCTTTTATTGTTGTAAAAAATGAAGCTTTTCCCCGTGTTTTTTTTACCAGGAAAAAAATAAATGACGGATCTCAATATTTTGGTCCTTACACTTCTGTTGCAAGCGTAAGGGAACTCCTCGATTTTATCAAACAGAATATTCCATTACGAACCTGTAAACTCAACCTTACAGATAATAATATCAGGAAAAAGAAATTTAAAGTTTGCCTTGAATATCACCTTGGAAACTGTAAAGGTCCTTGCGAAGGCCTGCAAACTCTTGAAGATTATGATGAAGGAATTGACCGGTTAAAAAGTATTCTGAAAGGAAATGTGTCACCGGTAATCCAGGATTTTAAAAAACAGGTAAAACTGTTTGCTGAAAAAATGGAATTTGAAAAAGCGGCTGTATTCCAGGATAAGATAGTACAGTTGCAAAATTACCAGGCCAGGTCAACCGTGGTGAATACCAATACAGGTACAGTTGATGTAGCTTCTATTTTGGAAGAGGGTGATACGGCTTATGTAAATTATCTTTCTGTAAGTAACGGAAGTATTATCGTTACTAAAACGATTACTCTTGTAAAAAAGCTGGAGGAAACAAAAGAAGAAGTGCTTTCATTTGCGATTGCACAACTCAGGCAAACATTCGGTAACGAAGCAAAAGAAATCATTGTTCCGTTTCCGATTGATTATAATGAGGAGGGAGTACAGTTATCCATACCAAAATCCGGAGACAAGAAAAAGCTCCTGGATTTATCCGAGAAGAACGTGAATTATTTTATGGAAGAATTACATGCCAGGAAAATTCTACGACTCGAGGATAAAACAGAAGATGAAAAACAAGCCGTGTTGTTACAATTACAGGAAGATCTGCAATTGCCTGAATTGCCCAATCACATCGAATGTTTTGATAACTCCAATTTACATGGAACGAATGCGGTAGCAGCAATGGTTTGCTTTAAAAACGGAGAGCCCAGTAAGGCAGATTACCGTCATTTTAATATTAAAACAGTTGAAGGTATTAACGATTTTGCATCAATGGCAGAAGTAGTTAAAAGACGATATAAACGCATTATAGACGAAGGTAAACCCATACCGCAACTGGTAATAATAGATGGCGGGAAAGGGCAATTAGGCGCAGCCCTTGAAAGTATTTATGAATTGGGGTTGCATGGTAAAACAACACTGGTAGGACTTGCAAAAAACCAGGAAGAACTTTTTTTTGCAGGTGACCAGTTTTCTAAACAATTATCATGGAATAGTGAGAGTTTGAAATTAATCAGGAGAATAAGGGATGAAGTTCACCGTTTTGGAATAACATTTCACAGGAATAAAAGAAGTAAAGCTGCCATTCAGAATGAGTTGGAGCAGATAGCTGGAGTGGGACAGCAAACGGCAGATGCCTTATTAAAAGCATTTAAGTCGGTAAAGCGTATCCGGGAAACTTCTTTTGAAGCGTTAGAGAAAGTAGTAGGAAAATCTAAAGCAAGGATTGTTTTTGAAGGATTACATAAACAGGCATAAAAAAAGGGCCAGGATAAAAATCCAGCCCCGCTTTAAAATCCAATATCCTATGAAAAACCGATGTAAAAGTAGGGGTAAATTCTACATCACACAATACGCTATTTGTAGTATTTCTTTAAAAAAGACAATGTTTGAACATGATTTATAGGGCTTTATAATAATTGATGCGACCGCAAATTGCAACAAATAAAAATCCCCTTCGCAAGAAGGGGATTTTATATAACATGTCGACCTTGAATTAATAACTCCAGAGGTCTTGTTCGTAATTAAAAATCTTTTCTTTGATTGTTTCTCCTTCGAGTAACTGAAGAATTCCGTTTTCCTGTAATCCGGGAATATTCCTTATTTGCAGGTCGTATGGATTGTCCATAGAGCTTTTGATTATCCTTCCGCTGAACATGCGGCTTTCAAACAAATCATCCCATGTCATGCGTGCTCCATAGTTTTTTCCATTATACACTTCGTATTTAGCGAAGATCGGCCTCATATCAGGATAATAAACCCAGAAAAGTTCAGTTGGTCCCAGATCAATACCCTGTGAAGTAATAACATTCTTCACTGGAGCGATTCCGAGTATCCGCCAGAACAGGCGTGAGCTTTCTTTATCAAAGATCACCTCTTCTTTAATTCTGAATTTGTAGAATGAGTCGAGGTTGATTTCAGGACGTACTTTTTTTGTACCGGTTTGGTTACCATTTTCGTCGAAGATTGGAATTTCAATTTCATCCCCTCCGATTGCTTTGGCAACTTCCCCTTTTGTCATTGGTGTAGTAAAACGATCATCAATACTATTGAAAGCTGTTACCAGGCTATCCTGTATAGACTGCATCAGTATTGAAATAAAACGTTGATTACCGTTGTCTTCTTCTGCATTGTAGTTGAAGGGCATATTTATTTTTTCCCTTGTATCAATTTCACGCCAAACTCTATGGCGCCAAACCGCATCATCTGCACGAATATTTTCATAATCCAACGGCATTTTATCCTTTAAAGCTGTTTCGTCAACTGCTGCATCACGCCTCATTGATTTCTTAACCTGTTTGATAGGCAAACTATCATTTACCGGTGGAGCAACTACAGCTGCAGCTACCGTATCGGCAGTGGCTGCTGAAGTTTCAATTTTAGCGTTTGTTTTAGCTTTAGTTGTTCTTTTGGTAGACTTACGTCCTTTTTTCTGAGCCATTGCAGCATCTGCAAAGCCAGCAAACAAAACAACCAGGAACAGGACTTTTAAAAACGTTTTTTTCATAGTATTAAAATTAATATAGGGCGATTGATTTACCATCGATGCTTCTCACGCCATCAGGACCCTGTACCTTAACGTTGTCGAAAGTAACAACAGATCCAGGTTGACATCTTGAGAAGAAAGAAATGATTGGCGCCAGGCTGTTTCCGGAAATTGCACTTGTTACAACGTTAGGAAAACCGGCTCCTGAAAAATAAACAGTAGCACTAACCACTTTAAACTGCAGATCGAAATCGAAATTCTCAAGTTCAGCACGGCAGAACTGTTGGTTTTTGAATTCAACAGAAGGCATCCTTACCTTACCAGTACCTACTTTAAATACAGGATCTGGAATTTTCTTAACCCTGAATTCAAAAGTACTTGGCTTTCCCTGTGGAGAAACTGTAATTTTAGCAGGTCCGATTTGCGTTACACGAACGGTTCTTTTAGATCCAGTACCTGTAATTGTACCACCAGTCATGCTTACGGTTGTTTTGTCCCATCCTGTTGGCGAGCCGATAGTAACCGGATTGTCAACACCAATATAAAACACATTCATTTTATCAAGCATAACCGCTGCACCACCAGGTGTACCTACAGTATATTCAACGTCTTTTTCGAGCTTATCTTGCGTTCCGTCAGGTTTTGTGTATGAGATAGACACGTGTACTTTTTGATTTCCACCTCCAGAAACGTTGAATTTCTTTTCAGCTACGCCTTTCTCATTTAATGCTGTTGGCGTGCCACCTATGGAAATTACAGGTTTTGATGCATCATTAAATGCTCCTACACCTGCAGTCACAACCAACTCTTCACCTGGCATCAGATAAGTTGAGTTAGCAGTTGCAATTGGTTCAAATTTATTAAGAATAAACTTCACAGCTCCAACTTGCGTATGACAAAAACCTGAAACCAGATTTTCTGCATTTTTCACGTTGTTTTGGAACTTGCTTAAAAGAGTAAGTGCAGCTACAGTTGGTGTCATGTGGAAGAATGCCTCTGTAAATTCTTTCTGCTTTCCATCCTGTCCGATTTGAGGAGACACGTCAACAGGGAAAGTTTTCTCGTACTGTTTCCTTATTTCCGGATCGATATCAAGCATAGCTTTTGTATATGCTTTCAACCTGTTTTCTAATTCAGGTCCTTGCTTTTTACCACCTTCACCATTTCCAAATAAACGGGTTGCAGCTTCAAGGTCATCTTCTTTAAATTGTTCTACTTGTTTACCATCAACATCAACCATTTTGGAACCTGCTTCCTTTTTTAGATCAAGTTTCAACTGATCGATATATGCGCTCATATCGGAAGAAAGCTTTCTTGCTTTTTCAGCTCTTTCGTTCCAATAGGTTGCTTTTTCCCTTGTACCCGCATCTTCCATTTTAGCCTTCAAGGATTCATAAATAGTTGCATTTGCTGCGGTAAGGTTTGTATTTGAAGTGATAAGACTTTTGTCCACCACTTTAAATGCGTTCAAAATTTCAGATGATACGTTCAGTGCCAGAAGTGCTGTTAACACCAGGTACATCAGGTTAATCATCTTCTGCCGGGGCTCTTTAGGTAAAGCCATAACGAATAGATATTATAATGTTTTATGAATATTGTTTGGAATCTAAAAGCATGGATGAATTATCTTCCCTGCATAGCACTCAGCATATTTCCATAAACTGAATTCAGTTTGCTCAGGTTATTTGCTAACGCACCAATTTGTTCTTTAGCTTTATTTGCATCATCAACGCTGCTCATCATAGCCTGGCTGGCTTCTGCCATTTTACCGTAGAAACCATTCAATGCTTTCAGGTGATTGTTGCTTTCTTTTAATTCCAGTTCATAGATAGTATTTAAAGAACCGAGATTTTTTGTAAGAACCTGTACCTGCTCGTGGAAACCTTTTGCACTTTCAGATGCATTGTTGAAAGAAGCCATTGTATTAGCACTGCTGGTAAATGCACTTGCCATTGTACCGATTGCTGCAGTAGCTGCTTTGGTTTTTTCGCTGAAATCGCTGGTGTTTTTAACCACAGTACTTACATCTGTAATACCTGAAACTGTAGAACCCAGTTTCTGGAATCCTTCGCCTAATTTTTTCAAGTTAGCAGGAGTAATGTCAGCTTCCTGAAGCATTTTATCCATAGAATTCAAAGCTGGATTACCTACTGGTACTGCTTTAGCTCCATGTGCTTCAAATTCTTCCTTAACTGGTGGATAAATTAAATAGAGAATACCGTAAAGAAGGAAGATCAAAGCTTCAGTGTATAACCCGATCTTCAGCCAAAGATCTGCAATTGGCGTATGAAGAATTTTTTGTAACGCACCAAAGATAACCGCTGCTGCGGCAATAGAAACTGCAACATCCATCCATTTACTAACGTTAGAAGGAATTTTAACTGACATGTTTTTTAAAATTTAGGTTTTAAGTGGGATTGTTTGTTTGTAAATATTTGAGAATAATAACCCGTTTTTAATTTGACTTAAAAACGGGTTATTATTACAGTAATTCGTTATTAGAAATTTAATCGATTGTTATCTTTTTTTAGCAGCAGGAGGTAAATCAATTACACAACGAAATCCAATGTATGATTTTGATGTGTCCTGGTACTCGTATGAACGGGTACTAACCTGTAAGAAATTTGCAACATCTTTCCAGCTTCCTCCACGTACTACTTTACGTTTCATCCTTGGAGGGTCAGATTCTTTTGCATTCCAGCGAATATCAGGGTTAAGGTCGTGTTGGAAATTATATCCACCTTCGTAGTAAAGAGAAGCAGTCCATTCTGCAACGTTTCCGGCCATATTATATAAACCGAAATCATTTGGCCAGTAAGCATCTGCTCTTACAGTATATAAACCACCGTCTTCAGGATAATTACCACGACCAGGTTTGAAGTTGGCTAGCAAACATCCTTTTTTGTTTCTCAAATAAGGACCTCCCCAAGGATAAGGAGACTGAGAGCGTCCACCTCTTGCGGCATATTCCCACTGTGCCTCATTGGGTAACCTGAAGTCAGATTCAGGAGTTCTTTTCTTTGATTCCAAAAATGAAGTAAGGTAATGCGTACGCCATTCGCAAAACGCAGTAGCTTGTTTCCAGTTCACACCTACTACAGGAAAATTTCCGTAGGCTGGGTGATTGTAATATTTTTTGGCCATTGGTTCGTTGTACGAGTAAGAGAAGTCTCTTATCCAGCACAATGAATCAGGATAAACCGGAATCTTTTGCTTTACAATATATGCAGAACGCGGAATGGTTACATCCCTGTTTTGAGCAGCAGCTTTGTAGTCAAAAATTTCAGACTGGTAAACTATTTTATTTGCATCAAGTTCCTTCTTGCCAAAAATGCGGTTATCTGGCGTTACAATAATTGCATCAATTTTTTCAATGGTGGCTTTATCACCCCATTTGATTGTTTTAGCTTTTTTCCAATCAACATATTCGTTTCCATCAGCACCCTGCTTTACATACCCCATAAGCTTGGCTGCGATAGAATCTCTTACCCAATTGGTAAACTGACGATATTCATTGTTGGTAATTTCAGTAGCATCCATCCAGAAGCCACTTATTGAAACCTGCTTATTACGGGCAGTGTAGGCGTAGTTAACATCTTCATCGCTTGGTCCCATGTGGAAAGTTCCTGGTGGAATATACACCATACCCAAAGGACGGGTCAGGTTCCATCTCACACCGGGGGCTACTCCATGAAGCTGTCCGTCATTCGGAAGGGAGCTTCCTTTACTTTTTGAGCTCTTACAGCTACTTGTCGTTGCTGCGATAGCGATAACAGCTATCAAGTAAAACAACCGATTGTTCATTTTAATTATACTTTGAGGGTAATGGGCAAATGTAATGATTATTTTGATTCATTATCATTTTGGATTTTGATTCCAATAAAATTTTTTACACAAATTTTTGTGCCCAATTATCATAAACGGCTAAGTTATTTAAATATTGTGAACATAAACATTATTTCCGTGTAATTTTTAGCAACTGGTAAAAGGCTTCAATATCCTCTACTGGCGGACTACAACTGTAATTAGAACATACGTAAATTAACGGCTTTTCACCGTACGTTTTATCCCTGAAAACAGGTAGTTTTCCCTGTACTTCGGCACTATGCAGAACCTTTCCCGGCAGGTAAGTTTTCTGCAAGCTGCAAAATAATTTTTGCTGATTTTTGCCTGTAATAATGATCTCCTTAGTACCTGAAACTTGTTGCTGTATCAACTGGCACCAGTACCCAAACGATGATGGATATCCGATTATTATTTCCTGCATCACATTTAGCATATTATTAGCAATTGCCCACCATTTACGGTTGTCCGAAACCAGAGAAAGATAAAAGAGATTGCCAGCCATAATGCTATTGCCAGATGCTGTTGCCCCATCATACATTTCAATTTTCCGGGCTATAATATCCTGCTGGTTTTTATGTGTGTAGTAAAAAAAACCGTTCTCCTCACTATAAAAATGCTGCAGCACAAAATCGGTTGTTTTGATCGCGTTCAATAAAAATTCTTCCCCGGGAACGATTTGTTGAAGATCAATACATGCCTGAATGAAAGCAGCGTAATCGTCTAAATATGCAGGGTGTTTTGCTGTTTGATTTTTAAAACTGTGATACCGCAACAAACCATTTTCACTGAAATTATTAACCAGAAACTGATACAATTGAATGGCTTCCTGTTTGTACAATTCATTGCCTGAAACGGCTGAAGATTTGCAAAATGCCGTTAGTAAAAGCGCATTCCATCCCAGCAGCATTTTATCGTCTGTAGCTGGTCGTACTCTTTTATTCCGCACTGCTAATAACCGGGTTGATGCAGCACTGATATTTTGTTTCAGTTTTTCAATTTCAATACCGGATTCTTCCGACAACTGCTCCCAGGATGTTTGAATGCTCAATATATTTTTATGTTCCCAGTTTCCATTCGTAGTTACGCCAAATCTTTTGCAAAAAATTTCCGAATCAGATCCGAGTATGTTGTCTATTTCCTCTTTAGTCCACACATAGAATTTTCCTTCAACCCCTTCACTGTCGGCATCAATGGCTGCGTAAAAACCTCCATCGGCATCTTTCATTTCCCGAATAAGAAATTCGATCGTTTTGTCAATTGAATCCTTATAAAGTTCGTTGCCTGTTACCAGGTAGGCATCGCACAAAACACTTACCAGCAGTGCATTGTCGTATAACATCTTCTCAAAATGAGGAACAAGCCAATTTGTATCTGTGCTGTACCTCGATAACCCTCCCCCTATCTGGTCGTAGATGCCCCCGTGCAACATTTTTCGCAGAGATAGTTCTGCCTGTTGCAATGATTGCTCATCTTTGTTTAAAAACGAATTCTGTAACAAAAACTGCAGAATAAAAGTCTGCGGAAATTTAGGTGCTCTTCCAAATCCTCCCTCTTGTGTATCGGCCTGTTTCAATATATTGCCTACAATCTGGCTAATATGATTTTGCGTGTACCCGTTACTGTCATCAACTCCGGCAGGCTGTATTTTCCGGGATAAAAAACCAGAAGCTGTACTGATGTGTTCAAGTAAAATAGCCGCCTGCTTTTCCACTTCGCTTCGCTTATTTTCCCATAAATCCTTAATAAAAACAAGTACATCTTTCCAGGAGGCACGGTTAAACGCTTTTACAGGAGGAAAGTAAGTCCCCCCATAAAATGGTCGTGCATCAGTTGTAAGAAAAACATTTAAGGGCCACCCGCCGTTTCCGGCTATTGCCTGTACAGCATCCATATAAATATGATCCAGGTCTGGTCGTTCTTCCCGGTCGATTTTAATGTTGATAAAATGCTCATTCATGTACGCGGCTACGGATTCGTCTTCAAAGCTCTCCCGCTCCATTACATGGCACCAGTGGCAGGCGGAGTATCCAATACTTACCAAAATTGGTTTGTCGGCTTTACGGGCAAGGCTAAGTGCTTTTTCACCCCATGGATGCCATTGAACAGGATTATGGGCGTGCTGCAATAAATAAGGACTTGACTCGTGGATGAGTTCGTTGGTGAAAGCATGAGGATTCTTCATTGCTTAAAATTAAACAATGACAAATACTATTCCTCCGCAATTAATAAATATCCGGGAGTTACTTTTTATTTATTTCAAGGATAAATTTTTCAAGCGCACTTACCATACTAGGTGCCTGAGGTACCGGCGCTTTTATATCCAGCGTGAGTCCTGCATCTTCTGCTGCTTTGAAAGTATTAACACCGAATGCCCCGATGCGAGTACCATTCTGTTTGAATTTCGGGAAATTTTCAATCAAACTTTTCACCCCTCCGGGAGTAAAAAAACATATAACATCGTAGTTTTTCGCCACCACATCCTTCACATCATTGCTAACAATCTTATATAACACCGGTGTGGCATAACCGCAATTATGGCATTTGAGCCAGTTTGTGATCTCACTGTCGTAAGACTCAGAACAAGGGTACAAAAACTTCTCGTTGTCTTTATGCTTGTTGATTACATCAAAGAGGCTTTTGTTCAATCCGTCAGCGCCATAAAATACCTTTCTTTTCCTGTATAATATGAATTTCTGAAGATAAAGAGCAACTGATTCTGTAATGCAGAAATATTTTGTATCCTGGGATACAGTTACTTTTAACTCCTCGCAAATGCGAAAAAAATGATCGATCGCATTCCTACTGGTGAAGATAACTGCACTGAAGGAAGCTATATCTATTTTTTGCTTTCTGAAGTCTTTTGCTGGTATCCCCTCCACAACAATAAAAGGATGAAAATCTAGCGTAAGATTATATTTCTTTGCCAGATCAAAGTAGGGTGACTTTATACCTTCCGGCTTTGGTTGGGTTATAAGTACTTTAGTAACTGATTTACCGGCGGCTTTTTTCAGGTCGTTTTTTATCATACTAACGTTCCAATGGAGGCACAAAATTACAAATTTTTACTCACAATAACCAATGCAAAACGATAAATCAACAAAAGAGGAAGAAGTTCGATACCGATTATGTATAATAAAAAATGAAGTCCACTCACTTTCAACCTGTTTTGAAGTAACCCATAGGATCTGAAAAATCGCATCAGAAACATAAAAACAATTACCACAAATGAGATAATAACTGTTACGTTTACCAGAGGGGCAGCAGAAAATGGCATAATGATCACTACCGGAACCAGGCATAATGCAATGATTTTATTAATGAGAAACACAATAAAAATATATGTTTCTGCCTCTTCCCTGTATCCTGTAAGCCAACCGGCAAATTTTAATGTACAGTATTTAACAAGATAAATCATCAACAAACCACCAATACAAATCGCCAGCAAATTCAAATTATTTATACCCGTTTTACCGAAGAAATTTAATAAGATGTACAGATACCAGCCCGCCACCAGGATAAAAAATATATTAAATAACAATGAGGGCAGCTTCGCCTGTAACAACTGGTCGGTAAGCTGACCCTGGCGAAGGGAAGTATTAAAAAATACCCTCACCAGATTTCCAAAATAACGTGGATAAGCCACTTTCAAGATGCCAAGGAACAGCATCAATGTTGCCAGAATATAAAACACTGCATCTTTCGATATGAACTTTCGTTGCGACTCAATATAGTTTACCGGTGTTCCCCCGGCATTTAAAAACTGGTTGGCTTTAATAATTTCATTCAGTGTTAATTGTTTTCTTACATGTTTAAGCGATGCATTTTTTGTATTTACCTTTTTTAAAGAATCATTACGGATGCTATCCAATTGTACACTATCACCTATTAAAATAGGCATTTGCAGAAGGCTATCTTTTGAATTATTGGAAAGAGACGGCCGTTGAAGGGTATCGCCCTTTTGTGCCTGCGCCAATACAGGTAATGCAAATAATAGAATCCATAAATAAAAAACCGGTTTCCGCATGCGCAGGTATTTCTGTTGTAAAATTACTTGCAATCTGTAAATATTTTTAAAAGTAATTCACGTATCCAAAATGAATTTTTGATGCTTCACGGAAATTAAAACGTACATCATTTCGTTTTCCAATTGCGTAGCTTATGTTTATTATACCCAGTTTTGCTTCATATACCAGGCCTACTCCGGCTCCTATAAAATTGTTTTGAACATTCACTTGTTGATATTTGTTGGTGGCGATGCCATAGTCTACAAAAAAACTAAGGTAAGAATTGAGGTCAAAAATATTCCTGTACTCCAGCGTGCCTACTCCGTAACGGGTGGCATAAATGCTTTCTTCATCGAAACCACGCATCACATTGTAGCCACCGATCTGGAACAATTCATTGCGGAATATGGCCGGACTAACATATACGCCACTATTCAGTGCTGCTTTCAGAACAGAAAATTTACCCAATGAAAAATAATGGGCGGCTTTCAGTTTGATCCTTAACTGGTAGTTTCTGGTTTTGATGGAATCATACAATTGTCCGTAGTTGAAAGATGGATCTTTAATGGAAACGATATCATTGTTCTTTTTAATTCTTTTAATACCAATGCTCGTTACCAGGTTTATTTCATTCCCTTTTTTTGGATTGTATTTATAATTGGTTTTTATCCACTCATAATTCAACCCGATATTCGTTGAACTTACATCTATATTCGGAGGCAGCTTTTTTTGGGCAATAATCTGGTTAGTATCAATTCCGCCGGAGAGTAAGGTCATGCTTTGCCATTGAACAAATATTTTTCCTGTTTTGTTTGACGATAGCAAATACTGTAATCCTAACTGTGCGTTTACCTGTAAAAAACTTGAATCCTTTTTAAACAGGTCGAATAAAAAATCTGCTCCAAAAGCTGAATTAAAGAGATAAGGCTGATTGAACCCAATGTTCAATCGCGGAGATTTTGGTTGCAATTGCTGCCATTTCAGTAAAATCTGTTCGCCGCCTCCCAGCAGGTTCCTGAGATCGAGATTTACATCACCGGTTAACTGTAGTTTACCCGAATTATTGGCTGCCGGAAGAACGCCAACAATAAAATTTACCTGGCTGCTTTTTTTGGGTTTTACATAAAGGTTCAAAACAGCACCGGATCCGAGCATGGTAAGATCTGATGGTTGTATCGCCGTAAGAAAAGGTAACTCCAATATGCGTTTATCGATGTCCGATAGTTTGTCTTTATTGTAAACACTGCCGTTTGGAATTAACAGGTAGTGCTGGAGGAATTTGTTGTTGATTTTAACTTTACCAATAACCCGTATGCTGTCGATCTTGTATAACACAGATTTATTTACAGACAACGATCCTTCAATTTTATCTTCAATGATGTGGACACTATCCAGGAAAACAGAAGCAAAAGGGTATCCCTGCCGCTCATAGAAATTTAAAATGCGTTGTTGTAAATTTTCGAGCTGTTGTAAGTTCAATACTTTATTTGTAAAATTATTTTCCCGGTATCCAGCCGCTTCAAGCGCTCTTTTTTCAATACCTGCAGTGGATAATTTTAACCAGTTGTATTTTTTTCCGAGATAAACATTTACATGAATTACCGTTTCTATGATCCAGAAACTATCAATCGATGCCACCGGGTAACCTTTGGCTGTTAGTACGGATGGCAATTTATTTATGTAATTAAACGCTTCAATCTCGCTGTAAAATGAAGCGGTTAATTTCAGTTCCTGCGGCTTAAACGAACTATCTTTGTCGGTAAAATGAAAACTGAGCGCATAATTTTTTGATTGCTGTGCATTACACACACCGGTAATGCTACCGCACATGATTATTGCAATTAATGTATTTACCCAATGCGCCGTAACCATTTTCATGCAGTAGAAGGAATCGTTTTCAAAAAGTAAAAGTACAATCTTTGGCGGGCATTTACATTCATATACCATTTTGCAAACAAGCTTGCAGCTATTGTAATTTTCATTTTTCAACTTCACAATCCGGAAGGAGCGACCTGGTAAACGCCATTGCAAGGGAGATTCGCATAACTGAAATGTATGAAGGAGATGATACTCCTGTGAGCACCGTTTATTTTGGAGGTGGAACGCCCAGCCTGTTAACCACTGCTGAATTATCGGATATCATGGATGCCTTACATAAAAAATTTGCTATTGATGATAAAGCGGAAATAACGCTGGAGGCAAATCCGGATGATGTCAGCCATCAACGAGTAAAAGAATGGATGGGTTTAGGAATCAATAGAATGAGTGTTGGCCTGCAATCTTTTAACGATGCCGAACTGAAATGGATGAACAGGGCGCATAATGCGGAACAATCACTCCGGTGCATACACGAAATTCAGGAAGCCGGCATTGATAATCTTTCGGTAGATCTGATTTATGGGTCGCCATTGCTCAGCAGAGAAGACCTTGAAAAATCGGTTACACTCATTGCAGAAAATAAAATTCCGCATATCTCCTGTTATGCACTAACTGTAGAACCCAAAACTGCGTTGAATCATTTAATAGCCCAAAAAAAATCGCCGGGAATTAACAGCGAAGAACAGGCTTCACAATTTTTGTTATTGATGAATTGCATGAAAGAAAACGAATATGAACATTACGAGATCAGCAATTACGCAAAAGCCGGTATGCGTAGTGTACACAACAGCAGTTACTGGCAGGGAAAGCCTTATTATGGTTTTGGACCTTCGGCACATTCATTTGACGGATTTACTAAAAGAAGATGGAATATTTATAACAATGCATTATACACCCAATCCATAAAGAAAGGTATTATTCCCTATGAAGAAGAAATACTTACAGATCAGCAAAGACTTAATGAATATATAATGACAGCACTGCGTACAAAGGAAGGAATTGATATGAATTTTGTAGAGGAGCTATTTGGAAAAAGTAAAGCTGAAATTTTACTACAGCAAACCGGCAAATATATGCTCAGCAATAAAATGGTTAGAAACGATCATTTGCTGAGTTTAACCAATGAAGGAAAATTATTTGCAGATGGAATTGCTGCTGATCTGTTCCATTAAATAAATGGATCACCGTAATAAGAATGTAATTTTTAAATTAAGGTCGCTTCTATTTTGGTATATTCTTCTTTCGCATCTTTGTTTTCCCACAGAATAGAATAGATCGCATTTGCTATCGGCATTTCAGCCTTGATATTCCGGTTGATAATGTGCATGCATTTGCTGGCGTTATATCCTTCTGCCACCATACTCATTTCAAGCTGCGCTGCTTTAACAGAATAACCTTTGCCAATCATGTTCCCGAAAGTGCGGTTTCTGCTGAACAGCGAATAACAGGTTACAAGCAGATCGCCCAAATAAACGGATGCTGCATAATTATGGTGCGTTTCAGTGGATGATTTTTTGTGTTCGGGATATCCAACTTCCGCATTTATAATTCCTGCTTTGCGTAAAAATCCTGCCATTTCATCGGCACTGTTTGCAATGAGTACGCTTAAAAAATTATCACCATAATCGAGGCCATGTGCAATGCCTGCGCCCACTGCGTATATGTTTTTTAATACAGCAGCATACTGAACGCCATAAATATCTTTATTCAAAACAGTATTTACATAGCTGTTCTTAAAATGCGAAGCAATTTCAGCAGTACATTTTTCATCTACACCGGTAAAGGTGAGGTAAGATAATTTTTCGGATGCAATTTCCTCTGCATGACAAGGCCCTAACACTGCAAAATAATTTTCAATAGGAAAATTGAACTTCTCTTTGAGAAAATCATTCAGTAATTCATTTTGCATTGGCAAAATTCCTTTAATAGCTGATACAATTTTCTTCCCGTTAAAAATTGTTGGTTCCAGTCCAGACAACATATCAAGTGTATATGCAGAAGGAATGGCGATAACAATACAATCAGCATTTTCTATCACTTCAGATGCATTGGAAGTGAGTTTAAGTTTATTGATGTCGAATCTTGCAGACGTTAAATATTGCGGATTATGTGCTCTTGCTTTAAACTGTTTAATGGCTTCTTCACTCCTGTTCCACCAATAAATGCAATGACCATTGTCAGTTAAAATTTTTGCCAGGGCTGTTCCCCAGCTACCACTACCGAGAATTCCAAAAGTCATAAGCGGAATGATAATACTGAATTAAGAATGCAGTTAATGTTAAATTATAAACCGAGTTTTTCAACAGCAAGTTGTGCGGCGATCTGGCTGGCATCTTTCTTATTATATCCTTTTGCCTGTGAAACCACTTCGCCATCTACTGTAGCTGCAATGGTAAACAACCTTCTGCCGTTTTCAAACTTTTCATCTATCGTTGCAAACTCCAGTGCTTTGCCATTTTTATTTGCCCAGCCGTATAATTTATTTTTTATGTTTATTTCAACTGTTTCAAGATCGTCTGTAAATAAATGAGGGAAAATAATATACTCTTCCACCCATTGATTTGTCTTCTTATATCCTTTGTCGAGGTAAACAGCTCCGATAAGGGCTTCCAGGGTATTGCCGAAAATCTGTGAAATTTTCAGTGCATTATCGAACTTGTTGTAAAAAGTAATTTTCTTCAATCCCATTTTCAACGCAATCTCATTCAGTTTTTGCCTGTTCACCATTTTGCTGCGCATCTCTGTAAGAAAACCTTCTCCTTTATAGGGATATTTTTTAAACAGGTAATGTGCAATGATCGAACTCAATACAGCATCTCCGAGGAATTCGAGTCTTTCATTATTTTCGTCTGCCCCTTCCCGTACGGAACGATGGCTTAATGCGGTTTTATACAAAGAAACGTCGCCGGGTGTGAATCCAAGAATGTTGTTGAGTTGTTTCTTGAACTCCTTTTTCTTTTTATCGTATTGAAAAAAATCTAGTAAGAATTGCAAAGTAAATAGGTTCTGTTAGCCGAAATTACTGTTATTACTGCAAAATAGGAAGAATTTATAAGTGAACACCGTTAAGGAAGATTCACAAAAAAATATTATATAAATCCTGGTTGATGCTATTGAAATTATTATTCAAAAAATGAACAGATATCTTTTGCAATATGAGTTGCAAAAGAAACACAGATCAAAAAAAAAATTATTGTTTGAATTTCTTAACAATCACACTTGCATTGTGGCCACCGAATCCGAATGTATTACTCAATGCTGCGTTCACAACTTTGTTCTGCGCTTTATTGAATGTAAAATTGAGTTTGGGATCCAGTTCGGGATCGTCTGTAAAGTGGTTGATGGTTGGCGGTATGATATCTTTAGTAACAGCCATGATGCAGGCAAGAGCTTCCAATGCGCCGGCTGCGCCAAGGCAGTGACCTGTCATACTTTTGGTAGAGCTGATATTTAAATTATAAGCATGATCACCAAATACACTTAATATGGCTTTGGTTTCTGCAATGTCGCCCAGTGGGGTAGATGTACCATGAACATTAATGTAATCGATGTCTTCGGGTTTCATACCGGCATCTTTAAGTGTAACACTCATTACATTTTTTGCGCCCAGGCCTTCTGGATGTGGTGCAGTAATGTGATAGGCATCTGCCGTACCACCGCCACCTGCAATTTCGCAGTAGATTTTGGCACCGCGGGCCAATGCATGTTCAAGACTTTCCAATACGAGAACACCTGCCCCCTCACCCATAACAAAACCATCACGGTCTTTATCAAAAGGACGGCTGGCGGTTTGGGGAGAATCGTTTCTTTCACTCAAAGCTTTCATGGCATTGAAACCACCCACGCCCGAAGCGTTGATAACTGCCTCACTTCCGCCAGTAATAATGATATCGGCTTTGTTGAGACGAATGGCGTCGAATGCATCAATGATCGCATTGGTTGAAGAAGCGCAGGCACTTACCACGGCATAGTTGGGACCACGAAATCCGTGGCGCATGGAGATCTGACCTGCTGCAATATCCAGGATCATTTTTGGAATGAAGAAGGGGTTGAACCGGGGCGTTCCGTCACCAAGTGCGAAGTTGATTACTTCTTCCTGGAAGGTGATAAGACCGCCGATTCCGCTGGCGAAGATCACGCCTACCCTGTCTGGGTTGACATTTTCCTTTGAAATTCCCGCATCTTTTACCGCTTCATCGCTGGCTACCATTGCAAACTGGCAGTAACGATCCATTTTACGGGCTTCTTTCCTGTCGAGGTAATTGGTAGGTTCAAAATCTTTAACCTCACAGGCAAACCGGGTTTTAAATTTAGCAACGTCGAATTGTTTGATATAATCGCAACCGCTCACACCATTTTCTAAACCATTCCAGTATTCAGCAACGGTTTTACCTAATGGAGTGATGGCACCCAACCCGGTAACTACTACTCTCTTTAAATCCATACAATTTGCCTGTGAAAATTAAAAAGATAATTACTTGGCGTTTTCTTCCAAGTAAGATACAGCCTGGCCTACTGTGGTAATGGTTTCAGCCTGCTCATCCGGAATAGAAATATTAAATTCTTTTTCAAATTCCATGATTAATTCAACGGTGTCCAAGCTATCGGCACCTAAATCATTTGTAAATGAAGCTTCTGGCGTAACCTCCGCTTCATCAACACCTAATTTGTCAACAATGATTTTCTTAACTCTTGTTGCAATGTCTGACATGGTAGTAAAATTTAGTTAATCAGGTGCAAAAATATACTTTTTGAAATAATAACAAAGAAAACATCTTTGAGCCTGAATAATATAGTTTATATGTACCAGCCTGAACAGGCGTCTGTAATTTTTAAAAGCGCCCGTTTTCATTAGTAAAATGATGTATATTGTAAGACCTTTCCCTTAAAGTTAAACGAATTCAAATGGGCCTCAAACAAATTGACCACGGTACTCCTGAATACAAACAGATGATTCAGCTCCGGTATACTATTTTGCGTCAGCCCCTGGGATTGAGCTTTACAGATGATGAACTTGAAATGGAGAAAAATGACATACTTATAGCTGCATTTGATGATGATGAGATGCTGGGATGCTGTATGCTGGTGCCTGTTGACAGGAATACGGCAAGGGTAAGACAGATGGCAGTTAACAATAACCTGCAGGGTAAGGGAATAGGCGCTTCTATTATGTCATTTGCCGAAAACCTGGCGAGGGATAAAGGTTTCAATAAATTAATTATGCACGCCCGTAAAACCGCAATTGGTTTTTATGAAAAATTCGGATATAAGGTAGTTGGAGATGAGTTTACGGAAGTTAAACTGCCGCACCACGTGATGGAAAAATGTATCTGAGTTTCCCGGTTTCCTGTAATTATATACTTACTGTTGTACAGGTTGAACAAATTACACCGGAATTTTTTCCTTAAGTATATTCCTGGCTTCATGTTCGGCATCACCTTCAAAAGCTTCCTTTGGGATAATAAAAAAAGAACGGCTGTTGAAGTAGAGGTGAAAAAAGTAAGGGCTTTCCATCCAGGTACTAAATGATTTCCATTCCCAGCTTCTGCTACCCTTCCTGTTTTCAATTTCAAATCCGCTATTATCGAGGATTACCCTGAGGTTATCTTTAAAAACATTCGATTTCCGGTAAATGATGGTGGGCAGGATAAACCAGAACATTATCATTAAAATAAACCATAAGGCCGAACTTAATAAAAAGGCCAATGGGGATATTACTTTCAGGTAATATAAAAAGGCAGATAAAACTGCGTACACATTGATCAGAATCATCATTATTTTAATTTCCTTTCGGCTGATGAAATGATAGCGCAGGGCCTGAACTACTTTTCCTTTGTTGTATGTGAAGAAAGAAGATGTCAAAATGAATTGTGAATTATGAATTGTGAATTATCAATTGTGAATTATGAATTATTAAAGTATTACATCCTGATGTACAAAGTAAAGTCAGAATGATTGTTTTAAAAAATCGGAAAGATGTTCTACTATTTTTGTAACCTATTTCATTTTCAGGCAAGCTTATCATTTTGCCTGTGACGCAATGCATCACGGGTTGATTTTTTTTCAAAGTTCTTTTCGAGTGCCTCTGTGAGGTTAATGCCTGTTTGGTTAGCCAGGCAGAACAATACCCATAGAACGTCTGCCATTTCATCTGCAAGATTTTTGTCTTTGTCGGATTCTTTGAAGGATTGTTCACCATATTTGCGTACCATGATCCGGCTGAGTTCGCCTACTTCTTCCATGAGGATGCCGAGGTTAGTGAGTTCGGAGAAATATTTTACGCCGGTGGTTTTGATCCAGTTGTCTATATCTGTTTGAGCTTGTTGAATGGTCATGATGATTAATTATTTACACGAATTTCCTGCACGAATTTCATGAATTTTGAGCAACAATTTCAGTGAATACATAGAAATTAAAGTCTATAATACAATTCTTTGTGAGGAAAAAGAACGTTGCCCAAAGTTGGCTAATATCCCTAATCTTAAATTTGAAACTTTCAGGTAATTCAGTGTTTGTTGAACAAACTTTCCTGGAATCATTGATGAAGCCTTTACTTCTAAGATGATAGCATCATACACTATAAAATCGGCAATAAAATAGTGTGGCAAAATGTTGCCTTTATATTCAACAGTAAATTTTCTTTTACGGCTGAAGTGTATGTTATTTTTTCTAAACTCAAATTCCAATACGTCTTTATAAATAATTTCTTTGAAACCCGCCCCCAAAGTTGAGTGTATATTCATGCAAATGCCAATAATTTTATAGGACTCCTCGGGAAGAATAATTTCCGGCATTTCTTTTTCGCCAAAATTATCTTAAGTAAGTGCTGATGTAAATAATTGCCACCTGTATTTTTCTCGAAATTCATATAGTTTTTTCTTCGATTTAAATGTCTATTAAATCATGAATACAGTATTCGTAAAATTTGTGTTTAAGCCATTCGTGTCTTATTTACTCCCTGTTTTTACTGTCTATCCATATTGTTACCGGGCCGTCGTTTATTAATGCAACTTTCATATCTGCACCAAAGGTTCCGGTTTGTATTTTTTTACCAAGATCATTTTCCAACTGTTGAATAAACGCTTCATACAATGGAATGGCTATACCCGGTTTTGCAGCCCGTATGTAACTGGGGCGATTCCCTTTTTTCGTCAATGCGTGTAACGTAAACTGGCTAACAACGAGGATATCTCCGTCAATATCTTTAACCGACAGGTTTGGAATGTTATTTTCATCATTGAAAATTCTTAACTGAACAATTTTATTACTTAACCATTCAATATCTTCTGCGCCATCATTTTCTTCAATGCCTGCCAAAACCAGTAATCCTTTATTAACAGCTGATTTCAGCTTGTTTTCAATTGTTACTGATGCTTCATTTACCCTCTGAATTACGACTCTCATTTTTTAACCGTATTTTAATTAAAGATAAATTGCTTCGCCCTAAAAATAGTGGGTACTTTGCTTTCTATTACTACAATAATTTTTCACTCAAAAAAAATTTATTCTTTCCACAAAAAGTGCAAAACTGATGAAATGCAATGTGGAATTGAGTTGAGGATTTATTAACATATTTTCTCCCCATTCTGTGGATAGAAACCGGTTCAAAAGTTGAAATACAAGGGATATTTTCGCTCTCCCTCAGGATTGAGTATTTAACCTAAAAATAACCTTACTAACTATTAATACAATAAACTATGGCAAATAAAAAACAACCTCAGAAAGCCCTCGGTTTTGGCCGCCAGTTTACCAAAGACGGCGTAAGTCCTTACGATATGTTCGAATACGATTACAGAACCTCTGTTATTAAAAATCCAACAGGTGAAGTGGTATTTCAAATGGACAACGTGGAAGTACCGAAACAGTGGAGCCAGATCGCAACAGATATTCTCGCACAAAAATATTTCAGGAAAGCCGGTGTGCCACAGGCCGATGGTACGCTTGGTCGTGAAACCTCAGTAAAACAGGTTGCACACCGTATGGCACATTGCTGGAGGGTTTGGGGCGAACGTTACAACTATTTTGCTTCTGAAAAAGATGCCCAGGTATTTTATGAAGAACTTGTTTACTCCATTCTAAACCAGGCTTGTGTTCCCAACAGTCCGCAATGGTTCAATACCGGATTACACGAAGTGTATGGTATTACCGGAAAACCACAGGGACATTATTTTGTAGATGCAAAAGACGGCAAACTAAAAAAATCAACTTCCGCTTATGAACGTCCTCAACCTCATGCCTGCTTTATTTTAAGCGTGGATGATGACCTGGTAAATGAAGGCGGTATCATGGACCTCTGGGTTAGAGAAGCAAGGATCTTTAAATATGGTAGCGGTGTTGGAACAAATTTCAGCAGCATTCGCGGAGAAGGAGAAAAATTGAGTGGCGGTGGCACATCAAGCGGATTGATGAGTTTCCTGAAAATTGGTGACCGTGCAGCAGGTGCGATTAAGAGCGGTGGTACAACACGCAGGGCAGCAAAGATGGTTTGCCTCGACCTGGATCACCCCGAAATTGAAAATTTTGTAAACTGGAAACTAAAAGAAGAAGATAAAGTAGCAGCATTGATTGCAGCCGGGTATCCCAGCGATTATGAAGGAGAAGCGTATCGTACGGTAAGCGGACAAAACAGTAACAACTCTGTTCGTATCCCGAATGCATTCTTCAAAGTTTTAGATGAAAACGGTGAATGGGAATTAAAAGCAAGAGGTGATGGCCGCACCATGAAAAAAGTGAAAGCAAAGGAATTGTGGGACCAGATCAATTATGCGGCATGGCGTTGTGCAGATCCCGGAACTCAATACGATACTACGATCAATGAATGGCATACCTGCCCGGAAGGCGGTCCGATCAGGGCTTCCAATCCATGCAGCGAATACATGTTCTTAGACAACACAGCCTGCAACCTGGCCAGTGTAAACCTGCGTCGTTTCTTCGATGAAGCCAATAACACTTTTGATGTACCGGGCTTCGAATATACCTGCAGACTATGGACTGTTGTTTTGGAAATCTCTGTATTGATGGCGCAATTCCCATCCAAAGAAGTAGCGCAATTGAGCTATGATTACAGAACATTAGGTTTGGGTTATGCTAACCTCGGCAGCATGCTGATGGTAAGCGGTATTGCCTACGATAGCGAAGATGCAAGAGGAATTGCAGGCGCTATTACAGCGATCATGACGGGCATTGCCTATAAAACCTCTGCAGAAATGGCTGCTTTCCTGGGCACATTTGATAAATATGCAGAAAATAAAAATCATATGTTGCGTGTAATGCACAACCATCGTGCTGCCGCCTATGATGCCATGGATGCCTATGAAGGAATTGAAATAAAACCAAAAGGTATTGATGCTAAATATTGCCCTGATTATTTATTAAAGGCGGCAACAAAAGCATGGGATGATGCCGTACAGTTAGGAGAAAAATTCGGTTACAGGAATGCACAAACAACGGTAATTGCACCAACCGGAACCATTGGACTGGTAATGGATTGTGATACTACCGGTGTTGAACCGGATTTTGCCCTGGTTAAATTTAAAAAACTGAGTGGTGGTGGTTATTTCAAAATCATTAATCAAAGTGTACCGCAGGCATTACGTAATCTTAAATACAGCGAAAAGCAAATAGAAGATATCGTAAACTATGCCAAAGGACATGCTACATTGAAAGGTGCACCTTACATCAATGAAGATACGCTCCGTGAAAAAGGATTTTTACCTGCAGAGATCGACAAGCTGAATGCGGCAATGGGCAGTGCTTTTGAAATTGGTTTTGTTTTCAATGTGTACACACTTGGAGAAGCCTGTTTACAACGTTTAGGATTTACTGCCGCCCAATACAATGATTTCGGCTGGAGTTTGCTGGAAGCGCTGGGCTTTACGGAGAAAGAAATCAATGCAGCCAATATCTATGTATGTGGAACGATGACGGTTGAAGGAGCTCCTCACCTGAAATCAGAACACCTGCCGGTATTTGATTGTGCCAATAAATGTGGTGCAACCGGTGAAAGGTATATTCATGCACATGGTCATATTCGCATGATGGCTGCGGCACAACCTTTCTTAAGCGGTGCCATCAGCAAAACCATCAACCTGCCTAATGAAGCTGCGATAGAAGATATTGCAGATGCCTATCGCCTGAGCTGGGAACTGGGATTAAAAGCGTGTGCACTTTACCGTGATGGTTCCAAACTCAGCCAGCCGCTCAGCAATAAATCAGATAAAAAGAAAAAAGAAACTACCACTGAAGAGGCCGTTGCCGAAACACCCGCTATCCAGAGCTCCATTGTAGATATGAGTAAACTCACTATCGAGGAATTACTGGAAGAAATGAACAAACGTGTACAAAGTAGTGCCGACACTTCGCTGAAACGCCAGTTGGCCATGATTGTTGAAAGAAGAGCATTACCGGCAAAACGTCGTGGATTCACACAAAAAGCAAAGATCAACGGCCAGGCACTATTTCTCCGCACAGGCGAATACAACGACGGAACTTTAGGTGAGATCTTCATTGATATGGCAAAAGAAGGAGCAACCATGCGTAGTATGCTCAACTGTTTTGCAATTGCCATTTCAATCGGCTTACAATATGGTGTTCCATTGGAAGAGTATGTTGAGAAATTTGTATTCACAAGGTTTGAACCTGCAGGAATGGTAGATCATCCGAATATCAAAACAACAACTTCTATTATTGATTTCATGTTCCGTTCACTGGCGTATGAATACCTGGGCAGAAATGACCTGGTTCACGTACTCGACAAACCGGAAGTAATGAATACCGGCAACGAAGATTGGGATATGGAATCTCCAACTATTGGCGAACGCAAACCTGATTTAAGTGAAGTACGTGTTACAGGCACCTCTTCACAACAACCGGAAAATGTAAAAGCACACAGATCCACAGCTTATGCAACGAAACCGGTTGCCAGCATGGATGCGGTAAGCCAGGCAAATAAATCAATGCAGGGAGATGCGCCGGCATGTAATACCTGTGGTCATATTACCGTTCGCAGCGGCACTTGTTATAAATGCCTGAATTGCGGAAACAGTCTTGGATGCAGCTAATCATCGTTAGATAAGTACCATTTAATATAACGCCACCTCACCAGGTGGCGTTGTTTTTTATTGCAACCCGTCACCGCATGTTCCGTCATTTTATTAAAAAATATCCCGTATCTGTTTTTTAAAATGTAGATTTTTAATGGATAAAAATTTATTTTTATAAGAACATTATTAACTGTAAAAAGTATCAAATGCTCCGTATCATCAGAAAACTTTTTTTTCTCGTATTGGCTTTTGTAGTATTTATATTCAACAATTGTTATAGCCAATCAAATAATCCTCTCCTTAATAGCGGTGAAATTCTTCAAAACGGTTCGAAACTGCACGACGACATGAAATACAAGGAAGCAATTGCAGAATACCAGAAGATAGACCGCAGCGATACCAATTACGTAAACGCCTTGTATGAATTAAGTTTCAGTTGCTATTCCGACAGCCAGTTCGAAAAATCCATCGAATATGCAAAGCTTGGAATGAAACTTTTTCCGCAACGATATGCAACATTCAGTATGCAGGCGGCCAATTCACTGGATGAATTAAACAGGGAAGAGGAAGCCTTACAATTGTACAGGGAAGGATTGGCAAAAAATCCACAATCCTACATCTTACATTTCAATGAAGGGATCGTAAACTATAAATTAAAAAAATATGATGAAGTAAAGAAATGTATGCAACGCTGTTTGCTTATTAATCCATACTATGCTTCCGCACATTATTACCTGGGCAGGGTTAATATGTTACAAGGTAACCTGGTAGCTGCACTACTCGCCTATCAAACTTACCTGATGATCGCTCCTTCCGGGAAATACTACATTAATGTTGTGAATGCCCTGAGCAGTATTTCAAAGGCAGATGATGAAGTGATGGAGTATGTAAAAAATGCAGTTCGAAGTAAGGAAGACAATTTCAGTGAACAACAGGAAATCTTACTATCTAAACTGGCCCTTGATACAAAATATAAACTGAAGGCCGATCTTGAAGATAACATTGTACGACAAATCCAGGTGGTAGATGAGAAACTTGAATACAATAAAAATGATAAAGGATTCTGTATGCAATTCTATGCGCCTTTATTTATTAAAATAATGAAAGACGATGATTTTGAAGCAATGATATTCCTGATTTTTTCCGGGCTGAAAAATGAAAAAATAGACAATTGGAACAAAAAAAATAAAAAAGCAAAAGATGTTTTTATTGACAATGCCACAGCATACCTGAACCAGGTTAAAACCACACAGGTATTGGATTTTACTCAACGGGAAAATACGGAAGTGAATTATATACACAACGGCCAGGTTGTTTTAGGAAAAGGCAAACTCACTAAAGATAAAGATCCATTACCGGTAGGCTACTGGGAATATTACTATAACGATGGCGTACTGAAAGCTGCCGGAACATTAAATAATTCAGGGAATAAAGAAGGCCCGTGGACTTATTATTATGCAAATGGCGAAATAAAAGAGAAATCTAACTGGAAGGATGGAGATGCTGATGGGTTCAGTGAAGGATGGTTCGACAACGGTATTAAATCATTCACCGAAACCTATCGGAAAGGAAAATTAAACGGGATGGCAACCTTATATTTCTATAATGGCAATTTAAAAAGTACCGGTAATTATACCGATGATCTGAAAAACGGCGAACACCGGTATTATGATTTTAAAGGCAGGTTAACCAATGTAGAGAATTATGTGAATGACAAATTAGGGGGAATGAGCCGAACCTACTACTCCAATGGCAACATCAGTTATGAAACAAATTATAAAAACGACAAGGCTGAAGGAACCTACAAAAGCTTTTTTTCATCGGGCAAACTGTATTTAACCGGTGAATTTAAAAACGGTGAACGACAGGGTTTATGGACAACCTATTATGAAGACGGAACCATTTCCGAAAAAACAACTTACCTGAATAATGATATCACCGGTGAGTTTACCGAATATCATCCCAATGGTGCATTAAGTATAAAGGGCACTTACTATAAGAAAAAAATTGATGGAAAATGTGAGAGCTATGATGATGACGGAAAAATTTACCAGGATGTTTTGTACGACAGGGGAAAATTAAAAGAAATTAATTTTTACAATAAAGAAGGGAAAATAATTTCAACCACTACAACAAGTAAAGGCGGTACAAACATTGTATTTTATTCTCCTGATGGCATTAAAACAGCAGAAGGGTATTATAACAAAGAAGGGTATAAAGATGGAACGTACACTTCTTACTACAGTACGGGAAAAGTAAATGAAGTATCCAATTGGAAGAATGGAATTCAGGATGGCCCATTACAATCTTTTTATGCCTCCGGCAAACCCAGGGAAATTTCAAATTATTCAAATGATGAGGAAGATGGTTATTCAAAGAGTTTTTATGCAAATGGAAAAGTAAGTGGTGAAGGATGGAAAGTTGAAGGCGATCGGCAACAGAAATTTTTATTTTCCAATGCCATGGGAGATCTCACTTCCACCGAATATTATCTTAATGGCGAACTTTCGGGATTCTCAGAACAATATGAGCCGGGGAATCATTTAAGCAGTGAAACATATTATTCTAATGGCTGGGTAAAAAGTATTACGCAATTTGATTCTACAGGAAAGGAACTAAGTGTAAATAATTTAATTAAAGGCAAAGGCCCGCTTATTTACAAATATCCAAATGGAAAAATCAAATCATCTGCAACGTACGATCACTACCTGCTGAATGGACCCTATACTTTTTACTTTTTCGACGGATCTGTTTCTGCCATCATCTATTACAAAAATGATGAACCAGACAGCATTTACCGTTCGTACTATTACGGAGGCAAGCCTATGGTAGAAGGTGCTTACAAGGATGGCGAAAAAACAGGACTATGGAAATATTATTTTGAAAATGGCAAACCCGAAAGAGAGGAAAATTATAAGAACAATTTACAGGAAGGTGAAAACAAAATTTATTTATCTAATGGAAATATCGACAAGATAATTGTTTACAAAAAAAATAAACCGGAATCAAACATTATTTATACTGATAAAAATGATGTGGCGATAAAATTCAATTATAAATCCGGAGTAGTGGTAAGTTACCAGTATGAAGAAAAACCAGGGGTATTATGCACACCTGTTCCTGTTAAAGGAGAAGGGGGAAAAATAATTGCAAAATATCCGAATGGCCAGGTGAGCATGACAACCGAGCTTATTAATAATGAATCAGAAGGGGAAAGGAAAATTTACTACGCTAACGGCAAACTGTACACGTCGAGTTTCCGCATTGCCGGCTACCCTGATGGTAATGCAAAAGTTTATTATTCCAATGGAAATTTATGGGAGGATGAAAATTATGTGGCAGGGAATCTTCATGGGTTATGTAAATATTACTACCCAAATGGAAAAATTGAAAGAGAAGAGAATTATTACGACAACGACAAGCATGGTGTATGTAAATATTATGATGAACAGGGTAAATTAAAGAAAACCCATATTTACCGGTATGGAAGCCTTGTGCATGCTGAGTAATTTTTAAATTCCATTTAAAGCATGCTGTATAGTATGAAACAAAGAATAAAATGGCTGTTGTACACATTGTTCATCCATTCAATGGCAACAGCGCAAACAACAGAAGAAATTGTAAAGGATTTTCCTTCCGAAGAATTTGTGTACACATCATACAACAGGGAAATCAGGCTGTTTGTATCAGACGCTGGGCCAGCATCAGAAATGAAAAATACCGTAGAAATGATGGTACTCAGCGATAAAAATGCCAGCAGGTACAGCAGGTACAGTATTTTCCACAGTAGCTACGATACCCTCACAGAACTAAGTGCATATACAAAAATTCCTTCCGGAAATAAATACAAAACCTTAAAGGTTACCGATACAAAAACGATTCGCAATCCCGGTGATAATGTTTTTTATGATGATCTGCATGAAACTGTTTTCGACTTCCCGGGCCTTGTTCAGCATGCAATAGCCCATGTTGATTATACACAGTACAATAAAGATGCACACCTGCTTTCTTTTTTTTATTTGCCTTCCTATGTAGCCATCGTAAATGCTACGTTTACATTGATCGTTCCAAACGATATCAAAATAAATTACCTGGTAAAAAATGATCCGGGAAATTTCTTCACTTTTTCAGAAGAAAAAAAGAAAAAGGAAACAATCTATAAATGGACTGTAAAAAATGCGAAGCCTGTTGAATACTATTCCAATGCACCCAATTACAGGTATTTTATGCCGCATATTATTTTCTATGTTACCGCTTACACACAAAATAATAAGGAAGAACCATTTTTTAACTCAATAGAAAACTTATATAAGTGGAATTATAGTTTCATAAAAGATTTGAATACCGTACCAGACCCGGAATTAAAAAAAATAGTGGATTCATTAATAAATGGTATTACAGAAGAAAAAACAAAAGCCATAAAAATATACCAGTGGGTGCAAAATCATGTGCGGTATGTGGCCTTTGAAAACGGGCTGGAAGGATTTCGTCCGCGGCAAGCCAAAGAAATTTGCGCTAAGAGATATGGAGATTGTAAAGACATGAGCAGCATCATTACACAAATGATGAGAATGGCTGGTATTAAAGCTTATTACACCTGGATTGGCACCAGGACGCTCCCCTATACCTATACCGAAACACCTTTACCGATTGTAGACAATCACATGATCTCAACTGCATGGATCAATGATACCTGGATGTTCTTTGATGGAACGGATCCAAATGCCACTTATGATATGCCCCCTGAAATGATACAGGGAAAACAGGCGTTGGTAAGCATTGATGAAAACCAGTACAAAATATTAACGGTGCCGGTTCAACCGGCTGAAAAGAGTACTATAACAGACAGTACGTTTATCAATATCAGTGAAACCGGCATCAATGGTTATGAATCGGTAAGCTATGATGGCTATTTTGGAAAAGACGTGTACAGTTCTCTGTTATACAGGGATGAAAATTCAGCGAAAGAATATGTAAACAAAAGAATGAGTAAAGGCAGTAATAAATTTATTCTTGGCAAATACAACATAAACAAAGTTAGCCCGGAAAATAATATTGCTGTTATCAGTGCCGATTTCAACATACCCGGTTACAGCAAAAAGGCAGGCAATGAATACTACATTAACCTGAACCTGGAAAAACTTCTTGAAAATACAGTTATAGACACAGCGAAAAGAAAAGTGCCCATCGAAAACTTTTTCCTTTATAGCCTCAATCAATACCACATCCTGAATATCCCCGATGGCTACCAGGTATCTTACCTTCCGGCTAACTACCGTTTTGAGAATGATCTTGTTCAAATAAATATGTATTACAAAACAGAAAACAGGAAAGTGATAGCGGCACAGGAAGTTAAAATAAAAAAGTTACTGGTTATGCCGTCTGATTTTGCAGAATGGAATAAACCAATGAAAGCACTACAGTCGTATTATAAAGAAGTTGTTGTTCTTGAAAAAAAATAAAATTATCATACCAGCTCAAACCGTAAATATGAAATCAATGCTTAAAATCACACTGCCAGTTTGTTTATTGTTGTTATCGGTATCGGTAATAGCGCAGGACTATTATCCTAAATGGGATGCAACATTTACATCGCACCGGGAAAAACCAGGAAATGAAAAAGAAAGTGCGGTAATCCTGGAAGAAGAAAGAGTGCATGAATACAAGGCTGATGACAATAAAGAAATGTTCATCCACACCTACACCAGGCGACTAATGAAATTGAATGATGAGAACGGAGTAGAAATGTACAATAAGATATACATATACGTTCCCAACAACACTGAAGTAATTGAAATTAAAGCACGCACCCGTCAACCAAATGGCAATGTAGTGAACCTCGCATCCGACAAAATCCTGGATGCAGAAGAAGATGGAAAACGCTACAAAAAATTTGCATTGGAAGGAATAGAAAAAGGCAGCGAAATTGAATATGTTGTTCATCAGAAAAGGCCGGTAGCAACTTTTGGTGTAGAGGTGTTCCTTTCCGGAAAAACGCCGTTTGAAAAAGCAAGCTTTACCTTAATTGTTCCCGACTACCTGATCTTTACCGTGAAAGGCTATAATGGTTTTATTGCCGGTAACGATACCGTTATCAATGGGAAGAGAATTGTAACTGCAACGGCAAATGATATTTCCGGTTACGACCAGGAAAGATACGCATCGGCAGTACCGTATGAAACAAATGTTCAGTACAAACTTTCTTACAACCTGAACAAGGATAAAAATGTACGCATGAATACCTGGAGTGAACTGGCCAAAAATGTGTACAACAATTATTACACGTTAGATGGCGCTGAATCTAAAGCAGTAGAAAAATTCTACAAACAAATAAAAATCAAAGATGACGACAGTGATGATATGAAAATTATAACCATTGAAGACTACATTAAAAATAATATCAGCTCAGATGAAAATGCACTCAGTGAAGATGCGGATAAGATTGAACATATAGTAAAAACAAAAATCGGCAGCAGGTTTGGTGTAACAAAATTATTTGTTGGTTTGCTGGAGAAAGCCGGGCTAAAATCCCAGATCGTGTTTCCCAGTAAGCGCAATGACCTGCAAATTGATGAGACCTTTGAAAATTATCATTTAATAGATGACCTGATCTTGTATTTTCCTGCAACGGGAAATTTTATGGATCCCATTGACATTTCATACAGATACCCTTTCCATAATCCGTATTTCGGTGGCACACGTGGCTTGTTTTTAAAGAGTACGTCGTTGGGAGAATTTAAAACTGCCATTGCAAGTTTCGATACAATACCGTTGCAACCTTTAGAGAAGAATTTTACCAATATGAATGTTGACGTAAAATTTAATGACAACCTTGATTCATTGCTTATGCATGTTAAAGAAAGCTGGTCGGGATATGCAGCGTCAAATTACCGCCCCATCTATAATTATTTACCAAAAGACAAACAGGAAGAAGTATCAAAAGAAATTTTCAAATCTGTTGGAGCCAGCGATAATATTACCAATATAAAAGTAGAAAACGTTTCGATGGCAGACGGGATAAAAGACAATCCGTTATTTCTTTCAGCAGATATTGTAACCGGGGGCTTAACTGAAAATGCCGGCAAAAAAATACTCGTGAAGCTCGGAGAAATGATCGGTCAGCAGGTTCAGTTATACCAGGAGAAAAAACGTATGCTGCCGGTATTAATGGATTATCCGCATATTGAAGACAGGGTAATAAACTTTACCATTCCTTCCGGCTACAATATTGTAAATCCGAACGATATTAATCTTAATGTGGTCGACAAGGATGGATCAATGGGTTTTGTTTCAACCTATACAATAAAAGGAAATATACTTACCGTAGATATTCATGAATTTTATAAATCTATCTCCTACCCGGTAAGCCGGTTCGAGGATTTC
Organism: Bacteroidota bacterium; assembly: GCA_018268085.1. Taxonomy (GTDB): domain Bacteria; phylum Bacteroidota; class Bacteroidia; order Chitinophagales; family Chitinophagaceae; genus Ferruginibacter. The sequence continues at coordinate 73,959 of JAFDXE010000016.1, forward strand.
AGAAAAGTAATCAATACTTCAGCAGATTTTAATAAAGTGGTACTGGTACTGGAAAAAAAATAATCGCATTTCTTTACAGACCAATTACTATTTTTTCTTTTTAATAAAATCACGCAGGTAACTGCAACTGTTATAGGCTTCCTTAAAAAACTTTGTATTGCCATAATCCCGTACAAACTCAGGAAAATATTTGCTGTGTGTAAATTTCCTATTGTAACTGTCGCCGGTTTCGTACCCCGGTATTGTTTGCGCCGCATTTTCCGGATCACTGTATTTCGGCATACGCAATTGCTTCTGGGCACATTTTGCCATCATGAACAAACATTTCGCCTTAAAATTTTTGTCGTTAGAAAGTTCCTTCGCCTTTTTAAAATAATCATGTGCCGTAAAACAGCCATAATATTCCCGCTGTGCCTTGTTGGCATCCAACGGAATAGAATACCCGTCATCACCGGTGCGATAATATTGTACTAACTCCCACGAATGGCCGTAGTAAGTAATATTATACAATCCCAACGCCATTTTATAATAATAGGTGGAAGCATTCGCCTTATCCGTTGTTAACAAATTCTGTAACCGCAACATCTCCCTGGCAAATTCCAGTTTCGACATGGTTCCTGTTTCCGCTTCAAATGCCCGATCCTGGTCGTATAACAATTCAATGAACGGCGATTTTTCAATTTTTACCAATGCGCTGCTGTCTTTTTTAAACCATTCAATGGCCTTATCAAAATGAAATTCTCTCAGGTGGGCTGTTCCTGCAAATTCGATAATATCTTTTAAGGTAATCACATTCCATTTTACGAGATATGCTTCAAAGGGAGTTTTCTTTTGAGCAGCCATTAGAGAATATAATTTTTCTACATCTGCGCTCTCCAGTTTTGTATGCAAAAAATTCAGTTCACTCCAATTCTGCCAGTTATCTCCGGGGAAGCAGTTAGCATTTCCTATCGCCAGCATTTCCTTATATAGCTCTCCCTGCTGATGATACCGGTCTGCAATGATCCAATACATCAACCCACGGTAAAACGATCTCCAATCAGTACGTGAAATCTCACTTTCATTTTCAAGTGATGTCTTCATTTGCAGCCATTGCAGTTTGGGAAGAAACTCAGCTTCAAATGCAGCATCAATTTTTTTGCTTCTATTTACCATTAACAAAATATCTGTAAGCTGAAGCTGATCTTTTAATTGATCAGAGGGATGTAAATTCCTGGCGGATGCAATACATTCCTGCGTGTTCACAACATCCTGTGCCATCAGGAAAGCATACGCAGCAGTAGTTTCATAAAATGCGGGATTACTTACTTTAGCATCAGCAGCCACCTGGTGCGTAAATTCAGCCAGGGCGGCCGACCAGTTTCTTCCACTCAACGTATCTATTGTTTCATCATACCACATGTAGTAACCATTACGGCCTTTCTTCTCGTTCAATAACCGGGTAAGATATTTTTCTTCTATTTTATTCACCTCTCTCAACACCAGTGTCTCCATGATTTTATTTTGCGGATCAATCCCATACACCTGCTTCAGGGTTGCCATTTCATTCGCCGTACTGTTTAAAGCAAATAAAGCAAGCAGATCCGCCCGCTCTTTATCTGATTTACAAAGCTTCAGGCTCGCTTCTCTATCCTGCACACTAATTGCACTCCAACTAAAACCATAGTAATTAGATACCCGTTTAACGCTTGTTGCGGAAAATGTTTTACTGAATAAATAAGCTGCCTCATCGTTATGCATTGTATTGTGCAGTGCCCCGGCTTTTAACGACAAACAGAGGTCCTGTAAGATACTCACAGTATTACAGGGCAAAATATATTCATCGTACCATTTTATCGCTTCTTCATATCTCCTGCTGTAATGCGCAAGCCGTACTACCTGGTAGCCATATTTTAGTTTAAAGAAATCAGTTGTTGCAGTCTTTCTTAATTGTATTCCTTCTTCAATCAATTGAGCCATGGCGATGCTATCTCTTCTTACCATATCCCACGGATTATACTCTCCCCCGGTTACATAAGGTTCAATTGTTTTAGCGTACAGCAGGTAATCAATTGCCTGCCTGTCTTTTTTCTTCAACAGGTAATCTTTCATACTGTTGTGTACAGAATCTACACTACTTCTTTTTATTTTTTTATCCAGCACAGCCTTGCAGTTTGCTACATAGGCTGCTGTTGATCCCATTACAAAACTCATCGCATCTTCATACGTAACTTTTTCTTTACAGTAAGCAACCCATTCTTTCACAATTTGCTCTTCCGGTGTGGCCAATTCCTGGTTATCATATACAACACTATAGCGGGTAAAAAAAAATGATTTGTATTCATTACCAGACAATACATCTTTACTGAAAAAAGAGATGAAATAATCGTACGGTTCAGCCTCGGGTCCGCAGCCGATAATATTTGCAGGGAAACTTACAACCAGCATACTAATGAATGCTGTTATAAAAATCTTCAATTTCATGAATACTGTATTTACTTAAAGTTATAGAATCAAGATGATACAAAGCAACACGTAACGAATCGCCGGCTATCTTTTTATTAACCAAAGCAGCAACATCCATCACAACAGGGTAATTGCTTTCTTCAGTTCGTAACACATCATTTTTAATAAATGTATATCCGGCCAGTGAAGTATCTGCCTGGATAATATACCTGTTATCAATCTTCTTCGCTACGGGAGGATATAGCAATGAATCGGGTAACTGCTGAATAAGGCCGGCGTAATTGTTATTCCGGAACAATACCTTCCAGTTGAATAGTGGAAACACAACATCTAACGGCAATGGATAGCCTGTAAGATTGGCCAGGTATTTTTTACTTTCCTGTACATCAATAATAGAATTACCGGCATCCGGATCTTTCAAATTACCCATATTGTAACACATCAGCATTCCCCGGTCGGCAGGCGGTACACCCGACTTTGAAATATATTTCACCTGGTGCAGCCGAATGGTTACCGACAATATTTTATCCGCATTTAGTTCCTTTATCTTCTGCAGTAATAAAAAATATTGTTCTTTCGTGTTTGTAGTCCAGTCGCAATCAATTTGTACTTCCCGTGCATGTACATTATACAAGCCGCTTATTTTTCCAATTAAACGGTGAATATTTTCGGCCAGGCTATCGGATGCCTCCGGCTGTATCTTCTGTAAACATTCGTTGGTAATAAACACCACCGGAACTATTTTTACTTCATGCAAAAATCCTGTATCAATGATATTTACCTGCGCTACAGGAACCGGTTGTTTCAGATGCTCATTCCAGGCAACATCAAAATATTTCAGGTAAATGCTGGTAATACCGAGCCTGTGAAATTTCTTTTTTTCATCATCAGAAACTTTAAAAACAGATTTCCAGAAATAAATACTTCTTTCCGTTACCTTAGGTTGCTGTTGATGAGCACAGCCGTTTACAAAAAACGCTACCATCACTATTTTAATCCATTTCCTCATATTGCTTCTTTTTCATCGGCCAGTAATATTTGATGAATGATAACCCGGCAATGGAAAACAGCTTAACGCTTATATTGTTCACCAGCTTTTCCTCTTTTGCTGAAAATACCAGCGCTCCCACCAGGAATAGGATGCCCGTAACCAGGAACCAGGAGCGCATATCTTTTTTCTTCAATTCAATACAACGCTGTAATCGTCCCGGCTATACCCTTCCTGTTTCATTTCTTCCCACACCTCTCCTGCAGGCTTTCCCCTGGCGATCTGTGATTTTACTTCCCTGATTTTTTCGTCGGAAATCATGCAGCTAACATTAACTGCAAAGGTATGCGCTGTAGCCTTGTAACAGAAGCGAAAAGCAATGCATCATCACCTCAGATTTTGCCATTCCTGCAAGCCGCGTTTAAAAAAACAGCAATACCCATATATTCATCCCCCATCATCTATTATCTTTGCGCCCATGGCAAACGAATCTAATTTATTCCAGGAACTGGTTTCTCATTGTAAAGAGTACGGTTATATTTTTCAATCATCTGAATTATACGACGGACTAAGCGCTGTGTATGATTATGGCCAGATGGGTGCGCAACTGAAAAAAAACCTCCGCGACGAATGGTGGAAAAGTATGACGCAACTCAACGAAAATATTGTTGGTATTGATGCGGCTATTTTTATGCATCCAACTGTGTGGAAGGCGAGCGGTCACGTAGATAATTTCAGTGATCCGATGATCGATAACAAAGACAGTAAAAAAAGATACCGTGTAGATCATTTGATCGAAGGCTTTGCAGATGAATTGAAAGAAGCGGGGAAAACAACTGAGGCAGAAGCAATCATTACATCAATGGAAGCATTGATTGGAAAAGATGATTATGCAGGATTAAAAAAATTAATTGAAGACAACAAGATAAAATGCGGTATAAGTAAAACCTGCAACTGGACAGATGTTCGGCAGTTCAACCTTATGTTCTCAACTGAATTTGGTGCAGTGGCTTCCGAAAATGAAGGAGATAATATAGTTTACCTAAGGCCTGAAACAGCACAGGGAATTTTTGTAAATTTTCTAAATGTTCAGAAAACAGGAAGAATGAAAATTCCTTTCGGCATTGCACAAACGGGAAAAGCATTCAGGAATGAAATTGTTGCAAGGCAGTTTATTTTCCGTATGCGTGAATTTGAACAGATGGAGATGCAGTTCTTTGTTCGCCCAGGCACACAAATGGAATGGTACAATTACTGGAAAGAAGAAAGAAAAAAATGGCATGAAAGCATTGGTATTCCTGCTGCCAAACTTCGTTTCCACGACCACGTTAAGCTGGCGCACTATGCAGATGCCGCTTTGGATATTGAATTTGAATTTCCTTTTGGCTGGAAAGAGCTGGAAGGCATTCACAGCAGAACCGACTTTGATCTTACCCAGCATGCAAAATTCAGCAAGAAAAAAATTCAGTACTACGATAATGATCTGAATGAAGAAGGAAAACCGTATGGCAATTATACACCGTATGTTGTTGAAACTTCCGTAGGTTTAGACAGGTTGTTCCTCACCGTATTAAGCCTTGCTTATGCAAATGAAAAATGGACCAAAGAAGACGGAACAGAAGACAGTCGTGTTGTGTTAAGAATACCACCAAAGATTGCACCTACAAAACTGGCTATCCTGCCCTTAATTAAAAAAGATGGCTTGCCGGAAATAGCAAAAGAATTATTGAATGAATGCAAGGGAAGTTTCATGTGCTTTTGCGAAGAGAAAGACACCATAGGAAAAAGATACAGGAGAATGGATGCAATAGGTACACCGTTTTGTGTTACTATTGATCACCAGACAAAAGAAGACCAGACGGTAACCATTCGCTACAGAGACGACATGCGCCAGGAACGTATTGCATTGAAAGATGTAAAGAAACTGGTGCTTGAAAAAATTAGCTGATATTCATTGAACGAATTGTAATATTGTAAAGGAACTTTAGGGTTCCTTTTTTTTTGACCAACCCTGATGTTATGAATAAAATAATTTCCCTGGTGCTGATTCTCTTCCTGCAATTTCATGCTATTGGCCAGGATAATCTTCCGTCTTACCCAGTTGTTTTAAAAAACTTTTTTAGTCATTACCGCGTTGAAAACAATTACGACAACTTCACCAGCTTTGCGAAAAAGAAAAGAGGCTGGTTTGTACAACAGGTGAACAGGGAAAAGAAAGACAGTGTACTCAGCGAAAAATTATATTGGGGAGTGGCAAGTAAATCATACACAGATCTATCCTCGCAATACAGTAAACAATATGACAATAGTGATACTGATGAAAAAATTGCAACCTACTTAAACAACCAGGCATTGTACAACTGGAACGATTATGAACGTTGCAGGTATCATGGCTACGATGGATGGGAAAGAGACATGATCAATGATTTTATAGATCAACCCGTATTATCAGATACGTTACTGGAAGGATTAGCCAGGGCTTACTCTTACCTGGCCGGAACCTTTTTATGGTATCAGCAGGGAGGGAATGGAATTTCAGGCGATACCACACAAATAAAACTGGGACGCATTCAAATGCCTTCGCCGATAAGAATAGAAAGAGTAGTAAAAGCTATTAATAAATCTGTTGATGTTTACGATCGCTTACTGCAGCAGAACCCTTCATATAAAACACTGGTTGGAAATATTTACCTGAAAAAATTCAACGAAACCATGCATGGATATATGCAGATGCTGCTTTCCATGGAAGAGGAAAAAGCCCGGACCTTTATTAATAAGGCAAATCTTGCTGAACCTTATGCACAGCAGGCGAAAAATTATTTAAACTCCTGCGACAGCAATGCAATTTTGTTTACCTATGGCGACAATGATACGTACCAGTTATGGTATGTGCAGGAGAAAGAAAATTTCAGGAAAGATGTAGCTGTTATTAATTTATCCATGTTAGGATTACCGGTGTATGCAGATATGCTGAAGAAAAAAAATGTTGTGCTATTTAAAACGCCCGCTGCGTTTTATGGAGATGAGCGCTCAGACATTTGTTACATAGATGAAGAAAAAAATGATTCTTCAACTGTTCCGATGAGTTTTACATCCAGCTTACAAATGATTTTTGCAAACAGGGATAGTATAGTAAAAGCAAACAACAACGATCAACGCATTATCTATTATCCGCAAAAGACTGTTTACATACCATTGAATAACCAAGAATTTAATAAGATCAGCAGTATTAAAACTATGAATGACCGGATAGAATTTGATTTGAATTCTTATTTATTCATTGGTGATCTTTTGCAATTGGATATTATTACAAGCAACATTAACCGTCGCCCGATATATTTTTCGAGCAGACCTTCTGATTATTTAGGTGATCACTGCATCCAGCAGGGAATTGTGTACAGGGTGTTTCCTATGACCAATATGAAAGCAGATGAGATCGCTAAAAAAGAAATACCGCCACTGGAGAAATTTGCTGAAACAACTTACAAACCGGTAATTGGTTTTGAAATAAACGGCAGGAAGAATGTATCATCAGATGGCAACAATGTTTTTTTTCAATTGTATGCAAGAATTGCAGATTATTATAAAAGCAATAAAAATAAAACAAAGGCTGCTGAATGGCTTACAAAAGCAGCAGCGCAATTAAAAGAAATATCTATCGAAAATATGCCCGGCGGATATTCTTTTGCTACGGCCTATCTTGATGTTGATAATGAAAAAGCAAAAACATATTTTGAAGTGTATTGCCTGTACCTCTTCGATAAATACAAACAACCTGCTGCGTTAAAAGGATACCTATCGAAAGCTGATTGCTTAAAACAGGTGGAGGAAATAAACAAATACCTGAAAGATAAAAAACTGGAAAGTACCGTTATAAATTCTATTATTAAAAAGCTGAAAGTAAATTAGGATGAACAGCTTATTTTTTATCAAAGTACGGCACTTCATCATTGCTTATGTTTTCCTGTTGATTCCAGTAAGCAAGCGTAACAACATGACCATCTTTTGTTTTTAATGATCTTCCGAAAATAGCATTAATGCTGTTGAAAGTATAATCCGTTACGCCAACGGTGAAAGTTTTGGGAGGCTCAGGTGTTGGTACCGGCGTTGCCACTTCTCCTTCAGCAACTGGCTTTGCAGGTGCGGCTTTAGGTGCAGGCGATGGAACAACCATTACGGTGTAGCGATTGAATTCGAGCAGTGATTTTAAAAATTCCGCTCTTTCCGGCGTAACATTCTTTTCTACAATGCCGCATTTAACGCCATCCAGTTCTTCGAATTCGTGATTTTTATTAATTGCCATTGCAGTTCTTTATTACTTGTACGTTATTTCAAGGTACTTTATCCAACAAGTGATTGTATATGATCAAAAATCCAGCTTATCAATCCAATGCAAACAATACCGCCAGCGCAAATAATCAACCCGATCTTATTAGCAGGATGCAAATGAATTTTTTCAATAGGCTGTTCGTTCCGGTCCATAAACATGGCTCTTACAATTACCAGGTAATAATACAAAGACACAATCATGTTGAGTGCAACAAAAGCGATGTAACCATAGTTTGCTTTAAAGGCACCGGCACTGATTAAAAATAATTTTCCAAAAAAACCTGCAGTGGGTGGAATACCTGCCAATGAAAATAAGGCAAGCGCCAACACCCAGCTTAAAAATGGATTTGTTTTATACAAGCCTTTGTATGCATCAATGCGTTCTTTACCCGATTGCGTTGCAATCACCGATGCAACACCAAATGCTGCCAGGTTTGAAAAAACATATATCAACACAAAATATACTACAGAGCTGATTCCTTTTGCCGAACCGCTGCTGATAGCTACCATAATAAAACCTACCTGTGCAATAGATGAAAAAGCAAGGAACCGTTTTATATTTTGCTGGCGCATGGCAAACAGGTTACCAATAACCATTGTTGCAATGGATAAAATGATCAGCATATTATACCATGTTTCGCTCATTGGCTGAAACACTTTATATAACATAGTGATGAATATGAAAGCCACTGAACCTTTTGATACAACAGAAAGAAATGCTGAAGTAGCCATCGGTGCCCCTTCATACACATCCGCGGTCCATAAATGGAATGGTACTATTGATAATTTAAATGCAAAGGCGGTGAAAATGAAAACGAGTATGAGAATATTTAATACGCTTCCATCGAGTGCAAAAGGAATTTCGTTAAAGCTGATCGTTCCGGTTGCACCATATAACATAGAGATGCCGAATAGCAGGATACCTGAAGAGAAAGCAGACGATAAAATCATTTTCATTGCCGCTTCGGATGATGCCTTTTTCTCCAGGTCGAAGTTTGCCATGGCAGCTACAGGAATCGTTGCCAGTTCAAGCGACAAATAAAACATGAGCATGTTCTGGCTTGATATCATAAAAAACATACCAAGCAAGGCAGACAACATGAGTATAAAATATTCAGGCAGGTGTTCGTGGTGGCGAAGGCAATTGGCAAACAATAAGGAAATAAGAAATACCGCCAGATTCAGAATACTCTTTTGCATCATCAGCAGGTGGTTGCTGAAATACATATCGCCAAACAGGTTTCCTTCTGTGTTGAAAAAAAATCCGCCAACAAAATTCAATAGTAACAAACCCTGGATGAGTAGCAGCAGGGCGCTGGTCTTCATTGTTTTTGTAATCTTTACAAAAAGCAAAATAAAGATGATCGCCGTGATCAGCAGTTCAGGTTTTAATATCGAAAAGAATTCGTTCATGTTATTTAACTGCCCCGATTTTTTGTGTGATGATTTCAGTAGCCGGTCTTACCAGGTCGTTCAACCAACCCGGAGCAATACCTATGGCAAGTATTCCTGCCAGTAAAACAATTACAGCGGCTTTTTCATTCCATTTCGCATCGGTTAAAGTGCTGTATTCTTCTTTAAGCGGTCCCATCGCTGTTTGTCCGATTGCACGGAGTATGTATACTGCCGTTACTACGATCGACATGCAGGCGATGATGGTGGCGATGCGATGGAAATTATCAGGATGACTCCAGGAACCAACAAAGATGGTCATCTCAGCAACGAATCCACTCAGGCCCGGTAAACCCAGGGAACAAAGTCCAACGATAAATAATGTTGTGGCAATGAAAGGCATTACTTTCAATAGCCCGCCCATCTCCTGTACCATCCTGGTATGTGTGCGTTCATAGATCATTCCGATAACAGCAAAGAACAATGCCGTCATTAACCCATGCGAAACCATTTGCATAACGGCACCTGTTAACGCTGTTTGCGTTAGCATACCGATTCCGAGCAATACAAATCCGCAATGACTTACCGATGAATAGGCATTGATATATTTTAAGTCTTTCTGCATCATCGTAGCGAATGCGCCATAGATGATTGCGATGGAAGAGAGAATAATAATGATCGTTGCGTATTCTTTAGCAGCATCGGGCATGAGGAAGGTTGCAACACGTAAACAACCATAGCCGCCTAACTTCATGGAGATACCGGCGAGGAACATGGATCCGGCAGTGGGAGCAGAAGAGTGTCCATCAGGAACCCAGGTGTGAAAAGGGAATATCGCTGTAAACACCCCAAAGCCTACAAACAGTAAAGGAAAGCAGATCTTTTGTATTTGAATGGGAATGTGAATCGATGACAACTTCATTAAATCAAAACTATGACCGGCATAGGAAAAATATAAACCAAGTAATCCTACTAACACCAACGCAGAGCCGCCCATGAGCATTAAAGCAAGTTTATTGGCACTGTATTCTTTTTTACCGCTTCCCCAAACACCGATCAGCAGGTATTTTGGAATTACGGCAATCTCCAGGAAAAAGAAAAGAACAAAAAGATCGAGGGAAATAAAAAATCCGTAGGCGCCCAGGCTTAACAGGATGAGCAGGAAATAAAACTCTTTGGTCATCTTGCTTACGTTCCATGAAACCAGCACTCCGGCAACAACCACAAAAGCAGTAAGTAAAATCATGGCTACAGATATTCCATCAACACCAATATGAAATCCGATATTCCAGGCGGGAAACCATTTATAATCTGCTTCAAAGAACATTTGCGCTGTATTACCGGCAACCATTTCTTTACGGTAAGCTACATATAACCCCACAGACAAAATCAATTGTGCAACCGAACCCAGCAATGAAATTACTTTTACCTGTGAGGCATTACGGGCAAGCAGCACCAGCGCCGCAGTGAACAAAGGAAGTAATATGAGATAAGTTAGGTTCATTCAGTTTATTTGTGATCAATTAAAAAACAGGAATCAGGAATGCCCGATGCATTATCGCTGATCATCTTAGTTTACCAATTCATCATTTTATATTAATGCCATATATAAATAAACAACAACAGCAAACCCACCGCACCACATAAAAAATACAAAGCATATTGCTGTACTTTACCCGACTGAAATCCTTTGATCAGTTCGGCAATGCCACGGGTTAAATCTCCAATGGCATTCATCAGTCCATCAACAATATGCCTGTCTATCCATGCCACTGGCCTGCCTATTAAATTGAACAATATTTTTTTAGTGATAAACAGGTACAATTCATCAATATAAAATTTATGATACGCCGCTATGTACAGCGATTTTACGGATGCTGCTATTTTATCGGGCTTATCATTTTGTTTTTTGTATAATATCCATGCAACCAGGATCCCGGCAAAACCAAGTGCAACCGGTGCAATAGAAAACTGCAGATGAAATACGGATGCAAGAGGGGCGCCATCGGAACTTACAAATTCACCAAAATGAATGAACCCTGCACCTGCAGCACCTATAGCCAGTAAGATCAATGGCATCATCATCACAAATCCCCCTTCGCCGTGATGTTCACCATGAGCATGGTGCTCTTTATTCCAGAAAATATTAAAATACAAACGAAACATGTAAAATGCAGTGAGGCCGGAAGTAATTAATGCAATCCAGTATATGGATGTGTTGTGTTGGTAAGCGGCCAGTAAAATTTCTTCCTTGCTGAAAAAACCTGCGAATGGGGGCACACCTGCGATGGCAAGACAAGCGATTAAAAAGGTGATGTGCGTAACGGGCATAAACTTTCTCAATCCTCCCATATCTTTCATGTCATTGCTGTGTACATAATGAATTACGGCACCTGCACCAAGAAACAGCAATGCTTTAAACATAGCGTGGGTAAACAGATGAAACATGGAAGCGGTATAACCAAGTCCTTCTTCTCCACCATAACCAGATACCCCCAATGCAAACATCATATAGCCAATCTGCGACATGGTTGAATAAGCCAACACTCTTTTGATATCTGTTTGTGTACAGGCAATAACGGCAGCGAATAACGCTGATACGGCGCCCACATATCCCACAAGGTTAAGTGCTTCCGGTGCAGATATGGCAAATACAGGAAACAATCTGGCAACGAGGAATACACCGGCTACTACCATTGTTGCGGCATGTATCAATGCGGAAACAGGCGTGGGCCCTTCCATTGCATCCGGCAACCAGATATGCAACGGGAACATGGCGCTTTTGCCAGCACCGCCAATAAATACCAATACGGTTCCCCAGGTAATCGCAGACAAGCCAAGAAAAGAAGAAGCAATAGCTGTTTTGAATTCGTTGGATTCGGGAGAAGCGAGTCGTTGTATCAATTCATTAAAATCCAATGTACCACCGTAGTACGACAATACAAGTATGCCGATTAAAAATCCGAGATCAGCAAAACGTGTTACGATGAATGCTTTTTTGCAGGCAGCAACTGCAGAAGGTTTATCGTAATAATAGCCAATGAGCAGAAACGACGATACACCTACCAGTTCCCAGAAAAAATACATTTGAAAAATATTGGTAGAGATTACCAAACCCAGCATAGAAAAAGTAAACAAACCCAGGAAAGCATAATAGGTAGGGAATCTTTCTTCGCCCTTTATGTAACCCAGGCTGTAAATATGCACCATGAGTGAAATAAACGTAACCACTACAAGCATCATAACCGAAATGGGATCCAATACAATCCCCATGTCGATGGAAATGCCGGGAGAAAATTCGAGCCAGTTATATTTAAGCGGAATAATTTTCCGGTAAACGCCATCCAGCTTTCCGTAATCAAAAAAGTAACCGTAGGCAATGTATAAAGCCAGTGCCGCGGCGATGAGCATACACAAAGTACCAATGATCCCGGCGCCATTTTTAATATACTTTCTTCCGAATAATCCGAGCAGCAGGAATGCCGCAAACGGAAGTATAGGGATCAGTAATATGTAAATAACGTTTGGCATTAGCAGCAGTAGTTTTTAATTAACCCTCACTTATGAATCATTGTTTCTTTGAAGATGATTAATATTTTAATTGTTCTGCATCTTCTACATCAATCGATCGGTGTGTTCGGTATAAATTAATGATGATCGCAATGGCAACCGCCGCTTCAGCAGCAGCAATGGCTATTATGAATATGGTAAAGAACAATCCATCCAGTTTACCGGGCCAGAGATATTTATTGAATGCGATGAAGTTCAGGTTAACGCTGTTCAATATAAGCTCTATGCTCATGAGCATGGTAATAAGGTTTCGCCTGGTAAGGAAACCATATACACCGATAAAAAAGAGCCCGGCGCTGATAAATAAAATATGGTAGAGTCCTGGTTCCATCATTGATTTACCGGTTTAAGCCGCATGGCAATTACAATACAGCCGATTAAAGCCGCCAATAATAAAATACTCACCAATTCAAACGGCAATGCATAGCCGCCTTGCGTTGTGCTTAACATTTGTGTACCAATATTGGTTACAGATGCTTCCATTACATTATTATCCGCAGCATTTATAAAACTATGTTGATACACCTGCAACATGGTTATACCAAATGCACAAAAAGAAGCAAGTGCAGCAAATAACTTTCTTCCTGCTTTTTGTACGGCCAGCAGTTCACCTGCCTGTTGCGTAAGAAAAATTGAAAATATAATCAATACCGTTATACCGCCTACATATACTACAATCTGAACGGCTGCAATAAATTCATACTGCATCCAGAAATATAATCCGGCAATGCCAAGCAATGAAAATAAAAGGTAGATCGCAGCACGAAATATTTGCCGGGAGGTTACCGACAAAAACCCACTCACCAGTGTAAGTGCCGCTAGCATGTAGAATATAAAAGTTGATCCGGTCATTAAAAGTCAAAAATCAAAAGTCTAAAAATCAAAAGTTTAATTTCAGCATTCCTGATTCATCATTCATCATTCAGCATTCAGAATTCATCATTCAGCATTCATCATCACTCTACTCCATCCATTATTTTCGAATCCGGGTTGTTCAGCACTTTCGTGAGTTTATTCCGGTCGAATACACTGTGTTCAAATGTTTGTGCCATTACGATTGCATCCGAAGGACAGGCTATTACACATAAGTTACACAGCGTACATAGTTCTAAATGATACACCAGTTTATCAATTGCTTTTTTCTTTTTCCCTTCCGGTGTTATGTCGAATTTGGTAATCACTTTAATGGTACCATTCGGGCAAGCCAGTTCACAGGCCGTACAACCGGTACAGCGATGTTCATTGTTCTCATTGTGCGGCATTACCACTTCTCCTTTGAATCGCTCAGGTAAAACAAGTGTTTCCCTGTTGTCGGGATATTGCTGCGTAATAATTTCTTTGTGATGTGTAAAATAATAACCGGTACGCCGCATGCCCACCAGGAGTGATTTGATTGCGGAGAAAACGTTCTTTATGTACTTTACTATAAACAAGAAATGTTCTTTTAGCTTTTAATTAATTATAAATCGGCATAGCTGAATGTTGAGCTTTGCGTATTCAAAAATGCCATCCCAATATCGCGACTGCCGTTACCAGCAAAATATTAAACATACTTATTGGTAACAAATATTTCCATTCTAAATTCAATAACTGGTCTATGCGCAAACGGGGAAACGTCCACCTGAACCACATAATTAAAAATATCAGGAAAAAAGTTTTACCCATGAACCAGATGCTGGATGGAATAAAATCCATTACATGATTGAAGCTTTGCCAGTTGCCGATATGAAATGGCATCCATCCTCCCAGGAATAAGGTTGCACCAATTGCACAAACAATAAAAACATTCACATATTCTGCAAGGAAGAACAAAGCGAACTTCATTCCTGAATATTCCGTATGAAACCCTGCCGTTAATTCTGATTCAGCCTCTGCCAGATCAAATGGCGCCCGGTTGGTTTCTGCAGTTACTGCAATGATAAAAATTACAAATGCAATGATGGCAGGAATATGACCTTTAAAAATCCACCAGCCATTCGCCTGCGATTGAATGATATCATTCAGGTTAAGGCTTCCCGTTAGTACTACGATGGTGAGAATGGCAAGTCCGGCCGACAATTCATAACTCACGATCTGTGCACCGCTTCGCATAGCGCCCATCAGCGAATATTTATTATTGCTTGCCCAGCCTGCCATTAATATACTTATAACAGAGATGGAAGAAACTGCCGACACATACAATACGCCAATATTCAGGTTCCACATGTGAAAATCTTTTGCAAATGCAATGGGCGCCATCAGCAACATAGCAACGATAATCGCCAGGTAAGGTGCAAGGTTGAACAGGAATTTATCTGCACCGTTAGGCGTGAATCCCTCTTTCACCAATAATTTTAAAGTATCTGCAAATGATTGAAGCATTCCTTTCGGTCCTACCCTGTTTGGCCCAAGCCGGATCTGCATCCAGGCAGAAACCTTTCTTTCCATGATCACCAATACCAATCCCAGCACAGCAAATAAGCTGATCACGCACACCCCTACAATTACCATTTCAATGATAAGTGTGAGTGTAGGATTGAATGTTGCATTCAACCATTGATCAACCCAATTTGTTATGCCCGATAAACTCCACATGTTTTTTATTCCTGTTCTTAATTTTTATTTTTAATTCCATTTACCTGTCAATGTCCGGAATCACCAGGTCGAGCGTTCCCATCATTGCCACCAGGTCGCCTAACTTACTGCCTCTTGCCATTTTATCCAATGCAGATAAATTTGAAAATCCCGGGGAACGGAATTTAATTCTATAAGGTGTTGTTCCGCCTTCACTCACAATATATACGCCCAGTTCGCCACGAGCCGTTTCTACTCTTGAATAAAATTCACCTTTAGGCAATTTTAAAACTGCTTTTGTTTTTGCCTGGAAATCTCCTTCAGGAATATTATCGATCAGTTGCTCAACAATGCGAAGCGATTGTTTTATTTCTTTTAATCTAACGAGGTATCTTGATAGTGAATCGCAACCGGTTTCAATTACTTCATCGAATTCGAGTGTATTATAAATTTCGTAAGGATAAATTTTCCGTATATCACATCTTACGCCGCTACCCCTTGCCGTTGGCCCGGTACATCCGTAAGAAATTGCATCTTCTTTGGTTAGTATACCCACGCCCTTCATCCTGTTCTGGAAGATGATATTACCGGTTAGTAACTCATCTGCTTCATCAATTTTAGTTTTATAAAAACTGATGAAGGCTTTTACTTTTTTCTGAAAGTCGGGATGGAGGTCAGCCATTACGCCACCCGGAACCATATAATTCATCGTTAATCTTGCGCCACAGGTTTCTTCCATAATATCGTTGATGCTTTCTCTTTCCCGAAAAGCATGAAAGAATGGAGTAAATGCGCCGATATCCATTGCCATTGCGCCCCACCATAATTCATGAGATGCGATCCTGGTGAGTTCATCCATGATCACACGTATCACCTGTGCTCTTGCGGGCACTTCAATCTGCATTCCTTTTTCTACACACAATGCGCAGGCATGATTGTTAATGTGTGCAGATAAATAATCCATCCGGCTGGTAACATAGATGAACTGCCTGTAGGTCAGGCTTTCACACATTTTTTCAATGGAACGATGAATATAGCCAAGATGAGGTTCTACTTTCTTAATGGTTTCGCCGTTGAGCGTGATCACCAGGTGCAATACACCATGCGTTGCCGGATGCTGCGGCCCCACATTGATCAGGAGATCCCCATCTGTATTTGTGCCTATTTCTTCAACCATTTACTTAATCGCTTTCTTATTCCTTATTTTCTATTTCTAATTTTCTATTCCTTATTTCTATTTACAAGCGGATCATATTTACCGGGTCATCAAAATCTTTCAGCATTGGATTCTTTCCTTCCCAGCCATCAGGTAAAATGAGTAACCTCAGATCAGGATGATTCAAAAATTTAACGCCAAACATTTCGTACACTTCTCTTTCATGAAATTCTGCTGTCTTCCAAATGCTGCTTACTGATTCAATTTCAGGATTGTTTCGATCGAGATTAATTTTAATAACAACGGTATTGCTTCTGTCGTGCGTTGAACTCAAATGATACACCATCGTAAGCTGCGTTTTCCAATCGATACAGGTAACACAAAAAAGATAATTGAATACCAACACCGGGTCATTGCGCAATTGATGTGCGAACGGCAACCAGTCTTTTGCGTCAACAGTAACATTCAGCCACTCGCCTGTTTCATCGAATGTAGCGGTTGTATTCAGCTCCGTAATTTTTAATTTCAATTCCTCTTTTTCCATAAACCAAGTTATGTGTCAACGCTCATTTACAATTCTATATTTCTAAACTCATCCCAACCCGCTCCAAAGGAGAGAGAGGAGCTTTTGTATAATGTACAGGCATCGATCAACTATTAAATTCCCAAGCACTTCAACATTCAGCATTCATCATTCATCATTCATCATTCATCATTCAGCATTCACTCTTTCATCTGCTCTCTCGTCATTCCCATTTTAATTTTTTCCTGCAAGGTGATCAATGCATGTAACAATGCTTCGGGGCGTGGCGGGCAACCGGGAATGTACACGTCTACCGGTATAATATGATCTGCACCTTTTACCACCGAGTAGGTATTATAAAAGAACGGACCGCCACTGATCGCACAGGCCCCCATTGCAATTACATATTTGGGATCGGCCATCTGGTCGTATAATCTTTTTAACACCGGGGCCATCTTGTTTACAATTGTTCCGGCGATGATGATCACGTCTGCCTGCCGGGGAGAAGCCCTTGCTACTTCAAATCCGAATCTTGAAAAATCGTATTTCGCTGAAGCTACCGCCATCATTTCAATGCCGCAGCAACTGGTCGCAAACGTTAGTGGCCACAAAGAATTTGAACGGGCCCAGTTGATCAACTCATCCAGTTTGCTCAACACAATTCCACCGCCTGGCAATTCCTCTATTTGCCCGGGAAAATCTTTTGATATGTTTTGTTCTTTCGACAAGCAAATAATTTGAAAAAATAATTAATTAAATTCCTACCTCACCCCACCCTCTCCAAAAGTGAGAGGATCTTTCGTTTAATGTTCGGATATTGATCAAACTAACAAATTCCACTATACATCTACAATCGATATTCTACTTTCAGCATTCACCATTCAGCTTTCCCCCTACATCCACTTCAACGCCCCCTTTTTATGTGCATATAAAAACCCGGTGAATAATATAAATAAGAAAATGATGATCTCTACCAATGCGAACCACCCTGTTGCTTTTGCAACCACAGCCCACGGGTATAAAAAAACCAGTTCAACATCAAACACAAGAAAAATAAGTGCAAACAGGTAATAACCTACATTTAATTGAATCCATGTTTTACCTGTAGTTGGAATACCACATTCATAAGGTTCTCCCTTTTGTGGATTGGTGGTAGATTTTGTTATGATTTTGGCTACCATTATAGCAATACCGGAGAAGGCAAGCGCAGCAAGTATCAGGACAATCATCGAAGATGCACCCATAAAAAAGGCTACTGTTGGTTAGTATTGATAGCCCTGACAAGTTAAGGAAAAAATTTAAAAAAATGGGAGCGCAGTTATTTTATCATGGATACATCATTCAAATGCTGCATTCATCATTGAAACCACTATCAACACATCAACTTACCAGCTAATTACATCTTAACCATAAATCTCCAGGTGAATATCTTTTTTTTCATAACCCATTTCTACAATCTTTGTTTTCGCTTCGTCTATCATTCCTTTCCACCCACACAGGAAGAAATTTGCATGCTGCCGCTCTGTACACAATTCTTCATATACCGCATGTACATACCCTTTATGTCCTTCCCATTCTTCACGGGATAGTGTTGGATGATATTTAAATGACGGCATCAGTTTTTCTAGCTCCCTGAATTCATTATAGTACAACAAACTCTCTTTATTTCTGCAGCCGAAAACGAGGTGAATGTTTTTATGAGCAACCTTATTATTATAAATGTGATGGATCATGCTTCTGAAGGGTGCAATTCCTGTTCCCGTACAGATCATGAATATATCTTTATCGAGCGGTTCATGATAATTAAATACGCCCTGCGGCCCACGAAAACTTATTTCTGAGCCCACCTGTACATCATCAAATAAATAAGGGGTTCCGGCTCCCCGCCTGTCGAGTACAATCACCAGTTCAAATACATTGGTGCCATCAGGCCAGGAAGCAATTGAATAACTACGCCATCTCTTATTGGGCTTTTCATGAATAGGCAAATCAAATGTTACGAATTGTCCGGGTTTAAAATCAAATGACTCGAGTTCGGGCACTTTAAACCAAAAACGTCTTGTATCGCTTGTCTCATCTTCTATTTTTATTACAGTCGCAATCCTCCAGGGTTGTAAAGCCATATATATAATTTGCAGCAAAAGTAGAAATGAATTATCAAAAATGAGTTACGAAATAGGAATTATGATGCGGAAGCGAACTGTTACTGATAATTGAGGTTCAGCTTTCGGAAGATTGGCTGTTTGCATTGGTAAACTTTATTGATCGTATTTTGTTCATCTGTACAACAAGCATTTTTCATTTACCTTTGCACTCTTCGGAATTGATATAACACTGAGCGAATGAACCTGGATGTGTTGATGAGTTTTTATAAGAACGACCCCCGCTGTTTTGAGATAGCGGACAGGATCACTTTTTCCAAACCCACCCATTCTCACCTGCAGGGACTACATGGCAGCGTTTCGCAATTCTTTATCGCGGCCGTTCACAGTCATCCGGCCACTGCACCCGTAAACCACCTGGTAATACTGAGAGATGCCGAAGAAGCAGCTTATTTTCAGAACACACTCGAAAATATCACCAGCGCACTGGATATTTTTTATTTCCCTTCTTCATTCAAGAATAAAAAAAATTACCAGTTGCTCAACAGCAGCCATGTGATGTTACGCACGGAAGCCCTTACACGCATTGCGGCATCCGGTAAAGCTTCCAGGAAAATTATTGTTACCTACCCTGAAGCTTTGTTTGAAAAAGTGGTGCTGTCAAAAACACTGTCAGAAAATATCATCAGTATTAAACAAGCCGATGAGCTGAATGTGAACGCAGTGCTGGAAAGATTTATTCAGCATGGGTTTACCCGGACTGATTTTGTGTATGAACCCGGACAGTTTGCCATACGGGGCGGAATATTGGATATTTATTCCTTTGGAAATGAAAAGCCGTACCGAATTGAATTATTTGGCAATGAGGTAGACAGCATCCGCATCTTTGATCCCGAATCGCAGTTGAGCGAAAGGAAACTGTTACAGGTAAACATCATTCCCAATGTGGAAACGCAATTTGAAACAGGGGAAAAAGTTTCCATAATGGATTTTCTTCCTGCACAAACTGTTGTGTGGATGGAAGACTGGAATTTTATTAAAGAGAAGATCGAACAACAGGAAGAAGACCTGGATATTTTCCTGGAACTGGTAAAAGACAAAAACTACCGGGAACAGGTAAACGAAGATGATGACAATGATGTTAACCGTAAAGTTCAGCTTGATGCCAATGATTTTGTAAAAGCGCATCTCCTCGAAAAACAGGTTGCAGCAAAACACATCATTGAAATCGGTAACAAATCAAATTTCCCGGCATCAGCAGCCGTTCATACTATTCGATTTTCTACAAAAGAACAACCTGCATTTAACCGCCAGTTTGATCTGCTGATCAACAACCTCCGGGACTATGAAAATAAAAAGTACAATATTTTCATTTTTGCAGAAAACCCGAAACAACTTGAACGGTTACACAGCATATTCACCGACCTTAAAGCAGAACTACAGGTCACACCTGTACCGGTTTCTATTCATGAAGGATTTATTGACGACGACCTTCAACTCGTTTGCTATACCGACCACCAGGTATTTCAACGCTACCATAAATACAAAGTAAAACAGGCTTTCAGCAAGAACAAGGCACTCACTTTAAAAACACTGCGTGAGTTGCAACCGGGAGATTATGTATCGCATATTGACCATGGCGTTGGTGTGTACAGCGGCCTGCAAAAGATTGAAGCCAACGGTAAAATGCAGGAAGCCGTAAGAATACAATATAAAGACGGCGACCTGCTGTATGTAAATATTTCCTCTCTTCATAAAATAAGTAAATACAGCGGCAAAGAAGGCAGTATTCCCAAAATGAACAAACTGGGAAGCGATGTGTGGAGCAAGCTGAAAGAAAAAACGAAGAAACAGGTAAAAGATATTGCCAGCGACCTCATAAAATTATATGCACAACGAAAGGCGCAACATGGTTTTGCGCATAGCCCTGACAACTACATGCAAACCGAACTGGAAGCCAGTTTTATTTATGAAGACACACCCGACCAGGCCAAAGCAAGTGAAGATGTAAAAAGAGATATGGAAAAAGAATCGCCCATGGATAGGCTGGTATGCGGAGACGTTGGCTTTGGTAAAACAGAAATTGCGGTACGGGCAGCATTTAAAACCTGTTGCGATGGGAAACAGGCGGCAGTGCTCGTTCCTACCACCATTCTTGCTTACCAGCATTATAAAACCTTCGGTGAGCGGTTGAAGGATTTCCCGGTAAAAGTTGACTTTATTAACCGCTTTAAATCATCTAAAGAAAAAAAGGAAACACTTAAAAAAGTTGAGGAAGGCAAAATAGACATCATCATCGGCACACATGCACTGCTGGGAAAAGATGTAAAGTTCAAAGATCTGGGCATCATGATCATTGATGAAGAGCAGAAATTCGGAGTGGCCGCCAAAGAAAAATTAAAGCAGTTGAGAACAACGGTAGATTCACTCACGCTAACGGCTACCCCAATACCAAGAACATTGCAGTTCAGCCTGATGGGTGCACGTGACCTGAGCATCATTAACACGCCGCCACCAAACCGGCAACCCATTCAAACAGAGGTAATGGTTTTTAATGAAGATGCCATCAGGGATATCATTTATTATGAAACAGAACGGGGCGGACAGGTATTTTTCATTCACAACAGGGTGAAAGGACTCGCTGAAATGAAAGGTTTCATACAGGGACTGTGCCCGGATTTAAGCATAGCTTATGCCCACGGCCAAATGGAAGGCGATGAACTGGAAGATACGATCCTCGATTTTATGGATAAAAAATATGATGTACTGGTTTGTACAAATATTGTGGAAAGTGGTGTAGACATTCCGAACGTAAATACCATCATCGTAAACAATGCCAACCAGTTTGGATTGAGTGACTTGCACCAGTTGCGTGGCCGCGTGGGCAGAAGCAATAAAAAAGCTTTCTGTTATTTGCTGGCGCCGCCTATGAGCACCTTGCCGCCCGATAGCCGGAAGCGATTAACCACCCTTGAACAATACAGCGATTTGGGAAGTGGTTTCCAGATTGCCATGCGTGACCTGGATATACGAGGTGCCGGAAATATGCTCGGAGGCGAACAAAGTGGTTTCATTGCAGAGATCGGATTTGAAATGTACCAGAAAATATTAGATGAAGCCATTCGGGAATTAAAAAGAAGTGAATTCAGGGATTTGTTTAAAGAAGAAATTCAGCAGCAGGATGATTTTGTAAAAGACTGTACGATTGATACCGACCTTGAGATCCTGATTCCGGATAGTTATGTTGAAAGCATAACGGAGAGGCTTAGCCTCTATTCAAGACTCGACAATTGCGATACAGAAGAAGACCTGCAGGCATTTCATGATGAACTTACCGACAGGTTTGGACCTGTACCGCCGGAAGCAGAAGACCTGTTCATCACTGTACGTTCCCGGAAAATTGCCGTTGAATTGGGATTCGAAAAACTATTCTTAAAAAATGAAGTGCTGAAATGTTTCTTTGTGAGCAATCCCGAATCGCCTTATTTCCAAAGCGAAACGTTCAATGGCATTTTATCTTTTTTACAAACCGGTACCAATAAAGGAAAATTAAAACAGGTGGGGAAGAATGGGATCCTGGTGGTGGAAGATATCCGGACAATGACAGACTTATACACTTTCATCAAACGGATGCTCGATTCGTTGAAGTAATTTTTCCTTCGCTGTACCTATCCGTGCAAATCCCAAAAATCCATCTCATCCGCGTTCCTGTTCTCCCGGGAAATAAAAAATAAGAAAGATGAAATAAGAAATCAGAAAGTAAGGAATTCATCA
>JAFDXE010000017.1 GCA_018268085.1 Bacteroidota bacterium
TGCGGACCTCATGCCGTTAACCTTTCTGCCAGCGGCGCTCAAACCTATTCATGGTCGCCGGCAACCGGGCTCAACAATGCAAACATTGCCAATCCTCTATTCACTGGTACATCAACGCAAACCTATACCATTACCGGAACAGGTGCGAATAGTTGTAGTGCGAAAGATACAATTACCATAACGGTAAATGCGGTTCCATTGGTTAGTGCAACGGGGCCGGTATCGATCTGCAGAAATGATGTTTTGCAATTATCAGGAAGCAGTAATGCACAGGTTACACATTGGTCGCCCGCTGCATCTGTTAGCAACGCCAATATTCTCAATCCGAATTTTATTGACACGGTATCGCAACAAATGATTATAACGGGAACGAATACCAGCACCGGATGCTTTGCGAGTGATACGATAAATGTAACGGTAAAACCTTTGCCGCTGGTTCGCACCATAGAAGATACAACTACCTGTACTACCAATTCCATCACATTATTTACAACCGGCGCACAAACTTATACATGGACACCTGCCACCGGATTAAGTAATACCAATTCATCCAGTCCTGTTTTCTCGGGAAATGGTGTACACACTTATTATGTTACCGGAACCGGCGCTAACGGATGCGAAGCCATTGACAGTGTTACGATAGACATAGAACCAAAACCTGTGTTTGTTGCACCAACCAACAGATCCATCTGTTTACACGAATCTGTACAACTGGATGGCAATAACGGCCCCGTTTATGATTACACCTGGAGTCCTGCAATACATCTTAACAATCCAACAAGCATGACACCTGTTGCCGATCCCATAACTACAACCGTATATTCTTTGCTTGTTCATGACAACACCTGCAAGTATGATAGTACGTTTGCTGTTACCGTAACGGTATTACCTGTGCCCACAGTTACTGCCGCAAGTTCTAACGATATGAGTTGTGCCATACCGCAATCACAATTAACGGCAAGCGGCGCTATTCATTACGAGTGGACACCGGCAACCTATTTAACCGATCCGTTTATCAGCAACCCGATTGCATCGCCATACAACACTACTCAATACATCGTTATTGGCAGCAACCAGTTTGGATGCAAAGATGCTGATACCGTAACCGTTAAAGTAACCGGCAGCAAGTACTTCGGATTTGCCATTCCAAATGCGTTTACCCCTAATGGTGATAACCTGAATGACTGTTTTGGAGTGAACTATTGGGGAGAAACAAAAAATTTCCATCTCATGGTGTACAATCGTTGGGGAGAAAAAGTATTTGAAACACACAATGTTTCAGACTGCTGGGATGGAACCTATAAAGGCAACCCATGTGAGATCGGCAATTATGTGTATTACCTCACCGGGGAAACGCTATGCGGCAAAGTAAACCGTAAAGGAAATCTTGTTTTATTCAGGTAACATCTCCAGGAATAAAGCCAGGGCTTGTTTCTTTTTTTCGTCAAGGTTGTAATCAATATTTTTTGTGTAGTAGGTGTACAGATCGTATGCATCAAAGGAAATGTTATTTGCTATTTCGGTCAGGTGTTTCATGCCTTCACCGGTAGCCTCGTTGAATGTTTCAATAAAGGCTTCAGGTAGTTTTTTATTGGCTACCCAGGCTGCAAATAAAAACGGAAGACCGGTCATTTCCTGCCAGGCTACAGACAGATCATAGGTAAATGCAGATTTTTTTCTCTGGTAAAAAGCACGGTCGCCAATCACTAACCCGGCTACCGTTCCGGATATTTTTTCTTCAAATCCTTCCCGGGCAGGTATCAGTTCGGGGTTAATTTTCCAGAAACGTTGTAAAAGGATCTTAAGCAATGCTACTGATGTACGGCTTTGATAATCGAGATAAATTGCAGTAATTTCTTCCAGCGGAACTTCACTGAACAAACAAACACTCGCTACTTCACCCGTTGCACCTATTCCAAAATCGGAAATGATATGATGCTCTTTTAGCAGGGGAATTACGGCAACTGGTACCAGCCCGATATCTGTTTCATCATTTAGTAACATAGCCGCTACTTTAGCCGGGTATTCAAATTGAAGTTCAATTTTATCTGATAAAACCCCTTGCTCAAATCCCCAGGTTAGTGGCTTTGTATTTAAATAACTTACTGCAGCCACCCTTATTTTTCTGTCCAATTGCTTTAGATTATTTTTGCCGCAAATCTACTTTAATCTCATTTAATACCATGCAATTATCCCCACTCACTGCCATTTCTCCGATTGACGGACGTTATCATAAAAGTACCAGCCAATTGGCGGATTATTTTTCTGAATATGCGCTTATTAAATACAGGTTGCGGGTAGAAACAGCCTATTTCATTTTCCTTTCAGAGAAAAAATTTTTTAAGCTGGATGCGAAAACAAAAAAGGCGTTGACGGAAATGGCAGATAATTTTTCAATGGAAGATGCTGAAACTATTAAAGAAACAGAGAAGACCACCAATCATGATGTGAAAGCAGTTGAATATTTCATGAAAGGCAAACTGGATGCGATGGGTGCAGGAAGTCTGAAAGAGTGGGTTCACTTCGGACTAACATCACAGGACATCAATAATACCGCTGTACCGTTGTTATGGAAAGATGCCATTGAGCAGGAATACCTGCCGGCAATATTAAACATCCAGCAACAATTATATAAGCTGGCGGTTAAATGGAAAGATATTCCGATGCTGGCCCGAACACATGGGCAGCCTGCTTCCCCTACCCGGCTGGGCAAAGAATTAATGGTATTTGTTGAGCGTATCGAGAACCAGGTGCAGTTATTCAGTTATATTCCTTTCATGGGAAAATTTGGCGGCGCTACGGGAAACTTCAATGCTCACCATGTAGCCTACCCGAAGTTTAACTGGCTGAAGTTTGCAGATGAATTTATCGAAAGCAAACTGGGATTACAACGCCAGCAATACACCACGCAGATCGAACATTATGATACCCTTGCTGCACATTTTGATGCCATTAAGCGCATTAATACCATTTTAACAGACCTGTCGAGAGATATCTGGTCGTACATCAGCATGGATTATTTCAAACAACAAACAAAGAAAGGCGAAATTGGCAGCAGTGCGATGCCGCATAAAGTAAACCCGATCGATTTTGAAAATGCTGAAGGGAACCTGGGTATTGCCAATGCCCTACTGGAACATCTATCAGCAAAATTGCCAGTATCCAGGTTGCAAAGAGATCTTACTGACAGCACTGTTCTGAGAAATATTGGTGTGCCGGTTGCACATACAATCCTTGCAATCAAATCAATGGAAAAAGGTATGGGCAAATTAATTTTACATGAAGAAAAATTAAGAGCCGACCTCGAGAACAACTGGCCTGTGGTTGCGGAAGCCATTCAAACCATTTTGAGAAGAGAGAATTTCCCTAACCCGTATGAGGCATTAAAGGAATTAACAAGAGGTAAAATAGCCTTAGATAAAAAGGCGATACACCGGTTTATTGATGGTTTAAAAATCTCAACTGCGGTAAAGAAAGAACTTAAAAATATTAGTCCGTACAATTATTTTGGAGTTTGATAAATATGTAAATTTGAAATAACATTTATCCAATCTTATTTGAAACTGTTTCTCCAGGTTTTATAGCAATAGTCTTTTCCATTAATTCCGTTATTATGAAAACGTTATTCTTTTACACACTATTGAATATCGCAGTTCCCTTTATTGCGCTAACATCCACCGGATTTGTGAACGATGTTGATTATTGTTTTAAAAGTAATGTACATGATGTAAAGGTCGATACGAGCCAGCATCCCATCAATGATGATTACACAAATAATTTGAATTGCAATAATTGGCTAAGTACACCTTTCAACCCATCTTATGTTGATATCGGAGACCTTGATGTTCCAGGCGATAAAATAACTGTTGAAGCTGTTATCAACAGAACTGAACCATATCTGCCAGGAACCGGAGATTATAATGATGGTGACATTGTATCAAAACATACCAATCCTACCAATGTAAATTATTTACTGAGGCCAAATCATGCATATATAACCACGACTAACGGATTTTTTGCAACACCTGATGTTTGCGAAATTGAATTGAATAAAACATATCATGTCGCTTTGGTTTATGACGGTACTACATTGAAATTTTACAGGAATGGATTTTTAATGAGTCAGATAGCCGCTTCCGGAAACCTCTATCAAAACAATTTCCCAACCAGAATTGCACATTACACGGACATAATCCTGGAGAATTTTATTGGTTACGTAAATGAAGTCAGAATATGGAATGTAGCCCGTACTCAATCAGAAATTCAAACCTATATGGCCAGTTCTCTGTCGTCTCCCACAACACAACCGGGTCTGCTGGCATATTATATATTTGACAACCTATTAAATAAGCAAGGCAATCCTGCATGGAACGGCACATTGGGTGGTGGTGCAAGTATTAATACAACAAATACGAGCTGTACACTTTCAATTGATAGCTGTGCAATCAATACATGCGATGGATGGTTAAGCACAAGTTCTTACCCTTCTTATGTACAAATCGGCGATTTAGATGTTCCCGGAAATAAGATAACTGTTGAAGCAAAAATAAACAGAACCCAACCCTATCTTCCCGGTGGAGGCGACAATAGTGAAGGAGATATTGTATCAAAACATCACGACCCGCCTGATGTAAATTACCTATTGCGTCCAAACCACGCCTATATCACCACAACAAATGGCTTCTTCGGAACTCCCGATGTATGCGAAATTGATTTAAATAAAACCTATCATGTGGCCATGGTTTATGATGGAACAACTTTAAAATATTACAGAGACGGCTATCTGCTTAGCCAGGTAAATGCCAGCGGTAATCTTGTTCAAAACAATTTAAATGCTCAGATCGGATTATATCCAAACCCTGCATACACTAGCCAGTTTTTAGGATATATTGATGAAGTTCGGATTTGGAACGTCGCCCGCAGCCAAAATGATATCAGGACATATATGAACAGCAGTTTACCTGATCCGGCTAATCAAACCGGGTTATTGGCCTATTATACATTCGATGATCTCCTGAACAAACAGGGCAATTCTGTTTGGGATGGTACAAGCTTCGGAGCAGCAATTGTAAATGCTACTAATACAGCTTGTGAATTTATTCCCGATAGTTGCAATACAATTGTTCCCGTATCCATTACAAATTTTAATACGTCAGTTATTGATAATAAAAAAATTCAGTTGCAATGGACAACAGAAAATGAATTGAACATTAAAAACTATATTATACAAAGAGCTACTTCTGGTTTATTTAATGACTTTGTAACTATCGGCAATGTTGTGCCGGTTGGCAGTTCGGGTTCTAACAGGTATTCATATATAGACAATACGGCTAAACCGAACGTTCTTTATTATTACAAGATTGTTGTTATGGATATAGATGAATCAAAAAAAGAAACAAGCGTAAAAACTGCAAAAATTGTAAATAAGAATCTTTATACGCTGATGTATCCGAACCCAACCAAAAACAGTGTGCAAATCATAATTAATAATACGAGCGAACCGTCAACTATAAGACTAATGAATAACCTTGGACAAACCATTTCCGTCAAAAAAACAGAACATATAGGTTCCGACCAGGTTTCACTAGATCTTTCTAAACTTGCAAGTGGTGTGTACTGGGTTACAATTGAAAGCGGGGAATTTATATCAACCGAAAAAATTGTGAAACAATAATCTTTTTTCAGCATACAAATTAAAAGAGGCAAACATTACGATTTGCCTCTTTTTACTTTATGTTGAGTTATTTTACTTATGTATCTCACTCGTAAAATGAAATTCAATATCCGGGTTATTCGTTCTTTCTGTATTCAAAAACCATTCGCTCTGTGCCAGGTAAACAAGGTGATTGTCTTTATCTTCTGCAATATTCGCCTGCTTGTATTTTACAAAATCCTGCAATTTGCCCGGCTGCTCACTCGTTAACCAGCAAGCTTTATAAAAAGGCAGGCTGTTCATTTGTACCGATGCTCCATATTCATGTAACAAACGATATTGTATTACTTCAAATTGCAACTCTCCCACACAACCGATAATCTTTTTGTTTCCTCCGAATTGGGTAAACAATTGGGCCACCCCTTCGTCGGTTAACTGGAGCAATCCTTTTTCAAGCTGCTTTGTTTTCATCGGATCCTTGTTCACCACTTCTTTAAATATTTCAGGAGAGAAACTTGGAATACCGGTGAAGTAAAAATCTTCTCCTTCAGTAAGTGTATCTCCGATCTTAAAATTACCGGTATCAAACAAACCTACCACGTCGCCGGGATAAGCTTCTTCAATCACATCTTTCTGACGGGCAAGAAAACTATAAGGATTACTGAATCTAACGTCTTTGTCTAAACGCACATGGTGATAATAAGTATTGCGCTGAAACCGGCCACTGCATACTCTTAAAAAGGCGATCCTGTCGCGGTGTTTAGGATCAAGGTTCGCATGTATTTTAAATATAAACCCGCTGAATTTATCTTCCTGCGGTTCAATATCACGATTGGTTGTATGCCTGGGCCTGGGCGTGGGCGCAATGCGAATAAAGGTGTCGAGCATTTCCTTCACACCGAAATTATTTACAGCACTACCAAAAAATACCGGCGCCGTTATTCCCGATAAATAATCTTCCACTTTCAGTTCACCATACACAGCTTCAATCAATTCAACATCTTCCCTTAATGTATCCGCATCGCGTTTACCTATTTTCGAATCAAGTATTTCATCATTGAGATTGGTTATTTCCAGTACATCCTCATCGTTTGCTTTGGTTCCGGCCGT
Source organism: Bacteroidota bacterium (assembly GCA_018268085.1). GTDB lineage: Bacteria > Bacteroidota > Bacteroidia > Chitinophagales > Chitinophagaceae > Ferruginibacter. The sequence goes on from JAFDXE010000017.1 coordinate 6,764, forward strand.
AAACAACACCAGGCTTTTTTTATGAATATCATAAACGCCTTTAAAATCTTTACCACTGTTGATCGGGAAAGTCATCGGATGCAACTGTATCTTCAATTCTTTTTCAATCTCTTCCAGCAAATCGAAACGATTCTTTCCATCCCTATCCATTTTATTGATGAATACAATTACCGGCGTCTTCCTCATGGCAATAACTTCCATTAATCTTCGTGTTTGCGCTTCCACCCCATTCACACTGTCGATTACCAGAACAACACTGTCAACTGCGGTTAAAGTACGGTAAGTATCTTCAGCAAAATCTTTGTGTCCGGGTGTATCCAACAGATTGATCAGGTGATCCTGGTATTCAAAAGTCATTACACTGGTAGCCACACTGATTCCACGCTGCCTTTCTATCTCCATAAAATCACTGGTAGCGTGTTTTTTTATTTTATTGCTTTTTACTGCACCAGCCGTTTGAATGGCACCACCAAACAGCAGGAATTTTTCCGTAAGCGTGGTCTTACCCGCATCCGGGTGAGAAATAATCGCAAATGTTTTGCGCCGGTTGATTTCGTTTATGTATTTCATAAAGGGCGCAAAGATAATTATGAATTGTGAGATGTGAGCGGAGAGATGTGAGCTGTAAGCTGTGAGCGGTGAGCTTTTTGGGGGATGAGCAGGCAGCCATGGCGGAATAGCTTTTAGCCTGAAGCGGTAGTGCAGGGCTAAAGTTACAATTCAATACCAATCTTTTTCATCAGGATCGACGCATTTAAGCTGGTACAGATACCGGGTTTTAATTTATAATCGAAATACAATTCTTCTTTTTCTACCTGTACATCAAAATGAAAATTGAGGATATGACCGGGAAACTCATTACTGATTTCAGCCAATGATACATCATGTGTAGCAATAATGGCAACAGCATTCTTTTTTATCAATTGGCGGATCAATGCGGCCGAACCAGTATGCCTGTCGAGCGAATTTGTGCCTCTTAAAATTTCATCCAGTAATATAAAAACAGCTTCCCCGTTGTTAACCTTTTCAATTATAGCTTTCAGTTTTTTTAGTTCAGCGTAAAAAGTTGAAGTGCTTTCTTCCAGGTTATCTGCAATACGCATACTGCTGATTAACTGAACAGGCGACATCATTAACGCTGAAGCACAAACAACTCCCCCTGCCATCGCCAATACAACGTTTACGCCTACACTACGCAGGTAGGTGCTTTTGCCGGCCATATTGCTTCCGGTTACCAGCATGATTTTTCCGGCAGCTTCAACATCTATAAAATTATCTACTCTCTTTTCGGGATTGATTAGTGGATGTCCGAGGCCATTTGCCTGAATGAAAAAATAACCTTCTCTGAATTCCGGGAAACACCATCCAGGGTGATTGTGATGCAGCGTTGCCAGGCTGACCAATGCTTCAAATTTACCCAACGCCTCAAACCAGTCGTTTACTTTTTCTTTGTGCTCCTGTTTCCATTGCTCCAGCGCCAGCACCTGCTGCAGGTTCCAGAGCAATAAAATATTTAAAGGTGCGGATATAACCACATTATATCGTAAATCAAAACGATCGAGTATTCTTTTTAATTGAAGTATATGTTTAGACGCCTTTGTTCCCGGAGATGCATACATTTTTTGCAAATGCATCAATAAGTGTGATTGAAATGATTCCTTTTCTATCAATACAGCACTTGCCGAAAGGGTATCCATTTCATCTACCATTCCAGACAATTTATTATGTACAGGTGCAACTACTTTGTTTAACTGGTAGGCTATTGATGCGAATACAAACAAAGAGATATACATGTATCCAATAGGAATCCACCCCGCAACTCCGGCTATGAAAAAACCACTGCTGATAAGAGGTAACACAATCCTTAACCAACGCCAGGGCTTAAACGCTAAAAACAGGGCTGGCTCTTTTAGCCATTCCTGTAATCGATTGGCAGTGCTTTGCCGGATGTGGGCTTCCCTTCCTTTCGCCCGGAGCTCCTGCATCCAGTTGAGTTTTCCGGACAATTCCTTCACAGCTTCCTGTCTTTTTTGTATTTGAGTTACTGTTGCCGGGTACAACAACCATTCGGCAAGTTGCGCAGCACCCATTTCCGCATTGGTCCTGTTTAGGAATTGAAACAGCGAAGCGCTTCCAAAAATATCAAGATCGGCAGCGTATGCATGTACTTTTGGTAAAAACTGAATCCCATCTTTAAACTGAAAATAATTTCCATTCAATGCCTGCGTTTCGGATTCGTTAATGCTTATAAGATGATCGACGTGAGCAATGGCGGCTTTATTGTCGAGATCCCGGTAAACCAATCTTACAAAAACAGCAAGTAAAATTAAAGCTGATGTAATTACCCAAAATATACCGAATGACCAAAGAAAATAAAACATAGCAATCATAAGGGCTATGTTTCCGAAACGAAGCAAGCCGAACCTGCTTTTTTTCTTATTTAATTTTCTCTTTTGTTCAGCCAGTTCAGTTAACCTGGCTGAATAGATTTCCGATGGGGTCATGTTTTAGTTTATCGAAACAAAACTAGCAATCAATAATCACAATTAAATGATTAAAGTGACAACAGGCGTTACCTGAAATGAAATTAATATCCTTAAGCACATTTCCTTAACAAAATCAACAGTGTTTGTACCGGTTATCTTCAGTATTTTTGCATGATTTCCGGGGCTGACCGGTTTTGACAGCATAGCTCTTTGTAAGTGTAAGCATGTAGTGCGTTGGATAATTAGCACTTAAATCTGAATATTCAAACTTTTAAATGGCAATACTTCGTATGCCATGGCTGCTTAATTATTAATTAAGTATCCATTCGGGCCGCCGAACTGGTCTTCCTGCTACCGGTTCCGCCGCCGACTCAAAAAAAAGCGGGCTGCTGCAGTTGAATGATGTGACAATTGCTTAAGAACATTCATCTAAGGAAATGGTTGGTTTGTTGTGTTCCTGCTGTTTCCCGACAATAAATACGCAAATAAACATGTAGAAGACTTATGACGAATATGTTTGGACTCGAGTTCGATTCTCGACAGCTCCACAAAAAAACGCTATGAATATCCTCATAGCGTTTTTTATTAAAGTGGTGAAAGATCAATTATAAATTACCCTGCAAACTTCTCCATCCTCCACCGTTATACACTTTCGTAAATCCATTGGAAATAAGCATGCTTTTCGCAGAGGCGCTTCGCATCCCGGATGCACAACAGGTGATTATTACTTTATTTTTGTCTTTTAGCTTTCCCAGGTTGCGGCTTAATTCATCTACAGGTATATTTATGGAGCCGGCTATATGCCCCCCACTGTATTCTCCCCTGCTTCTTACATCCAATATGAGTGCTCCTTCTTTTACCAGTTGAGCATAATCTGTTTTTGGTGATAGTCCTAATAAATTTTTAATCGATTGTATCATGGTTGTTTTTTTATTGTAGGTTGAAATATATTAAAAAGCAGTCCGCCCATTAATCCGCCGTATAGCATGGTGTTCACCGGGTTGGAAGTGATCATGCATTTGCCGTTTGCACAACCAATCATTTTCCAGTAAATAAATCCTGCAATGATGCCGATCAATATACCGGCAATGGTTACCTTGTTTTTCTTAATGAATGATAACATAAAAATGCATTACAGTTATGCGTTTGCAGTTGGCTTGTTTGAAAAAACCAGCACTCCGTTGTATAATACTTCCCAGGTAACAGGTATTGCTTTTTTTAGCATATGGCTAACGCCGCAATATTTTTCCTGCGATACGGTAACAGCATTCAAAGCTGCTTCTTTATTTTCAGGAATACCTTTAAAATCATACACAACATGCATGGCAATATATTCTATGGGAGCTGTTTTGCTCAACTCTCCCTGAACTTTAATGTTTAATTCGGAAACCTCTTTACCTTCTTTACGCAGGATGGCTACTATGTCCATGCCTGTACATCCGGATAAGGCCGTCATCACAAATGGCTTTGGAATTGGCCCGTGATCTTCACCACCTACTCTTTCCGGGGCGTCCATAATAATGGTATGACCGTTTACCAGTGAATTAAACTGCATTTTCCCCATCCATTGTGTTTCTATTTCGTGCTGTGCCATAACTATTTTTTTATTTTACAGGTGTTGATTCCAAAAATGGTATATAAAGGACAAAAACTAATAAATGACGTAAGTGCAAATACGGCAGCTACTACAACGAGAACGATGCCCAATGTACCTTCAACGATCCCTGTAAAGTACAATACTGCAAATACGGCGGCTATTATCAGCCGGACAATTCTGTCTGTTGAACCCATATTCTTTTTCATAAATAAAATTTAGATGGTTATCTGATGATGATTACACTACAAATTTATTGTGGTTAATTATTATATAACGTGATCTTGGTCACACCGGTAATTATTAGTACCGATGGGTTATTAACTATTTATGCAGGTGTTTAGGGAAAAGGTAAAGGCTGACAGAAGGACCAGGTTTTAATATTATTTCAAAGAGGACTATATTTTTTAACGCTGCCAAGTGGTGAATTCAAACGCAGCATTCCGCTGATCCTGGTAAGAATTACAAGGCAACATGCAGCACATACGTAAGATTTCTGTGAAATATCATTTTCCAAAATTTACAGGCATCAGCATTAAATCGGATGTGCTATTTGTTTAACTATTACAACAAACCATCATTCATTTATGATACGCCCGGAATATTTCACATCATCCTGAACCAATTTGTACCAGCCGTACCTACAGGATACATACTACGTTTGCGAAACAACTCGCTTTATATGTTACGTTGTACAATCCGCTGCAAATAGCTGCCGATCTTCCCGAAAACTATGAACAGCTCGAAGATGCCTTTAAGTTTATAGAAGATGTAGCCCAGACTGGGATGACAGCAAAATACCGGAAGCCGAACCCGGGATTATGTAACGATTGCCCGTAAAGCCTAAGGAACCGCAAACTGGTTTATTGGTGGTATAACGGATGAGCATAGCCGAACTTCAGTGATTGATTTTAATTTCCTGGACGCAGGAAAAAAGTACGTGGCTACAATTTATCGTGATGCAAACAATGCCGAGTGGGAGCAGAATCCAGAAGCGTACACAATTGAAAGAAAGTGGTGACAGGCAAAACGAAGTTACCTGTTAAACCTGCGGCGGGTGGAGGGTTTGCGGCTAGTGTTGTTCCATTGTAAACCAACATTCATTTTTAATGAATTTCTTGTTTTAGAACAAAACACCTACATTTATGCAATCGATTGCATAAAATGAGCCTTACAGTTACCATTGCCGATATCGCCCAAAAATTACACACAACGCCGGGAACAATATCCCGGGCACTTAACAACCATCCCGGCATCAGCGAAAAAACAAAACAACAGGTGCTAAAAGTTGCCGCACAGATGAACTATCGCCGCAACAGCATCGCTTCATCACTTCGTTCAGGGCAAACCGGCATCATCGGCGTGATTATTCCCAGTGCGGAAATAAATTTCTTTGGCTCTGTAGTACATGGCATCGAAACCATGGCCAACAAAAACGGTTACAATGTACTTATCTATCAATCAAACGAATCCAGAGAACATGAACAAAAAGGCATTGAAACATTCCTGAATGCAAGAGTGGACGGGATCATGATTTCCATGGCTAAGGAAACAACAGACTACAAACATTTCCTGGATGCAAAGAAAACCAAAACACCAATCGTATTCTTCGACAGGGCCGATGATCAGCTACCAATAGATTCTGTTACCATCAATGATTATAAAGGGGCATTTATAGCAACCACTCATTTGATCGAACAGGGATACAAGAAAATCGCACACATTTCAGGCCCGTTGCACATGCCGGTTTTCAAATCACGTGTAGAAGGATACAAAGCAGCATTAAAAAAGAAAGGGATAAAGCAGGATACAAATTTAATTTTTGAAGGTGACGTGTCTATTGAAGCAGGCAGAAAAGCAATTCGGCATTTTCTTTCTGGTAAAAATAAACCCGATGCAATATTTGCCGTAGAAGATTTTACCGCACTGGGCGCCATAAAAGAATTAAAAGAAAGGAACATTCTTATTCCGCAACAGGTTGGCGTGATCGGGTTTGCCAATGAAAATTTCGGGGAACACATTACACCTTCTCTCTCTACCATAGATCAGCAAACAGTTACAATGGGTAAAGAATCGTTCAACCTTATGCTGAATCTTATAGAGAAAAAGGGATCATCAAAAAAAACAATTCATAGAAAAATCTTAGAGCCGGTGCCGGTATTCAGGGAATCATCTATGAAAAAAAAGTAAAATAAATACATGAAAATGTTTCAATTCATCCTGCAAATAGCACTCTTAATGTACATGCCTGCCTGTAAAAAGGCTGCACAGGGTAACAACACTACAAATCCAATTGCAACCACGCCTACAGACACTGCTACATTTTTTGCAAAAGGAGCAGACGTTAGCTGGGTTACGGAAATGGAATCGCAGGGAATAAAATTTTATAATAGCGCTAACAACGAAACGGAATGTATGCAATTATTGCAATCAGTAGGAATGAATGCAATTCGACTGAGGGTTTGGGTTAATCCCACCGATCATTGGTGCGATCAAAATGATTTACTTAATAAAGCTATTCGTGCGAAAAATCTTGGTATGAAAATCCTCCTCGATTTTCACTACAGCGATGTTTGGGCTGATCCCGGCAACCAGACAAAACCTGCTCTTTGGAACACCGCATCTTTCAACGACCTGAAGGACTCTGTTTACCAACATACCTATCGTGTAATGAATGTTCTCAAACAAAATGGTATTACACCCGAATGGGTGCAGGTAGGTAATGAAACAAATGATGGCATGCTCTGGCCCGATGGAAAAGCGTCTGCTAATATGGCTGCCTTCACTCAATTAATCAACAAAGGATACGACGCTGTAAAAGCGGTGAGCAATTCCTCCAAAGTGATCGTTCACATTTCAAACGGTTATGACAACAACCTGTTTCGCTGGATATTTGATGGCCTCACTTCCAATGGAGGTAAATGGGATATTACAGGAATGTCGCTCTACCCTTCTCCTTCCGACTGGCAGTTGAAAAATAGCCAGTGCGTATCTAATATGGCTGATATGGTAAGCCGGTACAATAAACCGGTGATGATCTGTGAAGTGGGCATGAGCTGGGATCAACCTGCGGAGTGTAAATCTTTTATCTCCGACCTGATTACAAAAGTAAAAGCACTTCCCAATAAAAAAGGCCTGGGCGTTTTTTATTGGGAACCGGAAGCATACAATAACTGGAAGGGATATACGCTTGGTGCATTTGATAACGCAGGTAAACCCTCTTCAGCATTGGATGCATTTCATTAAACCGAACATTTACAATTATGACCAGGATTATATTCATTGCTATTCATCTGTTTTTATTTGCCGGTAATACATGGGCGCAACGAACTAAAATGAATTTTGATACCAACTGGAAATTCGCCTTCGGTAACGCTAATGATCCTTACAGGGATTTTAATTTTGGTATCGCTACTATATTTTCGAAAACAGGCAGCGCCGTTACTACAGCCATTGATCCTGCATTTAACGACAGCAACTGGCGTTCATTATCGGTACCGCACGATTGGGCTGTTGAACTTCCTTTTGAAAAATCAACAAATTTCGATGTGCAATCACATGGCTGTAAACCCGTAGGCGGCGCCTATCCTGAAACAAGCATCGGTTGGTACAGGAAACATTTTACGGTTGCCGCAGCAGATTCACAACAAAGATTCCGCGTTCAATTCGATGGTGTATTCCGTGATGCTTCGTTCTGGATCAATGGTTTTTACCTCGGCAATCATAAAAGCGGTTACACAGGTATCAGCTACGACATAACCGATTATCTCCGTTACGACAAAGAAAATGTACTTGTTGTAAGAGTTGATGCAACGCAATATGAAGGATGGTTCTATGAAGGCGCTGGCATTTACCGGCATGTTTGGCTCAATCAATATAATCCCATACATCTTTCCGAACACCCGGTTTTTGTGTATAGCAATTCAGAAAAGAACAAGGCTATCGTTCATATAGAATCTACTGTACATAATGATTCAAACACCCCATCATCCATAACTGTGTCGGCTATTATTACCAACAGGGATGGAAAACTGGTAGGCAAAACACCCGAACTTCCCGTTGCATTAACTGCTGGCGGGGAAAGGTCAGTTCAACAACAACTAACGGTAACCAACCCACGATTATGGTCGCTCGAAGATCCGTATCTGTATCGTGTAATTTCAATAGTAAAGATCAATCGAAAAACAATTGATACCGCTAATTACCGGTTCGGCATCAGAACCATTACCATTAACAATAAGGGTGTATTCCTCAATGGTAAATATGTAAAAATAAAAGGAACGAACAACCACCAGGATCATGCCGGTGTTGGAACTGCCCTCCCCGATTACCTGCAATACTACCGGGTATTTTTGTTGAAACAGATGGGCTCCAATGCTTATCGTACCAGTCATAACCCACCTACGCCCGAATTACTGGATGCCTGCGACAGCCTCGGTATGCTGGTACTGGATGAGAACCGTTTGCTTAACAGTAGTCCGCAATATCTCGATGATCTTGAATGGCTGATCAAACGCGACCGCAGCCGTGCTTCTGTTTTCATGTGGTCGATAGGTAATGAAGAAGGTTGGGTGCAAGGCAATCGTACAGGAAAAAAAATAGCAGCTACCTTACTAGCCAAACAACGGCAACTGGATCCAACCAGGATTAGTACTTATGCGGCAGACATGCCCAATGAGTTTAAAGGTATCAATGAAGTAATTCCCGTTCGTGGATTTAATTACAGGGAATATGCAGTTGCAGACTACCATCGTGACCACCCCCTGCAACCACTGCTCGGAACAGAAATGGGCAGCACTGTTACTACCCGTGGCGAATACACGAAAGACACTGTGCGTTGTTATTTACCCGACCAGGACATTACTGCACCCTGGTGGGCAAGCACTGCTGAAACCTGGTGGAAACTTGCCGGCCCGAATGAATTCTGGCTGGGAGGTTTTGTGTGGACAGGACTCGATTACCGCGGTGAGCCTACTCCTTTTCAATGGCCCAATATCAATTCACATTTCGGAATCATGGATGTTTGCGGCTTCCCGAAAAATATTTATTACTATTATCAGTCGTGGTGGACAAACAAAGATGTACTGCATATATCACCACACTGGAATCATGCCGGTAACGAAGGCAAACCCATTGATGTTTGGGTAAACAGCAATGCCGACAATGTAGAATTGTTCTTAAATAAAAAAAGCCTGGGCAAAAAAGACATGCCCCGAAATGGCCACCTGCAATGGAATGTAAATTATGAACCCGGAACGCTGGAAGCCATCGCATTCAAGAAAGGAAAAATAATAACTACCACAGTAGAAACAACCGGCAAAGCTGTTGAGTTGGTTGTTAGCCCGTATAAAACTACCATGCTGGCCGATGGTAAAGATGTAACAGTGATTAACATCAGTGCTATTGATGCAGCCGGACGGGAAGTTCCGGATGTTAACAAGCCCGTGAAATTTACTGTTACGGGCGATGCGAAAATTATTGGTGTTGGGAATGGCGATCCAAGCAGCCACGAAAAAGATTCGTATAACGATACCGTTGCTTACCGGCAATTATTCAATGGAAAATGCCAGGTAATCGTGCAATCCGGTAAATCTGTTTCGTCAATTCATTTTGAAGCAAGTGCCGACAGCATGTGGACTGCAGGCACCGACATCATGACGATTCAACCCGGAGTGGCACACAATGTAACGGCTTCGGATAACCGCTTTCCAACGGTTCCATTTAAACCGGTTACCGTAGATAAAATGATTGGAGCCGACATCTCTTTTCTGCCTGAACTGGAAAATAAGGGAATGAAATTCTACGACAACGACGGAACGCCGGGAGATCCTATCACCATACTGAAAAAGCATGGATTGAATTATATCCGCCTGAGAATTTTTAACGACCCTGCAAGCGACAGCGGCTACTCCCCCCGGTTAGGTTTCTGCGATCTTGAACATACTAAACAAATGGCCAGGCGAATAAAAGCTGCAGGCATGAAACTCCTCCTCGATTTTCATTACAGCGACAACTGGGCAGATCCCCAGAAACAATGGATGCCCGCTGCCTGGCGAAATAAAACACTCCCCGAATTGAAACTCGCTGTATATAATTATACTCAATTGGTGATGCGTGCGCTGAAAGAACAGGGAACCACTCCGGATATGGTACAGGCAGGAAATGAAATTAATCATGGAATGATATGGCCTACTGGCAGCATCAACAACCTGGATAGTCTCGCACAACTCATGTATGCAGGTATCCAGGCGGTAAAATCAGTGTCTCCGTCGACAGCGATCATGATCCATATTGCCCTGGGCGGACAGAACGATGAATCCCGCTTCTTTCTTGATAACATGATTAGCCGTGGAATAGATTTCGATGTGATTGGCTTATCGTATTACCCGAGATGGCACAATACACTCGCAGATCTTGAATACAATCTGAATGACCTGGCCACCAGGTATAACAAAGATGTGATCGTTGTAGAATATTCACATAAGAAAAAAGAGATTGCTGATATTGCTTTTGCAGTAACTGATAATAAAGGAAAAGGCACCTGCATTTGGGAACCATTGAATACCTGGGAAAGTTTTTTTGACAAAGACGGCAAAGCAAATGCACTATTATTGCTGTATGATGAAATGGCAAAAAAATACCTGGAATAAACGGTCTGTTACTAAATGATCACCTGCCAATAAAACGTTCACTATGTTCGAATCTATTGTAAAAACATTTACTGAAAAATATAACACAACACCCAGGATATTCCGTTCACCAGGCCGGGTAAATATCATTGGTGAACATACAGATTACAACGAAGGATTTGTATTGCCTGGAGCTATCAATAAACATATCTGGGTTGGAATTGGCAAACGAAACGACAATAAGATCAATTTGTTTGCGAGTGATTTTAATGAACTGCATTCATTCGATGTAACCACTATACAACGCTCTTCAGTTCAATGGACGAATTATATTCTAGGTGTAGTGGATCAATTACAAAAAGCGGGTTATACCCTAACAGGATTTAACCTTGTTATCGACGGAGATGTTCCTGTTGGCGCCGGCCTCTCCTCTTCTGCTGCAGTTGAATGTGCAGTAATCTATGCATTGAATGAATTGTTTGCATTGCACATAGATAAATTAAAAATGGTTCACATGGCACAAAAAGCAGAACATACTTTTGCAGGTGTGCAATGTGGCATCATGGATCAGTTTGCAAGCATGATGGGTAAGAAAGACCATGTAATTAAACTCGATTGCCGTTCACTGAGCTATGAATACATTCCCTGTAATCTTGAAGGCTACAAAATTGTATTGTTCAACAGCAACGTAAAACACAACCTGGCATCAACTGAATACAATGTACGCAGGCAACAGTGTGAACAGGGAGTGCATATGCTTCAACAATTTTACCCGGAAATAAAAAGCTTAAGAGATGTAAACATGAAAATGCTGGATGAGCATATCGCTGTTGCTGATCCGCTGATTTACCAGCGATGTAAATATGTAGTTGAAGAAAATGCCCGCCTTCTAATGGCTTGTGATTATTTAACCAAAGGAAATATTCCAGCGTTAGGAAAGAAGATATTTGAATCGCATGAAGGATTAAGTAAAGACTACGAGGTTAGTTGTAAAGAGCTCGATTTTCTTGTTGATCTCGTAAAAATTAATCCAGCCGTAGCAGGCGCCAGGATGATGGGCGGCGGATTTGGCGGCTGTACCATTAATCTTGTAAAAGAAGATGCTATTGAAAAATTAATTGATTCGGTTAAAATGATCTATGAAAAGGAAACCAGGCTTCCGTTAACAAGTTACATTGCGGAGATAGATAACGGCACATCGGAAGTTAATTAAAACAGCAATACCAAAACTTTACATACTAATCTTTCACATTAAACATGACGACATGAAGTCATTACAAATCCAGGATTACTGCGTATTCTTCCTCTATTTCATTACAGTTGCTGCTTATGGTTATTGGGTTTATCGTAAAAAGAAAAGTGCCGCAAGTGCATCACACGATTATTTCCTGGCCGAAGGTTCATTAACCTGGTGGGCAATCGGTGCTTCATTAATTGCTTCCAATATTTCTGCTGAACAGTTTATTGGCATGAGTGGCAGCGGATTTAAAATGGGCCTCGCTATTTCTTCTTATGAATGGATGGCGGCATTAACGCTTATCATTGTTGCCGTGTTTTTTATTCCTGTGTATCTGAAAAATAAGATTTACACGATGCCGCAATTTTTAAGTCAGCGTTACAATGGTACCGTTGCAATGATCATGGCGGTGTTTTGGCTGATGTTATATGTTGTAGTTAACCTGATGTCGATATTATACCTTGGCGCATTAGCCATTCATGGAATTTCAGGACTAAGTATAGAATTGTGTATTGGATTGCTGGGGTTGTTTGCCATCATCATAACATTGGGAGGAATGAAAGTAATTGGTTACACAGATGTGATACAGGTATTCTTCCTGGTGCTTGGAGGTTTGGTTGCCACTTACCTTGCTTTGTCGCTGGTGGCAGAAAAATCAGGTCAGTCGGGAATATGGAATGGATTTAAACTCTTACGTTCAGAAGCAGACACTCATTTCCACATGATCTTCAGTAAAGACAACAGTAACTACATGGATCTTCCCGGACTTTCTGTACTGCTGGGAGGATTGTGGATTGCAAACCTGAATTACTGGGGCTGTAATCAATACATCACGCAACGAGCATTGGGTGCTAATTTACCAACAGCCAGGAAAGGAATATTATTTGCTGCATTTTTAAAACTCCTGATGCCGGTGATTGTTGTATTACCAGGTATTGCAGCGTATGTTTTATACCAGAAAGGAATGTTTCATGCAGAAATGATGGACTCTAAAGGAATTGTGGATGTAAACAAAGCCTATCCAAACTTACTGAACCTCTTACCAACCGGACTAAAAGGTTTGGCGTTTGCAGCATTAACAGCAGCCATTGTTGCATCACTCGCAGGAAAGGCAAATAGTATTGCAACTATATTTTCGCTTGACGTTTATAAAAAAGCAATAAATAAAAATGCTGATGATAAAAAGCTGGTAAGTGTAGGTAAAGCTACCGTGATTGTTTCCATGTTACTCGCTATCGTGTTATCATTGGGTTTAGGAGAACATTTAATGGGAGAAGGAAAACAGGGATTTCAATACATCCAGGAATATACCGGCTTTGTATCCCCTGGAATTTTTGCGATGTTCATTCTTGGATTCTTCTGGAAAAAAACAACTTCCAATGCAGCATTGTTTGCCATCATCGGAGGATTTGCATTTTCAGTATTGTTTAAATTTTTACCGGGAATGGTGGATCTATCTTTCCTCGAATCATCTGGTTTTGCAAAAGCAGGCGCAAATGGAATTTATGAAATACCTTTTCTCGACAGGATGGGATTTGTATTCCTGTTATGCATAACCGGTATGTTTGTAATCAGCAGTATTGAAAATAGTAAGGGGTTAAAAGCGCACGGACTGGAGGTTGACAAAACAATGTTTAAAGTTGATACTGCTTTTGCAGTTGGATCGCTGATAGTTTGCGCCATATTGGTTGCGCTGTATTCTTTATTCTGGTAATTAAAAATAAATGATCATGCACATTACAGAAAGATTTTTCGGAACCTTCGAAGGAAAACCCGTGATGGAATATACACTGCAGAATGCAAATGGCATGCAGGTATCGGTGATTAACTATGGCGCAACGGTTACAAAAATTATTACCGCAGACCGAAGAAATTGCTTTGCCAATGTAATTACTCATTTTGATAACCTGGAAGCTTACCTGCAGAAAAGCAATCCTTATTACGGTTGCGTTGTTGGTCGTTATTGCAACAGGATCGCCCATGGAAAATTTACATTGAACGGAAAAGAATATCAATTAGCAAAAAATCATGGCGAGCATCATTTACATGGCGGACTAAAAGGATTTGATAAAGTATGGTGGGATGTTAGCATGAATGAAACGGGCAGCAGTATCACGCTGTCTTATACCAGTAAAGATGGCGAGGAATGTTACCCTGGTAATTTAACCGTTACTGTTGAATATGCCTTATCAGAAAACAATGAATGGAGCATTTATTACACTGCAATCACAGACCAACCTACGCCGGTTAATCTTACCAATCACTGCTATTTCAATTTAACAGGTGATTGCACTAATCGCATACTGCAGCATGAATTGAAATTATTTGCCGACCGTTACACCATCACCAACAAAGACCTGATACCTACCGGGGAAATTGCAACAGTAAAAAATACCGGGCTTGATTTTACTACGGCCAAACCGGTAGGACAAGACCTCGAAAAAACCGGTGGTTATGATCATAACATGATTCTTACTAAAGAAGCAGCTACGCTCTCTCCTGCCGCAACAGTGTACGATCCATCGTCTGGAAGATTCATGGAAATGTTTACAACAGAACCGGCTGTACAATTTTATTCTGGCACGCAGGATGCCGGGGCGCAATACGGACTTTGCCTCGAAGCACAGCATTACCCTGATAGCCCGAACCATGAAAATTTTCCGGATACAATTTTAATTCCGGGGAAAACGTACACACAAAAAACCATTTACCGGTTCAGTTCCCGTTAGATGTTAATTAACAACTACGATCTTTTTCCAGGTCGTTGTGTTATCGAAGCGTTGTAACCTTAACAGGTATATTCCACTTGATTTGAGACTGAGTGATATTTGTTCTACCTGTTTTACATCATCCAGTGTTTTGCTGAATACCTGTTTTCCCTGCTGATCAAACAATGAAAGATAAGCAGGTTGATGCAACCAGGATTGAGGGAAAGAAATATTGATTTCATTTCGAACAGGATTGGGATATATAAACAGCTCTGCTAGATTTTCAAAATTCACTAACCTTATTTCACTGTAGGAAATATTTCCATTGCTATTTAGAATTTTCAGTCGATAGAAATTTTTTCCATCTAATACCTTGGTATCTGAAAACCGGAAGTTATGTATAGATGATGCAACCGATGAAGCGGAAATATTTGCCAGGTAATTAAAATCATTTCCGTTGGCAGATCGTTCAATTTCAATTTTGCTGATACTCGCTTCCTGGTTAATTCTCCAGTTGAGCAATGCATTGCCGCCTACCCGCCTTGCATTAAATTCCAGGATGCTAATAGGGATTATGGATAAATCCACTTCCACCAAACTACTGTTAAACGGACTATAACCGCCGGTGTAGGTAAATGAATTGAGTAGTGTGTACACATTATTTACATAATCATACCTGAAGATACCGCCCAAAGAATTTGCAGCACCCTGCGAAAGGATACCATACAAATTCCCATCGGCTGAAGAATATATCATTTTTCCAGAAGGGGTTCCGCCTGTTGCAACAGTAAGATCTACCTTTTTGTTATAAACATTGTTAACGTAATCATATTCGAATATCACGCCCTGCCCGGTAGCTCCTCCCGAAGCGGCTACGCCATAAAACTTTCCATTGGGTGCCAGCAACATCGGGTCCCGCAAATAAATTCCATCTGCTGTCGACAGCGTTACTTTTGGGGTAACCGTTCCCGTTATATAATCGAATTCAAAAATTGAACTGGTTGAACTATTAACTATCGTACTGCCATAAAACTTACCATTTGGCGCAAGAGAAAGCGCTAAGCCTACCGGAGAACCCGTTGAATTGTCAAAATCAAATCTCTTTGTGTATGTATTGGAAACATAATCATATTCAAAGATCACGCCTTTATCGTTAGCGCCCCCTTCCGTAGTTATACCATACAGCTTTCCATTAGGTGCTGTTGCCAGTGTGCAACGGGGCCTTGATCCGGTGGCTGGACTCAGATCGATTTTCTTAAGATACAGGTTTGCAGTATAATCGTATTCAAAAATAACTCCCACATTATTTGTTCCGCCAACCTGCGTGGTGCCATACATTTTACCATTTGCAGCATTTATCATTTCTCCATTAGGTAAATTTCCATTTATTGATTGCAGGTCAATTTTCTTTGTATAGCTGTTTGAAATATAATCGTACTCATAAATTACTCCAAGGTTTACAACTCCGCCCTGGAAAGTGAAACCGTACAATTTGGAATTATTCCCCATTGTTAATGCGCCCTCCGGTCTTGCCCCATCCAGGGAAGTTCCAAAATCTATTTTCTTAGTATATATATTTGATGGCTGATCAAATTCGAAAATAACACCTGCTTCCAATCCACCCAATGTAGTGATACCATACGATTTACCGTTAGCCACTACCGTTATGCTTCCCTGCGGACTTGCGCCGTTTATAAATTCCAGGTCTATTTTCTTTGCATAACTATTGGAATTATAATCGTATTCAAATATCACCCCGTTGTTAGATGTGCCACCACTCCTGGTATGCCCATACAATTTTCCATTGGTAAATTCTGTAAGTGACCCCCAGGCTTCGGAGCCTTCGGCAACCGTCATATCAATTTTAGCGGCGTAATTATTCGTAAGGTAGTCATATTCAAAAATCACTCCTGCATTGTTTGCACCGCCGCCATTGGTTACTCCGTAAAACTTTCCATTACCGGCCAGGGTTAAAGCGCCCAGGCATATCGAACCGGTAGATGCTGCCATATCAAATAATACACTAAATGCATTAGCCGTGAAATTATATTTGAAAATAAATCCGGCGTTATTTAGCCCGTAATAAGAAGTGATGCCATAAAGATTTCCATCAGGCGCTTCGGTCATGGCGTTTGAACCAAAGTAAGTTCCCGATGGCAGATCAAATTTTCTTTGATAAATATCTGTAGCAGGATCGTATTCGTAAATTATACCGGCATCAGCATCTGGCGTAAATGCCTGGCCATATAATTTACCATTTGAAGCTTCAACCAAACTGCCGGCAGGAAATGCACCCCTGTTATCCAATTCTGAAAAATTAATTTTTGTTGTAAGCACACCTGTTGTAACATCGTATTCATACAACACACCGCAGCCATCGGGGCCACCATAAGTTGTAATTCCGTAAAGTTTTCCATTTGTTGCTTTAATCATGGCCGCATCAGGATTAACGCCGTTCTGTCCATCAAAATCCACTTTCTTACTGTATGTGCCCGTTACATAATCATATTCGAACAATACTCCATCACCGTAATTTCCACCCAATGAAGTTGTACCATATAATTTACCGTTGGAAGCTTCTATCATTTCATCCTGGGGATTGAAGCCCGGGTTTCCTTCAAGGTTCTTCTGGGTAAGGAAGGACGAACCTCCGGCTTCGATACTGAAAATTGTTCCAAACTGGTTTCCCCCATAGGATGTTGCGCCTATCAGCCTTTTTTGTGCGGCAACGGAAAAAGATATTGCCGTACATAAAAACAGGTAAAAAACATTCCTATACAACGAGGCATAAATATTTTTTTTCATTGCGCATGATTTTTATTAGAATTTTTTTTATTGAAGACCGTAAAACCTGCTTTCACACAATTTGAATTTTGTCTTGAAAGGTTAAACAAAAGAATAAACTGTTTTTTATGATGTATCTCATTCATCTTCCTCCCCATTAACCAGGTTTGCGAAAATGCGTTGAGCGGTAAAAAAGCAATCAGTATCAGAATTACATAACTGATGTAGTTGGTAATTTTCCTTTTCATGATAACTCGTATTTTGAATTTATTCAATCATAGCGGTATCGAAAATCACATTGTTTGAAAATCAATAGCACATAATATGCATGAAGTGTGTGCTATCGGATAGTGAGCTATTAAAGGTACAATTAACCCCAAACAAAATAAGTACCCACTAGTAATCCTGTCTGTTTGAAATATATCAGGAAATATCAGTGGCGTATAATATTTTTACAGAAAACATTTCTAATTGTAACGTATGCGTTTCCTTTTTATCATTTTATTTTTCTTCCAGATTTTACATTTAAAAGCCCAGGTTGAACATAATGACATCCGGTTTACGCATCTAACCGGCGATTTTTATATTTATACCACGTTCAATTTGTATAAGGGTGAAAAAATACCGGCAAACGGCATGTACCTGGTTACTGGTGAAGGCGTAGTATTGTTTGATACGCCATGGGATACATCACAATTTCAACCACTACTCGACAGCATACAATTGCGTCATAATAAAAAGGTGATGATTTGCATTGCCACACATTTTCATGATGATCGTTCGGCGGGATTGGAATACTATCGTTCGAAAGCTATCAAAACCTATACATCATTGCTCACCGATGAACTGAGTAAAAAGAACAATAAGAAAAGAGCGGAATTCCTGCTAACAAAAGATACCGTATTCCATGTTGGTAATTATTCCTTTGAAACTTTTTACCCGGGCCCCGGTCATACGCAGGATAATATTGTTATCTGGTTCGAAAAAGAAAAAATTCTGTATGGCGCCTGTTTAATTAAAAGTGCGGAAGACGAAGACCTTGGCTATTTAGGAGATGCTGATACAAAAGAATATGCCAATACCATTCACAAATTGCAGCAAAAATGCGGTGAGCCAAAATATATCATAGTAGGTCACGGCGATTGGACGAACCTTCGTTCCCTGGAACACACATATGAAATGGCCAAAGCGCTGAGAAAGAAAATTGGTGGGTGATTATACCTGCTAGAAAAACTCCCGGAATGAGCAGTGGTATTATTTTCCGGAATAAAATCGGGCTAAGACAATTGTTGAATGATCTCATCCATGGAAATTCCATTATGGCTTTCATCATAAATACATTCCCCGTTCCTGATCAGTAACACCTGCGGCGATTCATGATGAACCATAAAATCATTTTCAATTTTATTGGAGATGTTCCGGTATTTCAACAGGTCGAGATAGTAAAACTCAATATTGCCAGGTGCTACAGCTCTTTCAAGACGGCTTTTAGCCATGCTGCTGGTTGCGCATCGGGTACTGTGTTTGAAGATGAGTTGTGGCACATCAACGGACTTACTCTTTATTTCTTCCAGTTGATTTTCAGCGGTAAGATTATTCCAATTCATTAAGCGTTTGATGTTTTAGTCTGGCCATTTTTTGCTGTTGCAGGGCAACCCAGTTTCCTACTACCTCCACAACTAATTAATGATAGGGCAACAGAGGTAATAACCAGGAAAATAAAAAGCTTTTTCATCATATTAATTTTTATTGTTACAAAGATACTATCTATATAAATGGTAAACGATAATCCGGGGCAAAAAGTACCTTTGCTGCAGTTAATACTGTTATTTTGTACTTACATTTGGTTACCTAATATTAAAAACCCTGTTAAACCCCCATTTTCATGCTTCAGCTAACCCGCCCCATTGCATTTATCGACCTGGAAACAACCGGAGTAAGTTTATCCTCCGACCGGATCGTTGAAATAGCCATCATTAAAATTTTACCCGACCAAAGCCGCCAGGTAAAACGCAAACTGATCAATCCACAGATACCCATTCCGCAATCATCAACGGATATTCATGGCATTTCCGATGAAATGGTAAAAGATGCCCCCACTTTTAAACAGGCGGCTAATGAGATAAAACAATACCTCGAAAATTGCGACCTGGGCGGATACAACAGCAACCGTTTTGATATACCGATGCTGATGGAAGAATTTTTAAGAGCAGGAATGGATGTTGACCTGAGTAACCGGCGTATGATTGACGTACAACATATTTTTTATACAATGGAACCACGTACGCTTTCTGCAGCATATAAGTTTTATTGCCAGAAAGAACTGGTGAATGCACACAGTGCCGAAGCCGATATCAGTGCAACAATAGATGTATTTCTTTCGCAGGTAGAAAGGTACCAGCACCTTGGCAATTCCGTTGATTCTATTTTATCGGTTATTGGTGAAGAAAAAATAGTGGATTATGCTAGAAGATTTTCTTTTGATGATAAAGGTGTTGAAATTTTCAACTTTGGAAAATTCAAAGGGCGTTCAGTAAGTGAAGTACTGAAAGCTGAACCGCAGTATTACGACTGGATGATGAAAGGTGATTTCCCGCTGCATACCAAACAAAAACTAACTGAGATCCTGAATCGTACGCTGTTAAAAATAAATTAAATGAATTTGCTTTTTTCAACAGCTTTCTTTCTCCGGTAATTAAATAGTATTTTTGAATTTATCCCGTAACTGCGATTGGAAAAATTAGTTATCATACCAACTTTCAATGAAAAAGAAAACATTGAAGCTATTATCCGGGCTGTAACAGATCTGCAGCAAAATTTTCATATTCTTATAATAGATGATGGCTCTCCTGATGGAACTGCTTCCATTGTAAAATCATTGTTCCCTAAATATCCCGGGCAGTTATTCCTTGAAGAGCGGCGTGGTAAATTGGGTTTGGGCACTGCATATATTCACGGATTTAAATGGGCTATTGCAAAAGGCTACAGGTATATTTTTGAGATGGATGCAGATTTTTCTCATAACCCTGCAGACCTGGAGCGATTGTATGAAGCCTGTAAAAACGGGGCCGGACTTTCCATTGGCTCACGTTACGTAAAAGGAGGGAAAATTGAAAACTGGCCTGCCGACAGGATTTTCCTTTCAAAAGGAGGTGCGCTGTACACAAAATTAATAACCTGGATGCCGGTAAATGATCCTACTGCCGGATTTGTTTGTTATAAGCGAGAAGTATTGGAGGCAATGAACCTGGATGCCATCAGTTTTGTAGGCTATGCGTTCCAGATAGAAATGAAATTTGCCACCTGGAAACTGGGATTTACCATAAAAGAAGTGCCCATTACATTTAAAGACCGTAAGCTAGGCGCCAGCAAAATGAATAAAGGCATTGTAAAAGAAGGAATATGGGGAGTGCTGAAACTGCGTTGGCAAAGCATGTTTAAAAATTATCGCCGGCGGGTAGCGAGTAACGTTAGCCGTGAGGAAATGCCGGTTTTTGAAGTGGCTGAGGGCGACAGGTAGAAAGATAACTTTAGCTACTAACTTTTAGCTGTAAGCATTGATATGAGTTGAAGAAGCGCTAGGTTCCCTGAATACAATTCACTTCTTTATTATTTTCATTTTATTTAAAGGCGGGATGGTATTGCTGTAGTGTTGTACGCAGGAATTCCCTGTCGAGATGCGTATAAATTTCTGTGGTAGTAATGCTTTCATGCCCGAGCATTTCCTGTACTGCCCTCAGATCTGCCCCGCCTTCCACTAAATGAGTGGCAAATGAATGCCGGAATGTGTGAGGAGAAATATTTTTCCTGATTCCCGCGATCTTCACGAGTTCTTTCAATATTAAGAAGATCATCACCCTGGTGAGCCGCTTCCCTCTCCTGTTTAAAAATACAATATCTTCTTCTCCCTGCACTATGGGTATATGGTTACGAATGGTATTTAGATAGATATTGATATATTTTATGGCATCGGAACCTATTGGCACCAGTCGCTCTTTGTCGCCTTTACCGATAACTTTAATAAAACCCACATCAAGGTACAGGCAACTCAGTTTCAGATTTACCAGTTCACTTACACGCAAACCGCAACTGTACATCGTTTCAAGAATTGCTTTATTTCTTCCTCCTTCCGGTTTACTGAGGTCAATGGCTGCAATAATTTTCTCAATTTCATCGAAAGCAAGAATATCCGGCAACATACGGCGAAGCTTTGGCGCTTCCAGTAATACGGTAGGGTCAATGGTACTTATCTGTTCGAGCAAACAATATTTATAAAAACTACGAATGCCCGAAATGATCCTCGCCTGCGAAGTGGCGGTCATACCCAGTTCATGAATCCATACCACAAATTTTTCGAGATCTTTTAAGGTAATATCGGCCGGATTTTTCAGATTACTGTTAAGCTGCAGATAATCTGTAAGTTTTTCAACATCTCTTAAATAAGACTCAACAGAATTTTCTGCCAGGGATTTTTCCAGGCGCAGCCATGCTTTATATCCTTTTTTATACGGCTCCCACATATTTTATTTCATTCTTATGGTTCAATGTATTTACAATATAATTAAACATTACTTTTGCCTGCAATTTTTTTATAAAAGACATCAGCAATATGCTACCCGTTAATTTCAGATCATACAGGAGAAAGCTTGCCGTTTACAGGCAGGCATTCAGGAGTTTTTTACACAAGACTGAAAAAAATCCACCAAGAGGGATCGACAATCTTTCTCCCGTTGTAGAGAAAGAAGTGTGGAAGGAGGTTGATTGTTTGAGTTGCGCAAATTGTTGTAAGAAAATGACGCCTACGTTTACGCCGCGTGACCTTAAAAGAATATCCGCTCACTTTAATCAAACGCCGGAAGAATTCCGTAAGCAATGGTTGAAGAAAGACAGGAATAAAGACCTTATCAATAAAAATGAGCCCTGCCAGTTTCTCAACCTGGAAGATAATAAGTGCAGTATTTATGCGATCAGGCCGGCAGACTGTGCCAGCTTCCCGCATTTATCAAAAAGAAAATGGAAGGAATACGCACATGTGCACAAACAGAACATCGACTATTGCCCGGCAACATTTAAAATGGTAGAGAAGATCAAAGCCATCGTTGAGGCATAAAAGTGATCAGAGATATACGTCTTCAATCAGGAAATATTCTGTACTGCCACCGGTAACAAAATTGATAGAAAGAATATCAAACTGAATTCTTTTCCATTCGGGATTGCGGAAAAGAAATTCTTCAGATGCATCTACAAGGTTTTTAATTTTTTTCCTGCTGATGCTTTGTTCGGGAAAGCCATATGTAATGGTAGACCTGAATTTAACTTCTATAATATGCAGCATATTATTTTTATGGGCAATGATATCAATTTCGAAATGCCGGTGACGCCAGTTACGATGAAGGATTTCATATCCTCTTTCTTCAAAATAAGTTGCAGCCAATTGCTCTCCTGACTGGCCTTTTTGTGTATTTGCGGATGAGCTCATTTTAATGGAAGAATTATGGGTTATCAACCAGGTTGTTTAATAACAGGATTAAATATGTTGTAAGGAATTATCACGATACAGGAAGATTTTATCGGGTGTAATTTGATCGAAATTGTTTACACATCACTGTATAAAAAACGCAGATTCACCTGTTTTTTCCTCCTACTTTTTCCTATTTTTGCCCGTAAATAAACATAGATGAAACAGAACAGAATAAATGTACTACTGGCAGTAATATTGATCCTGGCAGCCGCAATGTCGAGAGTTATTTTATATCCGAATAATTTCAGTCCGATTATAGGCATGGCTTTGTTTGGAGGAGCGATTATTAAAGACAAGAGATTTGCTTTTGTTTTACCGCTATTGGCGATGTTTGTTTCTGATTGTATGTTCGAATTTTCCGGGATAGCCAATGGATTCTGGGGATGGGGACAATTAGTGGGGTATGCCATCCTGGGCGTGATAACGGTATTCGGGTTCAGGCTTAAGAAAGTAAATGCATTGAACGTGATTGCATTTTCACTGATCTCTTCTGTTATTTTCTTCGTTTTATCCAACCTCAGTTTCTTCCTGATTGATAATAAAATTTACCATACTTACAGTAATGATCTTGCCGGATTGAAAAATTGTTATGTGCAGGCACTTCCATTCTTCAAATGGCATGTTGACCTTACGTTCAGTGTTATTTTATTTGGCACCTATTACCTGGCTACTCAATTTGCATTTAATAATAACAAGCGGGTTACTGCCTGATTTATCTCGGGGAGGATAATTGTATAACTTATTAGCCGGTCTGCGAAGACCGGTTTTTTATTATGTAAACGGCAGAATAGGTGCGTTAATTATCCGGTGATGAGGGTGTGGATGTATTCGAGATGGCATCGTGATGACTTCAGGATGTATTCTTACTTCCATCTGGATGACATCTAGATGTCATCTCCATATACCTTAACAACCAAATAATTACGCAAAAAAAAGATTTACGCCTTTCGCAGCTCGCTTCTATATAGAAATTTCTACAGGGAATTAAGACATGAAATTGGAAATGGTTGTCAACTGAATACAATTAGTATCCAACGCTTTTTAAAAAGAATCGGAAGGAAAGAACAACAAATATTTTCAGCTTGTGAATGGAAGGAGGTTAAGTGAGGATTGTAAATGACGAAAAGAATCGGAGTTATGCCCGTTAAAATGTAATGAAGTAGCGGTACTGTTTTCTCCCGAGATGACTTCCTGATGTATTCTCAATTCCATCTAGATGACATCTAGATGTCATCTCCATACGCCATAAAGATCAATAACTTACACAAAAAAAACTTCCGATAATTTAGATTAGCCCGGCTTCCGACTCATATACATGGTCTATTCCCAGGTGGTTGCCGTCTGCTGCTGCGGTTGCCAATTCATCACAACGGTTATTATAAGGATTATCTGCATGCCCTCGCACCCACTTCATTTTAATTTTGAATTGCTTCGACAATTGATAATAACTGAGCCATAAATCTCTATTTTTTTTCCCACCTTTAAAATCCGTTCGCACCCAGTTTTTCAACCAACCCTCTTCTATTGCCCTTACTACATATTGGCTGTCGGAATAAATAACTACCGGTAACTCCGGATTCTTTATCAACTTTAACCCTTCAATCACCGCCATTAATTCCATCCTGTTATTGGTGGTCTTTCGAAATCCTTTTGAAATTTCTTTCCGGTGATGATTATACATCAAAATCGTTCCATACCCCCCTCGCCCGGGATTTCCACGGGAAGCACCATCAGTGTACATGGTAATGACATCCATTGTGAGAATTGATTTTAATTCAGAATCTGGCGGCAATTTAATGCTCGCCAATAACCACCGGGTAAATTAGCTGATTAGCTATTTAGTAGCTGTTAAGCTGGCAGTCATTTTAACCATTCGCCCCTATCACACTAAACCTGCATTACCCCGGTTTTAAATTCAGGAATATCTCCATTGTGATTTGCTGCAGTAATACCTTCTGAAATCACCTTACGGGTTTCACCCGGATCAATAATTGCGTCTACCCATAACCGTGCTGCTGCATAAAACGGCTTTGTTTGCCTCGTATAATTTGCCGTAATTTTTTCGAGGATAGATTTTTCTTCCTCTGCACTAACCTCCTGTCCTTTTGCTTTCATACCTGCTACTTGTATTTGCAGCATTGTTTTAGCAGCCTGTTCACCGCCCATCACTGCAATTTTTGCCGATGGCCACGCATAAATAAACCTCGGATCATACGCTTTACCGCACATGGCGTAATTTCCAGCGCCATAGGAATTTCCAACAATCACAGTAATTTTAGGCACCACAGAATTAGATACGGCATTCACCAGTTTTGCGCCGTCTTTGATTATTCCTGAATGTTCGCTTCTGCTACCTACCATAAATCCGGTAACATCCTGTAAAAAAACGAGTGGTATTTTTTTCTGGTTACAATTCATAATAAAACGTGCAGCTTTATCTGCACTATCATTATAAATTACACCCCCCAATTGCATCTCGCCCTTTTTACTTTTTACGATCAATCGCTGATTGGCTACGATGCCCACTGCCCAACCATCTACACGTGCATAACCGCATACAATTGTTTTCCCATAATCCGGTTTGTATTCTTCAAAACTGTCCGCATCCGCAATACAATCAATTAAGTGGAGCATATCGTAAGGCTTTACATTCCCTTCACTCATGATACCATATATCTCCCCCTTATTACTTCGTGGAGCCTTTGCCGTTATACGGTTAAATCCGGCATTCTTTACAGGTCCCAGTTTACCCATAATTTTTTTCACCTGGTCTAAACACTCCTGCTCCGTTTTAAATTTATAATCTGCAATACCCGATATTTCTGTGTGCGTTACGGCCCCACCCAGCGTTTCTGCATCAATGTCTTCACCAATGGCCGCTTTCACCAGGTACGGCCCTGCAAGAAAAATAGATCCATTGCCTTCAACCATCAGGGTTTCATCGCTCATAATTGGCAAATAAGCTCCTCCTGCAACACAGGCACCGGTAACCACGGCAATCTGTGTAATGCCCATCGCACTCATCCGGGCATTGTTTCTGAATATGCGACCAAAATTTTCTTTGTCGGGAAAGATTTCATCCTGCATCGGCAGGAATACACCGGCACTGTCTACAATATAAATTATCGGAAGATGATTTTCCATGGCAATCTCCTGCATGCGTAAATTCTTCTTCCCTGTAATGGGAAACCATGCCCCTGCTTTTACGGTTTGATCATTTGCAACAATGATACACTGACGCCCGCTGACATAACCCACGCCACTAACGGTGCCGCCTGCCGGACAACCACCATGCTCTTCATACATTTCATAACCTGCAAATGCACCGATTTCTATAAATGGAGTATTATCGTCCGTTAAATAAGCAATACGTTCTCTTGCAGTTAATTTATTCTTTTCCTTTTGTTTCACTGCAGCTTTCAAACCCCCTCCTTCATAAATTTTCTCCAATCTTTGCCTTACCTGGCTCCATGCAAGTTTCATTGCATCTTCATTCTTGTTAAATTCTATATTCATGCGATAGATATGATAATTTTAGGGGCAAATTACGGTAAAAAGTGCAGCTAATCATGCCTTATTGCCTCGCTTTTATCAATAAAAAAACAGGAAGGCAAAAGTATAACGGAGAAAAAATTACTCCATACACTTGCCTTCCTGCGTAAATATATTTTTACAGTTCTTTATTTACCTAACACTGCTTTAAAAGACTTCAATGAAGCGATCTCTGCCGCCGTTAAAGGTTCTTTTTTACTTCTGAAAGGCATAAACCCTCTTTCATCAGGCTTTTTTTCTACCCGTAGTAAAATTTCATTTATATTATTGCTAACAGCGGTATAACTATTCAAAGATTCCTTATTTCCACCCTGGTCAGGAAAATGACAGGGTGTACATTTTGCCTCAATTATTGGCTTGATGGCTGATGCATACATTGAAGTTGCATCGGATTCTGGTTTATCATTTGCCTTGGTATTCATGGAAGCACCGGAACCCGATACCTTATGCGAACAGGACAATACTATTAAAGCCGACATTGAAGCGAGGAATATTCTTTTCATAAAAGTAGTTTTATTTTATCCCGGTAAACTTACAAAAATTATATTGTATTCGTTGTCAAAACCAGGAACTGCTGTAACTCTGATTTGATTTTATTGTTTCCTGGTACGTAGTGCATTTGCATAACTTATCAACAACCCTGAACATTCATGCACAATGAAGTACTATATTTATAATGCTTAAAATAGAAATGTCCTCAGCTCAACAATATACAAACCGTTTTATTTCCTGGCTTTGCGAGCCCGTTTCGAATTATGCATTAATCAGTTTCAGAATTATTTTTGGATTGCTGCTTTGTATTCATGTTGCTTCGGCATTAGTGAGTGGTGCCGTATTTCACAATTATATTGAACCTCCGTTCACTTTTAACTATATCGGATTTGATTTTTTACAACCACTGCCGGGATATGGGATGTACGCATATTTTATATTCATGTTTATGCTGGCTGCAATGATCATGGCTGGCGCCTGGTACCGTTTAGCCATAACCACTTTTAGTATGATGTGGACTATCCTCTACCTGATGCAAAAAGCCAATTATAATAATCATTATTACCTGATGTTGTTGTTGTGCTGGATCATGGTATTTATGCCGGCAAACAGATTGTACTCCGTTGACGTGAAAAGAAAAGTTGTAACAGAAACTTATTACTGCCAAAGGCGCTGCATTTTCTTATTTATTGCTCAACTGGCCATTGTATATTTTTTTGCAGCGATCAGCAAAATAGATTCCGATTGGTTTTCGGGAAAATATTTAGCGATTCAATTTTCAGGACAATCACAAAGATTTATTAGCGGATATTTTTACAGGCAGGAATGGTTTCGGTTGTTTATTTGTTATGGAGGGTTTCTTTTTGATTTATTGATCGTTCCGCTACTGCTTTGGAAAAAAACACGAAATGCAGCATTTATTGCAGCCTGCCTTTTTCATTTGTTTAACGCTTATACTTTCAGAATAGGCATTTTCCCCTTTCTTTCTATTGCATTATTGCTTTTCTTTTTTGAACAATCATTTATTCAAAGAAAATTTTTCGCACTTAGTTCAAAACAAATTGCAGCCGAACTTCCCGTAAGCGGTTTCAGAAACGTTTCATTGATAGCTTCCGGCATTTATATTTTATTTCAGTTGCTGATACCCATGCGTAGCTGGCTGTTTCCAGGCAATGTGTACTGGACGGAAGAAGGTTACCGGATGAGTTGGAAAATGATGATGCGTACCAAAAGTGGCAGCGTTTATTTTAAAGTTGTAAATCCGGCTAAAAAAGAAATATGGAAAATTGAACCGGCGAAGATCTTCAAACCGGATAAAATATTATGGTTATCTACTTCTCCCGATATCATCTGGCAATATGCACAACGAATCAACAAAGAATACCAGCAAAAAGGAATTAAAAACGTGGAAGTATATGCAATCGGCCAGGTTCGATTGAACAGAAGCCACCCTAAGCCGATGGTAGATAGTACCGTTAACCTGGCGGCTGTGAAATGGGAAGCATTCAGGCATTCTGAATGGCTAACGAGAGAACCATAGTTGATATCAAACACCTTTATACAACTTCAATACCGGCTCCCGCAGTGAAGCAGCCTTATCAGTACAATAGAAATATACCGCATCTGCAATTTCTCCTGCTGTTACCCAGGTAGAAAAATCTGCATCCGGCATCGATTCCCGGTTTTGTTTCGTATCAATCGTTCCAGGAACGATTACACCTGTAACCACATTCTTTCCTTTCGCTTCTTCATTCATTAATTCGGCCAATCGAAATATCAATGATTTAGATAATCCATATGCAATCATGCCTGCACTGTTCTTTGCCGATAACCCTGGCCGTGAGCCTACTAGAAATATACGGCCGGATTGTTGTTTCATCATTTGGGCAAACACAGGCCTTGCAATAATATAGGCGGTATCAAAATTCAAACGAAACTGTTTATTTATATCTCCTGCCGTTGTATTCATGATATTGCCCGATGCAAATCCTCCGGCAGTACATACCAAAACATCAATTCTTGTGTATTTTTCAATAATCAGCCGAACAGTATTTTCAACTTCAGTTTCACTGAGCAGATCCACCGCATACTTGTCGGCAAACAGGGAATTATCTTTTGCTGGTATTACATCACGGGGACTGAACAGCCCGATAACATCATACCCTTCACCTGCAAATTTTTTTACCATCGCCTGCCCCATATTTCCAGCGGCACCTGTTATAATTACATTCGGCATATTCAAACTTTTTAATAAAGTTATTGAATTGTGCACAGCCAGTATCATTTCACTCAGCGAACTATTATCGCCTTCCTTCTACGCTGTATGTTCCAAAGCTCGGCTGCACTGAATATTTTTTTAACCGCCTGCAACTTTCTTTTACCCGACTCGCTGATTACCTGCACCGTTATTTCTTCAGCACTGTTAAGTGTTAACCTGAAAAATATTTTGTCTTGTCTTTTCATTGTTTACTATTAATAGCGTTCATTAAATGATTTACCTGATCACAACAATTCTTTTCCTGCGCTGAATATTCCATAACTCAGCAGTACTAAACTTTTTTAACTGGCCGTATTCGGTACTATTTGAATTAATTTCTGCCCGTGAAATTTTAATTCCCGGTATTGCTGTTGTGCTTTTTCTGTTAAGGGTATGTTCCATTTGTGTTCTCATGTTTTATTTATTGAAATTGATGTATTTGTTTGTTGCACATATGCTTTCGCAAACCGTGCCAGAGCGCCACATCATTGATTTTCTGATAGTTATAAAAAAAGATGGATTTGATAAACTGTCCGGTTTCAATACAGTTTTGTTACAAATTGATACAGTTTAATGCGAATGGATACTATTGAACAACAAATTTTCAAACTGGTAATAAAGCGTGGGTTTATGTTTCAGAAATATTTGACTATTACCCGTTGCTTACTTTATTTTATCTATATTAGTGGCAGAAACTCCGACGTTATCTTATGCCGCATAGTGATTTTGAAAAAATTTATACCCTCGTTCTCAACAGGCTTAAAGAACTTGCTCCTGCCCTTTCCTACCATTGTATAGAACATACACTGGATGTATTGCAACAGGCATCCAGGGTTGCCAAGGATGAAAATATAAATGAAAAAGAATTATACCTGTTAAGGGTAGCCGCATTGTATCACGACACAGGATTTTTATATAAGTATAAAGACCATGAAAGCAAGAGCTGCGAGATTTTTTTAGAAGACAGCAAACAATTTACATTTACCGATAGTGATAAGCGTATTATAGTAGACCTGATCATGGCTACCCGTGTTCCGCAGCAGCCAAAAACATTATTACAACGTATTATTTGTGATGCTGATCTTGACTACCTGGGACGACATGACTTTGATGTAATAGCGGCTAAGCTTAAGAGTGAGTTCTTTAATTTCGGAATTGTTTCAGATGAAAAAGATTGGCATACACTGCAGAAAATGTTCCTGGAAAATCACAGCTACCATACCAGTTCATCTCAATTATTAAGGGAGCCTGTAAAAAAAGAAAACCTCAGTAAGATCAAAAAGAAAGATTCCTAAATTAATTTTCAGCATACCTTTCTTATTCCTGATTTTTCATTTCATACTTCAAATTACTACTCCTTCCTTCTCATTTCCACATTTATCCTGTCTTGTTCTCTCAATCTCCTGCACAGGGTGCGCATGATGCCTTTTAAAATATCTGTATTGATAGCCACTACATCATAAAATGCTTCCTGTTCTATTTTCAGAAATATACAATCCGTTAAGGTAGTAACACTGGCAGACCTTGTTTCAGAATCCAGTAATGAAAGTTCACCGAATATCTCGTTATCAGATAAGGTTGCCAACTGGTGCTCACCATCATGAATTGACACCGTTCCTGAATAAATAAAATACATGCAATTACCGCTGTCGCCTTTTTTAAATAAAGTAACTCCTTTATCAACCTGGCTTTCTTTACATATAGAAGCAATCTCAACAAGGTCGGCCTCATTGCAGTTTTTAAAGATATCGGAGTTTTTTAAAAGCAATATTTTTTCAATGATCAGCATACAATATTATTTATAGTGTCCATTACATACAATTTCGTTTCCTGCACCAGGTAATGATCGTTTTGATGCTGGTGGCCTTTTAATTTATCAAGAAAATCTACATCCCGGCTTTTCCAGGAAGAATAAACGCATACAGCTTTTGTCCACGAGTTATACAAATGCGGTTCATTAAACATCACTTTGTGGTAGAAGTTTTTAATATCCTGTTTAGCAGAAGCATGGCTGCTATGAACAGGATCCAGGATAAAATCAAACAACACATTCACTTCTTTAGACACTTTCTTCGGCAACATCAGTTCCAGCATTTCCATGGCATTGTACAATTTATCTTTCTTATCTACCTCCATTAATTCCAATACCCTGTTCACTTCTCTTGCTCCATATAACATGGAACATAATTTTAACGACATCTGTAAATCTCCTTTCACTTCATTGTATATTGAACGACTGATCAGGTCGCCAAATTCAAAAGCCGGTATATGCCCATAATCTGTAATCTTATCTCTGCCTGTCTTTAAAATTTCCTCCAGCAAATCGCTAAATCTTTGGTTGATATTTGCATCAACAGGTTCATACCCTTTCAGCCATAATGAATGCAATACACTATATTGTAGATTTTCATTGTTAACATTCAATTTATCTAACAGGAAGGCAGTAGAACATTCTCCTTTGATCCTTCCCGCAATTTTTACCAGGTCGCGAATGTGTTCAACCGGAATGGTAACCTCCAATTTTCGCAGATCTTCAAACACCCTGTCTCCGTATAATTGCAGTCCTTTTAAAACAATGTTTTTGTGTTCGGGCTTATCCAGCATAGCCATGATAGACGGTAACAACCTTTGCATTCTTAGTTTACACACTGCCGTTACTGCAACCCGCTGTACAGCTATTTCCCGGTCATTAATCAGTTTTTCAATAGCATGAGTAAACTGAACGGTCTTAAGTTCACTGATAATTTCAACTGCCAGTTCTCTTTCGGCTGGATGGTGCGATGTAATCAGCCTGTCAATTTCTTTTCCTGCTGCAATCAGGTAATTGAATTCAGTATGGTTAAGGAGGTTGATAATAATGATCTTTCTTGTACCATTATCATTCGCACTTATATTTTCTGATACTTTTTCAAGGAACCTGCTATCGTATTTACATAATAACGAAACAATTTTTTGTTCAAGCTCGATATCGGTAACTGCATTCAGCATGCTTCGCAAAGTATCTGCATCAATTTTTCCTTTGCTATCTAACCTGTCGAGTGCAAATTTTTTAACTTCTATATCCTTTTCATCACTGAGCTGATCATACAGCAATGAATCAAGTCGATCATAACCTGCCTGTTCAAGAATATTCAATGCATAGATTACTTCTATTCTTTTTCCCCTGGTAATTTTATTCAGCAGGATATCTATGGTTTGCTGATCGGTTATATATATTTCTTCACTGTTAAAAATACCTTTCTTAATAGATGCATGCACAGTATCGAGGTAGGTTCGCCGCATAAAAAAGATGATCACTGCCCAGCCAAACAGGTTTAACAACACTACTTTAACTGCCAGCAAAATGGTGAGTTCAACGCCGGTTCTATGCAGGAACCATAAGGAAAGCCCAACAATAATAAGTGATGGTGGATACATGTAACCCTTTGAAATGATATGCCCTTTCAGCCGAAGATTTTCTTTCAATGGTTGAAAAAGGATCAGAAACACAGGTTCCTGCATCGTAGAGCGCAACACTTCCGTTATCATTGCCATTACACCGAAAATAAACAGGTTGGTATTAGAACTTCCGGTAGTTAAAAAGAATACAAGGCAAAAAAGAAATAGTATCCCAGGCGTTATAAACAGGCAATAAATTACACCCAACCGTTCTATAACCCTGCTCGTAAAAATTAATTTGAATGCCATTGCAATTAAACGGCCAATGGCAAAAAATATCGAAATGTAAAATGCCAGGTCGGTTATATTTTCATACCGCAGTTTTACCTGGGATATAAACGTGTAGTCGATCAGTACAAATACATTGTAACTGATGATCGACAACAATGAAATGGTAAATATGAGTTTGTGTTTAAAGAAAAAAGCGATGAGGCCTGTTTTAACATGATGATGTTCTTCGTGATGATGGATCTCATGAGGTTTATTCCTTATTGGCTCCCAGGATTTCTTATTGGTAAAATGGCTGAATAAAAACAGTCCTGCAAGCAGCGAAATAACCGCCAGCCAAATTAAATTACTCAACCCGAGAAAAGGAATAAACAATGGTGGCAACAAGTAACCGATGAGTTTTGCAGGAAGATCACCGGAACCAACAATGGAAAATACCCTGCGGCTTTCCCTCACGTTAAACAATAATGAAACCAATCCCCAAAATGCATACCCATTCACCATATAAATTAATACGCTGCACGCAAGTAGTATAAAAACAAACTCGTCTTTATTACCGTAATTCAAACCTATCCACAACCCTACCAGCAACAATGCACAAAAACCGATCACATATTTCACCAGTTGAACCGGGGAAATAGCATGCTCGAGCTTTTCGTACAAAACGTTGAAAAATATCAGCAGGCCTGCTATTAACAGGTACACTAACGGTAACGAGTGAATGGATAAATCGTGAACAAATAAGGTAAGGGCAATTATGTTTACCAATGCATTTGCCAAACCAATGAAGAACTGAACGGTTAATAGATCAAAAACCTGGCTTGATTCGGAATTTTTAATATTCAAAATCCGGTAAACACGTTCTTTCATGGAGCTAAATATACAAAAGGTATTGTAATTAAGTTTAAATCACATTGCTACAGGTAAGAATGTATCCTCTTATACCCATTTCGGTTTAATATGAAATCCTTTTTACTTTCTCTTTTTATATACATCGAGATTTACCAGGCCCCAGCGCTGCAACCTGTGTAGTACGCTCACTTTCAATACGCCCAACCCATATACAACACTGTTTCTGAAATTAATGGAAGAAGCTTCTTCGAAATATTTTGTGGGGCAGGTAATTTCAGCTATCGGAAACCGGTGGTAAATAATCTGTGAGAGCACCTGGTTGTCAAAAACAAAATTGTCTGAATTAGCAGGATAATTTATGGTTTCCAGCACATGCCGGGAATAGGCACGGTAGCCGGTATGGTATTCGGATAATTTTTCATTCAGCAAAATGTTTTCAATAAAGGTTAAGAAGCGGTTGAAGATAAATTTATGAAAAGGCATACCACCCCTTAAAGCACCTTTCCCTAAAATCCTGGATCCCAGCACAACAGGATATAAATCACTACTGAGCAGGGTTGCCATAGCAGGAATGAGTTTCGGTGTATATTGATAATCGGGATGCAACATGATGATGATATCAGCGCCTAGTTCCAGTGCTTTATTGTAACATGTTTTCTGGTTACCCCCGTATCCTTTATTCTTTTCATGACGAACCAGGTGCTTAATACCCAGCCGCTTTCCCAATGCTAATGTCTGGTCGCTACTGGCATCATCTACCAATACCACTTCATCTACAATATCGTGAGGGATCTCTGCATACGTTCGCTCCAACGTTAGCTCTGCATTGTATGCCGGAAGTACAACAACGATCTTTTTATTTTGAAACATGGTAAGGTGAATAAAGAATTTTATTATTGCGGAACAACAGGAGCAGATATTTTATCCAGCCATCCTTTTATGGTTGTATTATTCGGATCCAATTGCAATGCTCTCGACCATACTTCTCTTGCCTTCACTATATTTTTCTGATTCAGATAATAACCACCAAGATTATATAAAGCACTTACATTATCGGGTGTGCATTCCAGTGAGGAATTAATGGCAGCAATAGCAGCCTCCAGGTTTTTAGATTCAAATTCTTTTACAGCAAGAGCATTGTATTGCTGTGTGAGGTATTGCATATTTATATTCAGCACGTTATTATCAGGATAAATTGCTTTCGCTTTCAGCAGGTTTGCCTTCGAACTATCCAGCATATTCTTGTGAATATAAATAACACCAAGATCAATAAATGCATCTGCATAACCCGGATAAATTTTCAGCGCCCTGCGGAAATAAGTAGCGGCAGTATCAAAATACCTGTTGCGTAATAAGGAATCTTTCTTTTCCTGCTCACCTCGTTTTAAATAAGCCACACCGGCAAAGCTGGTTGTTTTTGCACTATAAGGCGCATGCACCGCATCAGCAATAAAAAGTGTATCATTATTTTTCCAGTCGGGGTTTCTTGCAATTGTTTTCACTGCGCCAGCCAGTACAATAACTGCGGAAACTGAAATGGCAGCATAGAGCGGAGTGATATTGTTTTCCTTTTGTTTAAAAACAGTAACAATTACATAAGCCACCGCAATGGCAAAACCAATAGATGGCTGAAACAAAAATCTTTCGTTAAACGGGGAGCCCACTTCAAAAGCGAAATTGGATACAATAGAAAGCGTAGCATAATAAAATAAAATACAGAATGACAAAATGTTCCTTCTTTTAAACAACGCTACAGCTATGATGATCAAAGCTGCATTTACAATAATTGATGCTATACATTTCCAGTCTGAAAAATGTACATAAGGGATCTGGTTGTAAGAATAATCAAATGATAAAGGATGTGGATATACCAGCATCAAAAGATCTTTGCCCAATATCATGATCTTGGTTGCCAGCTCCTGGTCGCCCTGCGCAAACAAAAACGGAGAATTCATTACTTCCCTTGAAGCTGCCCCGGCAATACCTGTAATATTCAACCTCATGAAAAGATATACTACAAATACAATAATGAAAGGGAAAGAAGCTATCAAACACTGGCGAATCGTTTTATTATAGAAAAAGTATAAAAGCATTGGAATAACTGCAATAAATGTGATTCCATTTTCTTTTGCCAGCAGCGAAAAGAAAAAAGCTGCCAATGCGCCAACCATACTCATAAATCGCTTTTGGGAAACATATTTATGATAGCTGCTAACACAAACGAGTAACAGCAGCAAAGAGAGAATTTCATCACGTCCTTTAATATTGGAAACTACATCTGTGTGTAAAGGGTGGGCTGCAAAAATTAAGGTAGCGATTAGAGAAGCCAGTATATTTTCTTTAAATACTACCTGGCGGAGAAAACGAAAAAGCAATACGCATACGAGGCCATACAGCAGTGCATTTACGAGATGGCTAACAGAAGGTTTCTCTCCAAAAATGCCATATTCCATGGCGAAGGTAACTACAGAGAGCGGACGATACCTGCCGCCGGCCAGCTCATTGTTTACACCGGCAACTCCTGAAAAAGATTCGTGGGAGAGAATATCTTTTATACCGTTGAAGCCGGCTTTAGTATATTCATTTTCTGTGATAACAATTCCATCATCCAGCGCATACTCATTAAAAAATGTGTTGAAGTAAATGGAAAAAGCAAAAATGAAAATCAATGCGGCCAGCAATCGCTGTTTTCCTTTTAGAAAGGAAGGATAGTCATTAGTAAGTACAGCTTGGGTTGGTATTTCAACCGTTTTTACAACGGCTTTCTTTTTTTGCGACATTCTGCTAGCAGTTATATCCAAAAATAGGGATAATTATAATGTTTTTATTATCCCCTGTTCCTGCTAACAACCTGGTTATCTAACCAACAATGATTTTCTTTTACTGTGTATCTTCCACATATCTGCAGCAGAAAAAATCCTGCCCGATCCTTTACTTAACTGTGTTCCAATAGAACTGCATACATTATTGATGTTGACAACAACGGGTTGCAGAATTTGTTTGAAGAAATGTTTGTCTTGCTTTTTCATGACTTTGTTTTTTAAAAGATTCATTCAAATTACCTCAGTTGAATTAATTTCCTCCTTCGGTGGATATTCCACATATCTGCCACACTGAACAACTTGTTGCTGTTAACCGCTTTAGTAGCTGCGGTTTCATGGGTTTGTTTCACAATGATTTCCGCGGCATCATTAATCGTTAATCGGAAGAATATCCTGTCTTGTTTTTTCATGGCTATACTTTTTATATTTAAAATGGCTATACTTTATTTATTATCTCACAAGGGTTGATCTGCGCTGGCGTTGAATGTTCCAAAGGTCAACCGAACTGAAAATTTTGTGCTGCTGTCCATTAACTGATTTCATTTCGTTCTGAACTGTTTTGCTTGTTTGTGATTGCGTTTTCATGACTTTTATTTTTATAAGTTTTAAAATCTGTTTTGTTGTAGGGCCCTTCCCCTTTTCTTCCTTTGATAACACAAAGCTATACAAAAATTAGTACTATGCAAAACAAAGTACCAGTTATTTAAAAGTAATTGGCAGTATTTAATAGCGCCTGCTTAAATTCAAGTGACTGATTTACAACGTATAAGAATATTCAAAAGTTACAGTTGCGGGAAAATAATTGATTTTATGAACGGAAATGTGGGAGGACAAATGGTAGAAATCAACTAAAAACTAAACTCCGGGCACTCAGTGAACTTAAAAAAGTAGCATGCTGAACAAAAGAATGGAGTTAAATGAACAAGTTCTATAGGGTTTCAACTGCCGGAACGATTAACAGCCATCACCCTTTTTTATTATCTTGTTTGTACACAACCTATCCAGCTATGCTCAAACTCAAACTCAAGCTCACTGCTTCTATTTTATTACTTACAATTTTTGCCAG
This sequence comes from Bacteroidota bacterium, assembly GCA_018268085.1. Taxonomy (GTDB): domain Bacteria; phylum Bacteroidota; class Bacteroidia; order Chitinophagales; family Chitinophagaceae; genus Ferruginibacter. The sequence goes on from JAFDXE010000017.1 coordinate 44,430, forward strand.
CGCCCAGGTGCTCACGTCCACCAACCTGCCGATCATCGTAATTAATACCAATGGGCAGGATATCGTTGATGATCCTAAAATCATGGCGGATATGGGCATCATCTGGAATGCAAACGATGCCGTTAATAATATCACAGACCCATTCAATCATTACAATGGTAAAATCGGGATAGAAATAAGAGGGCAATCATCGCAAATGTTCCCGATGAAATCTTACAGCGTTGAGTTATGGAACAGCAGCGGCAATTCAATCAACAGTTCCTTATTCAACATGCCTTCCGAAAGCGATTGGGTATTGTATGCTCCTTACAACGACAAAACACTTATGCATAATTTTCTTGCATACAACATCAGCCAGCAAATGGGACATTGGGCGTCGCATTGCCGTTATGTAGAACTGGTAATTAATAATGAATACAAAGGCATTTATGTTTTCATGGAAAAAATAAAACGTAAAGCCAGCCGTGTAAATGTACCATCTATGAGCAGCACTGACAATACCGGAGACGCAGTTACAGGTGGTTATATTTTCAGCATTGATAAAGGTGCAGATGGATGGTATTCATCTTACCCTGCGGGAACTGGCAGCATACAATTCGCACACGTGTACCCGAAGTTGTCGAATATTACCGTGCAGCAACAAACCTATATTAAAAACTATACAGATAGTTTTGAAAACGCCTTACACACAACCAACTATATGGATACGAGTAGTGGCTGGAGAAAATATGCTGATGAAGCTTCGTTCATTGATTTCTTTTTGGTGAATGAGTTAAGCAGGAATGTAGATGGGTACAGGATCAGCACTTATTTTCATAAAGACCGCAAAAGCAATGGCGGGAAAATAAAAGCCGGTCCGGTATGGGATTATGACATAGCTTTTCGCAATGCAGATTATTGTAATGGAAGTGATACTACCGGCTGGGCATTTAATTTCAATAACATTTGCCAGGATTACTATATGGTTCCCGACTGGTGGAAAATTTTTATGACCGATACTACTTTTCAAAGCAACCTCTATTGCCGCTGGAAAGAATTAAGAAGTACTACTTTAAGCACTGCCAACCTCTACCATTTAATAGATTCAATAACCACCCTAACAGAAGATGCCCGCACCAGGCATTTTCAACAATGGCCGGTATTGGGTATTTATGTTTGGCCTAACCCGTCTCCTATTCCGGCAGATTATGAAGGAGAAATTCAAACATTAAAAACATGGCTGGCAGACCGTATCAACTGGCTCGACCATCATATTCCGGTTACCGGGAAATGTGTTCCTCCGCCGGTACCGCCGGTTGTACCTCCTATTATATCAACAGACAGCAGCGACAATATCAGTATCACTACCTTCCCGAATCCAGTTTCAACTTCTGCACAAGTTGTGATCGAATCAGGACAATCACAAACGCTTACATTGAGGGTAACGGACATGATTGGACGCACCACGCACCGCTCTACGATCGCGTTAACAAGAGGCACTAACTATATACAGGTTGCATCGGGCGCATGGGCAAAAGGAATTTACTTCTTCGAATTTTCCGGAACGAATAGCCGTAAGATTACAAAACTGGCATTAAAGCAATAGTTTATAAATCATTAGAATAAATAGAAAAGCCGAATCATCGTTTGATCCGGCTTTTCTATTTCATTTTCAATTACCTACTCATCACCTGAAGTTCCATCCTTTTTTAATTAGAAATTTTTTACATGAAGAACAAAATTCCTTTTCTTCATTCGTAGGATTTCGTCCTTCTGCATCTCTCATATAACAGGATTTAACGGCACAATGTGGTAGGCCCTGCGTATGCCCCAGTTCATGTATGGCTACTTTAAACAACTGCATCCTGCGCTCTTTAGTTGATAACCTGAAGGAAGATGCAACGCAGGAATTGCCAGGACATAAACCCAAACCCATCACACCCCAATCGGGATGATTGTTTTTTGTGGTGCTGATATCTTTACTCGTTAAGCCAATGATCACATGACCAGGCTTTGTAACGCTACTCAAAAATTTCAGCAAAGAATCTGCTTTAAATCTTTTACGTGGAGCATACCAGGCAAATGCAGGAAGTTTAACCGCTTTGTTTACATGAATATTCGGGTATACTTTCAATAATTCCTTTACCAAATAGTCAACATCCTGTTCATCCACTCCTTCAAATGGTTGTATATCGATCACTACAGCAGAACCGGAATTTTTGTTTGCTGAAATTCCCGTGGTATTAAACAAGCTAAGTGATATCCATATCGATGCAACTAAGCATTTAAGCATACGCTAAGATACAGATTTCAACATCGGGGAAAAGGCAACAAAAAAGCCCCCGATGTTCGGAGGCTTTAGTGCCCAGGACTGGAATCGAACCAGCACATCCTTGCGAATGGCAGATTTTGAGTCTGCTGCGTCTACCAATTCCGCCACCTGGGCCTTTCTCACCTGAATATTCAAGCGGGGCACAATATTACATCAATCACTTAACCTGTCCAAAATACGATTTAAATATTTTTTCTTGTAGTAGTACGCTTTCAACTTCATCAGCGCATCCGCCGGGGTTTCCTGTGCATCATAGCTGTTCAGCAACGGTGCTATCTCTTCCAATAGTTGCGATTCATACGCTTCTACTTTTGCAATTGTGGCTTCTTCACCTTCCTCCATCATGCTTTCATTGAGTTCCATCATCTCCATTAAAAAATCAGGCGGCAGGTTGTATTTTTCATCCGCTTCAATTAATCCTTTTACCTGCAAAAAATATTCTATTGTCTTTTGTGGATCACTAAAAATGCCAAATGCCTTATTGATATCAGCAGACAGTTTCAGCACATCTTCTTTTTCAGATTCACTTGCCTGTGTAAAAAAATCGGGATGCGCATTTTTTTGTAATGCAAAATATTTTCTTGAAACGGATGATCTGTCTACAACTGGTGCTACCGGGAATTCAAATAGTTCATAATAATTCATCCTGCAAATGTATGCCCACTGCCAGTAAATGTAAAATCTAAGGCGTAAATTGCGGCCCAAATTACAGGGGATGTTAAAAATTGGATTAATAAGAGAAGGAAAAATTCCGGCAGATAACAGGGTTGCACTTACACCGGCTCATTGCCGCTGGATGAATATCAATCAGCCGAATATAAAAATTATTGTACAACCTTGTGCAGCCAGGTGCTTTACAGATAAAGAATATGCTTCTGCCGGCGTTGAAATAAAAGAAGATTTAAGTGAATGCGATATTTTACTTGGCATTAAGGAAGTACCGGTAGATATGCTGATCGAAGGAAAAACATACCTTTTCTTTTCCCACACAAAAAAACTCCAGCCTTATAACCGCAAACTATTAAAAGCGATCATTGCCAAAAAAATCACCCTTATTGATTACGAATGCCTTGAACATGAAGATGGCAAACGAATCATTGGTTTCGGATTTTTCGCAGGCATTGTTGGCGCACACAACGGCATGATGGCCTATGGAACAAGAACAGGTGAATATCATCTCGACAGTATACGTGGCCGTAAAAGTTTTCAGCAACTGATACACGAATACTTCGGTTTAAAATTACCTAACATTAAGATAGCTGTTACCGGTAGTGGCCGCGTGGCACATGGTGTGCTGGAGATCATGAACCTGCTGGGCATTCATGAAGTGGAAGCAGATGAATTCCTGGAAAAGAAACTCTCCTATCCTGCTTACATACATTTAAAAGGCGCCGACTTATACGTACACAAAGAAACCGGCAAATATTCAAGGGAAGATTTTCACCATCACCCGGAAAATTATAACTGCACTTTTAAAAAATATATTCCGCATACAGATATTCTGATGAATGGTATTTACTGGGAACAATCTATTCCACGCCTCTTCGAAAAAGAAGATGTGGGTGCAGCAAATTTCAATATTAAAACCATTGCGGATATTACAGATGATATGTATGGATCTGTTCCCTGCAACCTCGGCGATTCTACTATAGAAGATCCTGTTTACGGCGTTGATAAAAAAACAATGGAAAGAACAGCACCTTATATTCCCGGATCTGTAGATGTGATGGCCGTTGGCAACCTGCCCAATGAATTACCGAGGGATGCCAGCCGGTATTTTGGCGAACAACTGATCAAACATGTATTAAAAGACCTGATAGACGGTAACAGCAGCATCATTGATAAAGCAACCATTGTTAAAGACGGCAAACTAACTAACCATTACGCATACATGAAAGATTACGCCTACGGAGAATAATCTGTAGGTTTAACTGCTCCCGGTTGAGATACACAATTTATTTTTAACAGCCAATTACAGAACAGGCTTTGAGCAATCACTATTTCAGTTTTAAGCAATTTACCATCCGGCAAGATAAGTGTGCTATGAAAGTGTGTACGGATGCCTGTCTTTTTGGTGCATGGGTATCTGAACGATTACCGGCACAAACCAACCTTCATTCCATCCTGGATATTGGTTGCGGAACAGGTGTACTAAGCCTGATGCTGGCGCAAAATACAAACGCAAATATTGATGCGCTGGAAATCAACAAAAATGCAGCAGAGCAGGCAAACGAAAATGTACAGGCTTCTCCCTGGCCCGGGCAAATAAAAGTGATTCATCGATCCCTCCAGGAATTTCTTCCTTCCGGAAAATATGATCTTATCATTAGCAATCCTCCTTTTTTCGAAGATGATCTGCGCTCAAACGACATTCATAAAAACGCTGCGAAGCATGATACAACACTCAGGCTCGAAGAACTGATGTCATTTATCAGCGTCCATTTAAGTGAAAATGGATATGCAGCGTTATTGATCCCCTATCACCGAACAGCCTGGCTGTCTTCATTAATAAGGCAATACAACTTTCACCCCCATGAAATCCTGTTGGTAAAACAATCGATTAATCATACATTTTTCAGAAGTATATTTTATTTCTCCAGGAGGGAACTTCAACCGATACCGGTAAACGAACTATGCATTCATGATGAAAGCAGGAATTACACAATGGAATTCGTAAAGCTGTTAAAAGAATATTACCTGAAGTTGTAACTGAAATTGAAACGAAATCAATTAAAAGTTTACTATTACCACTCCGCTTTAGCAGAAGGACTAACTGTTAGTTCAGTAAAATCATTCTCCAGGAATTTATAGTAAGCTGTAATTGCGATCATAGCTGCATTGTCGGTACAATATTCAAAAGCAGGAATAAACGTATTCCAGCCAAGTGCGGTGCCCATTTCTTTGAAACTATTACGCAAGCCGCTGTTGGCGCTTACACCACCGGCGATGCAGATATTTTTGATACCGGTTTGTTCAGCAGCTTTCTTCAGTTTATTCAGCAGGATGCTAACGATTCTCGCCTGCACCGACGCACAGATATCTGCGAGGTTGTTATCAATAAATGCTTTTTGTTGTTCTTCCGTAGCCGTAAAATTTTCTTTGAATAATAAACTGCTGCCGGCATTTTTCAGGAAGTAGAGAATAGATGTTTTTAATCCGGAGAAACTAAAATCAAGTCCGGCAATATGCGGCTCCGGGAATGTAAACGCATTCGGATTTCCTTCTTTTGCATATTTGTCGATCAGTGGCCCGCCCGGATAAGGCAGACCTAATATTTTGGCTGTTTTATCAAATGCTTCACCTGCCGCATCGTCGATGGTTTGACCAATCACTTTCAAATTTGTTGGCGATGTACACAACACAATTTGAGTATGCCCACCACTCACTGTTAAACATAAAAAAGGAAATGAAGGTTTGTTTTCCGGGATAAGATTGGCCAGTACATGTGCCTGCATGTGATGAACAGCAATCAACGGTTTATTTAATGCAAGTGCTATCGATTTGGCGAATTGTGATCCTACGAGTAGTGAGCCGATCAAACCCGGTGCCTGCGTAAATGCGATGGCATCCACATCTGCTAAGGTGCAGTTAGCCTGCTTTACTGCAGTATCTACCACCACAACGATATGTTGCATGTGTGCCCGGCTTGCAAGTTCCGGAACAACGCCGCCGTATTGCGCATGAATTTTTTGAGTAGCAATGATGTTGGATACTATTTTTCCATCTACACAAACTGCTGCTGCTGTTTCATCGCAGGAAGATTCTATTGCTAATATGGTATTGTTCAAAACCCGTAAACTTTTGTTGTTAAAAAAAATGCATCCCTTTTTTCATCTGCACTAGCTCCTGATGGCTACCACGGGATCCAGCTTTGCAGCTTTTGATGCCGGGAATATTCCGGCAATGATACCAACGGCAAGGCATACCAGCACAGTTATGATCAGCATCGGCACTGAAATAAATATCGGGAAGTTGAGCAGGCGTGAAGAAATAACGGTTCCAATCCACACAAAAAACAAACCGAATGCACCACCCATAAAACAAAGTATAATTGCTTCCAGCAAAAACTCAAACAGGATGGAGCCTTTCTTTGCACCGATCGCTTTTTTTAATCCTACAACTGGTGTGCGTTCTTTTACGGTTACAAACATGATGTTGGCAATGCCGAATAAACCAACAATTAAACTGATACCGCCGATGATCGCCCCTACTATATTCAGCACCGAGAAAAACCCGGTAATGGCTTTACTGAATGCTTCTACACTATTCAATGAAAAATTATCTTCATCCTTTGGTCCAAGTTTCCTTATCTGCCGCATGATTCCCCGGAGTTCATCACTCAATGCCGCAGTAGTTACTTCTTTCTTTCCATTGGCAATTAATATAGGATTTGAATTCTCTTCTTTAAAAATCTGTTTGCAGAATTTATACGGAAGCATGATGCAGTTATCGTAATTCCACCCTATGAAGTTGGTTCCTTCTTTTTTTATCACACCCACGATGGTTACTTTTTTTCCTTTTATTTCAATAGGCTTTCCAACCGCCCTCGATGTACTACCGAATAAACTTTCTGCATTGGCAAAACCGATCAGGCATACGTTGCTGCCTGCATTAAATTCTGAAGTGGAAAAATACCGGCCCTCATCAAATTTTATCGGCTGAATATTCATTTGCGATTCTGTGATCCCGTAAACACCGGCATTTTGAATGGCATCATCTTTATGTGAAATCGTACCGGCGGTTTGCATTAAAAAAGATACATCGTATAATAATTGCGAACGTTCTTTAAGCATGCCTGCTTCTTCAAATTTCATTACCGGCCTGGCCCTGAATTTCCAGAAAGGCTGATCGGGGCCGCCGCTATAATCCCATTTATCGATGTAGATCGTATTATCTCCTAATCCTTTTACTTCATTCTGAATATTTAGTTCAAGGCTGTTTACGGCTGCAAGTACACCTATGATACAGAATATTCCGAATGCGATACCGGTTAAACTCAATGCACTCCTGAGTTTATTGGCTTTTAACTCCTGGAAGGTCAGGCGAAGTGAGTTTAATAATATGTTGAGCGTTTTACGCATGGCTCAAAATTACGTAAGGGAAATTGAACGGGAGATAAAATATGGTGAACGGACAACCAGTAACGCAGATGAATGGGATTTAGCAGTTGGTCACGGATTGAAAACGCTAAGGAGCACAAAGGATGAAATACCGGGAAAATTGCCACTGATTCACTGGATATTGCCTGAAAGTTATTAATTCATTACCAGAAAAATCCGAAACACAAATAAAATTCAACTAATAAAAATCTACATATCAGGCTTCCTAAATCAAACATCCACACATCAGACATTTACAGATCCTCACATCGGCAAACCTACTTATTTCCCTCTTCCCCAGCCCAGCCAGTCATTTCCATTCGCATACAGCATCAGCGCAAGCAAAATAACCATACCCACAATCTGGGCGTATTCAAGAAATTTCTCACTTGGCTTTCTCCCGGTGATCATTTCAATTAATGTAAACAATACATGTCCGCCATCGAGAGCCGGAATGGGCAACAGGTTCATAAATGCCAGTACGATGGAAAAGAATGCGGTGATCGTCCAGAAATGCTGCCAGTCCCAGCCTTTACCCGAAAATACCGAGCCCATTGCCTTAAAGCCGCCCACACCTTTGTAGGCACCTGTTTTTGGCGACAGAATTAATTTGAACTGATCGATATAATCTTTGAGTGAATTGATGGCGAGTTTAAACCCGGCAGGAAATGCACTGAAAAACCCATAACTGGTATGCTGAATTTTAATAACGCCCAGGCTGTCGTATTGTTTGTTGAGTAATATGGTAGGCATCATTTTCCCATTTTCATCAAGATGCACCGGGATGTGAACCAGGTTCCCTTTTCTGTCAACGGTTAAATCAACTGTTTGATTTTTCTTCGTTCCAAAATAGGAAGCAGCCTCATCGAGATAGGTAATAGAAAGAGAATCTACTTTTACAATTTTATCCCAGTACTGCAATCCTGCTTTTTTTGCACGGGAGGTATCTTCTTTTTCAAAATCGCCCATGATGGCCGGAATACGCGGCATTAAAAAACCTCCTTTGGATCTCTTTCTTTCCACCAATTGCCCAACCAGGCTAACGGGAATGGTTACCTGTTGCGGCTGGTTGTTGCGAACAATCTGTATTTGTCCGCCACCACTGAATAAAATCTTCTTGGTGATATCATCAAAATATTCGATCGGTTCGTTATTAACGGCAGTAATTTTATCGCCATCTCTCAAGCCTATTTCATACATGAGTGAATCAGTAACCCACACGCCGTTTTTAACCGAGCTGTTCGGTATCTTATCTTCTCCCCACATCATTAATATACCTGCGTAAATAATAAAGGCAAGAATAACATTAACGGTAACACCCCCGATCATGATAATCAATCGCTGCCAGGCCGGTTTACTCCTGAATTCCCAGGGCTGAGGTGGTTGTTTCAATTGTTCTTTATCCATGCTCTCATCAACCATTCCGGATATTTTTACATATCCACCCAGCGGCAGCCAACCGATACCGTAAGTAGTTTCACCAATCTTCTTTTTAAAAATGGAAAACCAGGGATCAAAGAACAGGTAAAATTTTTCGACCCTGCACTTAAACCATTTGGCGGTGATGTAATGTCCGAATTCGTGTAACAGTATGAGAATGGAAAGTGATAACAACAGTTGTGCTACCTGCAAACCAACGGCCGACCAATCAATAACTAATAATGTCATAGGAGCAAATATCCCGGAGGAAGATTTTTTTGTTATGTTTTAATCCTTGTACACAGTTCCGGAATATTCCGTACCGGTACATTTAAATTTACAATTTCATGAGTGAAGCGGCAAAGTTACGGGCCTCCCCATCGCTTTCAAAATATTCCTGCAATGTTGGCTTTTCTATAAAAGTTATTTCCTGCATTGTTTTTTCAACAACTGCCGTAATATCTAAAAAGCCAATCCTGTTTTTCAAAAAGGCCCAAACGGCAATTTCGTTTGCTGCATTTAATACGCAGGCCGCATTCCCACCCTTTTGAAGGGCTTCAATGGCAAGACCAAGATTCCTGAATGTTTTCAGATCAGGTTCTTCAAAATTCAATGATGGATATTTCCTGAAATTGAGCCTGGGGAAATCGTTTTGGATTCTTTCCGGGAATCCCAGCGCATATTGAATAGGCAATTTCATATCCGGCAATCCCATTTGCGCTTTGATACTTCCATCTTCAAACTGAACCATGCTGTGAATGATGCTTTGCGGATGTATGATCACTTCAATTTGTTCGGGCTTAAGATTGAACAACCATTTTGCTTCAATCATTTCCAGTCCTTTGTTCATGAGCGTGGCAGAATCGATGGTGATCTTTGCACCCATATTCCAGTTCGGATGTTGCAGGGCGTGATCTCTTTTTACGTTCACCAAAAAGTTAGGTTTTTTTCCTAAAAAAGGACCGCCGCTTGCTGTAAGGATGATCTTTTCGATCGGGTTCCTGGCTTCTCCTACGAGGCATTGAAAAATGGCTGAATGTTCACTATCTACCGGGATGATCGGCGACCGGTTATCCAGCGCCATTTTCATTACAATATCACCGGCAACAACGAGTGTTTCTTTATTCGCCAGTGCAACAACTTTACCCTTTGATACGGCTTTCAATGTTGGTTTCAAACCGGCGAAGCCAACAATGGAAGCGATCATGATATCATACGTGTCGAAATCGGCCACTTCTTCCAGCGCCACTTCTCCTGCAAAAACTTTTATGTGTGTAGAACCAAGAGCTGCTTTTACTTTCTCATATTTTTTTTCATCACCAATCACCACTGCATTGGGTTTAAATTCCAACGCCTGGGCTATCAGCAATTCATCATTCGTTTGTGCGGTTAAAATATCTACTTCAAACAAGGCGGGATTTGCACGAATTACATCAAGCGCCTGTGTACCTATTGAACCTGTAGAACCAAAAACTGCTATGCTTTTTTTTGCAGTAGCTTCTGCCATAAAGTAGAGAGTTTATTTTGAATTATTTTTATATGAAACGCAATATAAGGCTATACTTTGTGTAATCGGCGTTTTGAGATGCTAATTTTATAATGGTTGCTGGTTACTGAATACGCTTTAATTATGCAATGAAAATGTACACCAAATAAGTTTTAAACAAGGGTTATGGTTTCTTTCGTTTTATGGGATTGCTGAATAGCATTAATAATTTTCATCACATTTATTGCCTCATCCCCTGTAACCGGCAATGGTTTGTTGTACAACAACGCCTCATGCAGTTGATCAAAAAATTCCATATAATTTCCCTGTTCGGCTTTTACGAGGCTGCGAACAGATTTGCCATTTTCATCAAGGTGTAACGTACCGGCCGCACTTATGGGTTCTGTTCCCCAATCGGCAGCCCCTGGTTTCATACCGGCTTTCAACATTTCTTCCTGGATATCGGCACGCATTTTAATAAACGATCCCTGTGTACCGTGAACACTATATGCAGGTGGTTGTTCCTTTACTATAAGACCGGCTTTTATACGAACCGTTAGCCCGGGATAAAACAAATGCGCATCTACATAATCGTTAACGATCGACAATGGCCGCTGCACCCTCATAAAACCAAAAACCGCATTAGGCATTCCAAACAATTGCAATGCCTGGTCGATAATGTGCGGGCCAAGATCATGCAGTAACCCAGATCCGGGATTTGTGGTTTCTTTGTGTTGTTTCGGACTAAGGTTTACGTTGAACCGATCGAAATGAATTTCCGCTTCAACGATCTTTCCCAATACAGCGGATGAAATAATTTTCTTTACTGTTTTGAAATCGCTGTCGAATCGCCTGTTCTGGTAAACAGTGATCTTTTTATTTTTTTCTGCTGACAGCAGTATAAGTTGTTTAGCTTCCTCAACGGTAACGGTAAATGATTTTTCTACCAATACATGTTTTCCGGCAAGCAAAGCTGCTTTGGCAAAATCGAAATGAGTATAGTTGGGTGTATTTACGATAACAATATCTATTGCTTCATCACGCAGCATTGATTCGTATGTATCAAAAGAACATATGTGCGGATAATCCTTTGCTGCCGCTTTCTTTGTTCGTTCCCATACCGCATACAGGTTAAACCCTTCATGCAATTGAATAAAAGGCGCATGAAAAACCTTTCCACTCATACCATAAGCGCAAAGCGCAACATTAAACACTTTCATACATTAATGGTTACGAAGGATGGATATTTTCAGCTAATGATTACCGTTAGCCTTCCTGTTTTTCACTGGTGACAGCCCCGATGTTGTTTGTTGATGCTACTGCAAAAGGCGCCAGTGCATCGGCTATTTTCCGGTCGTTGGACAGGCGGGCTACTTTGTTTTGTCCGCCGAGTTTACCAATGCTCTTCATATAATTCACAAAACCGTTTTTCTCAATTACGGTAATTTTCAGTGGTTCCAGGATATTGCCGGATACGAGGTCATCGTAATACACATTTTTTTTTCGGAGATTATCATCTATCTTTTTTGCCAGTTGAGACAGCGATGCCGGCGTATTTTCAAATTCGATAAACCACTCGTGGTAACTTTTTCCCTTACTGCTACTCACGAAAGGCGCCACCGTAAATTCAGTAAGATGAATGTTATCTTCTTTGGCAGCCTGCAAAATTGCCGATTCTACTTCTTCTACAATTACATGTTCTCCGAAGGCAGAGATGTAATGCTTGGTTCTTCCGCTTACAATAAGCCGGTAAGGATCTGTGGAAACAAATTTTACGGTATCTCCGATATTATAAGCCCACAATCCGGCATTGGTAGAAATAATAAGCGCATAGTTTTCACCCGGCTGAACCTCTTTAAGTGTCAGGCGTGTTGGATTTTCATTGTGTATTTCCGCCACGGGAACAAACTCATAAAAGATACCGCTATCGGTATTAAGCAGCATGCCGGGTTCTTTTTGTGAATCCTGGAAGGCAAAAAATCCTTCACTTGCCGGGAACAGTTCAATCGTATCAATCGTTCGGCCAATGCTCTCCGTTAGTTTAGATTTATAAGGTTCAAAATTTACACCACCCTGTACCATTACACTAAAATTGGGAAACAACGTTCCTATTTTCTTTCCCGATTTCTCCATCAGCCTGTCGAAATACATTTGCATCCACGGTGGTATTCCGCTGATGAGCGTCATGTTTTCATTGATGGTTTCTTCAACGATCTTATCCAGTTTCTGTTCCCAGTCTTCAATGCAATTTGTTTCGTAAGAAGGCAACTGGTTTGCCCGCAGGTATTTGGGCACGTGATGATTTACGATTCCACTCAGCCTGCCGGTAGGAATTCCTCCAACGCGTTCCAACACCGGCGAGCCACTTAAAAAAATCATTTTACCATCGGCAAATTTTGTGTTGCCGGTTTCTGCCATATAACACAACAGTGCATTCCTTGCCGTATTAATATGATTGGGAATAGACTCTTTTGAAATTGGAATATATTTTACACCACTGGTAGTACCGCTTGTTTTAGCGAAATAGATCGGTACGCCTTTCCATAAAATATTGTGCTTTCCTTCTTTTATTTTTTCGATATAAGGCTTAAAAGCTTCGTAATCTCTTATCGGCACTTTCTTCACATAATCTTCATGAGATTTTATTGAAGCAAAATCATGATCTCTTCCAAACTGTGTTTTCTGTGCGGTTCGGATAAGCTGGTTAAATATTTTTGACTGGTCTGCCACCGCAGTCGCCATTCCTTTTCTAGTCTGGCGATATATATAATTGGCAAAGGGTTTAGCCAGGAAAGATTTGATCTTCATTTACATCCGGTTTGCATACGATAATAAAATTATCATAACTGTTTTGTAATACAAGGGTTCAATTACAGTTGCAGGTCCATTCGGTATCCAGGTCTATTACTGTAACAACCACCAGTTTATTTTCATGAGGTGCAAATACTATGCGTACGTGTTGTTTATCATGGGTAACTCCTTCAAGCGGGTAAGATTTTCCTTCCCCTGTTTCTTCCACCTTACTGTAATTTATCACACCTGTTGTTAAAATTTCTTTAACCTCCGTTTCATCAATATGCCTGCAGGCCATTCGGCAACGGGCATGTTTACTGTATTCAATGGTATTTGTTGTTCTGTCGATCGGATCGTTTTCAGCAGCAACAGGCCCTGGGTTAACAGCCGGTATTTCACGGGAGATATTTATGTTATTATGCTTCCCTCGCTGATTCGTTTTAATCCAATAAAGCATAATGGCTGCGGAGATAAGCAAAATAACCGGCAGGTATTTCTTTAGCATCACGCAATTTAATTGTAAAAAAGGATAAATAAAGATGGGAAATTATGGCTGGTAGTACCTTGCCAGGATTTCCATTTCATCCCGAAAAAAAAACAAAATGGGCTATCTTTGCGCCGATGAAAAAATCGGTAGCATTACATACACTTGGCTGCAAACTGAACTTCAGTGAAACTACCTCTATTGGCAGATTGCTGGAAGACGACGGCTTTGTAAAAAAAGACTTTGATGATGTGGCCGATGTATATGTAATAAATACCTGTTCTGTTACGGATAATGCAGATAAGGAATGTCGTTACCTCGTTCGGAAAATACAAAAAAGAGCGCCGGGATCAATGGTAGTGATCACCGGATGTTATGCCCAGTTAAAGCCTGCTGAAATTGCTGCCATTCCGGGTGTGAACCTGGTACTGGGCGCCGCTGAAAAATTTAATATTACCCAACATCTCAAAGAACTTACTAAGAATGATTCGGGAAAGATATGCAGTTGCGATATTGAAGATGTGAATAGTTTTACCGCTACACATTCTACCAATGAAAGAACAAGGGTTTTTATGAAAGTGCAGGATGGCTGCGATTATAACTGTAGTTTTTGTACCATCCCGATGGCGAGGGGAAAAAGCAGGAGTGATAGTATTGAAAACATCCTGAACGAAATTGAACAGGTAGCTGCAAAAGGTGCAAAGGAAATTGTGCTTACCGGAATTAATTTAGGCGACTTTGGGAAAGGATACACGGGAGGAAAGAAACACGAGGAGAATTTTTTTGACCTGGTAAGAGAACTGGATACCCGCTCCACTATTGAACGATTTCGCATCTCCTCTATTGAGCCCAATCTCTTAAGCAATGAGATGATTGAATTTGTAAGCAACAGCCGGCGGTATATGCCGCATTTTCATATTCCGTTACAAAGCGGAAGTAATAAAATTTTAGCGGCTATGCGCAGGCGTTATAAGCGGGAATTGTATGCAGAAAAAGTAAACCTGATAAAATTACTGATGCCGCATGCCTGTATCGGCGTAGATGTGATTGTTGGATTTCCGGGAGAAACAGAAGAAGATTTCAGGGAGACAGCCGAATTTTTACAGGCACTCGATATTTCCTACCTGCACGTGTTCACCTATTCGGAACGCGACAATACACATGCCCTTTCTCTTGGGCCGGTAGTTCCGGTGAACATCCGCAATGAGCGAAACAAGATCCTGCGCAATATCAGCTATATTAAAATGCAGGCTTTTACGGAAAAACACATTGGTGAAACCAGGAAAGTATTATTTGAAAAAGCAGAAAAGGGAAATATGATGGAAGGCTATACCGACAACTATATTAAGATAACAGCGCCGTATAAAGAAGAGTGGGCAAATGAAATTGTGGAATGGTGCATTTGAGGAGTGAAGGTAGTTAGCTGTAAGTTGGTATATGGTTAACTATTCAACCTGCTTTATATTGTGTAACCTATTTCCTGAACATCACCTCAGCATATCAGCTATTTAACATCATTCGCCCAGGGCCTTGTTCCACTCCTTATGCCCCAACAGTCGTTTAAGATCTTCCTGTGTTTTGGGGCTGCTGAGTAAACCCAGATGACGGGTATGATGCATGTCTGTTCCAACAAAAGAAACCATATCATTTTTCAACAGGTATTTGGCTACTTTAAGCGCTTCTTTTCCATAATGGCCGGTAAGCGACAGAAGATTTACCTGTAGTAAAAAACCAAGGTCAACAAAATGATGGAAAATTTTATAATTGTTGTAGTAGTAAGGATAGCGTTCGGGATGAGCTAGTATAGGTGTATACCCTTCCATGATAATGGCGAACGACATTTTACCCGGATCCTCCGGCATAGATGCATAAGAGAATTCTGTAAGGATGATATTGTCTTTCAGCGTAAGTAACCGGTTACCGCTCGTGAGCAGTTCTATAAAATAACTGTCGAGCATATATTCTGCCGCTGCACTTACCTCAAATTCCATTTGTTGCTTTTTCAACTCAGCACGCAACAATTGCAAAGCGGCATTAATTGTTTCGGGATTATTCCTGTACAGGTCGCCAATAATGTGTGGCGTTGCAATAGAAGAGCGAACGCCCAGGTCCATTAACCCCTTTATTAACGTGATAGATGTTTCAATATCCGGCGAACCATCGTCAATTCCCGGGAGGATATGGGAATGCATATCTTTCACAAACGGGAAATAATCGCCTGCGGGTTCGGATGGAGCTTTCTTTTTAAAAAACGAAAACATTGTTGAGGTTTGCTATTACACGAAATACCGGAGTGTACACTTCGGCTTTACTGATAATTATTTTTGATAGTACTGGTGTACTTTGCTCAATGGTTTTAATATTGAAACAAAGAATGCAAATGGTATTTTATTTTTTTTCATGGCCAGGTAATCCCTGCGATTTGCCCTGAAGCGTTGACGCCAGCTACTGTTACTTTGTCCTCCCCTTCGCATTTTCACAATAAGCTTTGGCAGGTAATAGGAACTGATGCGGTGCTTATATAAATAACGTGCCATGAACTCATAATCGGCAGCGCTATAGTAATGGCTTTCGTATCCGCCGTATTTTTTAAACAATTCGGTGCGAAAATAAAATGTGGGATGTGCCGGCATCCAGCCAATTTTGAACAGGCTGCGCCGATATTCCTTTCCTTTCCATATTCGGTAGATCTTATTCGTGTCAACAGGATCTACATATTCAAGATCTCCATAAATACTATCTACTTTCTTTTCTTCAAATGCATTTACGATCCACTCAATTACGTTTTCAGAATCAAGCATATCATCGCTGTTTAAAATACCGATGATATCCCCTGTTGCCATTTCCATTCCTTTGTTAATCGCATCATACATGCTCCTGTCGGTTTCAGAAATCCATTTAGCAATATGCGATTCGTATTTTTTAATAATGGCCACTGTACCGTCTTTTGATTTACCGTCGATAACGATGTGTTCAATATGCTTATAACGCTGACCAATAACCGATTTAATACAATCTTCGAGGTATTTTTCAGAATTATAGGTTGCCGTTATGAGCGTTACTTTGAGCATGTATTTAATTACCTTGTTGGTACAATATTAAATTTTTATGCGGAGAACAGGTTATGAAATAATTTATTTTCTGCTGATAACAATATTTTCAATAACAAGCATATCCATCTGGGTACGTGTATAGCAGGCCAATGCTTCCTCGGGGCTATTTACGATAGGTTCATTTTCGTTGAAGGATGTATTGAGTAATATCGGCACCCCGGTTTTTTTCCGGAAGGCATCAATAAGCGCATAATACCTTGGCGAAATGTTTTTATCCACTGATTGCAATCTGCCCGAACCATCAACATGGGTTACCGCAGGGATTTCCTTTCTTTTTTCAACTTTGATCGGGAAAACTTTTTCCATGAAAGGCACCGGCTCATCCAGTTCAAAATATTCACCTACATATTCTTTTAAAATAGAAGGAGCAAATGGCCGAAAACTTTCCCTGCGTTTTATTTTGAGGTTAAGGATCTCTTTCGCATCTGTTCTCCTGGGATCTGCAATGATAGATCTTGCTCCGAGTGCCCGCGGGCCAAACTCAGCACGCCCGTTCATCCAGCCTACAACACCACCATTTACAAGGCATTCGGTTACCTTATCATAAATTTCTTCATCCGGTAGTTGAGTGTATTCAATTCCTTTTGCGTCCAGTATTTTTCTTACTTCTTCATTACTATAACGGCTACCTGTGTACGCAGAATAAATGGGCTCCGTTCTTGCCGTATTCAGTAACTGGTGCTGTACAAATAATGCTGCTCCCATTGAAATTCCGGCATCATGACCGGCAGATGGGATGTACACATTTTTAAACCCGGTATTCCTTGTTATTTTACCATTAGCCACACTGTTCTGTGCCACGCCGCCTGCAATACACACATTGGTTAACCCGGTTCTTTTCTGCAGGTGATTGAGTATATGAAAGATGGTAAGTTCGGCCATTCGCTGAACAGATGCGGCCAGGTCTTTATGATAAGCCGTAAGTGGTTCATCTTTATCCCTCGCCTTTCCGAATTTGCTGATCATTTTATCGCTGTACATAATTTTCACAACAGGAATATGATCATCTCCATAAGAAATTACCCCGTGTGTTCCTTTTCGGAAATATTCAAGGTTTAATTTAAATAATCCATCATCTGTAAGTTCTATTACATCCCGCAGCAGATCAAGGTATTTAGGTTCGCCATAAGGAGCCATACCCATCACTTTATATTCATCCCCATAATGAGGAAAACCGAGTAACTGTGTAAATGCAGTATAAAAAATACCGAGAGAATGAGGAAAATCAACCGAATCCAATACATCAATGGTATTGCCCTTTCCAACGCCGATCATGGTAGTAGAAAAATCGCCTGAACCATCAATAGACAGGCAGGCTGCTTCTTCATACGGCGATGCAAAAAATGCAGAAGCAAGATGGCTCCTGTGGTGTTCAATGTTTTTGATCTTATTTTCAAATTTCCATTCGGGCAAACCGGAAATTACCGAGAGTTCGTTTTGAATGGTAGCCACTTTATGACTATTTACCACCCTGTCTTTTACCACGCTGAAACTGCCCAGGAAATTTTTACTTACATACAACAGTTTGTTGATCATTTTTGCTTTAGGGTCGCGACCAATGGCAAAAAAATCTACCTGTTCCCAGGTTACACCTGCTTCTCTCAAACAAAATTCAATCGCAAGTCTTGGAAAACCTGCCCAGTGTTTTACCCTCGTAAATCTTTCTTCTTCGATAGCGGCAATCATTTTCCCGTCCACAAAAATTGCGGCAGAAGAATCGGCATGATATGCGTTTATTCCTACGATTACCATTTAATTAATTCATTTAACGGGTTTTTCATTAGTTGTTGCTTTACTAAAAACACCTGATCTTTTTTCAAAAAAATAGATAAGGATAAAAATAGCGATATAGGCTACGATATTAAACAATGTATGGTGGTCAATCCCAAACGGTTCCATCGAATCGTGTTGTATGGCCAGGAGTAAAGCAGCAATCCTTCCTATATTAATCAACCATATAATCATCAATCCGCCAATCCACCATTTTAATTTGCGCATAAAAGTTCCGGTTGAGGCGATCACGAATGCAATCCAGAAACTCATTACGCCATAACCGATGCAGCTATACGAAAGAAATACACCCCGCCCGCCGGTTTTCCTTAGCCTGAAGTCTTCTGTTGAATAAGTATCTGTTCCTAAAAATGCCAGTAACTTTTTACTACCAAATAATAATGTTCGTCTGAGCCAGTTTGGATAATTCAAATAATGATCTGCGAATGCACTATAAATTTTCCCGGGAGAGGTGATCCCGATAAATGCAACTGTACCGTAATAAGCTACGGCAAAAATCAGGATAAACTTTACACTGAAAAGCATAAACGTTCTGTCTTTCAGTAAATTCATAACAACCCTGTTTTATAAAAGTTAGCATTCATACAAAATTATTTTCCCTGGTTCATGTTAAACATTTTTTCATACTGCGCTTTAAGCGTGGTTATGTTTATACTGTTCCGGGCAAAATTTACTGCCGACCTGCACCATTCATTGTATTGTTCCTGGTTCATTGCAGCGAAAAAGTTTATACCGTTTACAATTTCCTCTACATTGGTATCAATATTTAATCCACTCTTATTGGCCTGTAAAAAATTCCATGGAGTAAATTTGCTGGTGATTACCGGCTTGCCCACACTGAGTGCTTCATAAATAGAGTGACCGAAATTTTCACTTTCACTTGGTAAAATAAACACATGGCAAAGCTTCAGGTATTTTTCTACTTCCCTTGGAAACACTTCACCGTGGTACGTAACTTTTACATTTTCCGGCATCTTCTTTATCTGCTCCTGGCATTTCTGCCAGTATTGCATTTCCTTTACTGCACCATATATATCGTATTCAATATTTACCTTACATTGTTCCAGGGATTTTAACACAAGCAGGTGATTTTTCATCTGGCTGATCAATGCAATTGATGCCAGTTTCAATACACTGCCATTTTTTTCCAGTGCCGTACCGGGATCTGCTTTCCTCGGGAAATTTCCGGCAACCATCACTTTTACATTGGCGCCCATTACATCCTGCGTAACTTTCTTCTCTGCCTCATCTGTTGCATGAAAAACAACTTTACGCTGCAGGCCAAGCATCCGGAACAGCGTGAGATAAATCTTCTTTTTCAGTTTCTTCTGAGCAAGTGCATTTGGGAACAAGCCTCCCCTTACTGAAACTATTTTTGGTGCCGATTTACAAAATGCAAGTGGTGCAATATTGAATTGCCATGAATAGATGCCGATGATATAAAGCTGATCGGGTCTTACCTGCTTCACCTGTTTAAGCAACTGGCCGATCCTCCCCGGTGCAGATGCATACCATACTTTCGTGATACTGTTATACTGTACCCATTTGTCTTTCTCAATATTTTCAAGCGGCACATTATTCAAATCTGTATCGCCACAGAATATATAATAGTTGATATCCCCGGTAAGTTCATTTACCATGTTGGCAACCGACTGTATGGGCCCCCCTGCACGAAAGGCAGGATCAAACCAGGGAATAGAAATGAAAATTGTTTTCAATCAGCCTGGTTTATAGTGAAAGAATTGTTTGATTTTGCATGAGCCGACAAATGTACAAAATATTATAAAGGGGGAAAGCGATCATTGATCGGCAAATAGTTTAAGCATCAGCCATTTCCAATCTGTTACCCTCGTAACTTTTTTTCCACCGGTAAAATCCCTGTAATCGGTTTTCGTTTTAAACGGTTCGTACAATGGTTTCAATTGTTGTACCCAATCTTCCTGTGGTGGTTCAAAACCAATTTTTAGCCTTCGCCAGGTTATTTCAGGAGGAACGATATCTTCAAATGCTTTACGAAGTATGTATTTCGTCCATCCACTGTTTAACATATATTCAATTGGTAAGGAGAAAATAAATTCTGAAAGTTCGTGACTTAAAAAAGGCAGTCTTACTTCTCTTGAAAATGCCATCGAATTCCTGTCGCCATAACGTAGCAGGGCCTTAAGTCCGGTTACGGTGGTATCTTTTATCAACAGGCTCCGGGCATCTGCATCGTAAGTGTATTTGCTTCTTAAAAATATTTTTTTAATATACCATAGCGGAAGTTTAGTTGGGATACTGTACGGATAGTATTCTTTATTTACCGCCTGGTAGTTTACTCTTTCCGCAAAAAAACGCTGCGGATTTTTTGTAAGCATACGGGTAAGGTGATGCCTGTAATAATGAATATATCCTCCCAATTGTTCATCTGCCCCCTGCCCGTCTAACAAAACCGTTGTGTTGTGCTCCTTTGCCAAACGCATTACGCAATATTGATTATACACGCTACCGGAAACAAATGGTTCTTCCTGGTAGTACGCAAGCGTTTCTATTTCTGCTAAAAAAGTTTCAGCGCTGGGCCAAACAGTGTAAGGCTGAATATTATCTGCGTATGCAATTACCTTTTCAATGAACTTACCTTCATCCCGGTTAAAATTTTTAAATCTTGCTGAAAAAGTATTTTGTCCCTGTAAATTATTTTTATACTTGTTTGCCAACAGAACGATGGCAGATGAATCTATACCTCCCGACAAGCTTGAGCCAACGGTAACGTCTGAACGCATCCTGCGCAATACAGACAATTCAAACAAACGCCTGAATTCTTTTGCTGCATCCTCAAGGCTGATGTGGTTGTTGGGTTTAACGGAAGTCAGGTTCCAGTAATATTTCCGTTCCTGTATAACAGCATTTTTAATCCTTAAAAAACAAGCAGCATCAAGCTGCCTTATTCCTGTATAAAAAGTACTTTCCAGGTCTTCTTCATCTATCAGCACATTCGATTGCAGGTATTTGAAAATTCTTTCCTGTGAAATATTTTTCGGAAGGCCAATCGAAAACAACGCTTTCATTTCGGAGGCGAAATAAAATACATCATGCTGTATGCAATAGTATAAGGGCTTTTCTCCGAATCTGTCTCTCGCCAGAAAAAGCTCTTTCTTTTCCTCATCCCAAATAGCAAAAGCAAACATTCCATCAATACACTGAAGGCAATTACTTCCCTGATCTTCAAATAATGCAAGCAATACTTCCGTATCAGATTTTGTTTTAAACTGGTAACCTTTTGCTTCAAGATCTTTTTTGAGTTCTATATAGTTATAGATCTCCCCATTGTACACAATGGTAAAACGGCTACTCCGTGTCATGGGCTGATCTGCGTTTTCACTAAGGTCGATGATACTAAGACGACGGTGCGCAAATCCAACCTGGCCATCATTGCTAACCCATAAGTGACCATTATCCGGCCCGCGATGAATTAAGGTATCTCCCATTTTCTGGAGGAGAGCAGGTTCAACGCTTATTTTATTATTAAATATGCCAGCTATACCACACATTTCAGATATTGAGATTTTTTTTCCTGAATTCTTCAAATTTATCTTCCCGTATATACCCTATATACCGGATGTTTTCTTCGTAGCGTAAACAATTCTCTTTCGATAATATTTTAATGACTTTTGCCGGGTTTCCTGCAATTACACAATATCCTTCATCAAATGATTTCGTTACCACAGCTCCTGCGCCAACAATCGTAAAATCGCCCAATGTTACACCAGGCAGTATCATGGCATTCATACCTATCCAGCAATATTTACCAATCCTTACCGGGTTGCCCGGCGTTTGCAGCCGAAGGTCTGCTACATCATGATTACCGCTCATTATTCCAACATTCGGAGCTATAAAGCTGTAATCGTCTATGTAAATTTTGTTCACCGCATGTATATAACAGCCTGCCGAATAACCAGGAACCACCCCTTTACCTACCAATACATTTTTCGGATAACTCACCATGCTGGAAGGATGCATTGGCCAATAGGCATCTCCGTTTTTGCCCAAACATTTCTGTCGCCACCAAACAGATAACGTAACTGGGTACTCGTAATTGCGGGTAGCCTTAAATATTCTGAAATAAGGGAAAACGGCCAGCATATTTTCCAACCCCAGCCTTACCTTTCTCAAGATCCTGTAAGGTTCGGTAAAGAAATTATTTAGTTTACCCATTGCTTTTAAAACAATAAAAAAGGGCTTTAAAAAAAGACAGACCGGAAAGTTGCATTTTCTCTTTGGCAGCCTGCAGGTTTCTTTCAAGGATCACCGAACGAAATATAGAACGTCCCAGTGACCGATTCAGCTTATTTATTACTATTTGCTTTTTCTCCGCAGGCAGCGGACAATCATTGCTGTTTATACACTCCAACTGCGTTACCGTGTACCGAAATGCCACTACACTGTTGCTCCGGGTTTGCCTCGATTCCTGTTCATCGTGAATACGTGACCATACAATACCGTGAGGCATCAGGAGTACATTTTCTTTGCGTGATAATTTGTGCCACATCTCTACGTCTCCCACCATCCATTTACCGGAGAATCCCCCATACCTGTCGAAAACTTCTTTCCGGATAATGCAGGAAGTTGGTGCTTTATTAAAAAACGGGCTCGAAAAATAATTCCGTTCGTAGGCTTCTTCAGGGCTAAGCAGGAAAGGAAATTTATGGGAGGGATCCTGTTCTATTGAATCCAGTCCGTAACCGGCTTCCGGGAATTGTTCCATGTAGCTTACTACGGCTTCAATGCCCCAGGGATACACTGCATCATCTGCATCAATATACTTTATATACTTTCCTTTTGCATAAGATGCTGCCTTGTTCCTGTTCGGATAGTCGCCAAGGTTAGTTTCGTTAATATAAACCTTAACCCTGCTATCGACTGCTTCATATTTTTTTGCAATTTCAACCGTTGAATCTTTCGAACGGTCATCAACTATGATCAATTCAAAATTCCGGTAATCCGAATCCAGCACACTTTCGATTGCTTCTGCAATATATTTCTCCCTGTTATAGGATGTCATTAAAATGCTGATCAAAGGTTCCATTACTAATTAATCAGCATTTCTATTTAATAAACCGGAATATAAAGTACATACTCAAACATATCAGGAATACGTTACCATAGATGAGTGAGAAATTTGATTCCATGATCATCAGCGGAAATATGATTGACATGTTTACAATCTGGTTAGGATAAGATACGGCTGTGCTGTTAAAAAACTTATCGAGAAAAATGAATAATATTCCCAATAAAAACATCCCTATATAAAAACCGAGCAAACCGAAATTCATATAAATTTCAGCAAGAATAGGCGTATTGATGGAAGTTCCGGTATCTACATCCCGGATTACTTTATAGGCTCTGCCGAAACGTTGTCCCATGTTCTCTTCCGGCTTCGATGGCCACAACACCCTTGGGATAAATTTAGTAAACAAAGGAAAATAGGATGAACCATACCAGTACGGCACCTCCGAAGGCGTTTTGGAATACACCAGTGAAAACCCTGCAGCGGGATAAGAGAATCTCCACAGGAAATTATCCTTACCCTGTTTATCTTCATATTTAATCGCCTTCTTCTCCTCATTTTCTATGAGGTTAGCAATGAGTTCCACTTTTTCTTCGTAACTCATATTGGTATTTGTAAACCAGGTCGTTTGCCTGTAGGAACCTTTCACGGCTGAAAACTGTGTATAAAATATTGCAAAAGGTATAACCAGCAATGCCACGATATAACGTTTTGAACCTTCAAGCATAATTAATATACAGAGGAACAATACGAATACGGCCAGTTCTGCGATCAATCCGGAAGTTACTCTTCTCACCGTTTCAAATCCAATTACCAGCATTAAAACAGAGGTTTCCCAAAAACTTGAACGTCTTTGCAGCAACCGGTAAATTCCAAATCCTACAAAAACATACAGGGCAAAATTTGCAAGTTGCTGGATGGCTGTTAATTCAAACACAACCGACAACAGGTATATTAAAAGCATGACGGATATCATGGCATTATAATACATCGGACTCAGCTTGTCGGGTATTGAATGAAATGGTCTTAAATTTTTAAATACATAATTATACACAAAAAAGTAGGTAGCATAAAACAACAGCAAACCATACCAGGCTACACGCATCGATTCCAGGTTAAGGATCTCGTTCATCTGGTAACTGTTGATGCGCATAAAATATACCGGTAACCCAAATGCAATGAGTTGGAAAAAGGAAACAAGGCAGATGAACGGGAATACGTGCTTCCGGGTATCGCTGTTAAAATAAATGATTGCCGGAATTGAACTCAGGATTACATGCATTCTGCCCCAATAGAGATATTCTTCTCCATTGGCTTCGGGGGGAACTACAAAATACGTTAGGTAAATTAACGCAATGATTAACCCCGCAATTAATAATAATGCCCTGTTCTTAACTGATTCCATCTATTCGGAAAAATTCCTTGTTTAATTCTTCGAGTGCTTTTTCGCAACTATACGGCTTATGCAATTGAGATAGTTTGCTTTTATCCAGCATCGCATCTAACTCCAGGCTATTCAAATCTTCAAAATTCACTGCAATAATTTGTGGATACGTATTTTCAGTAACGTATTGCAAACTTCCTTTCATTACTTCCGGTATCAAAACATCCAGTCCACATACATAATATTCAAAAAGTTTATTTGGAGCATTGAATACATAATTGGGAATATGTCCTTTATATAATACAATACCCATATCGTATTTATTAAGTACCTGCGGAAGTTCCGTATAGGCAATACCGTTATGTAAATGAATATAATCGGAGTTTATTTTACCAAGGAAGTAAATCGCTTCCGGGTCGGCATTTTGAGTATATATATCCCAAATTATTTTTCCATTCATTTGTACAACCCATTCGGCAAATTCCTTAACGTACATCGTTTGTAAACTCAGCGCCCCTACATACACACATTTTACAGGTAGATTACTGCCGGTTTTTGGTGCCGATTGCCAGGAGGCAGGAGGATAGTTCGGAAGAATGTACTTATTGGCAATGCGTACAGGTGCAATATCCTTTTCAAACATCATCATCCTGTTTTCATTTGTATGCGAAACCCAGCGGGCTACCGGATACATTTTTTTTTCATACCGGTGAAAGTACTGGAGCAATTTAGTACCACTGGTATGTTCCTGCATAGAAGTGTATTCATGATAATGTATAAACACTTCCGCTTTTTTGTTAAAAAAATTTTTATACAGGAACACGGGAAATGAGGAAAGGGTTTCGTAGTATAGAATACGGGCCGGGCGGTGACGCAACAATAAAAAAAAACTTCCCAGGTAAAATTTTATAAAATTCAGGTATCTGCTAAAAGCGCCCCTGGCCATTCCGAATTTTGCAAGGCGGCGTATTGAAATATTTGTAGCCGGGCTGTTAAATTGCGGCAACCTTACTTCGGATGCCGTTGTAGATAGTACAATGATCTTTTCTTTCGTGTACGCAGTACTAACCCGTATTTCATTCTGTACCGGCGGATACAACTCTAGAGGATTAAAGTGTATAATAAAAAAATCAGCCACCGGTTATTGTTACTTTACCTGAAATATTTTTCAATACAAACTGACGTAGATTTTTTATTGAAGGATTACCCGGAATAAGCAAACTGCGAAATTGAAAAATAAGTCCCCTTTTACTTTCTGTAATCATTCTAATGTACCTATAACCTGTGCTGTAATTTCAGACCTGATACCGAAATGTGTAAAGGATGTTTCGGGAGAACTATAAGTATCCATAGCGCCCAGGTACGACGCCCATGCAGAAAAACTACTGTTGCCACTTCCCAATAAAACAGTACTGTTTGACAATACCAGTAAGTCTTCTATGGCATTGGAAGAATTGACTAGTTCCGTACCGGGTTCCTGTAAAATTGCAGCAAGTTCCTTTTTGCCTCCATCCGAAACGATCACGGCTGGCAGGTCTCCCATGTTTTCCCTGATCATCCTGAGTGCACTGATAAACCAATCCATTTCCGTTAGATAAAATCCGTTTTTGCCAGAAGAGCGCTGAACGAAATCTTTACCGGTGCGAATGTTCAATCCAATGAATTTCTTTTTGGAATAAGGCTCAACAAAAGAAAGACTTTTATTGATCGTAATGGATTTCAATGTATTTAATACCAGCTTGCGGTATGGAGCCAGATCATCAAAACGATGACAGGTATTCCATCGAAATAAAATATTTGAATTTGTACCCGACTGTATATTTTTTATTGCAGCGGGAATATCATCGCATTGTAAAAATGCATTTTTATGTAGCAGTAACGACTTCAGGCTGGATGCGTCTTTCTTTCTTTTCTTAAAATTATTTGCCAGCCATATTTTGTTCAGTGCTTTTTTGTAGTCGATCCCGCCCCTTGTGATCGCAGCACCCCTGGGTGAGAACCAAACAGGATCAATTAATGTGAACCCATAGTTTTCGGCTAACACTACTGCTCTTGCCCAGGGGAATAATTTATTTCCCAAACCGGCATTCCTGCAATATTGTGCTTTTACATACACTATTTCTCCAGGTAAAGTTTGTGCAGGTAACCGGCAACGGTAGCTGAACGATGTTCATAGGAATAGCCACTGTTAATGGAGCGGTTTCGGGCACGACTACGGATTTCATTTGCCTGTTCAGCAGACAACGATTGCAACATGTTCACCTGCTGTATGCAATCAGCTAAAGTTGTATATAGAAATATTTCTGAGCCTTCCTTAAAGTAATTTTCATGATCGGTAGTTCGGGGAGCCAGTTGAATGCCTCCTACTCCGCCTATTTCAAAACTTCTCATATTGTGCGACTCCGGGTTATGAATGCGCATCAGGTTCAATTGTATGCGGTAGGAACGTAAGGCTTTCCACAATCCATCATCAAATACCGGTCCTTTGAACGTTACGTTTTTATGTAATTTTCCTGCATGCCAGTTCATACCAAACAAATCAATTGGTATTCCTGAAGCGGCAAGATCATTAATAAATGCAAGACGATATTCATCAGTATTGCCGATAAAACACAATTTATTTTTTTCCGGTTCGGCACAATAGCTTTCATATTTTGCTGCATCAATTTCAAATCCAAACGGCAACAATTCAGATTTGATATGATATTCAGATTCCATTTTTTTACAGATCCCTTTATCGTAACTCATAAACAAATCAAATAATGGAATCGAATCTGTTACATTCCTGTTGCCACTCCCCCGGTTTGAAAAAATGAACGGGTTATCCGGATTATAATTTGCAAGTTTTGCTCCCTGTTGCTTCATCCATTGAAGCGTAGAAGGAAATATTTCCATTCCTTTAAATACAAAAACCACATCAGGTTTTGATTCGATAAATTTTTCTTTCAGCGCCTCATTTACTTTTGTGAGAATATTGCTCAATCCTGCCCGGTAAACAATTTTATTGAAAATATTTTTCTGATAGTAGTTTAAAAAAATATTCTGCGCAGCAAAGAAATCAATTTTGCTTACGAGCGGATTACCTGAAAGGTATTTCAGATAAGGTCTTTCAATTGCATAGCGGCTATCGGCTCCCACCATTAAAATACGCATCATTACTTTTTTAAAATGGCGTAAACCTTTTGTTTGAAAGTTTTAAAAATAAAAACCGGCATCAGCAAAGCGCCTGCACTGGCAAAAAGATAGATACAATAAATCCTGAACCTGTTCCATGCATTCAGTAGTGTATAATTTTTGTTCTTTACAGGTTTTAGTCCAAGCACCAAACCCCATGCTTCCGGGAACGCACCATTCTCTTTATAATCGAGCACCCAATGCGGAAAGGTTACTGCATATATTTTGCGGAAGATCCGGTAAGTGCGGTGTTGGGTTAACGCCCCGGCATCTCTTAATGCACCAATGAGTACGTTTATTACGGAAGGCATTCCCCCGTCTACAACTTTAAAATCGCTCCATTTTTTTGCAATCCTGTCGCGGTAAGAATCACGAAACACGCCATCGAGCAATAAATCTTTTAATACAAGCGGCTTTTCTATGCAAAATAAAACAGCTCCTTTGGAGATCATATACACACCGAGGTACATCTGGGCGTAAATGCTACCATCGTATTTGGAAGTGTTGTGCTGCAGGAATACGGAGCGTTTGTAAATTAAACCACCAACAAAACTGAAGCATGAATAATTACGCAATGCAATATCGCTCCCGGCACCTATAATCCTGTTTCCCCAGGCACGTTTGATTAATGTGCCCCCGGTTCTTTCCTCTATCATGTTGCAATAGCCAATATCAGGAAAGTTATTTTCAGTAAGAAATGTAACGAGGTAGGAAATACTGTCTGCCCCGTTGATTGAATCATCATTACCTATCACAAACGCATACTCGCCGCTGGCCATCTCAATACATTTCCTGTAATTGCGGTCATACCCCATATTCTTTTCATTGCGTTCAAATACAATGGGATATTTATAATGTTGTTGAAGTTGCGCAATACGGCTGGCGGTATCGTCTGTTGAACAATCATCGCTGATCACAATTTCAATATCAGCATACGACTGTTCCTTAATGATATCCAGGCTCCTCAAGAGGTAATTAATGCGGTTATATTGTGGTATACAGATGGAAATTTTCATTTGCTGAAGTGAGTATCAATTAACTTTTCAATTCTATTAACCTGTTTTGCATAGGTATTGTCTGCTGCAAAATCTTTGCGCTGCCTTATTAGTGATTGTGTGTTAAATTCATCAAGATGTGTAATTACATGATGAAACAGGGCCGGAAGTTCTGCATTTTTATCCGGGCTACTAACCATCTGAATCAATTGTGGCATGTGGCTATATACACTTACGTAGTTAGATACGATGATTTTTCCCGTACTCACATATTCCAGTATTTTATGGTAATTGGGACCATTACGAACCGGAGAATGAAGATCATAGCAGATGAGGAATGCATCCATACGTTGTATATCCAACGCTAATTGCGATGCCGTTACTACTCCATGCAATACAACATTTGCCGATTTTTTTAAACGGGAAATAAACTCCTTTGTTTTTTCATCTTCAAATCCATCAAAATTTCCCTCTTTAAGCTGGCAAGCGCCCCAACATTCAAAAACAACATTCCTGTTCTCTTCAATGATGTTAAGAAAGGTAACCCTGTCAATATCTTCCCTTAACAAATTACCCGCAAATCCAACATGTATTTGCTGATCAGTCTTAACATCATTCAATTGAAGAAATGACTCCGCCAATCCATGATTGATAAAATATTTCGGAATGTTAAAGTCGCGGTATTTTGCAAGAATCTCTTCTGCAGTTGAAAATAAAATTTGTGCTCCATTTGCGACCTGGATATTAACATCCAGTAATGGATCATCTACCGGGTGAAATATTTTTAATGCTGATTTCGGGAAATACTTCAAAGGATAAACATAAGCCAGGTCGAAAGACCAAACCACATCAATCTTTGAAGGAATGCTCCTGGTGATGCGTTTAATATGCCGCTTCATCAACAAATGGAACAGCTTTATAAAATGAAATTTGATATTATAGGGGAAACGCAGGTTATCCGTAACAATAAAAATACCGGGATGTTCTTCAACTGCAGAAATCTCCACCATTTCAGTAAAATCCTTTGTTTTATAGTTTGGTGGGTTGATAAAATAAACCTTATTCCCTCTCTTTGCCAATTCAACGGCATAATGATGTTTCGAAACAAACATCTTTCCCCAGGATTGCTGTGAGATGATGATGATTGTTTTATTTGTAAAAGTAAACACTAACGGATATAAACAAACGAAAATTGGTATTAATTCAGACCGAAAGTACAGGTGTGCCCGTAAGAAATTCTCCCAGGGCCTATAAGGTCAATTAATCAATGTCGAAGGCAGAAGGAATACGATAGGTACGCAAATTTTTATAAAATATTTTTGCAGTTTTAAAGTCCAGTTTTAATAACCCTCTTATCATCCATCGCCGGTTATTTGCTTTCTCCCTGCTTTTGATACGCTCCGCTACTTCCTTTCCCAATGGGAAATCCTTTGAATTCAGATAGGCCACTTTCAAATCTTCATACACCTGTTCAAAAGCTGAAAAGTCATTAACTTCCTGAGCATCATGACAACGATACCACACCATACCCTGCGGCATCAACACAATTGAACATTTCTGGGCAAGCCGTTGCCACATTTCAAAATCACCGGCCATTCTAATGGGTTTAAAACCACCATAACTTTCAAATACGTCTCTCCTGATAATAGCCGATAATGGAGCTCTTTTAAATAAACCAGGGCCCATATAATGATATTCATAGGCTTCCTTTGGATTCAGCACAAATGGAAAAATCTTTTTAAAGTTTTGCTCCATAGAACAAAACCCAAGTGCAGCTTCAGGAAATTGTTCCATCGTTTCCACCATTACCTGCAAACCCCAGGGATAAATATAGTCGTCTGAATCAACATATTTAATGTATTTACCTTTTGCATACGAAGCTGCTTTATTCCTGTTAGGATAGTCGCCCAGGTTTTTTTCATTGATATAAACACGAACACGTTTATCATCGGCGGCAAAAGCATTGGCAATGTTTACCGTTTCATCCTTTGAGCCATCATCAACAATGATCAACTCAAAATCTTTGAACGTAGATGCTAGTACACTTTGAATAGCGCTGCCGATATATCTTTCTCTATTGTAAGATGTCATTAATACACTTACCAATGGACTTGTTCCTGCAGAGGCTGTATTTATATCTCTATTCATAAAATGTTTAGAATTCGTTACCCCATTATCAACACATGCAGTATGCGGTAACTTTTTTTAATGAAAAGGAATAATAAAAAATGGATTGAAACATTCCCACACATTCAACAACAACAATCTAAATAATACCCAGCTTATGTATTTGCCTCAAAAAAATAAATGTAGAATTTTAATTCAATACAAAATATGCATGCAGAATTTTTATAGGGTACTTATACAGGCAAATAGTTTTAAAGTATCCTATTAAGATTTTAAAGTAAGAAAGTAATTGGTTGTTTTAAAAATCTCATAGTCGATAGAATAAGCATTGATCGGAAACTGACCACCAAATAACACCTGCGAAAAATTATACCGCGGTGATAGCAAATTCCAGAAATCATTGAAAAATATTCTTGAAGTAATATTTCCGGCTCCGAATTCAAACTGGATATGCTTTATTTTATTTCGGTTTATTGCCTGCATCGCACCCATCAGCACTTTGTACTCGGTTCCTTCCACATCTATTTTCAGCAGGTCTATTGTTTGATCCCGGTATGCATCCAGGTATGTATCCAGCCTGATCACTTTCACTTCTTCTTTTTCACTTTCATCAAACGGCCTTATCGGTACTTTCAAATCAAGCAAGGAACTCAGGTCAGATCCTTTCTCATCAGCATATAAAAAAGCTGTAGCATCTGTATCACTCAATGCAGACTGGTTGATATAAAATGTATGTGCAGGATATTTTACAGTATTAAATTGTTCTTTCAACAAGGGAATATTTGGAGCAGAAGGTTCAAAAATATGTAACTGCAGTTTTTTGTTTGATGGAACATTCGCCATAATATGCGAAGAATACTGGCCTTTATTTGCACCAACATCTATAATGGTTACTGTTTCGCCGCCTTCTTTCAATA
Source organism: Bacteroidota bacterium (assembly GCA_018268085.1). Taxonomy (GTDB): domain Bacteria; phylum Bacteroidota; class Bacteroidia; order Chitinophagales; family Chitinophagaceae; genus Ferruginibacter. The sequence goes on from JAFDXE010000017.1 coordinate 76,570, forward strand.
TTTTTTTTATTACATCCAGTTCGCCGCTTTCTTCAATGGGATTTCCCTGCATTCTGCCCAATCCCTGCAAACTAACATTGTACAGGTACCACCAGCTTGTAAAATAATCATAGTGCTGGCGTTTTCTTTTGAACAGGTTAAAAATAATTTTTCCAAGAAAAAGAAGGAGATATTTCACAACGCAAATTTTTGTAAATGAATAATTGCTATCAAATCAATAAACATTAGTGTATGCCCCGGAATTTACCACTACGCATTAATGTATCTACTACTGCTGCTGCATCAAAACTTTTTTCCTGCATCGTTGTAACGTCGATTACTTTTTGGCCGTGTATGCTCATCACTTTATCCCGGCCCCTTCTCGGTTCCCCTGCATTCCATGATTCGGAAAAAACAGCAAGATTGTATCCTTCTTCCAACGATTTTTCCTGTACCGGGCAAACCGAACGAAATTTTTCTTTTATGAAATATGCATTGTTACCGGCACTATTGCAACCAATAAAAAAGTAGCCCCGTTCTTTTGCAAGCAGTTGAGCAGCTTTAAGCGAAGTTCCATATAAATTAAAGGGCGTTTTTTTTCCGCGGATAAAACCAGCATCATAAGGAATGGTTACCGGATCATTGAATCCAAATAAACTATTGTATTCACAGATTATTATGTCCGGGTCTAATACATTTAATTCTTTCCACACCCAATAATCATTACCGTCGATATCAATACTTAATATACCTGTGTTCTTATGAAAGCCGGCACTGGCCATCAACTCATTTATGTTTTCTTTGGTTATAAATTGCTGCACTGCCCTCAGATCATAAAAAGGATACAGTTGTTCACGCTTCACTTGTGCCATATTTTCATCACTGCCATCAATTACCATTCCCGACCAGTAATTGTTCACAAGTAAAAACCGGGTATTGGCTTCACGAAAATTTTCAACACCAAATTCTATAAAGGTTTTATTAGTAATCGGTAGCTTATTTACCAGGTACTGGATAATACCGTCATCGCCGAATTGCGAAAAAACCTGGAACTCCACTTCATTAAGATTTTGAATGGATGTTTTTTGATTGTTCATTGCAGCCTGGATTTGGCCCAGGTTAACTTTTGCGTTTTTGTAATCATTTAGTTCACGTTCATAAATACGATCGATTTTCTTGTAACTAACAAAAGTGTTGATGATCGACTTCTTTATTTTTGAAAACATAATTTCTTTTTTAAACGAACGCTTAATATTTTTAACCCATTAACCGAAACGAAGTGTTCTAAGGAATTTTACAATACCTCCCGGCAACCAACGGTTATCCAATTTAGATGAAGGGAGTACATTTGTTTTAACAGGCCGCCTCATTTGTTTATAATTCATAAACAATTTAAAATAATTATTTGCATTGGCTGTTAATTCATATTGCTTTTGAGTAAGCGCAAAACAATTTTCCTGCATTTCCTTTAACTTATTTCTGTCTTTGTCTAATGCCGCTATATGTTGCATAAAAGAGGATATATCATTTGTTTTACAGGTGAAGCCTGTATCCTTTTTCAACAGATCTCTTATTCCTCCCGGTAAATCATTGGCGATGGTAATTACTCCATTTGCCATACATTCAAGAATGGATACGGGTGTACCTTCAAACAATGTTGGAAAAATAAAAATATCCTGGGCAGCCAGGATATTATACACATCATTCGAAGTATCTGGTTCTTTAAAAGTAATATTTGATTTACTTTTCCATTGCTCCTTTAACTTCTCTTTCAACGGTCCTTTACCAATGATTGTCCATTCAACATTCACCTGCATCTTTTTCAATCCTTCTTCAATTTCAATCAGCCGGTTAACACCTTTTCCTTCACTTAATCTACCGAGGAAAACCAATTGCAGGGGCGAATCTTTCTTTTTTACAGGAAAACTGCTCAACTGTTTTACACCATAAGGAATATAAAAAACCCGATCTGCAAAGAGCCTGGGTGAAGAAGCAAAAACAGCATCTGCAAAAAAAGAGGAATGCGCAATGGCAACGTCTATCATATCGCCGCATTGTACATTCTGGTTTACATAAAAGTAATCATGCAATAAATGAAAAACAGTTTTCTGATTCCCTGTTTCACTGGCCGCTTGTAATGCAAGTACATTATCGGTAATAACAGCACCGGGTTCTGAACCGATCAAAGCCCCGAGTTTCTTGCGAACAAAGTATTGATTTTGCTTTCCTGAAAACCTAAATGTAATGGTTTCTATACCAGGGAAGAATTCTGTCAGCTTTGGCCGGTCATCTTCTTCATTATCCAGGAGGATCACTTTGATTTTATGCTTTGGTATTAATTGCTGCCCCCCGATAATATTCTGGTAAAATGACGGAACACCGCCCATGGCATTCAAAAAAATAAATACATATTTTTCCTCACTGATCATTTTTTAAATTTAGCTGCCAGGGCCTTTCTGGCTAACAGTAAGAGGTAGCCGAAACTAATTTTTCCATCGTTGATATCCTCTAAAATTGCCGAACGGTTCCTGTAAAAGTCTGGATGAATAATATTGTATATATTCCGAACGGGAACTGAAGGTATAATGCTGTTGCTATTCCTGCGAATGAAGCATAAAATATTCTGCCTGTACCACCAATAAATTTTATCGTTGTTCCAGATTGCAGGCCTGATCATATCATAACAATCAAAACCATTTTTTGCAAAATGTTCAATCCAGTAAGTTGGCCATTGCTCGTTGATATGATTTTCTCCACCCTGCATTGGAACTGCGGCTGAAAATATAACCGTGTCGCTTAGCCTGCACAATCCCTGGACAAAATTTTCTGCATACTGCGGATGAAGATGCTCTGCTACTTCTACTGAAATTGCAATGTCAAATTTTGATGCAATGCTCTGAGTAAAAGATGTAAACTCCTTTTCCAGGTCGATGTTGGTGAAATATTCTTCCGGAATATTCTTACGCAGCAAACTCCGATCTACCCAGTTTCCATCAAGGCCAAGTATTTTATCAACGCCATGCTGTTTAAAAACTTTCAGAAAATTTCCAATTCCGCATCCCACATCCACCACACTTTTAGGATGAAATAATTCCATAAGTAATGGTATTATTTCCGATGCGGATTGATCATTGTAAACACCTACGTTGTGATCGAATGATTTCGACATAAATTAAATTAGGGAAGAGGAATGTAACCAGGTTGCGGTTTGTTTGATACCACTTTCAATACTTACCCGGTTGGTAAATCCAAGTGCTTTTATTTTACTGATATCCGCCCGCCAGTTCAACGGGTTTCCCTTACGGGCTATACTGTTAAAAACAAGGCGGGGCCTTAAGTTCATTGATTCAAAAAATACATTAACAACATCTTTCACAGAACTTTCTTCACCGGAAGCTATATTGTATATTTCCCCGTTCATCGGGGCATGCTGAATAATGCAATCGAAACTTCTTACCAGGTCGTCGATATAAATAAAGTCCCGGCTCTCACTTCCCGTTCCCCACAGTTCTACTGCTGTTGTATTTTGAAGATATTTCCTGTAGATATCCCAGAAAACCTGTTTCTTCAACCCCGGACCATATACCGAAAAAGGCCTTACAACGGCAACGGGTACATGAAAAACGGTACTGTATTCCCGGCAAATATTTTCTGCCATGAGTTTGTGCCATCCATAAGGAGAAAGCGGTTTACAGGCTGCATCTTCACTTACGGGTAATTTTTCAGGATTACCGTAAACGGCAGCACTTGAAATATGCAGGTATCTGCAGTTGTCATTGTATTTCCGGATAGCTTCCAGTATGGAAAAAGTGTCGAATGTATTTGCCTTAAAATCTTCAGCAGGATATTCAATGGAAAAATTCACATCGCCATTACCTGCAGCATTAATACAAATATCGAACTGGTTATTAGAAAATATCTTTTCCCAGATCGGGACATGCTTATCGTTTCTGAAATAGGTGTAATGCTGTGAAGCTGGTACAGCGTCAATTCCACACCCGTAAACTGTATTGCCTGCTTCGGAAAAATAGCGAACGAGGTGGCTGCCAATAAAACCTTCAGATCCAATTATCAGAATGCGCAACTATATTATTTTTTATCGAGGTATTTAATAATTTTTGCCGGGCTGCCTCCCACTACTGCATAATCCGGAACATCTTCTGTAACAATGGCCCCGGCTCCAACAATGGCTCCTTTCCCAATGGTAACACCTTTCAGGATAATGGCATTAAACCCAATCCAGGCATCGTCTTTAATGATGATGGCTGCTTCCCTGAGATCTATAGATGACTGCAACCCGCCTTTATAGAAAATATGTAAAAAATCTTCGTGACGCAATTGCGCATCCAGGGGATGAGAATTATTATCGTGAATATTAACACCATGAGATATCAGCACCCGGTTACCTACTATTACTTTTTTTGCCGACCAGATTCTTGTGCCCGGCCCAATGAACGAGTGGTGGCCTACATGAATTTCACCACCATGTTTGAATATCAATAACTGACCCGAGATAATACTTCTTTCGCCAATGCTTATACGCTTTTTATCGTGCTGGTGATTAAATAAAGAACCATCCGTTGTAATTAAAGCCAGTTCGTGTATCTCCGCTATTTCTTCATAGCCTTTACGTAATATTTTTTTAATCCTGGTATCATATTCAACTTTACCAAGTGCATAGATCCTGAAAAAAATATATTTAAAGAATTTTTTGATCATGCTGTTTATTGTTCGAGCCAGGAAGGCTGTATGATAATACTTCCGTTATCCGATCCTTCATATAATGCCAGGTCTGTGCCGGTATCATGAATGCGACAGGAGCAAATATTATCTATATAATCGTGAACCCGGCCGTTCTTTTCCCAGATAGCAAAAGCAAATGAATAATCGTTGGGTGCAATAAGACCTGCCGGCAACATTAGCCTTCCATGAAAATTGGTTCCGTCATTTTTAAAAAATGAAACCGGTTTTAGAATTGTGAAAACGCGGCTCTGGTATTTATCATTTAACCCAATACCTATTTGTAAAGTATTGGATGGATTGGTAATGCTGAATGTAAAATCCAGGATCATATTTTCTTCAAAATTAAAATCACTGGTAATTGTATTCGCCTTATTTGTTAATGCAATGCGGTTAAAATGATTGGGCTTTGCGGCTGCATTTCGTTCATTTACCACATACGCTTCATCATATTGCTGCATGCCGGAGATATATTGATCGATGATGACTTTTGTTTTATCGAATCCTTCTACCCTGCCGGCTTTTAATAGTAAGGTTTGATTGCACAACTGCTGAATTACTCCCATGTTATGACTCACAAACAATACAGTTCTGCCGTCGTTGTTGCTTACATCTTCCATTTTGCCCAGGCATTTTTTCTGGAATTGTGCATCACCTACCGCCAACACTTCATCAACTACCAGGATTTCAGGTTCAAGATGTGCAGCAACTGCAAAAGCAAGTCGCACATACATACCACTGCTGTACCGCTTAACCGGTGTATCTAAAAATCTTTCTACTTCAGCAAAATCCACGATGGCATCAAACTGGCTCCTGATCTCACGCCTGCTCATGCCGAGTATAGCCCCGTTCAGAAAAATATTTTCCCTGCCGGTAAGCTCGGGATGAAAACCGGTTCCTACTTCCAGCAGGGAAGCCACCCTTCCTTTTATTTTAATACTGCCGGATGTTATATCGGTAATACGGGATAAAATTTTCAGCAATGTACTTTTTCCTGCACCATTTCTCCCGATGATACCGATGCGGTTTCCTTCTTCAATCGTGAAGTTTACATCTTTTAAAGCCCAGAATAATTCTTTTGATTTTTTTTCGGAAGGTTTCATCCATCCCGGGAATGAAAATATTTTTTTTGCCCGGTTGCTGATCACATCTCTTAATGCGGTATACGCTTCCTTGCCTTCATGAGAAAGGATAAAACTTTTGGAGAGATTATTTACTTCGATTACTGAAGACATTGCTTATTCACTTAAATATTGTCTGCAAATGATTTTTCCATTTTCCGGAAGTAATAAATACCGATAAAAACGAAAATGAAAGTAATGGTAACAGACAATGCAAATGATTGAATATTGATGGCATCGCCCAACAAACACCACCTGAAACCATCTATAACACCTGCCATTGGATTCAGCGAATACAACAGCCTGTATTTTTCCGGAACCACAGAGGAGGAAAATCCTACCGGGCTAATGTATAAACCAAATTGCACTATAAATGGGATGATATAACGGAAATCGCGGTACTTCACATTAACAGCAGTGAGATACAGCCCGATGCCGATAGCGCATAAAAATGCAAGAATGATAAACAGGGGTAAAAATAAAATATGCCAGGAAGGAATGTAACGGTACCAGGCAAACATACAAAGCAGTATTCCGAATGATATCGCAAAATCTACCAGGCTGGTAATAACAGAACTGGCAGGAATGATCATTCTGGGGAAATAAACTTTGGTAATGAGATTGGCATTGCCAATTAAACTATTGCTTGATTCACTCAATGCATTACTAAAAAACTGCCAGGGCAACATACCTGCAAATACCATCAATGCATAAGGTGCATTGCCGGGGTTGTTCATGTTGGCTACTTTACTGAACACAATGGTAAAAATAATAGTAGTAAGAACGGGGCGGATAATACTCCAGGCGGCACCAATAACCGTTTGCTTATACCTTACTTTAATATCCCGCCAGCTCAGGATATAGAACAGTTCCCTGTAGCGCCAGATATCTTTCCAGTAATTTTTCCCGGCTTTACCCGGTTCTATTACAAGGCTCCATTGCTGTTCTGAATTTTTTACGGCCATACTTTTACTTATTCGCTTCTATTGCTTTAGCCAGTTTTCGTTTATAGTTTTCATAACCTGAATGTTCCATAAGCAACTTACGGTCTGGCATATACGAAATTCGGTTGTCAATAATTTTTTCAATGGCATTACTGATGGCTTTCACATCAAAAGGATCTACCAGCAGTCCTAATTTACCGTTATACAAAGCATCTACGGAACCATCTACATTGCCTGCAATAACGGGTACCCCGTAAAACATTGCTTCTATAAATACAATTCCAAAACCTTCTTTGGTACTGGGCATAACGTAAATATCGGAAGCTTTAAAATGGTTAACCAGTTCTTCGTCGGGTACAAAGCCCGTCATCACCACTGAATCTTCCAGTTGCAATTTCCTGATCATCTCATCCAGAAATTTCTTCTCCTGCTCATCATAACTGCCCGCTAGCAGGTAGCGTATGCCGGGATACCTGCTCTTTAAAGTAAGCATCGACTGCATTACTTTATCATACCCCTTATACCTTTCCCCGGAAGATAATCTCGACAAAGTAAACAATACAATATCATCTTTTCCGAATCCGTACCTGTTGCGCAGATCGGTTCTCAATTGAGGCGATTCATTCACCGGTAAAAACGGATCCAGGCAATTGTTGAGCACCACACATTTTTCCGGCGGGAACTGATGCATTTCCTGCAGCCTGGTAGCAGTAAACTTACTCACGGCAATTATCCTGTCGCAACTGCCCAGCATTTTTTTTTGTTTTGAAGTAAGCAGCTCCCACACTTCAATACCATGCGCAAACATGATGAGCCGGGTACGCGGAGATATTTTTTTGATGAGCCATCCAACCACCAATAAGTTAACATGGCTTATAACAACTGTATTATACTTACGGCCATTGCTAACCGCAGATAAAATGAATTTTAATTTATTAGCTGCAAATCCATGAAACAATTCAGCCGGGAAATATTTATTTCCGAAAGCATCTTTGTTCAGGTCATACATGCAGTAAACATCCACTGTACAATTTCCCGACAGATATTCCTCATACATTGCTTTCCCGGCAACGCGACAAACTTTTTCAATACCACCTGTTGCGGAGAAAACTTTTAAAGTGAGGAATAAAATTCTATTGGAAGGCAAGTCTTTTATTTTTTTCTAACGGATGTTGTAATGCACGCTTTTATTGCCTGTAATCTTACGACGTGGCTTTGCTTTTTATTAATACCAGCGACAACAAATGCGACCAGTGTAATTTACCAGACATGAAACTTGTATAACTTTCCTGGTAACGTTTACTTCCGTTTTGCATAATTTCCTTTACATAGTTACTTGTACGCAACCATTGCTGAAAAGGAAAACTGAATCCCATCTTGGGCCTGTCCCAGATTTCTCTTGGAAGAATATCATTAAAGCAATTGATAAGAATCTGTTTGCTATTGCTTCCTGCATATTTTACATTGGGATCAATTTGAAATGCAAGATCAATCACATCTTCATCTAAAAAAGGCACCCTGATTTCAACGCTATGGATCATACTCATTACATCTGAATCCCGCAGCAACTGGTTCTGCATGTACACATTAAATTCCATCCAGCTTGCCTGGTTTTTGGGATGTATGTGTTTTATATCATTAAAAATGGGCGTTTCATTTAAAATTGCCCACACTTCTTTTTCAGTACTGCCTAACTGCCTGGCAATTTCATATGCACTAAAATGCCCACGCAAAAACAAGTAAATCCCTTTAATACCTTCCATTGATAGGTACGACATCCGGTTAAGCTTTTTGGATGCACTTTTTCTGCCGGCAATAGTTATACCCGAAGGAAGTTGTTGAAGTTTTAAAGCGGTTGCAATGCGATTGAAAGATGGATAACCGCCAAAGAGTTCATCGCCACCCAAACCGGAGAGAACTGCTTTTAATCCGAGCGATTTTGCATGACGGCTGATAAACCAGGTGTTGATACCATCGCAACTCGGCATGTCCATGCTATGAATGATCTCTTCAAAATTTTTATGAAAAATTTCCTCCGTAAGCAGGTACTGGCTGTGCCGGCACTGGAGTTTAGTATGTAATATATCCTGGTATTTTTTTTCGGAATAAGCAGGATCATCAAAATAAATAGATAAAGTATTCAGGTCTGTTTTTTTATACTTCGAAGCAACCGAAGCCATAATACCCGAATCTAATCCCCCGCTAAGGAACACGCCCAGGGGAGCATCTGCAACAAGCTGTCTTTTTACGGAATCATCTACAACCTTTCTGATCGAATGATTTACTTCATGGGGATCTGTTAACCTGTTAGCATAACTGTAATGCTTAAACGATTGCAGGCTTGTATCTCCCGACTGAACTGAATATTTTAAATAGCAGCCTTTTGGCAGTGCAGAAACGGTTGAAAGTGTTGTTACAGGTTCAGGAATAAAACCATAAGCCATCAGGTAAACAGGCCAATTGCTGTTTGCCGACTGCAAACCCGGAATATTTTTGAAAGCTCTTATCTCAGAGGCAAAACAAAGCAATCCTTTCGATGCATGATAATACAATGGCTTAATGCCCGATGGATCTCTTACCAGGTAAATTTCTTTTTCAACGGAATCCCATAGTGCAAATGCGAACATTCCTTTCAGCCTCGAAAAACTGAGTGTGCCCCATTGTGCAAATGCAGCCAGGATCACTTCCGTATCAGTAGTACTTTTAAACCGGTGATTAAGTAAGATTAATTCTGCCCGTAATTCCTGGAAATTGTACAGCTCACCATTGTAAGTAATCCAGTAGCGGTTGTTGTATTGCATCGGCATGTGGCCATCGGCACTAAGGTCGAGCAATGCAAGTCTCCTGTTTCCTAAAACCAGGTGATCGGTTTCTGAAACAAATGTACCGCCATCATCCGGGCCGCCATGTTCCTGATTACGGCACATTTGCTGTACCGATGCTTCAATAACATTTGCAGGCGATGCTGCGTTTACCATCCCGGCGATTCTACACATGTACTATAGCCAGGTTCTTTGTATTGATGGGATTTGTGTAATAAAAATAATTCTGCTCAAAATTCTGATAAGTAGATGCCAAACCTTCTTCCAGGTCAATCACAGCTTTCCATCCAAGATTTTTAATTTTATCTACATTGAGCAATTTACGTGGAGTACCATCGGGCTTTGATTCATCAAATACAATCGTTCCCTGGTAGTTGGTAATTTTTTTTATGAGGGTTGCCATTTCTTTGATGGTATAATCGAGCCCGGAACCTACATTAATAATTTCCGACGACTCATATCGTTGCATCAGGAAGTAACAGGCCATAGCCGCATCATCAACGTGTAGAAATTCTCTTCTTGGTTTGCCTGTACCCCACACCGTTACTACGTGCTCTTCTTTCAGTTTTGCTTCATGAAATTTCCTCAGTAAAGCAGGCAACACATGTGCATTCTGCAGGTTGTAAGAATCTCCTGGACCATAAAGATTTGTAGGCATAACGCTAATGAACCTGCAACCATACTGGCGATGGTAAGCCTGGCACATTTTAATACCGGCAATCTTGGCAATGGCATAGGCATCATTGGTAGGTTCAAGAACGCCTGTCATCAGGTATTCTTCAACGATTGGCTGGGGAGCGTTCTTCGGGTAAATACAACTGCTTCCTAAAAAGAGCAATTTTTCCACCCCATTTTTATAGGCTGCATGAATAATGTTATTCTGGATGGCCAGGTTATCGTAAATAAAATCGCCCGGGTAGGTTTTGTTCGCCATAATTCCCCCTACTTTGGCTGCAGCAAGGAAAACATAGTGTGGCTGAACGGTATCAAAAAAATCAAATACTGCTTTTTGGTCCCTGAGGTCAAGTTCTTCAGAGCTCCTTGTAATGATATTGAGATAACCTTTTTTTTTCAATAACCGAACAATGGCACCTCCTACTAATCCTGTGTGGCCTGCCACATATATTTTATCCGTAATTTTCATTAAAGAGCTGTTAAAATTTAATGAGGTAAGTTACATTTTTTTGCCGGAATTTTATAATTACCCGGCTATTTACTCCGTAAAATCAGTTGGTTCTAGGTTCTTTTTGTCGAAAACGGCTACCAGTTGTATGCCCATGCTGTCTATTTTCACTTTCGCCCTGGTACCACTTACTTCCACAATTATACCATGATAGTTCATCATGATCCCCTGCCGCACCATTACTTTGGAATGAACATCCAGTTTTCTTTCCACCACTTCCACATTGCTGAATTCCTGCAGAAATTTCCGGATCGTATTTATTTCTTCGTCTTTTACTTTTGCCGGTTTACCCAGCCAGTACACATAGTTGAGGATACCTTCTGTTTTCTTGATATCCCATTTCGCAGGTTCGTTCACTTTTACAAATACATACCCTTTGAATAAAGGTTCCAGCACAATTTTATACCGATCGCTCCATTTTTTTCGTACCCTGTTAAGCGGGCAATAATTCTCAATTCCCTTTTCATTTAAAACAGCCGACACTTTTTTTTCCCACCTGGGGCGGGTGTACACAACATACCAGTTGGTTTCTGTTTCGTTCATGTCAAAGCTTCGCTGTCCCTCAGTCACATGATTAACTGAAGGATATAGCAATGATAGAGGGTTATTTTACGAATCCTGCTTTTTCCTGAAAAGCCCTTTAATTACCGTACCAATATTCCACAGGTTTTTGAAGCCCGGTGTATGCTCATCTTTTACATAGTATGTACCGCCCTCTGAACCATATCCATAGCCATAACCATATCCGTATCCATAACCGTAACCGTATCCATTTCCGTAACCGCCAAAGCCATAGTTTAATACGGATATACCTCTTGGTTTAATTCCATTAAACACAAGGCACATGTTATTAAATTTCTTTTCCCGGCTGAATCCCTGGATCATGCGCAGGAAAACATTAGGGGTTACCGCATGACGAACCACAAACAAAGTTGTATCGGCATAGGCTGTTAATAACTGAGCATCTGTAACCGGGCCAATGGGCGCTGTATCAATGATTACATAATCAAATTGCTTTTTGATGGCACTCATCATTTCAGCAAATTCAGGTTTTGCAATCAGCTCGGTTGGGTTAGGTGGAATCGGGCCGGATGACACGATATATAAATTCGGATATTCCGTTGGTTTAATGATCTGTTCCAGTGTTGCCTTACCCACTATGTGACTACTGATTCCGGGATCTTTGTTAACGCCCAGTTTCTGACTCAACTTTGGCTTTCTTAAATCCATTTCCATCAGCGCTACTTTCTTTCCCGTAAGCGTCATACTGATCGCCATATTTACAGCAATGAAACTTTTACCTTCTCCGGAAACACTTGAAGTAACAAGCAGTGTGTTTTGGTCTTCGTTGTATCCCATAAAAGCCAGATTCGTTCTAAGGGCTCTGAACTGCTCGGCAATTACTGTTCGCTTACCTTCTTTAATTGCTACAACGTCCCTGGTTTTGGATTGTACAATCTCGCCAATTACCGGAACGGATGTTTTGCTTTCAATTTCACTGCGGAATAAAATCTTATTATTGAACTGTTCGAAAATCTGCACATACATCAGGAATAAACCCAAACCGATCATAAAACCCATCCAGTAAAAATTGCTGGCAACCGGGCGGATCGGCCCATAAGAAAATCCTTTTTCCAACACCCTGAGGTCTGCACTGGTAGAAGCTGATGACAATGCCGTTTCCTCCCGTTTTTGTAACAGGTAGGTATAGATGTTATTTTTAATTAACTGGTTCCGGCTGCGTTGCAACAACTCGTATTCCTTTTCAGGGATACTGGCAATCATACCTCTTTTAGAAGCAATGTTTACATCTATCCTTGCAACTTCCGTATTAAAGTTTGTTCTGATTGTTCCGATGTTTTCACGGATATCACTTTTAATCCTGTTTATTTTGTCGAGCGAAAGGATTACAGGATCACTTTTCTCTCCCGAGGTTGTCCGCACCCTTTCGAGTTCAAATTCAGCATTGTATAATTGAGTTAGCAATGAACCTAACGTTGGATCATTTACCAGCAGTAATGAAGGTACGGTACCAGGTTTCTTTCCCTTATTATTGATATACGCTTCAATATCGTTTAATACCGACATCTGCAGCAATATGGTTTCTTTATCTTTATCCAGTTCGCTTACCGTGTTGAGATACAATTGAGCCTGGTTATCCAGGTTGCCGGCACCGTTTCTTGCTTTTAATTCTTTCAGGTTACCTTCCACGCTATCCAATTGCCGGGAAACGGTATTCAAACGGTCATCAATAAACGCTAATGTTTTTGTAGCAATCTGGTTCTTATCATCAATGGCTGCACGATTGTACACCTGGAAAAGTTTATTTAAGATAGCAATCCCCTTTTCCGGAACCGGCGTTTCAAGTTTAAGATCAATAACTGTAGAAGAATAAGAAAGCGGAGCCGCTTTTAATGCACCGATAATGGTATTGGCTGCAGATGATATGGAATTAAAAATGGCAAAATAATTTTTTCCTTTTACAGTAGTATTGTAATCCTCGTTTATTTCAATCCTGTATTGTGTTTTACCTATGGAAAAAACGCCGTCGAAAGGAACCGTTTGCCCGGCTATAGAAACCACTTTATTATGCCAGTCGATGGTAAAAAAAAATTTACCTGCTTTTTCTATTTTGTCTTTGTTAACGGCAATAAACTGCAGCGGTGAATTACTTGCATACAATTCTTCTCTCTGCACTTTACCTTCATTGTAAATGGTTGCATACAAATTCAGGGAATCTACAACATCTTCCATAAGTGAAGATGACCGGAGTACAATGATTTCGTTATCTACAATTTTTTTCTCGCTGAAAATATTCAGGGCATCCAGTACTTTGCTGTCTCCACCGTTCTTTTGCGGATCTTTCAACAACACTTTTGCTGAGGCAACATAAATTTTAGTTTGCGCCCTGAGGTACACATAGGAAATAATAAGCGATACGGAAACGGTTGCAACAAATATCGGCCAGAAAGGCAAATACCTGTGAACGATCTGCGCTAATATATTGGGGTTATTAGTAGGCTTATTACTATCTGTAAATTGTTCCTCGCTCATGACCTGTCTGGATCTGTTACTTAATAAAATTGTTAATGATGATCAGAAGCAGGGAAACTCCTGAAGCAATAAGTGCCATAGTAGTTTGAAGTGTTCTTCTCTTCTCATCTTTATCCGACCTGTTCTTATCAGGCATCACATACACGATGTCGTTAGATTGAAGATAGTACCAGGGAGATGAAAACAATGACTGGTCTTGTAAATTGATATGTTTTATCTGCTTTTGATCTCCTTGCTCACGGATGATCATGATGTCATCTCTTTTTGCTACATCTTTTAAATCGCCGCTTGTTACCAATGCATCCAGCAATGGCATCTGTTCGCCTGTTAGCGTAATTACCTGAGGCCTTTCCACAAAACCAATAACGGTGATCTTATGATTCAAATACTGCACACCAACGATTGGCTCTTTCATATAAGGTAATAATTCCTTCTGGAGCTTTTGTTTTAATTCATTCCTGGAGAGGCCTTCCACATGTACACTTCCCAGCATATGAATTAGGATATTGCCTTTTTCATCTACTACAAAACCTGCGGCAGGTTTAGGGCCGGCAGTAGCAGTTTCATTTACATCCGAAACTGCGTTGTTAAAAACTTCGTCCATCTCTTTATTAAGACTGCTCACCGTAATTGCCAATACATCCTTTTTCTGAATTTTACTCTCATAGGTATCTGTGATAAAACCCTGTAACGTTGTGTCTTTATTCAACGTATTGAAATATGTTATCGATTTAGGTGAACTGCAGGCAGAAAATGTGTACACACAAACAATAACCACAGCGGATAACAGTAATTTTTTCGGTAAAAATGAATTCAAAGGAAGTAGTTGCATCAATTGAGAATTACAAAAATCAACGTAATCTGTTGCTGATCTGGACAGCTAACAAAATTCGTTAAAATTAATTACTTAACCAATTTTAAAGTCAAATCTAATCATGTGAAATAATCTGCATTTTACCTGTTGGCGGTAAGTACCAACTGATTGATTACAACTAAAGCAAAGTGTAGCTCAAACATTATTTTGTTTGCCTGTCAACACGATCAAAAAAAAAGAGATGACCAAATCAATGGTCATCTCCATAAGCATTTATTTACTTCATCAAAGATTTGATGTGTCTTTTTTCTTCGCATTGTAAGCCTTTTTGGCCCCAATACCGATACCTGCAGCGATTAATAAACTCAACCCTCCATCAATAGGACAAGCCGGATCCAGCGGATCACATCCCGGATCTCCTGGGTTACCCTGGCCATTTGATTGCAGGGAATTTGTTAATCCAATAACCATCATCACAGTTAACATCACGATATATTTCTTGAATTTATTCATGGGTTACCAAAAATTTTTACAAAAATACGGCTTTAAATGTATCAATAAACAATTTTGAAGGTTGTTTTTGCTTTGTTTGTTTCAATAACCTGTAACATGTAATTACCATGTGCTACCAGGATCTTGTTCAATTCCAAAGTATATACGCTATTACCTCCATCATGATTTATCAATTTGTTATATAACTCCTGTCCTTTTGCATTGTAAATATGAACAATGTATTGTCCTTCCGGCTTATTGCTAAGCGTTAATTTAACAACTCCATCTTCCTTCACAGGATTTGGATAAGCTGTAATAGATGAAGGATCACCGGCCATATTCACTTTTACAATTTCACTGTATTTAACAGCCCCATTGCTACCCACGCTTCTTACACGATAGAAATTATCGCCTGTCAGCGGTTGTGCATCCAGTAAATTGTATTGCTGCGTAGATGCCCCGGTATTGCGTCCCAATTGTGTTCCGATCTTAGCAAAACTTCTTGCATCGGCAGCACGTTCAACTTCATATTGGGCAATATCCAGTTCATTGTCTACTCTCCAGCTAACCAGTACATTCCTGTCTTGCTTGTTAGCCGTAATACTGGTAAACGATAAAGGCACAGGGCCAAGTTGCCTGAACACTAAACGGAAACGGTTGGCAGCTTTGGAAGCAGGGTCTGCATTCACTGTAAAGTTGATCGTATTTACGGCATCCATTGCAACCGGTGTGCTGGTATTCAGGTATGCATCTTCCAGGTAACCGGTTAATGTTGGCACCAGGTTTTCCGGTGTAAATTCAAACTGATACTGTTGTTGTTTCAATGCACCAAGCTGGTAGAAAATAGTATCTGTACTCACAACTTCCGGACGACGTTCAATACTTAACATGATGCCATCTCTTATGATACCAACATTTTCGCCAACATTGCTCATTTTCCTCGCATCCATATCATCAATAGCATTTGTATAAGCATTATCAAAATCAACCCTTACACCATCATGCAGCACACGATTCGTATCGATACCTGCATACAACCTTGTGCTGAACATCGCTTCATTACCTGCTGTTCTTGCCACCTGGAAGTTACTGGACACTTTACTGTTTTCCGTAATGGTAATGGAGTGTGGTGTTACTGAACCACTGGCAACAACAAAGAATGCCTGGCCGGATTCAATCGCATTATGACCTCCGGTATAACTACCACCACCAGGGTTGGCTACAAAGCCCGGACTTGTGAATGTTTGATAAGCACCATACGTACTCAACTTCGGATCCCAAACATAATAGGTATTCTGTAAACCTGTTTTGGTTGTAGATGCGGAAGTAAAACTGATAGGTGCCGGGTAAGGATTACCTACAGAAATAAACTGGTTAATGTTTCCATTCGCAGTGCTTACGGTTACGTTTCCGGATCTGATCGGACCTTGTGTTCGTAATGTAGTTGCATTTTGAGAACCGAAAGTATTTGCAGCTCTGTCACCCCTCAGGAATATCATGTATCCCTGTGTTGTTGCAATTGAAGAAGTAGTATTCGGAACCGATATCCATGAATTTGTTGCTGGTACAAAAGTTTTCATTGAAGGTGTAGTGGTTGCCTGGTCGAAACCATTTGCTGTGCCACCTGTACCCACTACAATAGTTCCGTAACCTGTTCCTGTGTATGATCCCGGTGTTTGTCCTTCCATCCATGCCTGGTTGATCGTTTGTGTTGTATTTGTTGGAATCGATAAGAACCTCCAGCCCACTTTTGATGAAGTAGATACGAAGCGTTCTACGACAAATGTTCCAGGGCCTGCATAACTAAAGCTTCCGGTAAGTGTATCTACCATTGCAGTTCCACTTGCATCGGAGTGCAGGGTAACTACATCATTCACCGCTATATTTCCTGTTTTTGGTTTAAGTACACCCAGGATCGTTAATGGTTTATTAATGGTAGCGCCACCTGTATTGTCAACGGTAAGGTTCGTCATTGCCGGTAACGTACCTGAGCCAGCTCCGGGGAATGATTGGTTAACGGTACCGTTCAGCACGATGGTTCCGTTATTGGTTAATGTACCATTGTTGGTCCAGGTTCCTGTATTCGACAGCGTACCTGTGTTTGCTATGGTAATAGAACCTCCCAAATTAATGGTTATGTTACGGGCAACTGCTTGTCCGGCCACGGTTGTAATGTTTGGATAATTGTTTTTTCCTGCCGGGATAATTACATCCGATGTTGCAGTTGGTACTCCACCACACCAGTTGGAAGGATTCATCCAGTCGGTATTTAATCCTTTCCATGTCCAACCCGTTCCGGAACCGGTGAATTCATCCATTCCGATATCCGGCAATAATGCATCCCTGGTATCGCCATCGTAATCATCAGTGTAAGATGCAATGGGCGTACCGGCTCCATCAATATTACAGTTGTTAGAAGGATCCAGGTGAAGGTCATTTTGAGCGGTATTTACAAACGCCGGGTTATCGCCAATTGACAAGTTTTCTCTTGGCGATGTTAAGGCTGCTTTAAACAATGCAAGTGTATTGTAAGCAACTGCACCATCCCAAGAGATTGGGGTACTTGCAGTTTGGGTAGTGTACCAAAGGTTGTTGTTGGAAGTTGCAGCATAGCCGTTCATGGAAGTAGTAATTCTTCTTAATGCTACAACATATCCACTTCCGGGCGTCATATAATTGGAAACGATATTATTCCTCATATCAACGCTTGGCCCTGTGTTGGCAAGGAAAATACCACTCGATCCGAAGGTACCGGTTCCCGAACCTGCCAAACGAATTGTGTTGTAATAGAAATTAATGGTGGCGGCTGAATTAGATGTAGTTAACACTTCGAAGCCGGATACAGCGGTTGCGCCTGTAAGTACACCATTTCCTGCCGGTGCTGCTGCCTGTGAAAGATCCAATGAAATGATATTGTTATAAATTTTTACGGTTGGCGTTCCGGATACCGTATTATGTGTAATACCTTTTGCAAAAGAAGCGCCTGCTCCGTTTTGGCCGGGCCACAAACTGTGGATCTTGTTTTTAAATATTGACACGTTTCCACCTACACCGTTTATGATACCGGTGATTTGAACTGTAGAGCCTGCATTTGAATAAATTGAGTCTATCTGGTTCCTGCTTACTACACGTACAGCTCCTGCAACAGTAACATTTCTGATAACCTGTATAAGATGAACACCAGTTGATGTACCCGTTATAAACAGCTTTCTGAAAATGTTGTTGTTGATGGTTTCCTTAGTAGGTGATGCAGCATTTCCAAATCCGTTGATGGTTCCAACGGCTGTTCCGGTTAATCCTGTAATTGAGTTATTGTAAATGGTATTGCCATCAAAATTGTATAATGCAGTACCACCTGTTACAAGGTTCATCGTAACGTTGGTTCCTCCACCGGTAACCACATTATTGGATATGGTATTGTTTGAAATACTTGCATCCACCGGTATGGTTCCGCTCGTTGCACCAAATGCCAGGTATGTAAGCGTACCACTTCCGTTCTTTTTAATGTTAGTGATCAGGTTGCCATTCATCGTATGGCTATTGGCAATTGTACCTGTATTGCTGATACCGGTAAGGTTACCCGTTCCGTTTACAAAACAATCCTTTAATGTATTATTGGAAATGTTCAGTGTTCCAACAGAAGCAGAGTTGATAATTCCGGTTAGTACTGCAGCCGTAGCTGTAACAAAAGAAGAATCAATGATGGTATTGCTGGTAATGATTACACTATTGGTAGTACCTCCCGCTCCTATTGCGTTATCAATACCGGAAACGTTTTGCCCACCTGTTCCACCACTACTTAAAGTAATGGCATTATTTGAGTAGGTAACACTTGCCCCGGCGCTCGCTTCACCCCTGATTCCTCTTAGATCATTCACCGTGTTTGATCCATTTCCATCATAGATATTATTGCGGATGGTATTGTAAGAAGCATTACTTCCCCACTGGTTGTATAATCTTATACCAATAGCCGCTACTCCATCACCGGAATTACCATAGTTTACAATTGTATTACCTGATGTACCGGTTGTACCTCCAATATCGTTATTGGTATCAGCCAGGGTATATGGAGATGGGGCTGTATATCCCATTAATGCTATACCACCATGAACATTGGAAATGGTATTTCCATAAAACTTGTTGTTAGAGTTGGTAGCATTCGCACTTGTTGGAATAAACTGTGTACTTACAGTTGTATCAACTGCATTTACGATTACTATACCCGTTGCTCCGTCGGGGAAGAAATTTGTATTTGCCGGACTGGCATTTGTAGCGTTAGCCTTATTTAAGGTTATGTTACATTCCTGGATAGTATTGTTCTGCGCACCATCTGAACTGGAGAACTTGAACAATCCGATACCATATTCCATTTGCGGTCCGGATGTTGTATTGGATGCATTTTCAGCAATATCAATCTGGAATATTGTTACATTATCTACTCCCCTCAATGCCCAAACACCATCAGGATAAGTTGTGTTGGAAGCACCTGTACCACCTGTAAATGCAGTAAGCTTTGGATTAGCGCCCACGCCTGATTTACTAAAAGTAATTGTTTTACCGGTAGATGTATTGCTATTCAATAATGCACTTCCGAGTTTCAAACCTTTCGATGGAACTGTTTCAGTATATCCTGCCGGTGTACTGAATATACAGTTACCACTGATACCGCGGGTATTCAGATCCCTGATAGCAGCAGCAAATGAAATATAATTCGTACAGGATGCTGGTCCTACTCCAATTGTATAAAATCCATTCAATGGTGAGTTATCCATAGCTAAACTTACCACAGGGGTAGATAAAGCGGATATACAGCCGTTGGCATCTGATGCAGTAACCTGGTAGTTACCGGCAGATGAAGCCGACAAGATTGAAAGATTAGCGCCTCCCAGCGGAGAACCTCCTACATACCACTGGTAACCATTAGGTACGATTGCTGCTCCTGAACCGGAAACGGTTGCTGTAGCATTGATATCAACACTTGAGTTGGTACAAATCGGACCGGTTCCGGATGCTATTACAGTTGGGTTAGGGAATGTATTTACGTTAACG
>JAFDXE010000018.1 GCA_018268085.1 Bacteroidota bacterium
GCATTCAGCATTAATTTCAAATTTTCAGCATCAGTTTCCGGGTAATAAACAGCCCGTACCAACTTTCCATTTTATCATCAGCAGGTCAATGCATTTTCACATGATCGTATTACTGCTCATCGAAATGGGTAATCCCCAACTCATCCTATTACCCTGCGATTCAACCCTTTCACCGAACGTTGTCCCGAACTTATCTACAACCTGTTAATATAATGCTAAATACAGGCAGCAATTCAGTATCTTTAAGGCTCATCTTATGACAAATAATACACTACAATGAGAAAGGCCTACTTTCCCCTGTTAATCTTAGCTTTTTTATTTTCCTTCCCGTTAAAAAATTTCAGCCAGTCTTGTTTTAATACAGGCATAAACGGTTCATCCGTAAACTTGTCCTGTACTCAAACCTGTACAAATATTCTTTTCCAGGTTCCACATATCAAGTCTACTGAAAATTATGCTGTAACCAGCATTCCGTTTCAACCTTATGCCTGGACTACGACTACAGGGACCGAATTAACGAGTACATATATTGATGACCAATTCTCAGATTCTATCACACTAGGGTTCCCATTTTGCTTTTTTGGAGGCACTTATTCAAAATGTGTAGTAGGTTCAAATGGTATTATTTCATTTGATGTTGTTTCAAACGCAAATCAAGACAATGCCTATGTGCTTCAAACGGGAGGTAACCCTCAGCCCATTCCTTATGCTGGAGGCTCACCTGGCAGTATTTCTCCAGCCTATTATCCCAGAGCATCTATAATGGGAGCTTATACGGATATTGATCCCAGCAATTCCAGTACAACGCCTCCCGCCGATAGAAAAATTGAATACAGAATCGAAGGAACGGCACCCTGCAGAACATTTGTTGCAAGTTTTTACCATGTACCTTACTTTTTTTGCCAGGATTCAATTGTAACTGAACAAATTGCTTTTCATGAAAATACCGGAATTATAGAAGTTTTTCTTAAAGACAAACCTTTTGCCTGTACTGCCTCAACCAATAATGGCCTGGGAATAGTTGGTATCCAAAACTGGAGTCAAAATATAGGCATTGCCGCTCCGGGTAGAAACTGTACTCAATTCAGTACATATAATGAAGCCTGGAGGTTTATTCCAAATGGCGCCACCTCCCAATTTATTAGTTCGGAATTATTGACTTTAGGTTTAACGCATATTGCAAATGCAGATACGGCTACTACTGTTTCGGGACTATTAGACATTAGCTTCCCAAACTTTTGCCCTGGTGTACCTTCGGGAACAAAGTTTATTATTAAGACTACATTTCAATCTTGTCCATCGGGTACACCCTTAATTAGTTTAGATACGATTACAGTAAACCAGATTCCAAATTTAACTGCCGCTGCTACACATACGCCGAGCACTTGCGGGGCAAGTGTAGGAACAATAACAGCTACTGTTACTGGTAGCACAGGAGTTCCTCCTTTTACATATACTTTAAATCCTGGTGGCGTTTCAAACAATACCGGAATTTTTACTGGTTTACCTGCAGGTCCTTATACTATAGATATCGTTGATGCCAACCTTTGCTCCGTGCAGATTCACGACACCGTAAATTCCGTTTCCTCACTCGCAGGTACCGCAGTAGCAACAGGAACAGCATGCACCGGAGTTAATAATGGAACAATTACTGCAACTCCCCAGGGAAATCCTCCTTATACTTTTACTCTTACAGGTCCGGGTGGACCTTATGTTCAAAGTAGCCCGATTTTTAATAACCTTCCATCTGGTACATTTACGCTTACTTATGTTGATGGTTCAAACTGTGCCGGAACTATTCCTAATATTGTTGTCGCTGCCGGGGGAACAATTACCGCTAATCAGTCACATACGAATACAAGTTGTGCTGGTGCAACAGATGGTTCAATTACTATAACTCCAAACACGGCGGGAACTTATACATATATACTTTCACCTGGGGCAATAACAAATTCAACAGGAATATTCACCGCACTTGCTGCCGGAACTTACTCTGTAACTTTTACAAATACTGCAACGGGTTGTACCGGAACGGTAAATAATATTTCGATTACTGTCGGCGGTTCTATTACCGCTACCTGGGCTCACAATCAAAACGAAACCTGCCCGGGTGCAGCAGACGGTATCATAACAGTAACGCCTAACCCGGCAAGTCCGGGTGTGTACACATACACCATGACGCCAGCGCCTTCGGGAGGTGCTACCAACAGCACCGGTATTTTTACCGGATGTGCTGCCGGCGTTTTCTATAATGTAAACTTTACTAATACAACTACCGGTTGCACCGGCAGTCTCACTTTCTTATTCGTGTTGGCTGCTACGCCTGTCTCTGGCACACAAACGCATACCGATGCCAATTGCCCGGGTGTAAGCGATGGTTCCATTACCATCACGCCTTCACCTGCCGGCAGCTACACGTACACGATAGCGCCTCCGCCCGCCAGCGGTCCTGCTACCAATACAACAGGAATCTTTAATAACCTCGCCGGTGGAACAACCTATTCGGTATCGTTCCAGAATGCCGGAGGTTGCGGATCTTCTGTAAACAATATTGCCATTAACCAGGGTGCAGGTATTACGGGAAATTCCAGTACTACTGCAACATCCTGTACAGGTGCAAATGATGGTACAGCTACCATTACACCAGCCGGTGCCGGCACATTTACCTATACCATCAGTCCGCCACCAACAAGTGGCCCTGCTACAAACAGCACCGGTATTTTCAATAATCTTGCAGACGGAACCTATACGGTAAATATTTCCAATGCGGCAGGTTGCACGGGTGTTGTAAACAATGTAGTGGTGGCTCCAGGTACTGCACTTACCTATACAAGTTCACCTAACGCAACTTCCTGCCAGGGCGCCAATGATGGCAGCCTAACGGTAACGCCTACCGCAGCAGGAACATATACTTATACGATCACACCAGCACCGGTGAGCGGCCCATCTACGAATGCAACAGGCATTTTTAATAACCTGGCTGCTGGAACGTATGCTGTAACATTTACCAATGCAGCGGGATGTTCCGGAACTGCCGCGAATATTGTAGTGAATCCCGGCCCGGGTTTAACTGCTTCTGCTCCGTCAACAACAGCTACTTCCTGCCTGGGAGCCAACAATGGAAGTGTTACCGTTACACCAACTGTTGCCGGTACTTATACATATGTGATTACACCTCCGCCAGCCAGCGGTCCTGCAACCAATGCAACAGGAACATTCAACAACCTGGCTGCCGGAACATATTCTGTAACATTTACCAATGCAGCCGGTTGCGCAGGCACCGTTAGTAATATTGTAGTGAATCCCGGACCTGGCTTGTCGTCTAATAATTCTTCCACAGCCACTACCTGCCTCGGGGCAACGGATGGTACTGCAACTGCAGCTCCGGTTGTAGCAGGAACCTATACGTATACCATTACACCTGCACCGGTAACCGGCCCTGCTACCAATGCAACCGGAACGTTCAGTAACCTGGCCGACGGCGCATACAGTATTACATTTACCAACAACCTCGGCTGTAGCGGTATTGCCAATATCACCGTTAATGCGGGCGCAGCAATCACAGCGAATTCATCACCTAACCCGGCAACATCCTGCAATGGTGCCAGCGATGGAAGTGTAACCATAACACCAACCATTCCGGGCACATATACCTATACCATTACGCCAGCACCGGTAAGCGGACCCGCCAGCAATTCAACAGGTGTGTTTGCAAATTTAGCAGCAGGTGTGTACAGCGTTTCATTCAGCAATGCACTGGGATGTACCGGTACGGTTGCGAATATCAATATCAATCCTGGCCCGGCATTAACAGCCAATACTTCACCGGTAGGAACTTCCTGCCCGGGTGTAGATAACGGCAGTATAACCATTACGCCTACAGTTGCAGGTGCTTATAGTTTCACGATCACCCCTGCCCCGGTTACCGGACCAGCAACCAACACTACAGGCATATTCAATAACCTGGCTGCAGGAACGTATTCAATTCTGTTTTCAAATGCATTGGGATGTTCCAATACGGTAAGCAATATTGTAGTGACACAAGGCACTGCTCCAACAGGAAATGCAAGTACAACGGCAACGTCTTGTCCAACTGTAGATGACGGAACAATAACCATAACTCCAGTGCCGGCCGGAACAGGTGGTCCTTACACATTTACCATTACCGGACCTTCGGGAACATTTACACAGAATGGTGCTTTAAGTACCACGTTTACCAATCTTGCAGCCGGAACCTATACTGCAACATTTGTTTCTTCCAGCAGTGGGTGTACGGGAACAGTTACGTCTCCTGTGATAACGGCGGGGCCTTATTTAACATCAACCTTCATCCCCGTAAATCCGCCTTGTGCGAATATCAATGATGGATCCATTTCTGTTACTGCAACAGGTTCGGCAGTTGCTCCATTTACGGTAATACTTACCGGACCAGGTGGCCCGTACACGGTAACCAGTGCAAACCCTGTATTCAGTAATCTTGCACCGGGAACGTATAACTATAGTTTCACGGATGCTAATGGTTGTACAGGAACCGGCGGACCCATAACCCTTACCACGCATACGCCGTTAGCCATTGCCGTTAGTATGACGGAGCCTTTATGTTTCGGAAATGCAAATGGTGTTATCAGCTTAACTGCTTCTGGTGGTTTGGCTCCTTACCAGTATGCACAGAGTCCGTTTACCAACTTCCAGTCTTCCGGCACATTTAATAATCTGCCACAGGGCACATACACATTCCGTGTACAGGATGCGGCAGGATGTATCAAGGATACTACGGTTACATTGAATCAGCCAACATTGTTAACTGCCAATGCAGTGGCAACAGCCGGTACATGTAATGGCAACGATGGTCAGATCCTGGTAACCGGTAATAACGGAACACCGAATTACAGTTATTCATTAGATGGAACCAGCTTCCAGTCTTCCAATACGTTTATTGTTTCGGGTGCATCCGGAACAGGCGCACCGTTTGGCAACATCACCGTTCAGGATAACAATGGTTGCCTGGCTGTTGCTCCATTGGTAAATGTTACGTTGATCGATAACATGGGTACACTGTTTATTGGAAATGATACTACTATATGTGCAGAACAACCTGTAACGATGCAACCACAGGTAGTTCCACAGGCAACAGTATTCACATGGTCTACTATTCCAAATCCGATATTAGACAGCACATTGAATGATACGAATATCAAAAATCCGGTAGCTTCGCCGCTGGATACGGTTACTTATGTATTGGTGGCTCAATGGGGTGTTTGTTCAAGAACAGATACGATGACAATTAATGTGAAACTTAAACCAATACCGGATGCAGGACAGGACACTGCGGTGTGTCATGATAAACCAATTGCATATCTCCATGGAACTGCGTCGCATTTATCAGGAACTGTAAATTATGAGTGGTCAGATACAATGCATCTGCAAACACCGCATGCTGCAAATACACTGGCTGCACCAACTGATACGGAAACGTTTACGTTAACTGTTACTGATAATTACGGTTGTAATTTCAGTGTACAGGATGTGATGGTAGTAGTTGTTCAACCGCCAGTGCCGGCATTCGCTGGTAATGATACCATTGCTGTTATTAATGAACCTCACCAGTTACTTGCATCGGGCGGCGTTTCTTATTCCTGGACCCCGTCTGCACCATTGAATTTCTCTAATATTCAAAATCCATTGGCTGTTTTGGATCATGATCAGATGTTTGTAGTTACTGTAACTGATCAGGCGGGTTGTGTGGGTACAGATAATGTATATGTTCAGGTGTATCCGGGACCAGGTTATCATATTCCAACTGCCTTTACACCAAATGGAGATGGATTGAATGACAGGTTCAGGGTTATACCAGCCGGTATTGCTTATACAGATTACTTCAGGATATTTAACCGGTATGGTCAACTCGTTTTTGAAACCAATCAATGGTTAAAAGGATGGGATGGTTCATTCCAGGGTAAATTACAACCAATGGGCAATTACGTTTGGATATTAAAAGGCAAAGACAAGAATGGCAAAGTGATAGAAATGAAAGGAACCGTTCTGCTGATACAGTAATATCCTGCACACGATAATAAATCCGGCTCTTCAATGGGCCGGATTTTTTTATCATTAGTCGAATATATTTTAACAGATTAAATTAATTTAATACCTTCCTGTAACAAAGGTCACTACCAGGACTTACTCCGTAACACTGAAAACAATATCTTAAACTATACGATGCTGTTTGTTAAGATATCAGGTATTCATCCTCATATGATAATCGCCGACATCATACTTCGGTTATCTTAAATTAAACAATTGACTTTGCATTCAGTTATTATCACTGATTGCCAAAAACTAAAAAAACACTGGCATTTGCTGGTTGTTTTTTTATTGGTGGTACCGGGATCGGTTGCACAACCTGCCAATGATGATCCCTGCTCAGCAACTTTCCTAACGGTTTCGAATACCTGCAATTAGCATATTTTTTTTATACAACCGGGGCCACCGATGGTACTTTCAAAGGAAAACAACAGCCTAGTTGTTAGTTGTTAGTTGTTAGTTGTTAGAAAGAATTTCGGGATGTGAATTGTGCTGCTTACTAAATCGTGGAAAGACTTATTTATTTTACACGCATCAACAGATCGGCCAGCACACAGGCTGTTACCGCTTCCAGTACCACAGGTACACGAAGGGCAATACACAAATCATGTCGGCCTTTCACTGATAGTTCTTCAATATTTCCTGTTTCAATGTTGAGAGATTGCTGGGGTGCAGGTGTTGACGAAGTTGGCTTAACAACAACCCTGAAAACAAGATCATTTCCATTGGTAAGCCCACCGGTAATACCGCCGGCATTATTGGTTGCATTCTTTCCCGAAATATTTTCAAGCGCATCATTGTGTTCACTGCCTTTCATTTTTGCCGCTGCAAATCCGGCACCGAATTCAATTCCCTTGATGGCAGGTATGGAAAACACGGCATGACTGATCAGTGATTCTACAGAATCAAAAAACGGTTCTCCCAAAGCAACCGGTAAATTAGTTACAACACATTCAACAATTCCACCAATACTGTCTTTTGCATCTATCGCTTGTTGCACTCCTTTTTCTATATTTTTTTCTCCCCCAACTTCCAAAATTGATGCATGGATAGAAACGGAAGTATTGTATGCAGTAATAATTTTCTTTGCAATAACGCCAGCCGCAACCAGGCAAACCGTAAGCCGGCCACTGAAATGACCTCCACCTCTGTAATCTTCAAAACCTCCGAATTTTTTTGTCGCTACAAAATCTGCATGCCCCGGACGCGGCGTGCTCCTTAACTTTTCGTAGTCTGCACTGCGTATATTTTTATTTTCAAAAATGATGGTTAAAGGACTGCCCGTAGTTGTTCCCTTAAACACACCCGACAAAAATACCGGCTTATCTTCTTCCGTTCGGGTAGTAGTACCTTTCTGCAAACCTGCCTTCCTTCTTTCAATATCTGCCATAAAATCTTCTTCAACAATAGGTATTCCGGGAGGGCAACCATCAATCGTGATACCAACGGCCGGCCCGTGTGATTCTCCAAAAATGTGTAACCGGAATAATCTTCCAAAACTATTCATACAGGTTTTAATTATCGTTGTTTAAAGATACGATAGCCCCCAGCATTTTTATAGCTTCAAAAAATGCCGGATAAGATTTATTTACCGCCGATGCATTGAGAATAGCAACATCTCCGCCTGCTTTTAAAGCGGCTACTGCAACAGCCATTACAATCCGATGATCGTTGTGCGATGAAACGGTTGCTGCATGTAACCGATGCGCACCTTCCACTACGAAAGCATCATCAGTAATTTTTACAACTGCCCCCATCGAAGTAAAAACATCCAGCAAGGATTCGGCACGATTGCTTTCTTTTGAAAACAACCGATGCACACCGCTGATTACCGATTGGCCGTTAGAATAACAGGCCAGCGCCATCAATGGTGGAAATAAATCCGGGCAATCCGTTGCATCGAATTCGAAAGAACGCAAACTACGTTTATTACTTACCGTTACAACTCCATTTTTCCACTGTACGTACGCCCCGCAACGTTCAAGCACAGAAATAATGGAACGATCGGCCTGTACAGAATCTGCATCCAGGCCATTTATGGATACGGTTCCGGCAATTACCCCCGCTACCAGCAAAAAAGATGCAGCACTCCAATCGCCTTCAGTGGTATAAATGATATCTTTTTTTTGCGTAACAACAGGTTGAATATTAAAAACGCTGTACTGTTCATGTTGCACATTATAGCCAAAATGTTGCAGCATTTGTACACTAAGATCGATGTACGGTTTACTTGTAAGTTTGTTAACTTCTATGCGTAGAGGCTTGATAGCTGCATGGGCAAAGGCAAATAAAATTCCTGTGAGGTATTGCGAACTCATTGAGCCATCCATTGTAATATCAGCCGGGATCAATGGCCCGCGTATTTTAAATGGTATATACCCATTGTTAGATTGTATCTCCACGCCCAAAGGTAACAGTAGTGTTTCAAGGTATTGCATGGGCCGGTTCAGCAAGGTTCCACTGCCGGTGAGCGTTATCCTTTCAGCGCACAATGCAACGATGGGAGCAAACATCCGAAACGACAAACCACTTTCTCCACAATCAATGTGTGCTGCCGGTTTGGGCTCCCCGTTACTATGTACCATTAAAGCATCTGCTGTTGTATTAACTAAGGCACCCAGTTGCCGGATAATATGTATCGCAACCTGGTCATCATTACTATTCCCCGGATTAAAAATGGTAGTTGTTCCATTGTTCAGCAGCGCTAATGCACAGGCACGTTGCATCGCACTCTTACCTGCAGGCGCCTGCACCGTTCCATTTACAGCAGATGGACTGATGGTTGCAATCATTACAGGATCTGTTTTATATTTTCCTGCAGAAATTTCATCTGAACGGGCTTTGCTTCAGCTTCTCCGATTTTATTCAGCAATACAAAATGCATGTATTCATCTTCCCGTTTCTTATCCAGTTTCAATACCTCGAATACTTTTGCATAGTCTGTTTCAATATCAACAGGCAGGTGATACTTCGCCAGTAATTTCACCACCCGTTGTGCATCATCAAAATGCAATCCATTGATTTTTTCCGACAGATTACAGGCGGCTACCATACCAATGCTGATGGCATTTCCATGCGGCAACTGGTGCAGGTTTTCAAGTGCATGGCCGAAAGTATGCCCGAAGTTCAATAGCTTCCTGTCTGCTTTTTCAAATTCATCCGTGGTAACAATATCCATTTTAATGGCCACATTCCTTTCTACCAATGAAGCAACAAACGGTTTATCTGATTGTATATGATGCAATGTATTTTCTTCCAGCATTACAAATAATTCCGGATCTTTTATGCAGGCATGTTTTATGATTTCTGCAAATCCATTGATCCATTCTTTAACCGGCAAACTGTTTAAAAAACTATAATCATACACAATGAACTCGGGTTGGTAAATCGTTCCTACCATGTTTTTATAATAACCAACATCCACACCGTTCTTTCCCCCGATAGCTGCGTCCACCATGGCAAGAATGGTTGTAGGTACCAGTGCGAATTTCATCCCTCTTTTAAAAATACCAGCCACATAACCGGCGATATCTGTTATCACTCCGCCACCCACGCCTATGATATACGTTTGCTTATCGGCTTCAAGTTCTATCAGCCTGTTGATAATATGATCAACCGTTTGCTGTGTTTTCATTTTTTCGCCTGTAGGAATACAGATGCAGGTGCAATCCGTAAACTTTTCCCTGTGCAGTTCAAACACCTGTTCATCTGTGAGAAAAATAAGTTTTGATTTTTGTGCCATTGTAAACACGTAATCAAATCCTGCATCAAATACACAATTCACTTTTTTTCCTGAAAAATTATATTCCGTTCTCTTCATGCTTTCTGAAAATTATTTGTTCATAACATTGTTCTGGTGATGAATGCTCTCCATGTGAACGGCATCGAAATAGCGAATGATAAACTCTTTGCTCAACCCGGCCTGGAGGCCCTTTTCAAAAGCCCGTTCTAAAATATCATTCCATCTTTTTGTTTGCAGGATGGTAACATTGTTTTCCTTTTTATACATCCCTATCTTATCGGCCAGTTTCATTCGTTCACCCAGTAACGTTATTAACTCATCATCTACCTGGTTGATCTGTTCCCTGATATGCGTAAGTGCATGAGCAATTTCCTTTTCATTGCAGGTACCGGTTCGCCAGATAAGTGCATCCAGCATTTCATTCAATCGTTGTGGAGTGATCTGTTGCTTTGCATCGCTCCATGCATGATCAGGATCGATATGGCTTTCGATCATCAGTCCGCCAAAATCGAGATCAATACTTATTTGTGCTACCTGTTGCAGTAAATTCCGGTTGCCACATATATGAGAGGGATCGCAGAGTAACAGGTTATCGGGATAACGTCTTTTCATTTCAATGGGCAGGTGCCACATGGGTGCGTTGCGGTAACCTGTATTGCCGTAGGAAGAGAAGCCGCGATGAATCATGCCTATCTGTTCAACGCCGGCTTTTTGTAATCGTTCAATGGCGCCGCTCCATAGATCCAGGTCGGGATTGATTGGATTTTTAACCAATACGGGAACTTTTGTGCCCTGTAAAGCATCTGCCAGTTCCTGTACACTAAAAGGATTTACGGTTGTTCGGGCACCGATCCACAAAACATCAATTTCATGTTTCAATGCTTCTTCCACATGCTTTGCTGTAGCCACTTCAACGGTAAGGGGAATGCCGGTAACAGCTTTTGCTTTTTGCATCCAGCCAAGAGCGATGCTGCCCATACCTTCAAACTGCCCGGGTTTTGTACGGGGTTTCCAGATGCCGGCCCTGAGGATATCAATCCGGTTTAATGCGGCAAGCTGCCTGGCGGTTTCCAGAACCTGTTCTTCCGTTTCTGCACTACAGGGGCCGCTGATAATTAGTGGCCGCTTATTCCAAACCTGCTTTAATTGTTCGTTCATACTGCGCTGTTTGCAGCACAAAATTACCTAAAAGCATATCGTTATGCGTTTTTTGCGAGCCAGGTTTCCTTTGTCATTTCGAATTTAATTTCTTTTCCATGCATGCCCGTTCGGGTCCATCCCTGCAATGTATAAAATTGTTCAGCTCTTGTGCCCGGCGCCGTACTAAGCCAAACAGTAGTTGCTGTTTTACTAAAATACCAGTGTAACATGAGCCGGTGTAATTCTTTCCCGATGCCCTGCCTGTCGAATTCGGGTAACACAAACAACGCCCAGATATTATTTGCGGAAAGATCAGCATAGGCAAAGCCAACGATTTGGTTGTTTGTTTCACAAACCCAGGCCTTGCCTTTTACGGTCATGTATATTTCGCAATCTTCATCGGTAACCAGTGCCGGATTGGATAGCTGGTTTTCCTTAACGGCGTTGCGTACCCGCTGAATTTGAGGAATGTCTGAAATGGTAGCTTCTCGAAAGATCATTGACTTCAATTTTTTAGACATGGAAAGTAGTGCGAAATTGAATAAAAAAGAGGCTTAAACAGCAAGTGGCCGTTACCCTTTATCTTACGGATACAAAAAAGCCACTCCGGGAAACCGGAATGGCCTATACGATTGCTTGCCATAAAAAACTTGAATAGTATAAGTGATTGGCAAGAATCACCTATTCAAACCTAAATACAATTACTTTTTAGTTGTATCAGCAGCAGCAGCGTGTGTTGTATCTGCGTGGTGCGTAGTATCAGCAGCTGGAGCTGGAGTTTCAGCTGGAGCTGGAGTTGCTACAGCAGGAGTATCAGTTGCTGGTGTTGCAGTTTCTCCTTCTTTTTTGTCTCCGTTGCAAGCTGTGAATGAAGCAGCGATTAATGCAATTGCTAAGAATTTTTTCATTTTGTTTGTTGTTGTTTAATTTTAAAATTATAATTTGACAATTAATACCCAGATCGGAAAAAGGTAACCCGTCTTTTTTAAAAATATTTTTTCTTTTTTTTGGGTTACTAATCAATAATCCCAGTATTAATATAGAATCAGTGATCACATCAGCTTCTGAAAAATCTTTGTTGGAGGGCCTTGCCAGGGAAGATAAGGACGCCATTGAACGGATATATAGAGATAATTACAATATGATCCAGTCGATGGTGTTGAATAACAGTGGTAGTACAGATGATGCCGCAGATATTTTCCAGGAGACGATGATCGTACTTTTTGAAAAGTCGAAAAGCCCTGATTTTGAACTCAATTGCCATCTCAAAACATACATATATTCTGTTTCGAGGCGATTGTGGCTCAAAAAGCTCCAGCAAATGCAGCGATTCACCCGGCAGCCGGAAGACCTTGAACAAACAGTGCCGGTGGAAGAAGAAATTGAAATGCATGAAAAGCGGCAATCTGATTTTAGCATGATGGAAACAGCCATGAGTAAAATCGGGGAACCCTGTAAAAGCCTGCTGGAAGCCTATTATATACAAAAGAAACAAATGCAGCAGATTGCTGCAGACTTTGGATACACCAATGCTGATAATGCAAAAACCCAGAAGTATAAATGCCTGGTGAGATTGAAAAAACTATTTTTTGCACAGTATAAAAACGGACAATAACATGGAAGATACTTTACTGATAGATGCAGCCGAAAGATATGTAAAAGGTGAAATGACGCCGGAAGAACGAACTTATTTTGAAGAGATAAGAAAAAATAACCCGGAGTTGGACCAGTCTGTTGTTGAACATATTTTTTTCCTCAACCAGCTTGAAAAATTCGGCGACACCCGCAACTTCAAACATAATCTGAATGAAGTTGTTAGCAAATTAACTGACGAAGGTTTTATTTCTAAAGCGCCGTTGAAAGGAAAGGCCAGGCTTGTGTATATGTGGAATCGCAGTAAACGTACCATTGCCGTTGCTGCATCCATTGCCGGCATTGTATCACTGGTAAGCATACTCGTTTTTTCTACTTATAATAAAAGTAAAGAACCCAATACACAATTGCTGGTGCAAAAAGTAAATGAAACTTACGCAAAGCAACAGCAGATAGAACATAAGATTGATAAGCTGGATGCAGAAAGTAAAAAGAAAACGGAACCTGTTGCTCCTGAAAAACCAAAGTTTGAAGACGCAAGGTTCAGGGCTACCGGTTTTTTAATTGACAACGTGAATAATTTTATTGTAACCAATGCTCACGTAGTTAAAGAAGCAAAGCACCAGTTGATTGTTGAAAACAGTAAAGGCGAACAATTCCTGGCAGAAGCAGCTTATGTTAACAGTGCCAATGATCTTGCGATCATCAAAATTGTAGATAAGGAATTTAAAAAACTGAATCCAATACCCTATACCATTCGTAAAACCAATGCAAAACTGGGAGAACAGATCTTTATGCTCGGATTTCCAAAACAGGAAATTGTTTATGGTGAAGGATATATCAGTGCGAAGAATGGATTTGATATGGACACCATTTATTGCCAGTTAAGTGTATCTGCCAATGAAGGAAACAGCGGCTCACCGGTGATTAACAAGAACGGAGAACTGCTCGGTATCATTACCAGTCGCGAAACAAATACAGAAGGTGTGGTGTTCGCCATCAAATCACCCAACATTTATAATGCTGTTGAGGAAGTGAAGAAGATGAAAAATTACGAAGCCATTAAAATTACTGCTGCACCTGCATTGAAAGGGGCCGACAGGGTTACCCAGATTGAAAAAGTGCAGGACTATGTTTTTATGATCAAAGGAAATTAAGTTGAAAAGTGGAATAAAAAGGGCAGCTCAAAGGCTGCCTTTTTTTATGATTATATTTTTTACTGATCTATTATTTCCAGAGCGAAGCGGGATATACATTACCTGCAATCAGATCATCAATACTTTTTTTAACTGAAGGTGCATCTTCTTTGTATGTTACGCCAAACCACTGCGCAGTTGTTGGAATTACTTTGATGTTATTGCCGGATTCTTTGATGAATTCATCGGCAATGATAGGAATGAAAAACTCTGCTTTGATGTTTTCTTTATTTTCCGGAACAAATTTGCGAAACAACTCTTCCGTTTTTGTAAATACAGATGGATGGAAACACCAGAAGTTCATGGATACACTGCTGTTCCCCGGCACTTCAACGAGTGTATTGTTATCATCATACACCACTTTCCTATCCTCATTTTTATAAATTTTTGTGCGTTCGTTAATTGACACAAGATTGTTGTTTGCATCAACGGCACATACACCCCTGCTCACAGTTCCGTGTTCGCTTAAGGTTTTATCGAGCTGGTAGCCAATGATCGCATAGGTATGTTCATTGCATTCATTGTTTAAAAATGCGGCAGCCTTTACAAATGCATCCCTTCCATAATAATCATCTGCATTGATAACGGCGAATGGTTCTTTCACGGCATCTTTTGCACAAAGAATTGCATGACCGGTACCCCAGGGTTTCGTTCTGTCTGCAGGAACATCTGCTTCATTAACAAAACTGCTCATCTCCTGGTACACATAATCAACGGCAATTTTACCTTTCAGTTTAGCATCAAAGTTTGCTTTGAAATTATCTGCAAAATCTTTCCGGATGATGAACACAACTTTTCCAAACCCGGCGCTGATGGCATCGTAAATAGAATAATCCATGATGGTTTCACCAGACGGACCGAAACCTTCTGTCTGTTTCATACTTCCATAGCGGCTAGCCATACCTGCAGCTAAAATTAAAAGTGTAGGTTGCATGTAAATGTTTTAATTTTTCTTTTCAATTTTAATGCTGCAAAATTAGTGATAAACAATTATTAAATGAAACCGGTTTTTAATTTGAACGATATTGAATGTACGGCTATTGATACAAGCAGGTACAGCGAAAAAAAAATTAAGCTGCTTGTTGCAAGACTGGATACAATTCATCCGGTGGTGTCGGGAAATAAATTATTCAAACTGTATTATTTCGTGGAAGAAGCGCTACAATCAACGCAAAAAACCATTCTTACTTTTGGCGGTGCATGGTCTAATCACCTGGTAGCAACAGCTTATGCCTGTAAAGTAAACGGGTTAAGAAGTATTGGCATTGTAAGAGGTGAAGCAGCGGAGAAATTATCCGTTACCCTGAACGATTGCATAGCATACGGAATGCAATTAAAATTTATCAGCCGGGAACAATATGCATCTAAAGATGACGAGATTTTCTTACAACAATTGAAAAATGAATTTGGTGATTGCACAATTGTACCTGAAGGAGGATATCATCCAACCGGGGCAAGAGGCGCTTCGCTGATTATGGACATGATAAAAATGCATAACGCTGATTATGTATGCACCGCCATCGGAACAGCAACAACATTTGCCGGATTGATGCAACAACAAGATGCTGCAAAAAAAATTATAGGCATACCGGTATTGAAAAATATGACAGACATTCCTGAACGGGTAAGATACCTTAACAACAGGTTTGTTGATGAAAGTAATTTATGGACAGATTATCATTTTGGCGGTTATGCAAAATACAACCAGGCGTTACTTGATTTTATGAATGAACTGTTTACAAATCATCATCTGCCTACAGATTTTGTGTACACAGGAAAAATGATGTATGCAGTGATTGATAAAATAAAACAGGATTTTTTCGACAACCATTCAACGATCATCTGCCTGCATACCGGAGGCTTGCAGGGCAATGGTTCATTTGCAGCGGGAACTTTAGTTTTTTAATTCCGTTTTCATCACAGTATATTTGTACTTTAAATCCAGATTTTACGTTGATACTGGTATCAACAGGCCAATCATCATGAAGTATTTTAAGTTTTCTGTATTCATCTTTTTCCTTCTGAACGCTACGGAATTGAATGCACAAAAAATACTTCCGGGAATCACCGTTAAAAATTATTCAGGAAAAATTGTGGTAAGCTGGCAGAATGCATTCACTACTCCCATTACCAATATTTTCATTCAACGTTCTTATGATAGTTTAAAAAACTACAGTACGATAGGTTCTGTACTGAATCCGCAGAACAAGGAAAATGGTTATACGGATCTCAATCCGCCTTATTCAAAAATGTATTACCGCGTATCCATAACTTTTGAAGGCGGTGATTATAAAATCAGTTTACCCGAACGACCTGTAAAAGATGTACCGGTTGTGATTGCCGGGGAACCTCCGGTAAATACGGAAGAAGAACCGCAATTTCCCTGGCTGGCCAATCCATTGCCAAAAGATTCGCTGGTACTTATTGCACCGCCAAAAAAAGAAGCGGAAATCACCTACCCGAGTGAACGAATTTTTACATCAAAGGATAACAATGTA
Organism: Bacteroidota bacterium; assembly: GCA_018268085.1. Taxonomy (GTDB): domain Bacteria; phylum Bacteroidota; class Bacteroidia; order Chitinophagales; family Chitinophagaceae; genus Ferruginibacter. Next base: position 16,254 of record JAFDXE010000018.1, read on the forward strand.
ATGATTCATCTCGCCGAAGCTCCCGTTAAAAAATATACTGCAAAGTTTTATAATGAAAGCGACAGCCTCCTGTTTGAACTCACCAATTTAAAAGAGGAATACCTGATCCTGGAAAAAGTAAATTTTGTAAAAGCGGGCTGGTATCATTTCGAAATATTTGAAAGTGGTAAACTGGTAGAAAAAAATAAATTCCAGATACTAAGCAAGGAAGCAAAAGCCGGGAACAAATAACTAACGGCAACCGGCAACCGGATCATTTATCCTGGAGCGTAACGTTAAATACTTTTTCGAAATTCTTTTTAAGTTTTTCTTTCACTTCCGCATAATTCATTTTCATCCCGGTTTCTTTTTCAATAGACGTTACCTGTTTGTTTTGTATGCCGCAGGGAATAATATGATTAAAATAACCCAGATCCGTATTTACATTTAATGCAAATCCATGCATCGTAATCCAGCGGCTGCAGCGCACCCCAATTGCACAAATTTTTCTTTCCTTTCCTTTTTCATCCGGATCTATCCATACACCGGTTTCACCTTTACTCCTGTCGCCTGTAATACCATATTCCGCCAGGGTAAGGATCACTGTTTCTTCAATATTGCGCAGGTATTTACCGATATCGGTATAAAATTTTTCCAGGTCGATGATGGGATATCCAACAATCTGTTGCAGTCCGTGAAAAGTAATATCACCGCCACGGTTGGTTTTGAAAAATTCAATTCCTTCCTGCTGCATAGCCGCTTCACTCATCAGTATATTTTCCATGTGGCCACTTTTGCCTAATGTGTACACGGGCGGATGCTCACAAAAAAGTAAATGATGTTGAGTTGGCAGTTGCATCGGATCAGCATCGGTATTGCTTTGCCGGGCGGCTGATTTTATCGCAAGATTCTGTTGCAGTAAATCCTCCTGGTATTCCCATGCCGATTTATAGTCTATTATACCAAGATCGTTAAATATAACCTGCTGACTGTTCAAATGAGTAAATTAAACAGCAAAGTTATAGTAAGAAGTATAAACAAATGCTTTTGCAGCATGTAGTGCCTTTTCATTCCCTTGCGATCTCCCCGGGCGAGCCAATAAAAACTTTCATTGTATCTTGCACGCCTACTAAACAACAATCAATGCCTGCACCAGGAGAAATGGAAGAAGAACTTTCTGAATCGGAATCGCTGTATGAAAAATTATCCATCGTAGTTACGAAAGGCCAGGAACCGTTACGTATTGATAAATTCTTAATGTCACGTATTGAAGGCGCAACCAGGAATAAGATTCAACAGGCAATTGAAAACGACCTGGTGCTGGTAAACGATAAGCCTGTTAAAAGCAACTACAAAATAAAACCGCACGATCGTATCATTATATTCGATAGCAATTCACCTGAATCATCTGAAATTATTCCACAGGATATTCCCCTGAAAATAGTATATGAAGATGACGACCTGTTTGTTATTGATAAACCGGTAGGCATGGTGGCACACCCCGGAAGCGGCAATCCAGACAAAACCCTGATCAATGCAGTGGCCTGGCATCTAAAACAAAACAACCCAACTATTGATGAAAGTATTTTACCGAGGTTTGGATTGGTTCATCGAATAGACAAAAACACCAGCGGACTGATTGTATTGGCTAAGACACAAAAAGCCATGAGCGATCTTGCTAAACAATTTTTCAATCACACCGTATATCGCAGGTATGTTGCATTGGTTTGGGGCGATTTTGAAGAAGATGAAGGAACGATCATTGCCCATGTTGGAAGACACCAGCGTTTTCGCAAATTATTTACGGCTTATCCGGATGGTGAATACGGGAAAGATGCCATTACTCATTATAAGGTTTTAGAACGGTTTAATTACGTAACACTGGTTGAATGCAGGCTTGAAACCGGCAGAACTCACCAGATTCGTGTTCACATGCAATACATCGGACACCCGTTATTCAATGATGAATTTTACGGTGGCGACAGGATTGTAAAAGGAACAGTGTACACAAAATACAAACAGTTTGTAGATAATTGTTTTGCGATTTGCCCCCGGCACGCCCTGCACGCTAAAGAACTCGGTTTCATACACCCGGTTACAAGAAAAGAAATGATGTTCAGCAGCGAATTGCCCGATGATATGCAGCAACTGATAGATAAATGGAGAAAGTACAGCCAGTTTAAAAGCCTGGAATAATTCAGCGGCTATCCCTAACCGGTATCTTCTTTGGTTTCTTTTAATTCAACCTCCCGGAGATCAGCTTCCATTTTTTCTTTCTTCATGCCCACCCTGATCAGTAAGAACAGGCTCATGTATATATTCGCTATCCACACCAAGGCAAATCCCCCGATAAGATAACCCCGCCAATCGGGAAACAACAGGTGATACCTTGTAATGGCAAGGAAAAATATCGTAACGTAATGACTAAAACAATATTCACAGGTAAATAAATAAAAGAATTTCCTGTGGAGCAGTGTGCGGCATGATGTAGATTTTTTTACGCAGTATTCTCTTGGTTCACGGAACACTTCTTCGTGGGTGACCGTCCAGGCAATGCACGCAACCGGTATGGCAAGAATAAAAAGATAAATGAGCTGCTGTTGAAGTGGCATGAAGGAGAGTGAGCAAACGGGGTTCCAGTTTTTTGAGTAAGGCGTTACACGAATCAGGTAATACTTTAAATAACACGAATTATACTGGCATGAACATTTTCTTCAGGTTCTAATTGAATCGTTCTTTATATTTATTGTTCACGGTTCAATCCGTTGAGAAAAATCATGTAAAAAAACGTCGCCCTCAATAAAAATCAAACAAGGTAGCCGTAAACACGCCCCGCTCCCGCTTCTTAAATATCGCTTTCCAGTTGCCATTGTACCGGATCAGCACCGGCACGGTTAACTGCTGAAACCTGCCCATTTGCACTTCCATACTCACTTTAAAATCATACACACCGGCATCATAACTCAGTACATAATTCCTGGCAACCACTTCATACGTGCTGTCGTTGAACCAGGTTGTCATTTCATCAACCACCACGGCATCTTCTTTGCCTGGTTTTACTTTCTGTTTAAAAATATAACAACTGGTTCCGTTATAAGCATCAAAGTCGATACTCATGTCGTACCGATCTGCAATATCATCATCATAGATCGCCGTTTTATTACTCATGAATGGTAAACCGGAAATTCTTTTGCCCGGGTTAAAAAACAACATTTTTAATTGTTGCTTATGTTTTTCCATGCCTGATTTTCCTTCTGTTGAAAATTCTGTTCCTTTTACAATATTGGTTTCATTACACACGCTGTCTTTTGTAAAAAACAGGGAAGCATACATCTGTGCGGTGTAATAATTGAATTCATGCTGATCGTCGTATATATCACCGGTGGTAGTTTCCTCAAGTGTTTCCATCCTACGGCAATTTGCTGAACGGATTTGCCTTGTTTTACTGTGCAGGGATGCCAGCAGGTCACCGTTTTTCTTTAACATCCGGATATCATTGATGGCCGAAAAATTAAGTATGCGCAGGTTCCGGAATGCTTTATAAAAACTACTGTCGTTTTTAACGTGTTCTATAAATGAAGCAACATTCAGCTTATTATTCAGTACCAGGTTGTGGAGTGTAATAACTTTCTTTCCTACTTCTATGGTTGAATCGGGCTTTGCCTGTGCAGTTGCAAAGAAACCGATCAACACAAAAAAAGGTATGAAAATAATCTTCATACCTGCAAATGTAAAATCAATTTAAACAATATATAGCTTTAAGCAAGGGAGCATTTGAACGCTCTTCCCGGTTTATCATTTAGGGAACAGCATCCGGTAATCCACTTTTACTTTTCCTTTACTGATATCATCCAGCTTTCTTTTTAATAATGTTCTTTTAAGCGGCTTTATGTAATCAATAAATAATTTCCCGTCTATATGATCGTATTCATGCAAAATAATACGACCGGTAATTCCATTAAATGTTTTTGTATGCGTAACAAAGTGCTCATCTGCATATTCTATGGTAACAGATTCGCTACGCATGATGTCTTCCCGTATTTTTGGAATGCTTAAGCAGCCTTCATTGTAACTCCATTCGTTTCCATTGAGTGATTTAATATGAGCGTTAATGAACACTGCTTTAAACCCCGGTTCATCAGGATATTTTCCTTTCTCCTCTTCCTCCTGGTTGGCAAAAATCTGTGTACTATCAACCACAAACAAACGAATGTCTTTATTAACCTGTGGTGCAGCCAATCCCACTCCATTGCTGTTATACATGGTTTCCCACATATCTTCTATTAATTTCTGTAAGCCAGGGTATTCGGGTGTAATATCAACACCGGTTTTTCTTAATACCGGTGAACCGTATGCAACAATCGGAAGAATCATGTTTTATTTATTATGTAAAAAATCAGATGCAAATATACTGAATGTTGGGTGCAGGCGATTCATTCAAAGGTTAACAGCATACTAATTACTGGCCAGGTATTCCTGCAACATGATGGTAGCCGCAATTTCATCCAGTATTTTTTTGTCACGCCTGTCTTTTTTCTTCATCCCCATTTCAATCATCGCATCTTTTGCCATCTTTGAAGTAAACCGTTCATCTACATCCTTCACGGGTATTGCAGGGAATTCTTTTTTTATTTTATCGATGGCAGCCTGGGCCGGCTTAGTTCCATGTGTATCGGATTCATCCCAATTCTTAGGCAATCCCACAATGATCAATTCCACCTGTTCTGACAGCAAATATTTTTTCAGAAAAGGAATCAGTTCCTTTGAATCAATGGTGGTTAACCCGGTAGCAATAATTTTCAGCGGGTCGGTAACGGCAATGCCTGTTCGTTTAACGCCATAATCAATTGCCATTATTCTTGCCATGTAATTATTTTATGAAAAGATCGAGTAATACAAATACAGCAAATACAACAGATGCAATTCCGTTGGCTGTCATAAATGCCAGGTTTACCCTCCGCAGATCGTTTGGTTTTACAACAGAATGCTGGTACAGCAACATGCCGGCAAATACTGCAACACCACTCCAATACCAGGTGCCGAACTTTCCGTACACACCTGCATATACCACACAGGCTGCGGAAAGCAGGTGTAACAATTCAGATACCCGCAATGCTTTACCTTTTCCAATTGCCGCAGGAATGGAATGCAACTGGTTACTGCGATCAAATTCTTCATCCTGCAATGCATAAATGATATCAAAGCCGCTAACCCAGAAAATTACAGCGAAAGAAAACAAAAGCGGCAAAAGTGCAAATGCACCGGTTACTGCAAGATAGGCGCCGATGGGTGCAAGGCTCAATCCAACACCCAATACCAAATGACATAAAGCGGTAAACCTTTTTGTATAACTGTAAAAAAGAATTACAAATAAAGCTACCGGCGACAGGTAGAAGCAGATCCGGTTTATGGAAAAGGTGCAGGCTATGAATGATATACAACAAACAATAACGAATAATAAAGCACTGTTGCTTTTAATGATCCCCTGCGGAATTTCCCTGATGGCTGTACGGGGATTTCTGGCATCAAAGCTTCTGTCGAGATAACGATTGAATGCCATTGCAGCACTGCGTGCGAAAACCATGCATAATATAACGGCAATGAATACGGGCAAATATCGTACGGTTGGCGGTGCCGAATTCACCTGGCTATTGATTGATTCATGATGCAAAACACCCAGGAAAAATCCAATAATGGCAAAGGGCATCGCAAATATGGTATGCGAAAATTTAATTAAGGAAAGATAATTTTTTACCGTATTCAAGAAATAGGTTTTATTTTTTCTTCTATCAATCTCATTACAAAAATCATTGTAACCGTTCATCACACAACTTCACATCAGCCATCTTCAATTCAACATTCATAATTCAACATTCATCATTCACAATTCAACATTCATCATTCATAATTCATAATTCATCATTCATAATTCATAATCATCATTCACCCTTCAGCCTTCATCCTCCCCCGCACAATTTCCCACAATACTACACCCGCTGCTGTTGCAATATTCAAAGAATGTTTCATTCCCAATTGCGGAATTTCAATACAACCATCGCACTGCAAAATCGTTTCCTGTTCAACACCCGTAACTTCATTACCGAAAATAACCGCAATTTTATCACTTGCATTAAACAGGGCCTTTTCAAGCGAAATACTATTTTGTACCTGTTCCACCGCATACACGGTGTATCCCTCCGATTTCAGGAAGGCAATGGCTTCTCTTGCATTGTCAAAATATTTCCAATCTACCGTGTCTTCTGCGCCCAGCGCTGTTTTTTTAATTTCCTTATGCGGAGGTTTTGCCGTGTAGCCTGTAATAAATACTGCTTCCAGTAAAAATGCATCTGCGGTTCTGAATACGCTACCTACATTATAAGCACTCCGTATATTTTCCAGCACGGCAATCACGGGCGTTTTTACAGAGCGTTTAAATTCTGCAACTGTTTTGCGATTCAATTCTGCCATGCTCAATTTCTGCATCCGGCAAAATTAAGGTGTGAGGGAGTAATATTAAAATCGTTTAAGCGCTTTACGGCGGGTATAAGAATATGAGTATGTGGAAGCAGTTTATTTTTTAACCATCAATATATCCCCGGTCAGCTTCTGTTGCGTCGCACACTTCAACAAACGTGCAAGGCCGGGCTATTCTATGGGGCTGAGTGGTTAAACGCTCAACGTCCTAAAATGCTAAACTTCTTCCTGCGGAAAGACATCGGAAATGCTCAACTTCTTTCTACGGAAAGACATTGAGCGAAATACTTTACACCGTATGTTTTTCCAACTTACCCGCCTTTGCTTCTGCCTTTGCCTCAGCAAATTTCTTCGCCGCCTGCACAAAGTGTACAAATACCGGGTGCGGATTTTCTACTGTACTTTTTAATTCCGGATGATACTGCACACCGATAAAAAACGGATGCCCGGTGAGCTCTACAATTTCTACCAAACCCGTTGCCGGATTTTTGCCACTTGGCTGTAACCCTGCATTGGTAAAATCTTTGATGAAGTTGTTATTGAACTCCCAGCGATGACGGTGGCGTTCGCTTATTTCTGTTGACTGGTATATTTTATTTGCCAGGCTACCTTGTTCTATCGAACATGGATATGCACCTAACCGCATCGTACCTCCCTTCTTCTTTATTTTTTTCTGTTCCTCCATCAATGCAATTACGGGGTATGGAGTGGCTGTATTCATTTCTGTACTGTTGGCATCTTTCCAGCCCAATACATTTCTTGCAAATTCAATTACCGCCATTTGCATTCCCAAACATATTCCAAAGAAAGGCAGGTTGTTTTCCCTGGCATACTTAACAGCAATGATCTTTCCTTCAATACCTCTCGATCCAAATCCGGGAGCTACCAGCAACCCGTCGAGGTCTTTCAGTTTTTCCTGTACATTATCATCATTGATAAATTCGCTATGAATATTCACTACCTGTACCTTGCATTCATTGATCGCACCTGCATGAATAAATGCCTCCAGGATAGATTTATAGGCATCCTGCAGTTCAATATATTTTCCTATTAAGCCAATAGTAACGCGACTTTTCGGATGATTCAGCTTATCCAGGAATCCTCTCCACTTCGATAATTCGGGAGCAGAATATCCATTGATGCGTAATTTTTTCAAAACAATAAGATCTAACCCTTCCTGCAACATTTTCATGGGCACTTCATAGATTGTTCCTGCATCCATTGCTTCAATTACGGCGTTGGGCTTTACGTTACAGAACAAGGCGATTTTTCTTTTCAGTTCATCAGACAAGGCATGTTCGGTTCTGCAAACAATTACATTGGGATGCACACCTTCCTGGCTCAACAAGCGCACACTATGCTGCGTTGGTTTTGTTTTAAGTTCTTTAGCCGCTTTAAGATAAGGGATCAGCGTAAGATGTACTACCATGCAATCTTCTTCCGGCATCTCCCATTGTAACTGGCGAACGGCTTCTACAAAAGGTAAACTTTCAATATCACCAACTGTACCGCCGAGTTCGGTAATTACGATATCGTATTTACCATTTTCGCCCAGCAACAACATTCTTCGTTTGATCTCATCCGTTATGTGCGGAATTACCTGAACGGTTTTACCGAGATACTCTCCTTCTCTTTCTTTATTTATAACGGTTTGGTAGATACGGCCCGTAGTAACATTGTTTGCCTGTGAGGTTGGAATATTTAAAAAACGTTCGTAGTGGCCAAGGTCGAGATCGGTTTCGGCACCGTCATCTGTAACATAACACTCCCCATGTTCATAAGGGTTGAGTGTTCCCGGATCCACATTAATATATGGATCAAATTTTTGAATGGTAACTTTTAGTCCCCTGCTTTGCAGCAATTTTGCCAGCGAAGCAGCTATGATTCCTTTTCCTAACGAAGATGTAACACCACCGGTCACAAAAATATACTTGGCCATTTATATAAGAATTACAATGTTAATTCATCAATCATCAATACCGGTATAAACCAAACGCACGGTAAACGCCAGTCCCCAAATGCGGAACTTAATTAATATATACTCAGTACTTTTTGAAAAACTTAATGACCGGAGAAGAATAGAAATATCCTAGAGGTCATGCAAAGATAATATGAATATTTGGCTGAGCGAAATAAGCCATGCTTTTTTTGAAAAAAAACAGTTCCCCGTGTTATTTTTTCCATTCCAATAATAAAAAAGTGCATGTATCATCCCGGCTACCAAACAACTTCATAAAAACCGGCAGCCTGATAATATCTTATTTATTAATTTGTTGCCAGGGTAATGCATAGAATGAAAAGTCCTTTCACCAGGTAATATCAATAATAAGTATTGGTTAACAGGTAATTTTTTACATAATCTTCCACTCCTTCTTCCAGCGAATAAAACTTTTCAGTATAGCCGGCCGCTCGCAGTTTTTCCATATTGGCTTCTGTAAAATACTGGTAGGTTTCTCTTATATCCGCGGGCATATCAATAAAATCAATATTCACCGGTATGTCCATAGCATTATATGTTGCGGTTACCAGGTCGATGAATGTCCTGGCTTTGCCCGTACCAAGATTATAGATGGCAGATGAAATTGTATCACATCCATTCATTAACCATGCACATACTTTGATCACATCCTTTACATAAATAAAATCCCTCAACTGCTCACCATCCTTATATCCTCTTTTGTGTGATTTAAATAATTTTACGATCCCGTTATTCTGCACTTGTCCGAACGCATGAAAAATCACACTCGCCATTCTTTTTTTATGATATTCATTTGGGCCATATACATTAAAGAATTTAAGCCCGGCCCAGAATGGCGGATGATCTTCCTGGTGCAGCATCCATTTATCAAATTCATTTTTGGAAACACCGTAAGGATTTAAAGGGATGAGTTTGTCGGAGAGCGCATGATCGTCATCGTATCCAAGTTTACCATCACCATACGTTGCAGCAGAGGACGCATATACCAAAGGCACATTGTTGATGGTACAGTAATTCCATATTTTTTTTGAATACTCAACATTCAGGTGCTGGTGAATCACATAATTAAATTCGGTGGTGTCTGTTCTTGCGCCGAGATGAAAAACAAAATCCACTTTTGGTTGCTCTATATTCAGCCATTCAAAAAAATTCTCTCTTTCTATTCTTACGGTGTACTTTTTATGTATAAGATTGAGTTCTTTGTCTTCCCGGTCGAATTCATCTACCAGCAATAAATTTTCATACCCTTTTTCATTCAGGTATCCAACCAGGCAACTGCCGATAAAGCCGGCGGCACCCGTAATAACAATTGTTGCGTTTTTGTTCATCATATTTTATAGTGCTGAGAGGGCCTGTTCGTTCTCCTGCTTTTTAAGTATGGAAGCAATTGCCTCTTCGTATTTCGTTTTCCAGTTGAGGATGGAACCCCAGTTCTGAGATTCAATGATAATATCTCCGGAAGTTACTTTACCCAAAACAGTAAATGGAACGTTGAGATTAGATATATGATCAGTGAATGATTGCTGTTTAGCTGCAGGAACGGATACAACGATCCTGCCCTGTGCTTCTCCAAACAGGTAAGCATCTTTACGGTAACGGGCATCAATAGCCGAAAGTTCAAATCCCAGTTCGTTGTGAAAGCCGCTTTCCGTTAACGTAATAAACAAACCACCTTCGCTCACATCATGGGCAGAATGTATGAGCTTGTGCCTGATGAGAGAAGCCACCGCCTGCTGAATTGTAAACTCTTCATCGAGGTTAAAGTAAGGCGCAGGTGAGTATGGTATACCTGCAATCTTATGGAGATATTCAGAAGAAGCAATATCATTCCTGTGTTCTCCTATCATGTAAATGATATCCCCGGCAGCAGTATAGCTCAAAGTCATTTTATCATCCACATTATCCAGCAAACCCACCATTCCGATTGTAGGCGTAGGATATACGGGGCCGTCCGGCGACTGATTGTAAAAACTAACATTTCCGCCGGTTACAGGCGTATCAAATTTTACACAGGCAGTGCCCATACCTTTAATGGCATGTACAAATTGGTAGTACACTTCCGGATCATAAGGATTGCCGAAGTTGAGGCAATTGGTAACACCCAGTGGCTGGCCGCCGCTGCATACGATATTGCGTGCGGCTTCTGCAACTGCGATCATAGCACCTTTGTATGGGTCGGCATATACATAGCGGCTATTGCAATCTGTAGTTAAGGCCAATCCTTTGTTTGTAGGTTTTGCAATAACAATAGCTGCGTCTGATGGGGCATTCGTACTACAGTTACCGGCGCCTACCATGCTATCATACTGTTCATAAACCCAACGCTTACTCGCAATATTGGGCAGTTGAATTAATTGAGATGCTACCGACTGAAGATCGGAAGGAACAGGAACAGTATCAGCATTAAACAGGTTTACCTGTTCAAGATATTTTGGTTCAGCAAACGGGCGGTTATATTGCGGTGCGCCGCCGCCCAATACTAATTCTGCAGCAGGAATTTCCGCTTCAAAGTGATCGCCCATATAGAAATTCAGCAACCCGTCATCAGTAACATCTCCGATATGGCTGCAGGGCAAATCCCATTTATCAAATACTTTCAATACATCTTCTTCTCTTCCTTTCTGCACAACAATGAGCATTCTCTCCTGGCTTTCGCTTAGCAAGAGTTCCCATGCTTTCATATCTTTCTGGCGGGTTGGTACTTTATCCAATTGGATGTTCATGCCGGCATTGCCCTTTGCACTCATTTCTGCTGTTGAGCAAATTATACCTGCTGCTCCCATGTCCTGCATGCCTACCACGGCACCTGTTTGAATAACTTCCAGGCAGGCTTCCAGTAATTTTTTTTCCTGGAAAGGATCACCAACCTGTACGGCTGGAAGATCCTCCACACTGTCTTCCGTAATTTCAGCACTTGCAAACGATGCCCCGCCAATACCATCTTTTCCTGTTGCACTGCCTACAAAAAAAACAGGATTGCCAACGCCTTCAGCAGTTGCAGAAACTGTTTCTCCTTTTTTTACAATGCCCACACTCATGGCATTAACTAACGGGTTCGTATGATAGCAGTCTTCAAAATAAATTTCTCCGCCAACAGTTGGTACGCCGAAACAGTTACCGTAATGACCAATACCATGTACAACGCCTGCAAGTAAATGTTGTGTTTTGGGATCGTTTAAGTTGCCGAACCGAAGAGAGTTTAAGGATGCAATCGGCCTTGCGCCCATTGTAAATATATCGCGGTTAATGCCGCCCACTCCGGTTGCAGCCCCCTGGAACGGTTCAATAGCAGAAGGATGATTATGCGATTCAATTTTAAACACCACACCATATCCGTCACCGATATCCATCAGGCCTGCATTTTCTTCACCGGCTTTCACCAGCATTTTCTTCCCTTCCCTGGGTAATGTTTTTAACCACTTAATTGAATTTTTATAGCTGCAGTGTTCGCTCCACATACCACTGAAAGCACAAAGCTCAGTGAAATTCGGTGTGCGTCCGAGCTTCTGTTTTATGAGTTCAAACTCTTCTGCTGTAATTCTTAATTGCGCTGCTGTTGATGCGGTTATTTCCATGATTGAGATTGAGGAGCTTTAGAAAGCGCAAAGTTAACTACTCGCCTATTTCACAGGAGAGATCAAAAGCAAATATTTTAACTAACTTCCCACATAAAAACAGCGTTTGTATTATTTCTTATTTTTTGTTTACCTGGCGTTGGCTACCTGGCTCATCACACGTGTACCATTTGTAAAAAAAACAGGATTACCAGGTACACTGATTGCATGGCTTTTTATTATAAAAGTTGCCGCAGGAATTGCCATTGGATGGATCACGGAACATTATTTTCCCAATAGTGATTATTGGGTTTTTAATGCCGATGGGCAATATGAATATCAATTGCTGATTCATCATACCAAAGAATTTTTGACCAATATTTTCTCCTCCCCATACGAGAACAGTTACGGCAACTATTTCAATGCTGTAGGATCGTACTGGAATGATCTCAGCCATAATATTATTTTAAAGCCACTTGCAGTCATCAACCTCCTGAGCCAGGGCAATTATTACATCAACAGTATTTTTTTTAACTGGTTTGGCTTCCTGGGCCCTGTGGCTTTATACAGGGTATTCAGCGCTATTTATAAAAGCAGCAAATGGCCGCTGATCATTGGTTGTTTTTTACTTCCATCTGCTATTTATTTTTCGTCGGGCATTGGCAAAGACCTGGTGGTGTTCACCATGATCTGTTTGTATGGTTACGCATTGTACAATATATTATACAGCAAACGCACCACCCGGCGAATGTTGTTATTGCTGTTATCGTTTGTATTTATTTTGCTGCTGCGCAATTTTGTAGCGGTTTCATTGATTCCGGCTAGCGTTGCAATACTGATCTGTGCACAAAAAAAATGGAAACCCATAATAGTATTTACTGCTGTTTATATGGTTGGATTGGGATTGCTGGTACTGGGTGAAATAATTGCACCCTCTGTGCAACCCTTAAAAGTAATTACGCAACGACAAACTGATTTTCTGAACATACCGGCCGGCACAACAAGTTTACCCGTACACAAGCTGGAACCAACAATAAAGAGTTTTATCACTAACCTTCCCTGGGCAATTGATCATGGAATACTGCGGCCGCACTTATGGGATAAGTTGCTGTTGCTGCCTTTTGCTTTTGAACTGCTGATCTATGAATTATTGATTTTAATTGTTGTATTCAGGTTTCGGCGCAACATTCAGTTCGGGCATCCGTTTATTGTATTTGTATGCTTTTTTTCCCTCTTCATGCTCCTCATCACTGGCTATGTAATCCCTTTTTCCGGAGCCATCATCAGATATCGTAGCATTTATCTCCCCCTTTTTATCACACCTGTTTTGTGTTCTGTTTTTCTGAAAAATGTAAAAAAATAACGTATTACAATTTTAAATATGTTTATTATTTTCAAATAAACAGACAATATTTTTCGTTTAGATCGCAAATTTATTTGCATTTTAGAAAAAAATAATCTTTTTTTGCTCCATAAAATTGAAAAAACATGACTTCTCTACGATTTAAGGCCATTGACAATTTGAGAAAGAACGGAAAGGAAGAGCTGAAACCCTCACCCCGTATTACTGAAATTTTTAATGAAAATGTGTTTACACTTAAAAAAGCCAGGCGATACCTGAGCGATGATGCGTACAAAAGCCTGGTGGCTTCCATTCATGCCGGAAAGAAAATTGAAAGGCAGATGGGTAATTATATCGCCAGCGGACTGAGAACATGGGCAGAAGAAAGAGGTGTAACCCATTTTACCCATTGGTTCCAGCCATTAACCGGCTTATCTGCAGAGAAGCATGATTCGTTCTTTACACTTAAAAGCGATGGAACGCCAATTGAGGAATTTGATGGCGGCGCCCTGATTCAGCAGGAACCTGATGCTTCTTCGTTCCCAAGTGGCGGACTGAGAGCAACATTCGAAGCCAGGGGATATACTGCCTGGGACCCTTCGTCTCCCCCGTTTATTATGGAAATCGGCACGGGAAAAACATTGTGCATTCCTACCATTTTCGTTTCTTATACCGGCGAATCGCTGGATGCAAAAACACCATTACTGAAAGCAGTTGTTGCTTTGGATAAAGCAGCAGTTGACGTTTGCCAGTATTTTGATAAAAATATTTCTAAAGTAAATGCTACCCTTGGATGGGAGCAGGAATATTTCCTGGTTGATGCAGGATTGGCCAATGCCCGTCCCGATTTATTATTAACCGGTCGTACAGTTTTCGGGCATGCGCCAGCCAAAGGGCAACAATTGGAAGATCATTATTTCGGCGCCATACCTGAACGCGTTTACGCTTTTATGAGAGACTTTGAACAGGAATCGTATCGTCTCGGCATTCCGCTGCGCACTCGTCATAACGAAGTAGCACCGGCACAATTTGAATGTGCTCCGATATTTGAAGAAATCAATCTTGCAGTTGATCACAACACGTTGCTGATGGATATCATGAACAGGGTTGCAAAACGGCATAACCTGATGGTATTACTGCACGAGAAACCTTTTGCCGGCATCAACGGCAGCGGTAAGCACAACAACTGGAGTATGGCAACCGATACCGGCGTTAACCTGCTGGCACCGGGCAAAACGCCAAAAACAAACCTGATGTTCCTTACCTTTTTTGTGAACACTATTAAAGCTGTTCATGATTATTCGGAACTGATCAGGGCTTCTATCGCAAGTGCGGGTAACGATCACCGTTTGGGAGCTAATGAAGCACCACCGGCCATCATTTCAATCTTTATCGGTAAATATCTTACAGATGTACTGGAAGAAGTAGAGAAACGTGTGGGCGGCAATTTTGATGAACAGGATGAAGCCATTCTGAAACTCGACATTCATAAAAGTATCCCGGAGTTGATGCTCGACAATACCGATCGTAACCGTACATCACCTTTTGCATTTACAGGAAATAAATTTGAATTCCGTGCCGTAGGTTCTTCTGCAAACTGCGCCGGTCCGATGACGGTACTAAATACCATCATGGCTGAAACATTAAAAAGTTTCAAACATGAAGTAGATGGTTTAATCGAAAAAGGTGAAAAGAAAGAAGTAGCTATCATGCAGGTGATTCAACGCTATATTGTTGAAAGCAAGAAAGTTTTGTTTGAAGGAGATGGTTATAGTGACGACTGGGAAAAAGAAGCGGCAAAAAGAAAATTACCCAACGTAAAAACCACGCCGCTGGCATTAGACGCTTACGAAAGTGATAAGGCTAAAAAATTATTTTCCGATAATAAGATATACAACCATCTTGAACTGGAAGCTCGTCACGAGATCATGCTGGAAGATTACATTAAAAAAGTACAGATTGAAGCAAGGGTTATGGGCGACCTCGCCAGTACATTGATCCTGCCTGCTGCCATCAGATACCAGAATATATTGCTGGAAAACATCAGGGGTTTAAAAGATGCCGGCTTACCGGAAACTGCGTATGCCCATCAGAAAGCGATCCTTACGCAGTTGAGTGATCACATCAATACCATCAGTGCAAACGTGGAAGCGATGATTGAAGCAAGAAAAAAAGCGAACGATCTTACGGATACCCGGAAAAAAGCCATCGCTTATTGTGATGAGGTAAAAGGTAAATATTTTGACCTGATCAGGTATCATGCTGATAAACTCGAATTAATGGTAGACGACAGTTTATGGCTGCTTCCGAAATACCGTGAAATATTATTTTTGAGATAATTACCATTGTTGATATTAAGCCCCGCAAAAAAAGCGGGGCTTTTGATTTGCGTTTATTTAACCCCGGGTTGTTTATTTTTACGCCATGAAAAAAATACTCCTTGTACTTTCCATTCTTGCAGGCTTCTCTGCAAATGCTCAGCAAACAGAAGACTGGACAGCAAAAGATGAATATGTGAAGCAATTGGGAGCGCTTGAAAAATTTAACGTAGCAACCATAGCAGACACCATTACCAGGAGGTTTGCGGATAAAAAAGATAAAGCAAGAGCCATTTATTACTGGATCGCCAACAATATTGCTTTGGATCCTAAAGCAACACGAGCAGGAGATAATAAAAAAATATTGCCCGAAGAAGTAATACAACTACGAAAGACAACCCCACTCGGATTTGCAAATCTTTTCCAGGAAATGGCAAGCCTGGCAACAATCAGGTGCCTGGTAGTTGACGGGTTTGTAAAATACTCTGCAAATGATATCAACAACAAATTAGATGAAGTGAATCACTCCTGGAATGTTGTTCAGTTAGGACAAAGCCCGGAAACCTGGTTTTATGTTGATGTGGCGAAAGCCAGTGGAACACTGGATGAAAAAATGGCTGTGTTCAGTAAACAGTTTACCAGTGAATATTTTTTTGCTGACAGGAGATTGTTCAACCTCGATCATTATCCCGACAACAGTGCCTGGTTATTAGGAGATGAAAAAAGAAGCGAAAAAGAATTTTATGCCTTACCGGTTATAGGAAATGCCGCATATAGTTATGGATTACAAAAACCTTCACCGATCACCGGCCATATCAAAACAAAAACAACTACTCCCGTGAATTTTGGATTTATACACAATGCTAAAAAAACAATTTCCGCTATTACTTTGGTGATGGGCGAAGGCTCAAAACAAACCAAATCTGAACCCATGAATTTTACTGACAGTGATGGCAATTTAAAATTCTCCTATAAATTTAAAAAAGCCGACAGTTACCCGGTAAAAGTTGTAGCAGATGGCAATATTGTGTTGCAATATTATATTGATGTGGAAGATTAAATTTCTCTCCTGCTTTTCTGCCAATGCATCATTTCACTGTAGCTAAGCTTATGGGTAAATGCATGTAAAGCTGCAGCAATGCGGCGACTTTTTGTTTCCACTGTTTTGGCCTGTTCAATCCATTTGGAATAATATTGCTGATGTGATTTTGCCAAAGATTCAAAATAAGCTTTTGCTTCCGGTTCTTCGGCCAGGCATTTCCGTAAGTCTTTTGATATAGAAACAACTTTTGTATCTTCTTCCATCTCTACTTCCACTTTTGATCCTAAAGGCTTTCGTATAATTTTCCGCATGGAAGCATTTACAGGGATGATAAAATCTCCGCCACCCATTGGCAATAAAGCTACTGACTTTAATGTACAGGCATCAATACTCCCTTTAACCCTGAAAGATTTTTTGTTGCCGGGTTTTATTTTATTGGCGATGGTTGCTGGTACAGAAATATATGTCCACCCGGTTTTTTCTCCCTGCTGCCCGAATTTTTTCAATGTTGCGGTAAAACCAATCATGCCCGAATTTATTAAATCTTATGATTGCTGTTTCTTTTCTATTTACTAACAGTA
This sequence comes from Bacteroidota bacterium, assembly GCA_018268085.1. Lineage (GTDB taxonomy): Bacteria > Bacteroidota > Bacteroidia > Chitinophagales > Chitinophagaceae > Ferruginibacter. The sequence goes on from JAFDXE010000018.1 coordinate 33,522, forward strand.
AGCAGTAAATGTTCACTAGTTGTAAAAAAAAGCCCCCGTTATTTCGGGGGCTGCAACTATTAAGCTCTTTGTTTTTGTTTGGTTGATTTAACCTGCTTTACCGGTGTTTTCTTTTTAAGTTTTTTCAGCGCTGCATCAATGGCTTTACTCAACTCATCATAAGTTGGTTTACCTGTTACCCGTTCGCCATTTACAAAAAAAGTAGGAACATCTTTTACGCCCCTGGTCAGTCCTTCTTTTAAATCGCCCTGAACCTGCCAGCCAAATGTAGCATTTACCAGGTCGTCGAGAAATTTTTTACTGTTTACACCTGCTTCTTTAGAATGCAATTTCAAACTGGTTGTTCCTAAATTTCTCCTGTTAGCAAACAGGATATTGTGCATTTCCCAAAATTTACCTTCCTGTGCAGTAGCTACTGCCGCTTCCCCTGCCTTTAAACTTCTCTGATGAATATTCGTTAACGGAAAATGTCTGAAATTAAACCTGATCTGTCCGTCATAATCTTCAAGTAATTGCTTCACTACTTCATTTGCTTTTGCGCAAGCCTCACTTTCATACTCCCCAAATTCCTCTAATGTAACTTCTGCTTTGATATTTCCTACGAAAACATCTTTTGGTTCAATGATTTCAACCACGTCTTTTTTGAATGCCATATTCTTTCCTTTTTTCGTCTTTACAACTGTTGTTTCTTCTTTATCCAACAATTATGTATTAATAATAATACTTATAAACCAGTCCCCTGATTTTGAAGTGCGGTGAAGGTAATATTATTTAAAATGCAATAAAAGCCGTTAATAAATTTTTCCGTAAAAAAGTAAAATTTTAACTGACATTCAACACATTAAATATAATACCCAAATTATGCACAGTCGTTATTAGCCAGCTACATTGCCTGCTAAAACTTCGTTCCTGAACACAACCATTCCATCAAAAACATCTACCAGAACCGGCCGGGTTTTATCGATATCTCCGGCCAGGATCCGCTTACTCAACTGGTTTACAATTTCTTTCTGGATCAGTCTTTTCAACGGCCTTGCCCCAAACTGTGGGTCATACCCATTTTCTGCCAGGTAATCCAATGCATAGTCACTAAACCTAAGGTCGATGCCACTTTGAGCCACCAGTTTTTTGAGCTGGTTCAACTGGATTTCGATGATGCCTTTAATTTCACTCTTCATCAGCGGCTGGAACATGATGATCTCATCAATCCGGTTTAAAAATTCCGGCCGAATCGTTTGCCGCAGTAGATTGATCACTTCCTGCCGGGTTCTTTCCACTACCTCTTCCTTATTTTTCTCTGTAACTTTTTCAAAGTTATCCTGTATCACCTGGCTGCCCATATTGCTGGTCATGATCACAATCGTATTTTTAAAATTTACCACCCGGCCTTTATTATCCGTTAACCTTCCATCATCCAACACCTGCAACAGGATATTAAAAACATCCGGGTGTGCTTTTTCAATTTCATCCAGTAACACCACTGAATATGGTTTTCGTCTAACCGATTCCGTAAGCTGCCCGCCTTCATCATACCCAACATATCCCGGAGGCGCACCAACCAACCTGCTTACTGAGTGTTTTTCCTGGTATTCACTCATGTCAATTCTCGTCATCATGCTGTCGTCATCAAACAGGTAATCTGCCAGTGCTTTCGCCAATTCAGTTTTACCTACACCTGTTGTACCCAGGAAAATAAATGAACCGATCGGCTTCTTTGCATCCTGCAAACCTGCACGGCTTCGGCGAATGGCATCAGCCACTGCTTCAATTGCTTCATCCTGACCTACCACACGCTTATGCAATTCATCTTCCAGCTTCAACAATTTTTCCCTTTCACTCTGTAACATTTTGGCCACCGGGATGCCGGTTGCTTTCGCCACTGTTTCGGCAATATCCTCTCCATCCACTTCTTCTTTCAATAATCTTTTTTCAGATAATTCATTAAGCTGTGACGTTAATTCTGAAATCAGCAATTCCTGTTCCTTGATTTTTCCATAGCGTATCTCTGCAACTTTTCCATAGTCGCCGTTACGTTCCGCCTGTTCAGCTTCCTGCTTCAGGTGTTCTATATTCGCCTTTCCGTTTTGTATTTTTTCAACGATTTCCTTTTCCTGTTTCCATTTAGCGGTATAGGTATCTCTTTCTACCGAAAGATTTGCAATTTCGGTATTCAGGTCTTTCAATTTTGTTTCATCATGTTCCCGCTTGATGGCTTCTCTTTCAATTTCGAGCTGCCTGATCTGCCGCTCCAGTTTATCCAATTCCTCCGGCATCGAATTCATTTCCAGCCGGAGTTTTGCTGCACTTTCATCAATAAGGTCGATGGCTTTATCTGGTAAAAAACGATCGCTGATATACCGGTGCGACAATTCTACCGCTGCAATAATTGCTTCATCTTTTATTCTCACATGATGATAGGTTTCATACCGGTCCTTCAATCCACGCAGAATGGAGATCGCATCTTCGGTACTCGGTTCATCGATCATTACTTTCTGGAAACGGCGTTCCAGTGCTTTATCTTTTTCAAAAAATTTCTGGTATTCAGCCAATGTTGTAGCCCCTATTGCTCTTAACTCTCCCCTCGCCAAAGCCGGTTTTAAGATATTGGCTGCATCCATTGCTCCATCTCCGCCGCCTGCACCAACAAGCGTATGAATTTCATCAATAAATAAAATGATTTCGCCTTCAGCAGAAATAACTTCTTTAACAACCGACTTTAGTCTTTCTTCAAATTCACCTTTATATTTTGCCCCGGCAATCAACTGCCCCATATCAAGCGAATAAATCACTTTAGATCTCAGGTTCTCCGGTACATCTCCATTTACAATTCGCATGGCCAGTCCCTCCGCAATAGCTGTTTTACCAACACCGGGTTCACCTACCAGGATGGGATTATTTTTTGAACGGCGACTTAAAATATGCAGTGTTCTCCTTATCTCCTCATCACGACCAATAACCGGATCCAGTTTACCAGAGCGGGCCAGTTCATTTAAGTTCTTCGCATATTTATTCAACGCATTAAATTGTGTTTCCTGTGTTTGAGAAGAAACGGTTGAGCCTTTGCGCAATTCTTTAATACCGGCAACCAGGCCCTTCTCAGTTAACCCGGCATCTTTTAATAGTTTAGCCGGAGCGTCTGATCCCTGGAGGATAGCAAGTAATAAATGTTCCGGAGTTACAAATTCATCCCCGAATGTTTTTAACACAGCACCCGCCCTTAACATAGAAGCATTGGCATCTCTTCCCAATGATTGTGCTGGTTGAGCTGTAGTTGTAGGTAGTTTTCTCAGCAGTTCATCCAGTTTTTGTTGAACGAGATTTACGGTAACATTGTTTTTCTTCAGCAGGTATTCTATTGGAGAATCCTCCATGGTAAGTAATGCCTTCAGTAAATGCTCATTTTCAATACTCGGGTTTTGAGCATTGAAAGCAAGTTGCTGCGCCTGTTGTACAATTTCTGTAGCCTTTATTGTGAAATTATTCAGATTCATAAATAATAAAAGTATTTTGTTCGGTATTAGCTATCAAACTCTTCTCCAAATAATATTTTAGCAATTATGACATACGTTGTATGATTTTACTGCCTGCATTGCAGATTATTGTAATATTTCATGCAATTATTACAGGTACTTTTCCTTTTTAAGAATAGAAATTTTTATTCAACTCAATTATTTCTGATGTAGCTTTGCGGCGGATTTTAATAAACTCATCTGATGAAGGCGAATAAACTACTGCTGGTGCCTTTCCTGGTACTTGTTGCACTCACAACACATGCTCAAAAAAGCAATCAAAAAAAATGGATAAAAGGAATGTATTTCCAATGGGGTTATAATACCGAATGGTACACAAAAAGTACTATCCATTTTAAAATGAGTAATGGCAATAATTTTAAGATCCATAATGCCAAGGCCCATGATAAACCTGATATGGATGCCATCATTAAAGAGCCGCTGGAAATTTCCATACCGCAATACAATTACCGGATAGGTTTTTACATCAATCAAAAACATACAAAATCGATTGAACTGAATTTTGATCATGCGAAGTATGTGGTTACCGACGGACAAAAAGTTCATGTTACCGGAACGATTGATGGAAAAAGGGTTGACGGCGACAGCATCATGGACAGAAATAATTTTCTTCATTTTGAACATACCGACGGTGCCAATTGGCTGCACATCAACTATGTTCAGCAACATACTTTGATCACTAAAAAGAAAAAAGGAACACCCTTGCTGAATTATATCTGGAAAGCAGGTGCCGGTATCAATATTCCCCGTACAGATTTTACCTGGCGTGGAGAAAGATTAAATAACAACTTCCATGTAGCTGGTTATAATTTTGGTGTGGAAGGCGGGGCCAGGTTATATGTGTTGAAAAAACTTTTCCTCGAGGGAACAGGTAAAACAGGATATGTGCATTACATAAATGCACTTGCCAACACCTCTACTCAAAAAGGGAACCGAGCCACACACGGGTTTGGTTATTTTGAACTGATTGGTTTAATTGGTTACGATATCAACTTATAATTGAAATTAATGATACCCTGAAGCCCTGTAGAGTTACGGGGCTTTTGTATTTTTATACCCCTACTTCATGTATTCATCAGGTGATCATACCAGGTTTATTAAACAAACTGCCAGCAGGCTTGGATTTAACTATTGCGGTATTGCCAAAGCGGAGTTCCTCGATGAAGATGCCAGGCGGTTGGAAGACTGGCTCAATAAAGGCATGCATGGCAAAATGCAATACATGGAAAATTATTTCGACCTGCGGGTAGATCCATGTAAACTGGTGCCCGGCGCAAAATCTGTGATCACATTGTTATTGAATTATTTTCCAGGTGAACAACAAAATGCTGAACAACCGAAGATCGCAAAATATGCGTATGGGAATGATTACCACGAAGTGATCAGGAATAAACTCCATGTTTTTTTAGACGAGATAAAAATTAAAACCGGTGAAATCAACGGGCGAGGATTTGTAGACAGCGCACCGGTTCTTGAAAGAACGTGGGCACAGAAAAGCGGGCTTGGCTGGATCGGCAAAAACGGGAATCTCATTCATAAACAACAGGGATCCTGGTTTTTTATTGCAACTTTGATCGTAGATCTTGAACTAGAGTACGATGATCCACTGACAAAAGATTATTGCGGCAGTTGTACAAAGTGTATAGATCACTGCCCAACTGATGCCATATTACCCAACAAAGTTATTGATGGAAGCAAATGCATTTCTTATTTCACTATTGAACTGAAAGATGCGTTGTTACCGGCATCTATGAAAGACAGATTTGATAACTGGATGTTTGGCTGCGATACCTGCCAGGATGTTTGTCCATGGAACCGTTTTGCCAAACCACACAACGAAATCAATTTCACCCCCATTCCGGCAGTTTTACATTTTACTACTAAGGAATGGAACGATTTAACAGAGGAACAATTTAAACTTATCTTTAAACACTCACCCATTAAAAGAACAAAATTCAGTGGCATTAAACGCAACCTGCAATTCATATCAAAGCATCCATGATTACTAATATCGAACATCTGTATTCAATTGCGCATAAGCGTAAACGTAACATCCTTGGTTTAATGAGTGGCACATCGCTCGACGGGCTTGATGTGGCAATGTGTGCCATTGAAGGAAGTGGAAAAAACACAACAGTTAACCTGTTACATTTTGAAACAATTGCTTACGATGCCGATTTTAAGCAGGAATTGAGAACAATTTTTTCCAGGGAGGAGATACTACTTGAAAAATTATGTTTGCTGAATGAATGGATCGGTACACAACACGCCGCAATTATTAATCATTGTTTACAGAAATGGAAACTGGATGCTGCTTCGGTTGATTGCATCGCCAGTCACGGGCAAACCGTTTATCATGCGCCGCTGCATCAGCATAGAAAAGAAAAGTTTGGTAACGCCAGCTTACAAATTGGTGATGCAGATCAGATTGCTGTGCACACCGGCATTATAACGCTAAGCGATTTTCGCCAGAAACATATTGCAGCAGGTGGTGAAGGTGCGCCGCTTGCCGCTTACGGAGATTTTTTATTATTTGGAGAAAAAGAAGAAGATGTGTTATTGATAAACATAGGTGGCATTTCCAATTTTACCTTTTTGCCCGCAGGTGCAGGTTTCGATGAAATAATATCGTCAGATATTGGTCCGGGTAACACATTAATGGATGCATTTGTTCAACGGAGTTTTCCCGGGAAATATTATGATAACAACGCGGCTATTGCCAGCACCGGGAATATAAATACAACCTTGCTTAATGCATTAAAGCATCATCCTTTCTTTGCTATTCCGTTTCCAAAAACTACCGGACCTGAAGTGTTCAACCTGGAATTCCTGGATACAGCATTACAGGTTTCCTCTGCAACTTTATTGCCTGTTGAAGATGTATTGGCAACCCTGAATGCATTTACGGGAGCCGTAATTGTGCAGGCGATCAGAAATTATTGTAAAGACAAGAGCCGGTTATATATCAGCGGTGGTGGTTTGCATAATCCGTTGCTGATGGATCATATCAGAAAAGAAGTTCCGCATTTACCCATTCGTAACACAATTGAAAAAAATATTCATCCCGATGCAAAGGAGGCGGTTCTTTTTGCTGTACTTGCCAATGAATGTTTAAGTGGCAATAAAGAGTCGTATGGTAAGGGATCCAAAAATTTTCCTGCTACCACCATGGGCAAAATAAGCTTACCGGATTGATCATTTTTTTTCCTCCATAAATAACCTGAGATTATTCAGCGCCGTATCATAACCGGGTCCTGTAAGTTTATCTACAAAAATGCCGTAAAATTTTTCCCAGGGATACCAGCGTAAGGTAGTAAGCGCCCTCCACTCTACCTGCATGGCAGTACTATCATTCACAGGGTTTACACTTATAATGTTGATCACATCTTTTTCTCCCGGTCGCATGATGGATGCTTTGATATGTGTGGCGCCTGCTTCGGTGATGAGTAATTTCGTTTCAACGCCATTTGGATTCCAGCTTGCATACGCGTTCACACCATAAGAAGGATTACTTATTTTAATAGCATTACTGTCTTTCGAAAATACCGGATGCCAATGCTTCCAGTTTGAAAGATCGTTTACCTGGCTAATGATCGATTTACTATCACTGTGAATAACCACTGAACGAACTGTCATAACTTTTGATGGCATTAACAGGGAAACCAGTGTTATCATCAGGAATAAACCTGCCAGTACAAATACTACACCTTTTAATTGTTTCATTTTATTCCCATTTAAAAACTTTAATGGCTACCGTGTAAATAATCAGCATCCATATTGCCAGTATGCCCAACTCTTTGCCACAACCCCAGATATGCAAACCACTGAATGAAATTTTCCGCATGGCATCGTTGAATTGCGTTAACGGCAACACATAACGGCAGATGGTTTGCAGCCAGGGCGGAAAAACATCAATCGGAAAAAATGTTCCTGCAAGTAACATTTGTGGAAATGCAAAGAGATTTATAAACAGTGGTATGGAAGTATCTGATTTTACAATACTGCTAATGATCAATCCCACACCCAGCAAGAGCAATAACATGATTATAGTCATGGTTGTCATTTCAAGAAATGTAAAGAAACCATGAACCAAAGTAAAATGAAGAAAGAAATACCCGAGTGCAATTAACATCAGCACATTGATCAGTTGAAATACCAGCCTGCTGATCCCGATTCCCAATAAAATATTCATCCGACTCACCGGAGTGGCGTAAAATCTTTTCAAAATAAGTTGTTGCCTGAACTGGAAAAAGATGAAAGAAATTCCGAATAACGTGGAGAAGAGAACGGAGAATCCAAGCATACCCGGCAGCACGAAATCGATGTTACGATACTCACGTACTGCATAAACGAAAGGTATCACCGCCGGGAACTGGTGACCCGGAATATTTTTTAACAGGATGCTGTTGGATATACTGGTAAAAATTTGTTGCAATGCAGTAATATCGTTACCACTGGAATTGGTTAATGTATCACGTATGATGTATCGTTTATTGCCGTTGCTGTCTGCAATTTTCTGAATACTTACGATAGCGGATAGCCGCCCTTTTTCCAGCGCTTTTCGTCTTTCTGCAGTATCTGTTTGCCCTTTTTTATTTTTAAAAGATACGATGCTGATAAGTTCGTTGGCCTTGATGCTGTCGTACAATTCATTGGTGGTATCTGCATTGTCGGACAAAGCAATTTTATAATGAACACCATTTCCACCTCCGAAGGATCCGAAAATAAATATGAAAATAACCGGGAATAAAAAACTAAAGAATAATGCACTTGGCGTTGCCAGGATAGAACGGAAACTGGCTTCCAGTATGGCAACAAATGCCTTGAACTGATTAAAGGGTTGCATTAACGCTGAATTTTGAGGCGTAAAGCTAGTTTTTTTACAAACATAAAATTGCAGCACTTATATATTGTTGTGATCAAATCAATAATCAAACCTGTAACACATAATAATCACTTAATTTTACCTGGCAACAATCATCTACAACCCGGCAAATGATCCGATGAATAAAACCTGGCTTCTTCTCGGCAGCAATATGGGCAATAGTAAAGAGCAACTATCGATAGCCCGCAAATACATTCATGATTCTATCGGTAAAATTTTAAGGAAATCTGCTTTATACCAAACGGCTGCCTGGGGCAAAACAGATCAGCCCGATTTTATTAACCAGGTGATCATTGTAGAAACCCGCCTTCCCGCTTTGGAAACAATGCAAACCATCCTGGGCATTGAAAATAAGATGGGAAGAAAACGGACGATTAAAAATGCGCCGCGTATCATAGATATTGATATTCTTTTTTTCAATAAAGAAATCATTTCTACTGATCTATTAACAGTGCCGCATCCGCACATCCGGGAAAGACGGTTTGTATTAACACCATTGAACAGCCTTTCTCCATTACTCATCCACCCGGTTTACAATAAAAGCATTCATCGTCTTTTAATAGAGTGTACCGACAAACTGAATGTGAAAAAAATGTAGACGGGCATTTGCGCTTTACCCTTATTTTGCAAACGAAATGAAATATAATTTTGTAACGATTGAGGGGAATATAGGTGCAGGAAAAACCACGTTATCGCACATTTTAAGTAAATATTACAATGCAAGACTCATTTTAGAAGAGTTTGCCGACAATCCGTTTCTGCCGAAATTTTATGAAAGCCCGCAGCAGTATGCATTTCCGCTTGAATTGTTTTTTATGGCGGAAAGGTATAAGCAACTGAAAGAGCTGCTGCAAACGAAAGATATGTTTCAAAGCATCACGATTTCGGATTATCTTTTTACTAAGTGCCTGTTGTTCGCTAAAGTAAACCTGCCCGATGAAGAATTCAGGCTTTACCAGAAATTGTTTGAGATCATTAACCCTCAGATTGTTCAGCCAGAGATACTGATTTACCTGCATTGCCCGGTGAATAAGTTGCAGGAAAATATCAAAAAAAGAAACCGTGATTACGAGCAGAGCATTCCCAATGATTATCTGTTTTCTTTACAGGAAACATACACACAGTATATTAAGCAACACAATATAAAAACGCTTTTTGTTGATGTAAGCAATGCTGATTTCCTCGGCAACGAAGCGCATGTAAAAGTGATCACAGATGCATTAAATAAAGAATACGAAACCGGTCAGTATTACCTCACGCTACCCTGAACAATAAATATGAAATTCACCTAAACAAACACGTCTTTGTCAGCACTACCCAGAAATAGAAACCCATACGCCGCATTGAAAGTAGAAGAGTTCAGGAATTTCGTTGCAGGCAGATTTATTTATATCATGGGACTTCGTATGACGGGCACCGTTATTGGCTGGTGGATGTACCAGGTAACGAACAGTCCCCTGGCATTAGGGCTGGTTGGTTTATCGGAAGTTATTCCAGCGTTATCGCTGGCTTTATATGCCGGGCATCATATAGATAAAACGGAGAAACGTGGTTTATTGTTAAAATGCATCCGGCTGTATATAATTTGTGTGTTGTTGCTGGTGCTGTTGTCAACAGGATTTATTTCTTCGCAGGTGCATCATTGGATGCTGGCTGTATTGATTTGTACTGTAATTGCTTTTACGGGTGCTATACGGGCATTTTCCGGACCTACATTTTCGGCGATGATTGCCCAGATCGTTCCGAAAGAAAATTTGCCATCAGCAACAACCATCAGTTCAGCAACCTGGCTGATCGGTTCAATCTTTGGACATGCCATGGCTGGTTTCCTCATTTACTGGGTGGGAATCAATTATAGTTTTTGTATCATACTTGCTTTTGTAATTAGCGGCTATTCGTTACTGTCACGCTTGTCTGAAAAACCGGTATTAATCAATGTGCATTCCAGAACCTGGCAAAGCGTAAAGGAAGGTTTAAACTATGTATTTAAATCAAAGGAGGTATTGGGTGCGCTATCACTTGATTTATTTGCGGTATTGTTTGGAGGAGCTGTTGCCTTGGTTCCTGTTTTTGCTAAAGATATTTTATTCATCGGGCCAAGGGGATTCGGCTGGTTAAATGCGGCTACAGACATCGGATCGATCATCACCGTAACATTGTTAACGATCCGGCCGCTGCAAGCAAAGCAAGGACGGTTGTTGTTTTTTGCTGTAGCTGCATTTGGAGGATGCATTATTTTATTTGCATTGTCAAAAGTTTTCTGGTTGTCATTTGTTGCTTTATTGCTGAGCGGATGTATGGACGGCGTGAGTGTGGTAATAAGAGGTACAATTCTTCAGTTAAAAACACCGGATGAGTTAAGGGGACGAGTAATGTCGGTAAACAGCATGTTCATTAATTCTTCAAATGAACTGGGGCAATTTGAAAGCGGGGTAATGGCAAAGTTGATGGGCACTGTGCCTTCTGTAGTTTTTGGTGGTTGTATGACGATTGCCGTGGTGCTTTTTACCTGGTTTAAAGCTCCATCGTTACGAAAAATGGAATATTGATTATGTAATAAATAAAAACAATTTTATGAAACGCAGGTCTTTTATTCGCAACACAGGTATCACCTTAGGTGCATTAGCTTTATTACAATCAAAAACAATGGCGGCTCTTTTCAGTGATCCTTCGTACAATATAAAAATGCTAACAGACAATGTGGGCATATTTACTGAGAAAGGCGGAACGATTTTATTTATGCTAACCAAAGAAGGTACATTGGTGGTAGATGCACAATTTCCTGATACAGCCCAACACCTGATAGATGAAATAAAAAAGAAAACAGAACAGCCATTCAGGTTATTGATAAATACACATCATCACGGCGACCATACGGCAGGCAATATCGTATTTAAAGGTTTGGTAACACATGTTCTGGCACATGAGAACAGTAAAATAAATCAACAGAAAGTTGCAGAGAAAAATAATACGGTTGAAAAGCAACTTTATCCTGACCAAACTTTCGGAACTGTTTGGTCGGAGAAATTAGGTAAGGAAGAATACAGCTTACACTATTTTGGCGCCGGGCATACAAATGGAGATGCTATTGTGCATTTGAAACATTCGGGCATTGTACATATGGGAGACCTTGTTTTTAACAGGAAGCATCCGTATATCGACAAAAGTGCAGGTGCGAATATCTCGAGCTGGATTAAAGTATTGGAAAAAACGACATCTGTATTCCCGAAAAAAACTACCTATATATGCGGACATGCGGGTGAGGGTTATGATGTTATAGCAACATCTGCCGACCTCCATGCATTTAAAAACTACCTCGAAAATGTGCTTTCATTTGTAAACGATGGGATTAAAACAGGAAAATCAAAAGAAGAAATTTTAAAAGCGGCTACGATCCCCGGTTCACCACAATGGGCAGGCGAAGGTATTGAAAGGCCATTGACGGCAGCCTATGCAGAGCTTACAGCGGAGTAGGAAATTAGTGGCTCGGAAGAAAAGATGAAAATACCGGGTTGACATCAAGATGGCATCAGGATGGCATCAGGTTGACAGCTAGAATACATCCTGCCGTCATCTGGAATACATCTGGAATACAACCAGAATACGTCTTGACTACATCTCGAGTACATCTGGTTGACATCTAGATGTCATCTCCATAACGCCTAAAAATCAACAACTTATCACTTTTTTTCTCCCGGTTTAACCAGCAGTAAATTTATCCAGTACGTAATATACAATGGGGCAAAAGCTACTGTTTTTCAATGTGAGCTGCTGGCGACGGATAATCACATCTTCATCTGTATAAGGAAATCTTTCACAGTCGGAAGGACGAACATCATATATACTGCAAAAATTATCATTACCAAGGAACGGGCATGGTTTTGATTTCACTACATAATCACCTTCCTCATCCAGCACAAGATATTTTTCTATAAACTCCCCTTCTTTCATCCTTAAGTGTTTGGATATTCGCTTAAGATCCGGTGTTTTAAAACGGGGAGAATAATTCTTACAGCAGGCCGCACAATCCAGGCAGTTTATTTTCTCAAATGCGGCTTCATGTAATTCGGGCAACTTTTTTAAAACACTGTTCTTATCCGCCCTTGCGAGGAATTGCTTGAATTTCTTATGGCTTTCTGCCGACTTCTTCTGCCAATTGGCTGGTAGTGGTTCGCTCATAGATAATCAATAAATAACATTTTTAAAACCCTAAAAAATTTAAGTGCGATTCTCGCCTTTTGATTCCCATGTACACAATTTCATTGATCCTGACTATTGAATATGTGCTACTGATTTGCAGCAATTCACTTATTCGTCTTTTTTCCACAGCAATAAACCATCTCCTGAATCAGCACGTAATATAACGCTGTTATCGTAAATTTGCGGCGTTCAACAAGCCAGCTCCTGATCTCCAGCCTCATAATAGTGGTTCTCAGTTCAAGTGAGCGATACTCGTTAGAATTAATTTCATCCGGGCTAATTGATATACAGCCCAATTCTTAAGCCGGTAAAATAAATCATATGAATCTTTTCGAACAACAAAGTCAGGAATTTACACAAAGACATATTGGTCCAAATGAAGAAGAAACAAAAGCAATGCTCGAAACTATTGGCGTTTCTTCAATAGAAGAACTCATTGATAAAACAGTCCCACCGTCCATTCGCCTGGAAAAACCTTTGCAAACCGGCGGTCCCATGAGTGAATATGAATATCTCACAGAATTAAAAAAAATAGCCTCTCTCAATAAAGTGTACAAATCGTACATCGGGCAGGGATATTATAACAGCATAGTTCCAAGTGTTATACTGAGGAATATTTTTGAAAACCCGGGATGGTACACACAATACACACCTTACCAGGCTGAGATTGCACAGGGAAGGCTGGAAAGTTTGCTCAACTTTCAGACAATGGTGAGTGATATGACCGGTTTACCAATTGCCAATGCAAGTTTACTTGATGAAGGTACTGCCGCGGCAGAGGCAATGGCCATGCTGTTCAATAACAAGAATAAAGACCATGATCATATAACTGCTCCAAAGTTCTTTGTTGATGAAAATATTTTTTCACAAACAAAAGATGTATTGATAACGAGAGCTAAGCCTATTAATGTAGAACTAGTTTTTGGCGACTATAATAATAGTGCGCTCGATGAAAGTTATTTTGGCGCCATTGTACAATATCCGAATAAAAATGGCCTGGTTACCGATTACCGCAACTTTATTGAAAATGCACATACCGTAAATGCACATGTGGTAATGGCTACCGATTTACTTGCATTGGCATTGTTAACACCTCCCGGTGAACTTGGCGCAGATGTAGCTATCGGTAACGCACAAAGGCTCGGTGTACCTATGGGATTTGGCGGACCGCATGCGGCTTTTTTTGCAACCAAAGATGAATTCAAACGAAATATACCTGGACGAATCATTGGCGTGAGTGTTGATGCCCAGGGTAACAGGTGCCTTCGTATGGCATTACAAACACGTGAGCAACATATTCGCCGGGAAAAAGCTACCAGCAATATCTGTACAGCCCAGGCGCTGCTGGCCAATATGTCGGCAATGTATGCTGTATATCATGGACCTGATGGGATAAAAAATATTGCAAAAAGAATTAGCTTACTTACACAATCGTTAAGTAATGAACTCGCCAATATTGGTTTTGTAAACGAAAACGATTATTATTTTGATACAATTAAAATTGCTATTGATAATGTAAAACCACTGCGATCCGCAGCAGAAGCCAGAGAAATAAATTTCCACTATACCAACAACAGTTTTTCCATCACGCTTGATGAAACAAGCACGCAAAGAGATGTATTGGATATATTGCATCTTTTCGCTTCAACAAAAGACAGTGATACGGCCGTAATTGATTTTGACTCAGATACGCTGCTTGAAAACATACCGTCTACGCTTACACGCACTTCTTCATTCCTTACGCATCCTGTATTTAATACGCACAGGAGCGAAACAGAAATGATGCGCTACATAAAAAGCCTGGAAAATAAAGATCTAAGCCTGAATACTTCCATGATTTCTCTTGGTAGTTGCACAATGAAACTCAACGCTGCTACACAATTGATCCCGGTTAGCTGGCCTGAATTTAACAGCATTCACCCATTTGCTCCATCCTATCAGTGGAGAGGTTACCAGCAAATAATCGATGAACTAAGCGAATGGTTATGTAATATAACAGGCTTTACGGCAACGTCCTTACAGCCTAACAGCGGTGCCCAGGGAGAATATACCGGATTGCTTACGATAAGAGCTTATCATCAAGACAGAAATGAATCACACAGAAATATCATACTCATTCCTATTTCTGCACATGGTACCAATCCTGCATCTGCTGTAATGGCTGGTTTTAAAGTTGTAGTTACCAAATGTGATGAACAAGGCAATATTGATGTGGAAGATTTGCGTATGAATGCTGAAAAACATAAAGCTAATCTTGCAGGTACGATGGTAACTTATCCAAGTACGCATGGTGTATTCGAAGAAAGTATCCGTGAAATTTGCAACATCACGCATGAAAACGGCGGATTGGTTTATATGGATGGAGCCAATATGAATGCGCAGGTTGGATTAACAAGCCCAGGATATATTGGTGCAGATGTTTGTCATTTGAACCTTCACAAAACCTTCGCTATACCGCACGGAGGTGGTGGACCAGGCATGGGGCCAATTTGTGTAAATGAAAAGTTAGCACCGTATCTGCCCGGCCATGTTTCTTTAGACAATAACAACAAAGCCATTCATGCAGTTAGCGCCGCAGCCTTTGGTAGTGCAAGTATTTTATTAATCAGCTATGCTTACATTAAAATGCTTGGTGCTGAAGGTTTGAAAAAAAGTACTGAATACGCAATCCTCAATGCAAATTATATGAAGAAAAAACTGAGGGGGCATTACAAAATATTATATACAGGAAAGAACAGCACTTGTGGTCATGAGTTCATCGTAGATCTTCGTCCGTTTAAGCAAAGTGCAGGTATTGAAGCGGAGGATGTTGCCAAAAGATTAATGGACTATAATTTTCATGCACCTACTTTGAGTTTCCCGGTTGCAGGAACTATTATGATTGAACCAACAGAAAGTGAGGATAAATCTGAACTGGATCGCTTCTGCGATGCATTGATTAGTATTCGTTCAGAAATAAAGGCTATCGAAGAAGGGAATTCAGATAAAACAGATAATCCGTTAAAGAATGCACCTCATACTCAATTTGTAATTACAGCAAACAATTGGAATCATGCATATAGCAGGCAACAGGCTGCTTATCCATTGCACTATGTAAAGGAAAATAAATTCTGGCCATCTGTTAGCCGGGTGAACAATACTTTCGGTGATAGAAATTTAGTATGCACCTGTGAGCCGGTTAGTGCTTACATGGAAGAAGTGAAGGAAGCCTGAATGTTCTTTCGTTAAAAAACGCACTAAGTGAATCAGCGTCAATACACAAGTATCGCTGATTCACTTTTTTTATCTCTCTTCATTAACATTAAAGCAAGTTTTGAATATCTTTTTTGAACAAAAGAATGTTTTAACATCTTTTCATACATGCGTATTACCTCGTAAAATGTTTCAATTATTAGGTTCATTCCCTTACCTTTGCGCTTTATTAATACAATACAATTTTAAAATGGAGACAAAAAATCAAGGAACCGTTAAGTTTTTCAACACAGAAAAAGGATTCGGATTTATTAAACATTCTGAATCTGACAAAGAAACCTTTGTACATGTTAGCGGTTTAATTAATGAGATTAAACAAGGTGATAAGGTAGAATTTGAGGTAGTAAACGGTAAAAAAGGAATGAATGCTGTTAATGTAACAGTTGTTGAATAATTAATTTCATCTTTAAGTTTATGTGGGTTACTGTTTTCAGTAACCCATTTTTTTACAACTTTATAAAAAATGCTGATCATTAACTTCGCATCGTAATTTCAACTATCATCACATGAAAAAATATCAATTTCTATTACTCAGCGCCTGCTTATTTAGCAGTCTGCTTGCATGTAAATCAACAAAACAAACCGCAGCTACTGTAAACACAGGCAATGCTTCATCATCAGTTTCATCTGCAAAGGCAGGTATTATATTGAAAACCGGACAGGTGATTACGGTAACCAGCTCATCCAGTTCCAATTCAGAACTGGCAATGGGTATGGAAATGACAAACACCACAGCTTCTACCAATATCTTAAAAGTAATTGGAGCAGATGAAAAAAATTACCAGATTTCCAATACCCTTTCAAAATTTGCCGTTTCCATTAAAATGATGGGACAGGATCAGAGTTATGATTCTGAAAAACCGGAAGACAAAGACAATGAAATGGGAAAAGAAATAAGTAGCAAATTAAATATCCCCGACACTTCATTCCTCGATCGTTTAACCGGTGCCGTAATAGCAAAAAACAACAACAAAAACCCAGAAGAAACAGAAAATCCATTTGCCGGATTAATGTCTGCAATGGGTGGTAACGATAAAGATGCCGTAATGGAAAGTGCATTTTTTATTTTACCGGCTGATAAAAAAGCAGGAGATACCTGGAAAGACAGCACGGTAACCGGGAAAATAAAAACAGTAAAAACGTACACACTTCAATCTATTTCCGGGAATGTTGCAACCTTAGAATTTAAATCTGTAGGAACCGGAAGTGGTGAAATGGAAATGCAGGGAAATGAAGCTGCATTTACAATGGACACAAATGCAACAGGAACGATGCTTGTTGATATTAAAACATCATTGGTGAATAAAGTAACAACAGACACAAACATGAATATGAACCTGGATGTTATGGGGCAATCCATGCCAATTACTTCAAAAGTTAATTCAACTGTAACCTACCAGTATTAAAATATAAATTGCGTAAAAGTTATTAATAGATCTATTTAAAAGCCGGAACAGTATGATTCGGCTTTTTCATTTGAAGAATGCAAGGCTAGTGTTTTTTCTGCAACCAATAATAGCCCGCAGCGGTAAACATGCAAAAACCAAATACGATCAGCCATAAATTGTAAAAGCCAAAACGGCCGGCAATTCCGGAACCTGAAGTGCTGCCTGCGAATTGAGCAATGCTCCAGGCCATGGTATAAAGGCCTGCGTATTGTCCCCTGCTCTGTTCTGCACTCAAAGAAATATAATAACTGTTCATAAACGGCATTGAAATCATTTCTGCAATCGTTAATACGGTCATAGATATAAGTGCAACCAACAATCCATTTTCAAAGGGCATATTCAACAACAGGAATGAAAGTCCCATTAAGATAGTTCCATAACGAATCAACACCAGGTAAGGACTTTTACCTTCAAGTTTAAATACCAAAACCATTTCTACCAATGCGATAATTACTCCGTTAAATGCCATTACTACTCCTATCCAGAATTCATTCAGTTGAAGTTGCTTTTTAAAAAACAAGGGCACAGTAGTAAACAATTGAAAAAAACAAACTGCAAACAATACCTGGAAAAAAAGAAAATAAAGGAACTTCTTATTCCGGTAAGGTGAAAGCGCTTCTGATGCAGTTGCCGCTTTATGTGATATAGCATGTTGCTGCTTCAATGAAACTTTAGGAAGCAATAGCAACAGGCAAAATGATGCGGTGACACTCGTAAAACCGTCGGTCCAGAAAAGAAATTTATAATCAATGGATGCGAGTATGCCTCCAATAGCAGTTCCGGCACTAAAACCGAGGTTAATTGCAAGTCTTACCAAAGAAAATGACTGCGTGCGGTTTTCTGCTGTACTGTAATGTGCTATTGCAGTAGCATTTGCCGGGCGAAAAGACTCATTTACCGTACTTAGAAAAAATGTACAGATACAAATCGAGAGAAATGAATTCATTTGTCCCAATACAATAAACAATACTCCTCCAAAGAATAATGCAAAAAACTGCGTATAGTAGAAACCGAAAGTATCACTTATTTTTCCGCCAATGAATGCACCGGTTACTGCACCTACACCATAAATACCAACAACAAGTCCTCCCTGCTCAATACTATACCCCCTGTGACTACAATACAAAGTCATAAATGCAAGCACCATAGTACCGCAACGATTGATAAGCATAACAATGCTCAATAACCAAATTCTCCGGGTAAGTCCCGAATATGCCTGTTGGTAGAGTTGTGCAGTGGAGTTAATCAATTTTCTTATCTTCTTTTGTGAACAGTAAAAAATCCGTTGTCTTGGGAGAATCATTGAACATCGAAATAACTTCTACCGGAGGAATGGCAAGTTTCCTTGTTAGTACGTTCATCCACGCTCCTTCACAAGTCATTAATGCTGCAAGTGTATCTTTATTCTTCCACACTTGATGAACCATCGTCCATCTCGAACAATCGGTTGTCATTTTTTTAATCTTAACATCAATATTAATTTCATCACCAAAACCAATTTCTCTTTTAAAAATGCATTCCTCCCTGAATATAATTGGTCCGATCTGGTATTGTTTCATAAAGTCAGGCGTTATGCCCTGTTGAACCAGGTAGGTCATTCTTGCCTGTGCGCCCATATCATAATACCTCGAATGCAGCATGTGAAAATTCGGATCAAGGTCGGCCCATCTTACCTGGAAAGAAGTAATAAAATTTTTCATGCTGTATTGTATTGTTTAGAATAAAAAAATCCTTTCCGTAATAAGCGAAAAGGATTCAAAGATCATTAATAAAGCTAATTACTTATACATGATATCGTAATATTCTTTTGCCATACGGTTACTATCAAACTGCCAGCGTACATCCCTCATACCGTTTTTCACAATCTGCCGCCACACATTCGGGTTATCGTAGTACATAGGCAAAATCTGGTTTTCAAGAATATCATACATCTTATCCAGGTCGTATTGATCCTGTTCTTCTGTGGTCATTGAAGTATAATCAACCGGTGGCACAAGAAATCCATTGTTACCATGGTTGATAAATTCACAAATCCATCCATCGTTCGTACTAAAATTTACCGATCCGTTCATAGCCGCAGTCATTCCGCTTGTACCACTAGCTTCCCTGGGAACACGTGGATTATTTAACCAGATATCCGAAGCCTGTTTCAGTCTTTTACTTAATGATAATTCATAATTGATACAAACAGCAACATTGTCGTATTTCTTGCTCAGATTTACGAGGTAGTTAAAATCATTGATTGCCGGGTAATCTACCGGGTAAGGTCTTCCTGCCCATATAATTTGAACCGGGTACTTTTTGTTATTCAGTAAAGCCTTGAACCTTTCTTCATCTCTCGTAATTAAATCTGCTCTTTTATATCCTGCAAATCTCCTTGCCCATACTATGGTAAGCACGTCCGGATCCATGATCTTACCGGTTTGATCTGCTACAATTTCAAATGCTCTTTTCTTCAACCATTTCTTTCGGTCTATAAATGAATCCGTATTGTGTTCTTCGATAAAATGATACAATTGCTTGTCGGCCCAGTAATGCCAGTTTTGTGCATTGGTAATAGATTTAATCTCACAGATTCCATCGTATTTGCTCCACATTTTCCTGCTCACTTCACCATGTAACTGGCTTACACCGTTAGCAATCTTTGCAAAACGCAAGGCTACCAGCGAATGATCAAACTGTTCGCCGTTCATGCCGGTTAATTTTCGAACATCCTCCAACGGTAGTCCACAGAAATATCCCATCTGGTCGCACAACTGAATATCATGTTTTTCATTGCCGGCTTCTTCCGGTGTATGTGTAGTAAAAACCAGCTTTTCAGTAACTGCCGCTTTATTATTTCCAAACTTTTTATACAGATAAAAAATGGAACTCGCCGCGTGTGCTTCATTAAGATGATAAAAATCGGGATTAAAATTTAATTCGTCGATTAGTTTCGCTCCTCCCACTCCGAGTAAAATAAACTGTGCAACTTTAGTTGCCACATTAGCATCATACAAACGATGAGAAATGGTTTGAGAAACGTAATCGTTTTCCGGGAGGTCGGTGGTTAATAAAAATAAAGGGGCACTCCTGAAAGTTTGTGGGTTCAGGTATAAAGCCTTTACCCATACCGGATGACCATGTATTTCTATCTGAAATTTAATTCCCGTGTCCTCCAGGAAGTTATAAATTTTTTCATTCCATTGAACCTGTAAAGTCTGATCCTGGTTACGTGCCTGATCATAATAACCATATTTCCACAATATGCCGATACCAATTAAGTTCTGCCTGAGTTCATACGCACTTCTCAAATGAGATCCGCTGAGGTAGCCCAATCCGCCACTATATATTTTTAAAGGCTGATGAATTGCAAATTCCATGGAAAAGTAAGCCACTCTCTTCTGGTAAGCATGATCAACTGGATACGGAATTTGAAACTGAGAAAAATTCATTATATGGACAATTTGGTTAATACCGCAAGATAAAACTGATTTTTCAATTTAACGTGTAATAATTACACAATAGTGAATATGTGAATATCTTGGCAGCGGTTAATGCTTAGGTTTGTTTGATATTTTTATTTAGGTTTGCCTAATTTACGAATGACTACTGTTACTAAATGAATACTGGCCAAACGAACACTTGCGGCTAACCCGATTACAGGTAAACAATTGTTTTCTTGCAAACGGAACAACACAATAAAATATTGTTCATATGCCCGAACGGATTACTCACGACAATTCTCTTAGCGAAGTGCATGGATCAGTTGATACAACGCACAAACAAGTGGGGTGGAAAAAAATATTGTCATTCCTCGGACCGGCCTACCTGGTAAGTGTTGGGTACATGGATCCAGGCAATTGGGCTACCGATCTTGCAGGAGGGAGCAAATACGGATATTCACTGATATGGGTGTTGCTTATGAGCAACCTGATGGCGTTGCTGTTACAATCATTGAGTGCAAGATTGGGCATTGTAAGAGGACGAGATCTTGCCCAGGCTAACAGGGAAACCTATCCGAAGACCGTAAATTTAATACTGTGGATACTTGCTGAAATTGCAATCGCGGCCTGCGACCTGGCTGAAGTACTTGGAATGGCTATCGGTATCCAATTATTAACAGGCCTTCCACTTATATGGGGTGTTTCATTTACAGTACTGGACACATTCCTACTACTCTACCTGCAACGATTGGGCATTAGGAAAATGGAGGCATTTATCATTACCTTAATTGGAATCATTGGATTTTGCTTTCTGATTAACATCATCATTGCTCAACCGAAATTATTTGAAGTATTAAAGGGAATTGTACCATCGTTACCGGATGCAAAGGAATTATATGCAGCAAGAGGAATGAGTGCCGCACTTCCCGGAGAAACCGCACTGTATCTTGCTATTGGAATTATCGGTGCCACTGTAATGCCGCATAATTTGTACCTGCATTCTGCCCTGGTGCAAACAAGAAAAATAAAAAAAGATGATGCCGGCATCAAACAGGCTTTAAAATGGAGTTTCATCGACAGCGCAGTTGCATTAAACATCGCATTCCTCATTAACGCCGCCATTTTGATCTTAGCTGCTACCGTATTTTTTAAAACAGGGCGTACGGATGTTGGTGAAATAAAACAGGCACATGAACTGTTGTCACCAATGCTTGGATCTACCATTGCTTCTACTTTGTTTGCCATTGCTTTGATTGCTGCAGGACAAAGTTCTACTGTTACAGGTACATTAGCTGGACAAATTGTAATGGAAGGTTACCTGAGGCTTCGCATCAATCCGCTTGCCAGGCGACTCATCACCCGCTTACTCGCTATCGTTCCTGCTATTCTTGTAATTGCTATTGCCGGGGAAAAGGAAGTTGACAGCCTGCTTATTTTCAGCCAGGTAATACTCAGTTTGCAGCTAGGCTTTGCCGTTATTCCGTTGATACACTTTGTTAGCGATAAAAAAACGATGGGCGCATTTGCCATAAAACCCATCATTAAACTGATGTCCTGGCTGGTTGCTTCCGTATTGGTTTACCTGAATGTAAAACTGGTTGTTGATGAAGCCAGTGATTTTTTTGCCAGCTCGGAAAATCTTTTAGCTAAAACTTTCATCCTGCTTGCAGGAATTTCATTTGCGTTCTTACTATTGTATTCATTCTTTTTTCCATTATTACGTAAAAAAAGCAGTTCAGGCTCCATTCAAATGCACCCTGAATATAAAGGCCTGCAGGATATTACTGTGCCGGTATATAATAATATTGCGATAGCACTTGACTTTAGTGAGAATGACGCCAAATTACTTGCTTACGCAATTGGCCAGGCAAAGAAAGGTACTCACTTTACTATTGTACATGTTGTAGAAAGTGCTTCCGCCACTATGCATGGCCGTGAGACTAATGACTATGAAACCCAACAGGATAAAAACCGTTTACAATTTTATGTGAATGAAATTAGTAACCAGGGATTTGAAGCACATGGTATTCTTGGTTTTCATGAAAGAGCAAAAGAAATTGTGCGAATTGTTACCGAAGAAAAAGCCGACTTGCTTATCGTTGGCGCCCATGGTCATACCGGAATTAAAGACCTCATTTACGGCTCAACAGTTGATGCAGTAAGACATGATTTAAAAATTCCTGTACTGGTGGTTACTTTGTAATACTTTGCAGCCTGTTGTCGATAATGCCGTTCCATTTTTCCTGTTCCGTTTTAACCTGGCCATTTTTGGTCTGGCTATCATAATCGTCCTGCATCTTATTCATGATCCTGCTGCATTCATTGTAAATTCTTGCCAATTGTTCTTTATAATTTGACAAAGTGAATTTTGTACTTTGCAATTTATCCATAAACAACATTGTTGCTATGTAACTGATGTCGAAATGATGTTGCTCATGTGTAAGTACATATAAATTCGCTTTTCCTTCCCGAACCCACGATTGCGGTTTACTGAAGTAACAATATACTTTTATATTCAAATCACCTTTGCCGTTAACTGTTCTTACACTTGCACTATATCCAAAACCGGAAAATGTGAGTGCGGCTACTAGCGGATTCCCTGTTGCTGTTCCCTGGAAATCATTCCATGATAATTTTTTGCCGCTGTGATAAAAGATCGTTTCTGTCACAGGCAGAGCAGTCTGCTCTGTCCATTCAACATTTGTGTTCAATTGAGCAAAGGTGGTGCTGGAGAAAAAAAGGAACAAAAAATACAGTAACTGTTTCATAGTTGAGTGTGCTTCAAAACAACAAAGAATATCTCATTTGTAAAACACAGCAAACTCCAATTACAAATTAATTAACATGCAGTATTAAAATGGTCCACCAGCCAGCCGATTCTGCACTTTCCGAACAATAGTATCAATGTCCTGCTTTTCCATACAATTAAAATGTTCCAACGGGCAATGATCTGTTCCGTACTTACTGCAGGGCTGACAGCGAAGGTTTAATACCACATTTTCATAAACAGGATAGGATTGTTTCTGTAAAAAAACTTTTCCGTAATATGGTTCTACATCCAGTTTAGGAGAAGTTCCTCCCCAAATGGCCAATACCGGTTTTTGCAATGCGCAGGCGATGTATTGCATACCAGTATCATGGGATACTACCATTTTCGAACGCCTGATCAGGTCAGCAGATTCATTCAGGTTAAACTTTCCACAGGCATTGTATATTTTAATCGGATCCAAAGCAGCAATGGCCTCTCCTGTTGACTGGTCTTCCCTGCCGCCAATTAATATGATGGGATGATCAATCTTATAACAGAGTTCCTGCAGTTTATGTACAGGCAACTTTTTGGTAAAATAGTTTGCGCCAATTACAATCGCAATAAATCCATGCTGGTGAGCAGTTGGAATATCATTTGTTTGTACAACATCTTTTTCAGGAATAAAGTAATTAAGTCCCAGACCGTCATCCGTAACTTTCAATGCGGCCACTGTTTCCAGGCTTCGCTGCGTAATGTGTTTATCCGGCATCACATCAATATTCAGTTTGGTTAACAAGAATTTCTGAATATTGAGTTTATCTATTGTATATGACTGGGTTTTTAATGCCCTTCTTATTTTGTTGCTACGGAAATTGTTATGCAGGTCAATTACATAGTCATAATGCTCTTTCTTTAATTCATCAATCAGCAATTGCAAATCCTTGTCGTAGTAAAAAAATTTATCGATGTATGGGTTTGAAGCCGTTACCATACTGAAAGCAGACTTTGTTGCAAAATGTATAACGGCACCGGGCAGTTGCTTTTTCAGGCAACGGAATACCGGGCTTGCAAGTACGATATCCCCAATGGAAGAAAAACGTATGACTAATATTTTGGCCAAGCTATTTGTTAATTTTCAATGTAGTTAAGATCTTTCCCAAACGTTTCTTCAGTGAACCAGGCTGCTATTATGCTGATGCTCATTACTATCACACCGGTTATAATTCCGGCGTTTACATAACTGGTATATTGCTGAAGTGCGTTAAATAAAATGATCATCAATGGTAGTGAGCCTCTAACCATATTGGGTGCAGTTGTTGCGGCGGTAGCTCTTAAGTTTGTTCCAAATTGCTCGGCGGCCATGGTTACAAATATCGCCCAGAAACCGGTAGCAAAGCCCAGTCCTGCAATGATCCAATACATCGTATTGCTGTTTGTATTATGTTGGGTAAAGAACAGCAGAAGCATGATCACAGTAAATGCATAAAAAATAAAAAGGGCTTTCTTCCTGCTTCTCAACCACTGGCTAATCAATCCAATTAAAATATCGGCAATAGAAATAGCTGTATAAGCATACATCGTTGCCTTGCCTGGATTGATCTTTTCGGGCAGGCCGAATTCTTTACCAAACTTATTTGAAAATGCAATGAGGATGCCGATCACGTACCAGGTTGGCAAACCAATAAGAATACTGAAAATGTATTTCCTGAATCGTTTTCCGTTGTTAAAGAACATGGTGAAATTTCCTCTCGCTACTTTCATCTCTTTCACCTGCGTGTACATACCTGATTCAAAAACAGAAATACGTAGAATCAGCAATCCTAATCCCAAACCACCCCCGATAAAATAGCAGATACGCCAGTCAAATTCTCTTGAAATAAAATAAGCCACTACGGCCCCGGTTAATCCTATACCCGCTACCAGTGACGTGCTGATTCCCCTTTTTTCTTTATGAACAAGTTCCGATACCAATGTTATACCTGCGCCAAGCTCGCCCGCAAGACCCACTCCAGCAAAAAAACGAACGAGCGCATACTCGTTAACGGTATGTACAAAACCGTTGATGATATTGGCTGTGGAATATAATATGATAGAACCGAACAATACACTCAGGCGGCCTTTCTTGTCTGCCATGATTCCCCAGATGATCCCCCCGATCAGTAAACCTGTCATCTGTATGCTGATGATAAATTCCCCGCTTTTATTGGCTTGTTCTTCCGTAAGGCCTAGTGAAGTTAAACTCGGTAACCGAACAATATTAAACAACAGCAGATCATATATATCTACAAAATAGCCAAGTGCAGCAACTAAAACGGCGATATTGAATATACTATCGGGAGACTTATTCTTCATCGTCACACTGTAGGATTTCGTTTCTTTCCGGGTAGGAAGAGTTTGATTAAAACCGGTGCAGTTGTAACAAGCACAATTCCAATCACGATCACTTCCAGGTGTTTTTCCAAATCGAAGCCGAATTGGGTTTTAGTAAAATTATTCAGGTAATGCCCGATGAACAACATAGATACAACCCATGCAACACAGCCAATCATATTAAAGAAGCCGAATTTCTTTTTCTCCATGTGTACAATTCCAGCTACAATGGGAGCAAAAGTTCTGATAAAAGGAAGGAAACGGGCAAGAATAATCGCACTTCCCCCATGCTTTTCGTAAAACTCCTTTGCCTGGTATAAATATTTTTTCTTAAAGAAGAACCTGTCTCTCCATCCAAACATGGCTGGCCCTACCTTTCTACCGGTAATATAGCCCACTGTATTTCCCAGGATACCGGCAACAGTGCATAAACCGGAAATAATCAGCAGGTTCAGAAAGTCGCTTCCCGTATTCAGGGAAATAGAATCTACCAGGGTAGTACTTAATATTCCGGCAACAAACAACAATGAATCTCCAGGTAAAAAAAATCCGATGAACAATCCTGTTTCTGCAAATATGATAAACAACAATAACCATATTCCGCCATAAATAATATAGAACATAGGCGTTAGCAGGTCAGTCCAGCTAAACTTCTTTTCCATGATCACCTGCCTGTTTACCAACAATTCGGAAAGCGCAACATGCTTTTCTTTGTATCCTTCATGTATGATCAGAATTGAGTCTGCTTTAAATTTACTGATCGATACCGTTCCGGACTTATCGGTTATAAAATCGAGGTTATTCACTTTTACGGTAGCAAGCGGTACCTTACTTTTATACTGATTAACAATGCTGATATTAATTGTATCCTGTGTTACGGCTTTACACGTAAACAATACAATGAATACAAACATCCAAAGCATTTTAATTTTCCCTACTTGCCAACAAAAATTTTTCTGCATAAATAAATTCTATTTTTCCAATGCGCCTTCCCATTTACTAACGGCAGCGGTTGCCAGAGCGTTCCCTAACACATTCGTCATACTTCTGCCCATATCACAAAATGTATCAATAGCCAGTACCAATCCGATTCCTTCCGGGGGAATGCCAAACATGCCGCCGGTAGCCAGTACAACAACCAGCGATGCCCTCGGTACACCAGCAATCCCTTTACTGGTGAGCATAAATACCAGCAGCATTGCTATTTGTGTTCCGAGATGATCGGTTACACTTGTAATATTATAAGCCTGTGCAATGAACATGCTGGCAAACGTCATGTACATCATACTTCCATCAAGATTAAAAGAATAGCCCAGCGGAAGTGTAAATGAAACGATTTTATTGTTGCATCCGAAGCGCTCCATTTCTTCCACCAGTTTAGGGAACACGGCTTCACTGCTGGCGGTATTGAATGCAATCGTCATCGGGCTGATCAATCTCCTTAATAGTACGACTAAACGCTGTTTCAGAATCAGGTAGCCAACAATAAGTAACAATGCCCAGAGAACAATCAGCCCAATGTAGAATGAAGTAATATAATATGCGTATGTACCAAGAATGGATAAACCTTTAACTGCAATCACACCAGCCATCGCACCAAAAACGCCCCAGGGAGCGAGGTTCATAACATAGCCCACCATTTTTAATACCACATGCGTAAGAGAATCCAATGCATGAATAATGGGTTTGCCCATATTTCCGATTGCGGTTAATGCTACACCGAAAAACACAGAAAAAATTACCAACTGTAAAATTTCGTTGTTGGCCATTGCTTCAATAACGCTTCTCGGCACAACGTGCTCAACAAATCTGTCGAGTGAAAATTCTTTGGTTTTTCCCATCAGGTCTTTTGCGCCTTCCACATCAACATTGGCAAGGTTAACACCCACACCCGGTTTGGTAATGGTAACCAGTAACAATCCAAGTGCAAGACTAATGAGAGAGGCCGAGATAAACCAGAGCATGGCTTTACCTCCTACCCGTCCAACAGTTTTCAGATCACCAAGTTTGGCAATGCCAACAACCAGGGTTGAAAATACCAGAGGTGCAATGATCATTTGAACCAGGCGAAGAAAAATAGTAGCCAGCAATTTTATTTTGGGAGCAAATGCTTTGATGAATTCCGGGGAACAGTTTGTGTTTACGATATATCCGGCGACGATACCCAATACCATCGCAATAACGATATACAATGTAAGCCTGTTTGATTTTGGTTTAACCGGAGAATGACTGTGCATATCAAGCAATTAGTTTGCAATATAATGTTTAATAGTTTTTGCCAGTCGTAATTACAGAAAAATACAAGTGGTAATAGATTTATGAATTTATTCCTTATTTTTCAGGTTTATTTCAAAAAACCAAGACTGTATGAGTTTATTTGTAAGAAAACCAATTAACACATTAATGAATGAAGCCCAGGAAACAGGTAGTCATACATTAAAAAAGACTTTGGGTGCTGGTGGTTTGATTGCTTTAGGCATTGGTGCTATTATTGGAGCTGGATTATTTTCAATCACAGGTATGGCGGCTGCCAACCATGCCGGACCTGCCATCACTATTTCATTTATTGTAGCTGCACTTGGTTGTTTATTTGCCGGATTATGTTATGCTGAATTTGCATCCATGATACCGGTAGCCGGAAGTGCATACACCTATTCGTATGCTACTATGGGTGAATTCATCGCCTGGATCATTGGCTGGGATCTTGTACTTGAATATGCTGTTGGTGCAGCCACTGTGGGTATAAGTTGGAGCAGGTATCTGGTGAAGTTTCTCGATGGATTTGGAATTGAATTACCTCATAGTTTAACTGTTGGCCCATGGGACGGTGGCTTCATAAATTTACCTGCCGTATTTATCATTGTTTTAATGAGCTTGCTCCTGATGAAAGGCACTAAAGAAAGTGCCTTTGTAAATTCAATTATTGTTGCATTGAAAATTGCAGTTGTGCTGATATTTATTTTCCTTGGCTGGAAGTACATAAATAAAACAAACTACAATCCTTATATACCAGATAATACCGGCAAATTCGGAGAGTTTGGTTTCAGTGGAATTATTCGGGCTGCTGCTATTGTATTCTTTGCTTATATCGGTTTTGATGCCGTGAGTACAGCAGCGCAGGAAGCTAAAAATCCCAAAAGAGATATGCCATGGGGAATTTTAGGATCGCTGGCAATTTGTACGGTTCTATATATTTTGTTCGCTCATGTTATGACCGGAGTAACCAGTTATACAACTTTTGCGGGAAAAGATGGAATTGCTCCTGTTGCTGTTGCTATAGATCATATGGGAACGGCAGATGCAACTGGTGCAATTCAACCTGATTATCCTTGGTTGAACCGGGCGATTATTGTTGCTATTCTTGCGGGATATGCTTCGGTTATACTGGTAATGCTGATGGGACAAAGCCGTGTATTTTTTAGTATGAGTAAAGATGGATTAATTCCTAAAGTATTTTCTTCAGTTAATCCAAAAACTCAAACACCTGCAAAAAGTAATTTACTTTTTATGCTCTTCGTTAGCTTATTCGCAGCGTTTGTGCCAGCACGGGTAGTAGGAGAAATGACTAGCATAGGAACATTGTTTGCGTTTATTTTGGTATGCATCGGCGTTTGGGTTATGAGAAATAAAATGCCGGATCTGCCCAGGGCATTTAAAACGCCTATGGTACCGCTCGTTCCTATTTTAGGAATAGGTGTATGTTTATTTATGATGGTATTCCTCCCAATGGATACATGGATACGTTTATTAGTATGGATGTTAATTGGAATGGACATTTACCTGGTTTATGGTGTAAAAAATAGTCACCTGGGAGATGGCTCCAATTCAAGAAAAGGAATGAAGTCGGCCAGGTTAACGGGCATTGTGTTAAGTCTGTTATTAGTTGTAGCAGGATTACTTCACCAATATACTGTTGGTTTCGATGCTGACAGGGTGCTATTGTATATTTCAATTATTTTTGCCGTAATACATTTAATTCTCTTTGGATCGAAGCTATCAAGGTCTGAATCAAAAAATTAATTTTACGCTCTTTATAAAAAATCCCGAATTAAAACCCCGGGATTTTTTTATGCACTTTATTTCAGTTTATTTTATTCCACATTTAATTCATCAACAAAAATATGGGTATCTCCCCCAACCCCTTCATGCCATGCTGGTAATTTCCCGTATTGAGCAGCTTTTATTCTTACAAATCTTGCCGCAGATTTTGCAAATACCGCATCCACTGTTTTAATTTGAGCAGTAAGATCGTCTATCGCCAGGAAATCTTTTCCTGAATAAGCTTCCACGTAATTTTTTCCATCAATGGATATTTCAACAGTTAGTTGCTTTGGCATTACGATCCAGGCTTTGGTATCCTGTAAAAACGTTGCAGACACTTTAGTAATGTATTTCACCTCTTTTAAATCAATAACTACATCGAGATCATTTTTCTGGTATCCCTGCCAGTTACCTTTATGCCAGTTGGTGGTTCCATGAACTTCATCAATTAACCCTTCAGCTCCGTCGGCAGAATATTGTTGTTCAAAAGGCGTGTTCAATTTCACCGACCAGTTGTGCGACAATTTTTTATATACAGCAGTAGTTACAAAACTTTTATTGCCATTTGCATCAACAGCGATGGCTTTTATCGTCATCGATTGATCCACGGTTATTGGCAACAGGTATTTTTTACTGTTTATTGTTGGAACAGATCCATCTGTTGTATAATATACCGAAACATTTTTTTGTGCGGTAGTGATCGGAACTTTTTTAACAGCTTTAAATGGAACAGGTCCGCCATTAATAACCGGGTTAATTACAAATGATGCAGCATCTTTCAAATTTATTTCTGTAACCGGGTATTTCATCGAACCAAATTTTGATGGTTTGTTGCCCATCATAAAAGTAATGAGACCGCCGTCGGCGATATCTTCATGATGAATAAAAGACGAATCCCAATCATGGGGGGCCAGGTGGCCGGTTGTGCTCAGGATTGCTTTCTGGATATAATAATTTTCATCGCTTACACCCGGTGCATTTATGGTAAATGAACGTCCATTTTCGAGGTGAATTTCAGCCAGGCTAAACGCCGGTGAACCGATCATATAATAATTGGTTCCCGGAGTAACCTGGTAAAAACCTAAGGCACTTAAAATATACCAGGCGCTCATTTGCCCGCAATCCTCATTGCCGATTAAACCATCAGGTTCATTTTTATACATCTCACTCATTACTTTATGAACCAGTTGCTGGGTTTTAAATGGCTTGTCGGTGTAGTCGTACAAATAAATAATATGGTGACTGGGTTCATTGCCGTGTGCATACTGCCCGATGAGGCCGGTAATATCGCCCTGCTCTCTCCCGGTTGTTTTTGTTGACGCTGAAAATAAACTATCGAGCCTGGCTGCAAGTTTTTTGTTTCCACCTATTAAACGGATGTAACCATTTATGTCCTGTGGCATATAAAAAGAATACTGCCAGCTATTGGCTTCGGTAAAATAGTTGTTTACCTCACGCGGATCAAATGGCATTAACCAATCACCATTCTTACGGGGACGCATGAATGCTTTTTTAACATCCAGTACATTTTTATAGTTCTGTGCTCTTTTGATATAATTTTCATAGTCTGCGCTGTTACCTATTGCATCGGCAAACATGGCAATACACCAATCGTCATAAGCATATTCCAGGGTTTTACTAACACTTTCTGCATCATCTTCCGTTTCTATCATGCCTTTAGTCATCAATGCAGGCAACCCCAAAACATCTCTTGTTGCGCTGTGTTTCATCGCTTCAAGTGCAAGGCGTGTATCGAAGTCTGTTATATTCTTTTTATATGCATCTAATATTACCGGAACACTGTGATACCCGATCATACAATCTGTTTCACAACTGGAAAGTTCCCACACCGGTAATCTTCCGCCTTGCTGGTATTGCGCAATAAATGTTTTGATGTAATCCAGGCTTCGTTCCCGGTCGATTATCGTGTATAAAGGATGTGCGCCTCTATAGGTATCCCAAAGAGAGAATACGGAATAATAAGTAAATCCATCGGCTGTATGAACCTGGTTGTCTCTTCCGCGGTACTGGCCATCTACATCCATATTAATGCAGGGAACGATTGCTGTGTGATAGAGCGCCGTATAAAATACAGCAAGTTTATTGTTGTCGCTGCTCTGCACTTCAATCTTAGACAACTCCGTGTTCCATTTGCTTTCAGCCTGTTGTTTTGCTTCTTCAAAATCCCATCCCGGTAATTCCCTTGATAAGTTTTTTTTTGCTCCTTCTACGCTGGTGTTCGACAGGGCAACTTTTACATATATATCTTTTGATGCAGAAAGATCGAACTGAAAATAGGCTTTAGCATTTTGTGACTGTTCAATTTTATTTGTTCCTTCCTGTGCAAGTACATCATTCAGCCATATACCTGAATGAAGGATTGGTTTTGAAAACCTGATCACGAAATACACATATTGATTGTCGGCCCATGCTTTGCTCCTACGCAATCCCGTTATGGTAACACTGTCTTCTATATTGATGAAAGATTCAATGACTTCGTCACGGTGTTTTAAATCGAGAATGATATTGTTTTCTGCAGCAGATGAAAAACGGTAATGATGAAAACCGGTTCGCTCGGTTGCAGTAAATTCTGTTTGTATATTATCGTCATCGAGGAGAACGCTATAGTAACCGGCACTTGCCTTTTCATTTGCATGGTTAAACCTTGAGCCATAGATTTTATTATCAGGAGATGGCTTACCATTCATCGGCATTAACAGGATATCACCATAATCGCTGCAACCGGTACCACTTAAATGAGTATGTGAGAATCCAAAAATAAAATTATCAGAATAATGATAACCGCCACAGCCATCCCAGCCGTCGAGCCGGGTGTCGGGACTTAATTGTACCATTCCATGAGGCATCGTAGCACCAGGATAGGTATGCCCGTGACCGCCGGTTCCAATAAATGGATTTACCAATGATGCATAATTTTTTTGTGCCGATACATTTTTGATTACAACAGTAAAAAGGCAGGCAACGAAAATCTTTCTAAACATAATAATATGGAGTTGAGATAAAAACAGCGTTTAAAAATCCTGATTGGGTGCTATAAAAAATGCCCCGCAAATTTGCAGGGCTAAGATAACTTATAATATGCTTTTAATTAAAACGGAAGATCATCATCCACTGATACCGGGGGCTGGGTTGTACGCATAGCCGGTGCCGGTGCTGACCCCATATTGCTTACGTTGCCCTGGTTGGTTCCCTGTGACTCATCTCGTCCTCCCAATAACTGAACATTTTGTACACGCATACGTAAGGTAGCGGCAGCTTGTCCTTCTTTATTCATATAGGCATCTGCTTCGGGTGATCCTTCGGCGTAAACAGTTTTTCCTTTGGTAAGGTATTGTGCAACAGCCGTTCTATCTGTCCAGTAAGCGCATTCAACCCAGGTAGTTTTGTCTTTTAAATTTCCCTGGCTGTCTTTGAAACGTTCTGTGTGCGCCACACTAAAATTGATAACATTTTTTCCATTCACCTCTTTAACGATGCAATCCTTACCCAGGTTGCCGATGATCTGTAACTTAATCATAACTTGTTGTTTTTAATAATTATTAATCGATGTATCTGTTTGCTAAGTTATGCCGGCCATCATTGTGAACCGGAATTAAAAAAATTGCAGTTGAAAACTTGTTGAAAGCTTACTGCAAAATGCTTTCAATGCTTTTTAATTCATTTTTTTCTTGAGCGTACTCACCTGGTCCTGCAGATTGTTTACCAGATTTGCCAATGAATTTACATCCCATCTTTGCTGCGAAGCCACTTTACCTATAACCACCTGCGCCAGCCACAATTCAACAATATCTTCAGTATTTACCTGGTATGGTTGATAATTAGGGTTATCGCTCACGAGAGAAACCTTTGCCTTGCTGCGATTATTTTTTACGATCCTTTTGTACACTATTCCCTCGTTGCGACTAACAACGATATAAGCGGCATTATTTTTTACATCGTCAATAGAATCTACCTTTTCTCCTACAATGATACTTCCACTTGGTGTAGGCAACATACTATCACCGATAATTTCAAAAGCACGGTAATTACCTCCCGACAACATCGGTAAGGTAAATGTATTCAACTCATCAAGGAATTCACTATCAGCGTATCCGGTCATATAACCAGCCGCTGCTTTTATCGGTACAAAATGTATCAGGTTACGATCGGCCGTCATCATTTTTTGTTGTCTTCGTTTTGCCAGGTAGCTACCCGATCCTGCAGTTACGCTTACATCTTTCAGCAATAATTCATCGAGACTTAATTTGAACATATCTGCCACGATTTCCAGCACATCCAATCGTGGATCTGCCCGCTCTTCTTCGTAAGCCCCGATCAATGATCGCTTGATGTTTAACTTGTTTGCAAATTCTTCTTGCGTCCATCCCCGAAGTTTACGGAGGTATTTTAAGTTTAATCCGGCTCTTGACATGATTGAACTAATTTGATTAGCACAAATGTACTAAATACTTTAGTTTATCCAAATTTATTTTTTCGACTACTTTGCAATTCAGGTATTTACATATTGAGTGCGTATTTTTGCGAAAACCTTTAAAATGCAAACAGTACTGGTAATACATAATATTTTAAGATGGGCAGTGTTGCTGTTCGGACTCTGGACAGTATTTAACGCTATCAGTGGCGTAAGTTCCAAAAGAGCATTTTCGGCCAGTGATAACAGGAGCAATTTATTGTTCATGATTTTCTGCGATATACAATTGCTGGTGGGATTAAGTTTATATTTTTCAAATTCGTGGTTCGATAAAGTGAAAGAAGGTATGGGTGTGGTAATGAAAAATGGATATGATCGTTTTTTTGCTGTAGAACATGCTTCGATGATGATCCTGGCCTGGATACTGGTTCATGTGGGCAGAACTTCAGTAAAGAAAGCTGGTACTGACGCAGCCAAACACAAGAAAATGCTGTTGTTCTTCGGACTGGCATTATTACTAATCCTTGCATCTATCCCATGGCCTTTCCGCTCAGAGATTGCAAGGCCTTTATTCAGGGGGTTTAATTAATTAAAAGATTCAGCAGTATAATAATGACGACAAAGAAAGCGAAGGAAAAACCGGTTATATTAATAACGAACGACGACGATATAACTTCTAAGGGTATTCGAAGTTTAGTGGAAGCAGTTAGTGAACTCGGAACCGTAGTTGTGGTGGCACCTGATAGCCCGCAAAGCGGCATGGGACATGCCATCACCATCGGCTCTCCCCTCCGTATGAATAAAATGAATTTGTTCGGGGATGTGGAAGCATGGCAAACGAGTGGCACGCCGGTTGATTGCGTGAAACTTGCTGTAGATAAAATACTTCATCGCAAACCAGATCTTTGCCTGAGCGGAATCAACCACGGGGCCAATCATTCCATTAATGTTATTTACAGCGGCACCATGTCGGCAGCCATGGAAGCATCCATAGAAGGAATTCCGAGTATAGGTTTTTCTCTGCTCGATTATAATTATGATGCAGATTTTACAGCATCCAAACAGGTTGTGCAAAAAATGGTGAGTGCGTTGTTAAAGAAGAAACTCGACAAACATTTGCTGCTGAACGTAAACATCCCGTCATTACCACCTGAAAAAATTAAAGGGATTAAAATCTGCAAACAGGCGTATGCAAAATATGAGGAAGATTTTTCTGAGCGGCTGGATCCTCATGGCAAAAAATATTACTGGCTTACCGGTGAATTTAAAAATTTCGACAAAGGACGCGATACAGATGTTTGGGCCCTGGAACATGGTTATGTGAGCGTTGTACCAGTTCAGTTTGATCTTACCAACTACACTTTAAAGAAACAACTTGAAAAAAGTAATTTGTTCAAATGATATTTAAGAAAGACAATTTTATATTCGGAATGATCATTGGTTTGCTGGCACCTTTAATGGGACTAATGTTATTCAAATGGTATAAGTTCGGGGTATTTACTTTTAAAGAAACCTTCCAGTTCATGGTGTATGAACCAGGTTTTAAAACACTTACTGTAGGATTAAGTCTTTCTTTGTTGCTGAGCGCTCTCATGTTCACATTATATATTAATGCAGGCAAAGACAAAACAGCGAAGGGAATTTTTGCGGTAACGATGATTTACGGACTGTTTATCCTGATTGTAAAAACCATCTACTGATAGGTTCAGTTAATAGCTACAAGATAAATTCCAATCAACGAGGTACGGTAAAATCATTCGGTTTACGGATTAATGTATTCGGTTACTATTCTTTAACTAGCCTTTAAAGATTTATTGTCATTCACTTAACACGGCATCCTTCAAATCCTGTGTAGATTTGTGTATCAAATTGATAATACATTTTTCTCATAAGCAGTTAGTTTTGGTAATCGGAGTTCCTAGTCTTGGGAACTCCTCTTTTTTTAAGACAGTTGAAATAAACCATCCACGAAATCCTGCTTATCAAAAACAAGTAAGTCCTGGGCTTTTTCTCCCACCCCAATAAATTTAACCGGGATTTTAAACTGGTCTGCAATTGCCAATACAACACCACCTTTGGCTGTTCCGTCGAGTTTAGTTATTGCCAGTGCCGTTACATCTGTTGCGGCGGTGAAATGTTTAGCCTGCTCAAGCGCATTCTGGCCCGTGCTGCCATCCAATACCAATAATACTTCGTGGGGTGCTTCGGGTATAGATTTTTGTATCACTCTTTTTATCTTACTCAGTTCATCCATCAGGTGAGCTTTGTTATGCAATCTTCCGGCGGTGTCGATAATGATAACATCTGAATTCCGGGCCAGGCCGCTAATTACCGTATCGTACGCTACGGACGCCGGATCACTACCCATTTCTTTTTTTACAATTGGAACGTTCGTTCTTTCACTCCAGATTGTAAGTTGATCTACAGCCGCAGCCCGGAAGGTATCTGCTGCACCCAGCAATACACTTTTCCCCGCATTCGAAAAATTATACGCAAGTTTACCAATGGTAGTTGTTTTTCCTACGCCATTAACTCCCACTACCAGGATTACATGCGGTTTATGGGTAGAAGGTAATTCATAGTTACTGTAAGAATTGTCTTGCGGAGCTGAAACTAAAATGTCCTGAATTTCTTGTTTTAGTATCGTATTTAATTCACTTGTATTCAGATATTTATCCTTAGCAACACGCTTCTCCAGCCGATCAATAATCTTAACCGTTGTTTCTACGCCTACATCAGCACTTACCAGTGCGTTTTCTACTTCGTCGAGCACTTCTTCGTCAACTGTACTTTTTCCGGCAACCGCTTTTGCGATCTTACTAAAAAAGCCCTCCCTGGTTTTTTGCAAGCCCTGGTCGAGTGATTCCTTTTGTTCTTTTTTCCCGAAAAGTTTATTTAAAAAACCCATGATAATGCTGGTTAATGGTGAATGAATAATTTACAGCGGTCTTTTATAGATCTGAATCAATTGAGCTGAATATTTAAAGCCCTTAAACAAACAAAGCCATCCTGAATAAACAGAACAGCTTTATCAATGATATATTACATAAAGACGGCTTAGCTAGCCAGGAAATCCTTGATCTTATCTTTATGAACGATTGCTTCTTTAAAAGTATAAGCACCTGTTTTAGGGCTACGTAAAGTACGAATTACTTTACTCCAGTTTTTTGCATCTGCTGCTGCTTTCTGGTCTTTGGTTTTTATCGCGGTTTTAGCTGCTTTAGCCATGATGATTAATTTTTAAGTATTACTGCTTTTGATTTGATTTTCAATAATCTGCACAATTATTTAATTTCCTTATGTACAGTAACTTTTTTAAGAATCGGGTTAAATTTCTTTAACTCCATACGCTCAGGAGTGTTCTTTTTGTTCTTGGTAGTGATGTAACGGCTTGTACCTGCCATTCCGCTGGCTTTGTGTTCAGTACACTCCATGATTACCTGTACCCTGTTTCCTTTCTTTGCCATTTTATTAAATTTTATACTTCCCGAAGGAAGCGTTCAAATGTACTGCGATTAGATTTTTACGCCTGCAGCACGCATTTCTTTTACAACTGAATACAAACCATTTTTATTAATGGTTCTGATTGCTTCTGAAGAAACCTTCATGGTAACCCATGTATCTTCTTCAGCAAGGAAATAACGCTTGGTCTGTAAATTTGGTAAAAACCTGCGTTTAGTTTTGATATTTGAGTGAGAAACCTTGTTACCTGTGATTGGTTTCTTTCCTGTTAACTGACATACTCTGGCCATATTCCTGAATTTTGGACGGCAAAGGTAGGGATTTTACTTAATTAATTAGTGTATATTATCAACTATTTTTGCGAATCGGGGATAACTATTCATTAAAATTCCTCTTTTTTATTCTTTCAAAGCAAAAAATCCTGAAAAATGAGCCACCATGTAAGCACCAGCCACAATGAAGGCATGTCTTTTACAGCCCACATCGATAATCATACTGTAATTATGGATAGTCACGATGACCCCATACAGCAAAAAGGCCCAAGCCCCAAACGTCTCATGTTAGCTTCTTTAGCTGGATGTACGGGCATCGACATTGTGTCTATACTTGACAAAATGAAAGTACGATACAGCGATTTTACCATTGACATAACAGCAACACTAACTACAGAACATCCTAAAATATATAATCACGTTACCATCATTTATAAAATAAAACTGGAGGAGGTTAAAGACCAGGCAAAAATGGAAAAAGCCATACAATTATCACAGG
The DNA here is from genome assembly GCA_018268085.1 of Bacteroidota bacterium. GTDB lineage: Bacteria > Bacteroidota > Bacteroidia > Chitinophagales > Chitinophagaceae > Ferruginibacter. The sequence continues at coordinate 72,087 of JAFDXE010000018.1, forward strand.
ATAAATATTGTGGTGTAAGTGCTATGTTTAAAGCTTTTGCAAAAGTGGAAACAAAAACCGAATACCTCTGATCAATGATATTACTGGATTGTGCATGATGAATTCTAACTGGCGGAATACCTATCTTTAAAACAATGAAAAAAGCATTTCTTCAGCTACACATTGCCGTTTTCCTGGCTGGCTTTACGGCAATACTCGGTAAGCTCATTTTATTAAACGAAGGATTGCTGGTTTGGTACCGTTTGCTTTTAACCATCGTTATTCTTGCCGGAATCATGTTGTATAAAAAACAACTGCAGCCTATATCACTTCCCGACTTCCTCAAAATAAGCGGGGTGGGATTTTTAATTGCTATACACTGGGTATGTTTTTACGGTAGTATTAAGTATGCCAATGCATCTGTTGCCCTGGTATGTTTATCTGCTGCCGGCTTTTTTACGGCGTTATTTGAACCATTGATTCTCAGAAGGAAAATAGTGCTTATTGAATTATTAATTGGAATTGTTGCGATAACCGGTATCTACCTGATTTTCGATTTTCATCCGCAGTACAAAACCGGGATTATTCTGGGAATCGCATCTACTATTGGGAGTTCATTATTTCCCATTTTTAATAAACAGCTCCTGCACCGGTTCCCGGCCAAAACACTCACATTGTATGAGCTTACCGGGGGATTAATCATTCTTACTTTTATTCTCCCCTTCTATCTTACGCAATCTCCTGCTTCCTATTATTATCCCGGAGTAACTGACTGGTTATGGCTGATCATCCTTGCCTATTTGTGTACGGTGGTATGTTTCGACCTGCAACTGAGTGCCCTGAAAAAGATATCTGCATTTACCGCAAATCTTACTTATAACCTGGAACCGGTTTACGGGATCATACTCGCTTTTGTATTTTTTGATGAAAACAAATTACTGCACAAACAATTCTTCTGGGGATTGGGATTGATCGTAATTGCAGTACTCTTACAAATGGTACGTGTAATCCGCAATGCAAAAAAGGAACATGCCGATGAATCATTACAATTGAACCCGGGTTAATTTTCCATTTAATCATACACCGGTACAAGCGCTTTCACCACCCTCGTTACCTTTCCCACACTGTCTTTGTTCTCTTCAAACACAACTTTAATATTGGGTTTACCATTCTTTTTAAGATAATGTAACGCCGTCTTGTCAATTTCTTCGTAACACATATATAATGTACAGGTATCTGTATCTGCCTTTATAAATACCTCGTATATGTTGTCGTTAACCTGGTGCCACTTGCAAAAGATACCTTCAACCAATAGCAGGTTCTTTTCTTGTAGTTTCTTATCCTGCTGATGACAGGAAGTAAAACAAATGATCACTAGTGTAATGAAATAGCAACGTTGCATTATTTACAAAAATAGAATGGATAGATTTATTAGTGAATAGAAAATTGGGTAAGATTTTTGGTGCACCACAAATAACAGCGTAACAATTAAACTTTCAAGTGCATCAAAATTTATACAGACCGCACCCAACATTTACAATGCAAAGGCAGGATTATTTCCTTAATTGACAGCCTGAATAAAATTGCTCATAGTTAATTGCAAAGAGCGCACAGCTCGTCTCCATTCAACTACAATCATCGCTTTTTTTACGGTCAACTTTTTACTTTTTCCTCTTGTCAGAAAAATCTGCAAAATGTGATAAGACATTACTGCCCAAAGTTAAACATGATTATATTTGCCCACTTATAACGACTAATACCTATTTATGAGTTTTAAAAAAATCAACAATATCACCGGATGGGTGGTTTGTCTTATTGCCTGCGGCGTGTACATCATGACGATGGAAGCCACCGGTAGTTTATGGGATTGTGGTGAATTTGCTTCCAGTGCATACAAATTACAGATTCCACACCCGCCTGGGGCACCGCTCTTTGTTCTTATCGGACGTTTATTTATGTCGCCATTCGATCCCCAACATGCGGCAACCGGCGTTAACCTGATGAGTGCCCTTGCCAGTGGATTCACGATCCTGTTTTTATTCTGGACCATCACTCACTTTGCAAAAAAGATTGTGCAGAAAGACGGAAAAGAACTCAATAACGAAAAAATATTTGCTGTAATGGCAGCAGGTGTAGTAGGTGCACTTGCTTATACTTTCTCTGATTCATTCTGGTATAGTGCTGTTGAAGGTGAAGTATATGCTTTGTCTTCTTTCTTTACTGCGCTCGTATTCTGGGCTATGGTTAAGTGGGAACAAAATGTTACTGAAGAAGAAGAACAGGGAATCAAAGGACATTTTACAAAAGCAGACCGCTGGATTATTCTCATTTTCTACCTCATGGGATTGTCTATAGGAGTTCACTTGCTGAATCTCCTCACCATTCCGGCGATTGTAATGATATATTATTATAAGCGTTACACCGTTACACCCTGGAAAACCTTTTTTGCATTTATCATCGGCTGTGCCATTACAGGTGTTGTACAAAAGGCGGTGATCGTTTGGAGTATCAAAGGTGCCGGTAATATGGACCGCATTTTTGTAAATAGTTTCGGTATGCCTTTCTTCTCCGGCTTCGCTTTCTTCTTTGTATTGATTGGTGTACTCGTTTATTTCGGCCTCCGCATTGCCAACAATAATAACTGGAACTTCCTGAAACTCGGCTTGTGGAGTTTCCTGTTCATGTTATTGGGATATTCTACTTATTTCACAACCATGGTTCGCAGCCTTGCTGATCCTTCTGTAGATATGTTTAATGTTGATAATCCCGTAAACCTGGTGGGTTATGTGAGCCGTGAACAATATGGCGACTGGCCCATTTTATTCGGACAGGATTTTACCGCCCAGATCCAGGAAAGTAAAGTAACGGAAACATATATCAAATCTAACGGCAGGTATGAAAAGAAAGGAAGAAAGGTTGATTACGTTTATGCACCGGAAGATATACACTTCTTCCCTCGCATGTGGGACCAAAGTAACGACCAGGGACATGCCGATTACTATGCAAATTTTATAGGCATCAGCCGCGACAAAGAAGGTAACTGGGAACGACCGCCAACGATGGCCGAAAATATCAGCTTCTTTATGAGCTACCAGATCAACTGGATGTACTGGAGATATTTCATGTGGAATTTCGCTGGTAAACAAGATGACGTGCAGGGCGTGAATATGGGTAATGTTAGAGATGGTAATTGGAAAACCGGTATTGGCTTCCTCGATAAAATGCGATTGGGCGACCAGGATAAATTACCTGATAGCCTGAAAAACAATAAAGCCAATAACAAGCTATTTGCATTGCCGTTTATTCTTGGACTCCTGGGATTGTTTTACCAGGTTAAAAAAGATAAAAGAGATGCTTTGATTACCGGCTTGCTTTTCTTCTTTACAGGAATTGCCATTTGCGTTTATCTGAACCAGGCGGGTAACCAGCCACGTGAGCGTGACTATGCTTATGTAGGTTCGTTCTATGCTTTTGCTATCTGGATCGGGCTGGGCGTACTATATATTAAAGAACTTTTCTCACAGGGAATTAAGAATGGACAAACAGCAGGAATGGCAGCGGGCCTTGTTTGTTTACTGGCCGTACCGGTACTAATGGCCAGCCAGGAATGGGACGACCACGACAGGAGCCGCAAATACATGGCAAGAGACCTGGCAACAGATTACCTCCAAAGCTGTGCCCCCAATGCTATATTAATAACCTTTGGCGATAATGATACCTATCCGTTATGGTATGCACAGGAAGTTGAAGGTGTCAGGCCTGATATTCGTGTGATCAATAGCAGCCTGTTGGGAACAGACTGGTATATCAATCAATTGAGATATAAAGTAAACGAAAGTGATCCGATTGACCCGATATTTACCGCAGCACAAATTGAAGGATCAAAAAGAGATTATATACGGTTTAACCCGGTTAACGGACTCGACAAAACAACCATGGATCTTTACACCATGATGAAGGATTATGCAGGCTCTGATGATCCGGCGAAAGGAGCCATGGAAAATGAAGGAGATATTTACAATAGTTTTCCTACACATCATGTATCCGTTCCCGTTGATGTAAACCTGGTAAAACAAAACGGCACCGTAAATGCAAAAGACAGCGTGTTGAGTGAGATCAGGTTTGATATACCTAAGAACATCCTGTATAAAAATGATGAAGCCATTCTTAACATCATTGCGGCTAACAAATGGAAACGCCCGATCTATTTTACTTCTCCTTATGGGGAACTCGGATTCCAGAATTATCTGCGCCAGGATGGTATGACGTATCGTTTGGTGCCGGTTGAATCGGACGGAAATGCAGTGAATGAGGATTGGGTGGCAGACAGGATGATGAAGGATTATTTCAGATCCGGCAATGCACAAACTGCTGGTGTTTATTTTGATGAAGAAAACCGCCGACACCTGAACAGCATTCGTTTGGCCTATGCACAGGCAGCCAGCGGACTGGCAAATTCAGGTAGAAACGAAGAGGCAAAAAAACTGTTGAACAAATGTGATAAGATGATGCTGGAAGAAAACTTTGCTTATGGTATGACAAGCCGTAGCCAGCAACACAACCAGATTTCCATGCAATTTTTATACGCTGCCTATAAAGCCGGTGATACTACACTGGCGGCAAAGGTTGCCAGGAGTTTAAGAAAAGACATGGAACAACAGGTGAGATATTATGAAAGTTTACCGGATGAAAAACGTGAACTGCTCGGGTATGAAGAAGACCGGAACAATACACTGCTGAAAGGTCTGATGCAAATGGAACAACAATTTAAAAACTTTGTTCCGAAAGAAACACAGCAGCAGATCATATCAACGCCTGCAGGTACAGATAGCGGACATTAAAATTCATTAATAAGAATATGCTTAAGTAAAAGGCTCGTGAATGATCACGGGCCTTTTTAACAGCAGAACAAAACGGTGGCAATATTTGTTACGTAAATTGCATGTAGATTTAACTGGCAACGGATTTCCATCGTCAGATACGTTGTCCATTAAACAGCACCTTTAATAAATTGAATACTATGCGTGGGTATCATTTCTCCCGGTTCGATCCATCTTCACAGCAGAAAAGCAGTTTTGAAAAGCTGCTCGACCTGTTCCTGCAATTGCTTACCTACACAAACGGTGATTTCAATGAAGCTATGCAATGGTTAAATGAACTGGACAAGGAATATAAACTTACGGATGACGATTATGGTATCGGCGATTTTATTGAAGAATTGAAAGACAAAGGTTATATCGAAGAAAACCGTGCCAGTGGCGATATAAAAATTACTCCTAAAACAGAAAGAGGAATACGCCAGCGCAGCCTGGATGAAATTTTTGGCAAATTAAAAAAATCGAAAAAGGGCAATCACAATACATTTAAAGCCGGTGCCGGGGATGAGATAAACCCGGAAACGAGGCCATTCCGTTTTGGTGATACGATGGAGCAGATTGATTTTACTGAATCGATACGCAATGCACAGATCAATCATGGTATTGATAGTTTCAGGATGGAGGAAGATGATCTTGAGATCAGGGAAACAGATTTTAAATCGCAGACATCAACGGTACTGATGATTGATATCTCCCACTCTATGATATTGTATGGAGAAGACAGGATTACACCGGCGAAAAAAGTTGCAATGGCATTGAGTGAACTGATACAAACGAAATACCCGAAAGATACATTGGATATTGTTGTATTTGGAAATGATGCATGGACTATAGAAATTAAAGACCTTCCCTATTTGCAAGTAGGACCATATCACACCAACACCGTTGCAGGGCTGGAACTGGCGATGGATATTTTACGAAAAAGGCGTAACCCTAACAAGCAGGTATTTATGATCACTGATGGCAAACCAACCTGTTTGAAACAGGGGAATAAATATTATAAAAACAGTTTTGGTGCCGACAGGAAAATACTGAACCGCTGCATGAGCCTCGCTACACAATGCAAAAAATTAAAAATTCCTATTACCACATTTATGATTGCCAGCGATCCGTACCTTCAACGATTTGTACAGGAATTTACTGAAGCCAATAATGGCAAGGCTTTCTTTGCGTCGCTGGATAAACTGGGTGCATTTATTTTCAGGGATTTTGAGAATGGAAAAAGGAAAACGGTGTATTAAAATGCGTTCATGCATTACTGTTGGATTTAGTACTGGTATGTCTAAGAAAAAAATATTACTATCAACAATACATAATATAAGAACAGTTGCAATACCTGCTACGACACAAGGGTACGACCTGTTGCCGGCAGGCAGGCGCAACAATAATGAATAAAGATTTTAAGCTGAATACTAAAACAATAAAATGAAAATAGAAAACATTAAGACCTTAGGTGAACTGAAAAAGAGCGGCTATGTTTCAAGATCTGTGAAAGAGGAAATACGTGCAAATCTTATAACTAAAATTAAGGCGAAGGAAAATCCCTTTCCCGGGATATTGGGATATGAAGACACGGTGATCCCGGATACAGAACGGGCATTGCTGAGCAGGCATAATATTTTGTTTCTTGGTTTGCGTGGACAGGCAAAAACGAGGATGGCAAGGCAGATGGTGGATTTGCTGGATGAATATATACCGGTGGTGAAGGGAAGTGAGATTAATGATGATCCGCTGAACCCGATATCGAGGTATGCAGTTGATCTTATTGCTGCTGAAGGGGATCAGACAGCGATTGAATGGTTGCACCGCAGTAAACGGTATGCAGAGAAACTGGCTACACCAGATGTAAGTGTTGCTGATTTAATCGGCGATATAGATCCTATAAAAGCAGCTACATTGAAACTCAGCTTTGCAGACGAAAGAGTGTTGCATTACGGGATTATACCCAGGAGTAACCGAAGCATATTTGTAATTAATGAACTACCCGATTTGCAGGCGAGGATACAGGTTTCGCTGTTTAATATTTTGGAAGAAGGCGACTTACAAATCAGGGGATTTAAACTCAGGCTACCCCTCGACGTTATGTTTGTATTTACAGCTAACCCAGAAGATTATACCAACCGGGGAAGTATTGTTACGCCGCTGAAAGACAGGATTGAAAGCCAGATACTAACTCACTATCCCAAATCGCTGGAAACATCGCTGGCCATCACCTCCCAGGAAGCGGCGATCATAGAAGAGCAGCATCAAAAAGTTACGATCAGTGATCTTATTAAAAGACTGATTGAGCAGGTTGCTTTTGAAGCGAGAGAAAATGAAATGGTAGATAAAAAAAGCGGGGTGAGTGCCAGGCTAACAATTGCTGCTTATGAAAATGCCATCAGTGCGGCGGAACGGCGTGCGCTCATGAACAATGAAACTTCTACCATTGTCTGGCTGAGTGACCTGAACGGAATCATTCCATCAATCACGGGAAAAATAGAACTGGTATATGAAGGTGAACAGGAAGGACCATACCAGGTGGCATACAACCTGCTTAACAAAGCCATACGTACGCAATTTGTGCAGTATTTTCCCAACCCTGAAACAGTAAAGAAGAAAAAAACAAAAGAAGGACAGGGAGAAGAAAATCCTTACAAGGCAATTACCAGGTGGTTTGATGCCGGCAATAATCTCAACATTTTTTTGGAGACAAAGGATGCAGATAAAATTCAATTGTTGTATAAAGTAGATGGATTGTATGCGCTTGTAAAGAAGTATTACAATGTTGCAGATGAAAAAGAAAATGCATTGCTGATGGAGTTTGTGTTGCATGGACTGGCGGGCTATTCTTTGATCAGTAAGAAAATACTGGAGGGTAAGATTGAATTTAAAGACCTGATGGGCAGCATGCTGAACATGGGCTCACAGCATTTTGGGGAAGATGATTTTAATGAGGAGGATTTTTAATTGGTGAATGGTGGATGGGTATAGGTAAAGTTTGTGGATGATCCCGGAAGAATCTTGAATTTGAAATTCAAATGGGGAGGTTAGTGATTTTACCTCTGGAAGTTGCGGAATGAAAACGCAGATTTACGCAGTGTGAAGTATGGAAGAAGTTTGTAAGTAAAGATCATTGTTGTAAAGTATTTTTTTAATAGGGAAATAA
>JAFDXE010000019.1 GCA_018268085.1 Bacteroidota bacterium
TCTGTGAGCCTCTGTGAAACCTTTGTGCCCATTGTGGTTAAAAGTAAAAATTCAATAATAAAAATATGAGTGCTTTTATTATTGCCACAGCTAATTAAATCTGGATGTAAACTTTGTATTTCTTCCTCTCTTGGTAGCATTGTAGCAATACCCCTTAAACACTGTGGTTTAAAAACTCCATCAGCTTATTAACTCCATTCTTTTTCCTTCTTCGCCTGTTGCTTGTCAACCCTCGAAGCAATAACAACACTTATTTCATATAAAATCAACAAGGGTAAGGATACAATAGCCTGACTGGTCCAGTCGGGAGATGGTGTTATTACTGCCGCAACGATCAATATCACAACTACAGCATACTTGCGGTATTTTTTTAAGAATGAAGAAGACACCAGGCCAATTTTCGCCAGCACATACGCCAGTACCGGTAATTCAAATGCGAGTCCGCAACCTAAAATAATTTCATTGATGGTGTCAATATAATCATCCAGTGTGGGCATGTATTTATAAGCGCCCGTTGTTCCCAATGTAAAATTGGCCAGGAAATTAAAAGTAAAAGGTGCCAGTAAAAAATACCCGAAGGCGGCGCCACAAAAAAAACAGAAGGAAACCCAGAAGATACTTCCCCTTGAATATTTTATTTCTTTTGGTGACAAAGCCGGTTTAATAAATTTCCATAATTCCCAAAACAGGTAAGGAAACGCTATGATGATACCCCCGATCATAGCGATGGAAATGGCAGACATGAAGGGGCCGCTGATGGTATTACCCTGCAGTGGAATTTCAACCGGTGGCATGCAAAGTGCATCGCCGATATGAAGAAAATGTCCAAGATTGCACAAGGCCCGGTAGGTAATAAAGCTCGAACGTGCCGGCGCATAAATAACATTATCGAAAATCCAGTCTATATAAATGAAAATACCTACCGCAGCAATGATCCAGACTATGGCGGCTCTTACAATATGCCAGCGAAGTGCTTCCAGGTGATCAATAAAACTCATTTCCGCAGTAGTATCTTCAATAGATCCTTTGCTGCGTAATCTTTTTAGAAAACCTGACCTGTTACTCATTTCTGCCAAAACCGGATGATTTTTGATTTTTTATTTCAGGAGCGCAAAGTTACGTTATGAACTTGTAACCAGCTTAACATTACCGGTACGTTTTAAAGCGCCCCAGCCCTGTAGTTCACCTTTGAGGGCGCTGTTAAAGGATTTGATCAGGATATAATACATCAGTTGGCGATATATCAAACGTTGTGGTAACATCCAGAACAACTTTTTGTAATCTGCTTTTTCGTATGTAAATGCAATGGCTGCCCCAGCAATGTCTACTACAGTAAAAACCAGGTAAAATATCAGTATATGCTCAATGCTGGCAGGCATGATGCCCAGGCTTGCCGCAACCAGGCTGAGCACGAGTACAAGATCAGCCAATGGTGCAAGGAATGGTAACAACACCTGGTACACAAGGATATTGGGTAAGGCAATCATACCAAAATTTTTGTAGCGGGGATTAAAAACGGCATCGCGGTGTTTCCAGAAACATTGCATCACGCCAAAACTCCACCGGAAACGTTGTTTTAAAAATTGCTTCATGGTTTCCGGCGCTTCTGTAAAAGAAATGGCAGTTGTGCAGTTTTTTATAACATAACCTGCCCGGTGCAGGCGCATGGTTAAGTCGCAGTCTTCTGCCAGCGTATCACTGGTAAAGCCACCCGCTTCCAGGATAGCTGCTTTTTTAAATGCACCGATGGCGCCCGGTACCACAGTAATACAATTCAGCAAATCAAAAGCACGGCGATCAAAATTCTGTGAAGTAATGTATTCAATACTTTGCCACCTGGTGATCATATTTACTTCATTGCCCACTTTTACATTACCCGCCACAGCCGCCACATCCGGAGCGTTGAATTTTTTCATCAGTTCGGCTACTGCGTCCTGTTGTAATTGTGTATCTGCATCTATGCAAACCACAAATTCGTTTGATGCAAGGCTGATTCCATAGTTCAGCGCTGTGGCTTTTCCTCCATTGGTTTTGGTAACCACTTTCACTTTAGGGTTACCGGCAAAATGCGCTGCTACCAGATGATAGGTATTGTCTTTACTTCCGTCATCAACAAAAACAATTTCCAGGTCGGGATATATTTGCTTCAACAGGCTTTCAACAGTTCTGATGGCATTCACTTCTTCATTGTATGCCGGCACAATGATGCTTACCCCAGGCTGATGTACAGCCGCTGCTTCTTTGTGTTCTTTACGTTTACGCATATACGCTAAAGTAGCCATAGCGATCATGCGGCCAACCGAAAGCAGGATTCCGATAAGGAAGAGAGAAAAAAGTACCTGGCCTGTCCAGTAGGTAGCTTCTACAAAATAAAAATTGAATTTGTTTTGCCAGTCCTGTTTTACTGCAGGCATCACATCATCTTTTGTTTTGCCCATCAAGCCTGCAACCGTTGAAAAGGTGCATCCTCTTTTTTTAAAGTAATCGATGATTCGGGGGAGTGCTTCTACAGTCGCTTTTCTGCTTACACCACCGGCATCGTGTAACAGGATGATGCTGGCGTTGTGTGCTTCAGCAATCCTGATCGTACGGTTTACAATACTATCGGCATTCATGTTCGGATCCCAGTCATTCGGATCAATACTTTCCCCTACCGAAATATAATTGTCTTTTTTGCTCCTTGCCAGTGGTTCAATTTCATCAAAAGTTTGCGGCTCACTATCGGCATTGTATGGCGCTCTAAATAATATGGTGCTGTGACCGGTAACGCATTCCAGCAGCGCACGGGTGGTTTTCATTTCAAATTCTGCCCTGTCGAGGCTCATGCGTGCAAAATTGCTATGGGTAAAAGTATGGTTGCCTATTTCATATCCGCTGTTGTATAATGCTTTCAGCATTGGGATATTTTGTTCTGCATTGATGCCAACAATAAAAAACGTGGCAGGAATTTTTTCTTTTTTCAGGATGGAAATGATCTGTGGTGTGTACACTGCATCCGGGCCATCGTCGAATGTAAGGATGATCTTATGCCCGGGTTTTCCCAATGGAACCGTATCTTCTGCAAATTTTTCATATACATATCCGGATGGTAATTGAAGGTATTGTTGTTCTGCAATAAGCAGGTCGGCACTGTCTGTTTCTATTTTTACTTTCCCTTTGGAAGGTGTAAAAATAATTTTCAGCAGCTCACCTTCACCGATAGCGGTTGGTTTTGCATTTTGATCGTAGGGTAGGGTGCTGATGGAATTGAAATCAAAAGGATGCAATTGCAATGCTTGTTTGCTCAGATCCCTGCCATAAAATTTCCAAATTCTCGGATCTTCACTTCCCAATCGCCAAAGTGCGGTTCCGGAAGTTGCATAGTCGTCACTAAAACGCAACACATTGAAAGTAGTGGCAGCATCGGTAAACCAGATATTGTGTTTGATTTCATTGCTGCTGTCTGTTGGAGCTTCCACATACGTGTAGTGCAGGTTATAGGAATCGTTGTCGAAATCTATCGTGGCATTTGCCAGTTTTGCCTGGTCTATTAATTTCGGGTAGGTAAGATCGTTAGTGCCGCTGCTGTTAGTCCAGTCCCGTCCATATCCTGCCACACCCAATATGATTTTTTGAACATCCACTTTGTCATCCATCCAGTCCAGCAATTCTTCAATCCATTTCTGCCCGCTGATAGGCCCGGCTCCCGTTCCACTGCTGTATTGATCATAGGCCATTAGTACCATGTGATCATTGTATTTTTCCAGTTGAGCATAATCATAATCTTCATTTTTAGCTTCCACATCCATGCTTACCAGGAAATTTTCTTTGTGCAATGCTTCATATAACTGTTGCTGAAATGATACTAATGGTTCGTTCGTTTCTTCCTTTAGTGCTTCAAAATCTATGTTTATGCCCTGCAAATTGTAATACCGTAATGTATCTGCCAGTTGCCGGATGATATTTTCACGATGTGCGGCATCCGTAAATAAAACATGACACAGTACCGGGTCAAAAAAGCCTTTAGTTGGATTAAACCTGTTGGAATGAAAATTATTGAGGATGGGTTGTATGCTGAGTTTGTTTTGCCGCATCACTGCAAGTCCGGCTGTATCAATCCTGGTTTGTAAACGATACGTAAGCGTATCAATGAAGAACCATTCGGGATAAATGGTATTTAGTTTATCTCCATTTAAACGGAGGTCACGCAATGAAGATGGATCCCAGGGAACATAAAATGCAGCACGAACCAACGGCGACTTAATCGCCTTTTCCTTTATTTTTTTGAGTGAATCTTCTGCAACCTTTTTTTCGAGATAACTTTTAAAGCCTGCATATTTTTTATTCTGTTTATTGGGAATGGTGAGGCGGTTCGAAGGATCGAGTTTATCCTGGTAGGCACGAGCTCTTTCATCCAACCCGGGTAAGGGAGGATTTTTATCATTCATGATTGCCAGGATGCAAACAGTTGTAAAAAAAAGGAGAAGAAACAACAGGATCCTTGTGGTCCATTTAAAACTTTTCCATCTTGTTTCGCTATCGGTTTGAAATACCTGGCCTTTGTTCATGTGTTAATAATTCCGGAAGAGTGCAAAAATCACAAACAAAAAACATATGTACAAAATGTACTACAGGAATAGGAAAAGATTAACGTATCACCCGAACGTTATTTATTTTTTTAAAACATCTCGGTTAAAAATTAAGAAGCCCCTGTGGAAACAGGGGCCGATTACCAAAACTAACTGCTTATGAGAAAATTGAGAATTTTAATTTTTGTTCTGATCAGATATTGGCAAACTCGGTGCCAAAAACCTGCTTGTCATTGTTAACAGATTGCAAACTATTTTTTGAAATTGTTCCATTAAAAAAGACTCACAAAAAAAGTGAGTCTTCATCATTATTCCATGGTAAACTTGTATGAATGGTTAATTATGCAGGATCAATTGCAGTTATTGTTGTGTAGTGAGTTTTTCTGCATTTTCTGCAAACTGTAATGCATCAATAAATTCCTGTATTTCTCCGTTCATCACACTATCCAGGTTGTACACGGTAAACCCGATCCGGTGATCGGTTACTCTTCCCTGCGGGTAATTGTACGTGCGGATCTTTGCGCTTCTGTCACCCGTACTTACCAGGCTTTTTCTTTGTCGGGAAATTGCTTCTTCGGCTTTTCTAACTTCTTCATCATACAACTTTGTACGAAGCATATCCATTGCTTTTTCCCGGTTGGCCAACTGGCTTCTTTCTGTTTGACAAACAACCGTTACGCCCGTGGGTTTATGTGTGAGGAATACTTTAGTTTCAACTTTATTTACGTTTTGTCCGCCGGCGCCGCCACTTCTTGCCGTTTCCATTTTCACATCACTTTCTTTCAATTCAAAATCAATCTCATCTGCTTCCGGCATTACGGCTACAGTAGCAGCGCTGGTATGTACCCTTCCGCTACTTTCTGTTTCCGGAACCCGTTGCACCCTGTGTACGCCACTTTCAAATTTTAGTGTACCATATACATCATCCCCTTCAACTTCTACCTGCACTTCTTTATATCCGCCTACGGTTCCTTCACTTTCACTGAGGATCGCTGTTTTCCAACCTTTCTTCTCGCAATATTTTATATACATGCGTAAAAGGTTACCGGCGAATAAAGAAGCTTCATCGCCACCGGTGCCCGCACGTATTTCAAGGATCGCATTTTTTTCGTCGTATGGATCTTTTGGAATAAGCATGTTGCGAAGTTCTTTTTCCAGCGCTTCTTTTTTTATTTCGAGTTCGGGTAATTCCGTCTTTGCCATGCCACGCATTTCTTCATCATCGGAACTTAATACCTCTTTATTGAACTCAATATCATCGAGCACTTTTACATATTCATTTCTTGCGCTTACAATTTTCCCCAGGCTGCGGTATTCCTTACTCAGGGCGCCGAATTTTTTATTGTTACTTACAATTTCAGGATTGGTAAGCGCCACGCCGATATCATCAAATTTTGCCTTTATCGCATCCAGTTTATCTAACATACTGTAATTTTATCCGGTCACTTTTAAGGTGTCGGGGCCGCAAATTTACATTATATCAATCAATCATTTTGTACAGAAAATTCAAAGGAGATCAGCTTTTTACGGGATATGAATTATTACCGTCTAATAATATACTCATCACAAATGAAACAGGAACTGTTGCCGGCATCGTAGATGAATCAGAAGCAGGAGATGATATTTCAGTACATAAAGGAATTATCTCACCCGGCTTTATCAATTGCCATTGCCATTTGGAACTATCGCATTTGAAAGGGCATATTCCAAAAAAGACAGGACTAATTGACTTCATTCTAAAAATTGTGACAGAAAGGCATTTTGATGAAGCTGAAATAATCAGGGCCATTAACAAAGCTGAAGCGGAAATGATACAAAACGGAATTGTTGCCGTTGGAGATATTTGTAATAATGCCCTCAGCCTTCCCCAAAAAAGAAATGCGAAACTCTGGTATTATAATTTTATAGAAACAAGTGGCTTTCCTCCTGCGGTTGCAGAAACAAGGTTCCAGCGTAATATTGATTTATATCAACAGTTTGCAACATTACCTTCTGATTCATCCATTGTACCACATGCGCCTTATTCTGTTTCTCCCGAATTATTTAAGCGCATCAATGAAGTAAACAGCAATAAGCTGGTAAGTATTCACAACCAGGAAACGGAAGCTGAAAATGATTTCTTCAAAAATAAGAAAGGTGATTTCATTCGGATGTTTGAAACAATGAACATCGATATTTCATTTTTTACAGCTTCCGGGCTATCCAGTCTTCAAACCTATCTTCCGTATGTAAACAATCAACGTTCTTTAATACTCGTTCATAATGTTAGTACTTCGGTTGAAGACATTGAATTTGCGGCTGCGTTGTGTAAGCGAAATGAATCTGAATTGTATTATTGTTTTTGCCCGAACGCAAATTTGTACATCACCGGTGCGTTGCCTGCCATACCAGCATTTATCAATAAGGAATGCAGGATCGTATTGGGTACGGATAGTCTTGCCTCCAATGATGCATTGAGTATTCTGGATGAAATAAAAGCGATCCATAAACATTTCCCGGAAATTTCATTACACACTTTATTAGGTTGGGCTACAATTAATGGGGCAATGGCTTTGGGTTGCGAAGCAGTTTATGGAAGCTTTGACAAAGGAAAACAACCAGGCATCATTTTGATCACAGATGAACTAAGCGGTGCTGCAGTTGAAAGGTTGTTGTAAACTATTTTAAACCTGTTAGCCCAATACTTCATGGAGTATCTCCAACGATTTCAGGTTTCCGAATTCGGGTATGTGTAAACTATAGTATTCGAGGTATTTTAATAACAAAGACTTACGGGTTTGATGGTTCAGTTTTACCTGGTTGAGTTCTGCAGGTTGCATACAGTTTAATATTTCGGCAGTGGTTGCTGCATTTTCTCCATCTATATAATGAATATGCGTGGGTGGTTCAGACACGAATTGTCCTTCCTGTAAATCGAAATAAGGATATTGATCAGAAAAATTATTGCTGATGGTAAACCCGAAAAACTGCGGAAGGTGCAATGTGAAATACAATGCATAGTTGGCGGTTACTGTATTGCCGGCATGATCGAGTTGAACCAACGCATCTTCACAAAAATAAAAAAGGGATGTATTTTGTTCGGGTTGGCGAAGTGTTTTTTGTATCAA
This sequence comes from Bacteroidota bacterium, assembly GCA_018268085.1. GTDB lineage: Bacteria > Bacteroidota > Bacteroidia > Chitinophagales > Chitinophagaceae > Ferruginibacter. The sequence goes on from JAFDXE010000019.1 coordinate 7,676, forward strand.
TTCTACCATGTACACAACCACACTGTTCTTAATTACATTGCTGAATACCGCTTCGTATAAATAAGCCCAGTTACTTTCCTTAATACGTTGCATATTTTTAAGATCGTTGTGGTAAACTTCCATGTCGAGGATAGCACCGGGTTGATACATCGCTGCCTTACTTCCTGTTTTTTTTGAAGTGCGGATGCCGTTCACCAGGTAAGTTTGTACACCAAACAATTCGGTAAACAAGGTAGCGATGATGCTTGTTTCACCATATTTTATCACCCTTAAAACAATTCCTTTTGTTTTATGTGTCATTTTTAATCGTTCTTTGTACCCGATTTTACGAAAGAGCATTCAATATTATACAATATGTGGCAACGCTTAGGAAAATTTGTACTGAAAAACAGGTTGGTTTTATTAATTATCATGCTGCTCACAACCGGCTTAATGGGTTATTACGCATCAAAAGTTAAGCTCAGTTATGAATTCTCCAAAGCAGTTCCTACCGATAATCTGAAATACCAGGAATACCTCGCTTTCAAAAATACATTCGGGGATGATGGCAATATGCTGGTAATTGGTGTGCAAACAGATAAATTATTTAACCTTCCCATTTTTAATGCTTACCAGCAACTTCAGCAGGATATTAAACAGGTTGCATCCGTTGAAGACATCCTTTGCGTTTCCAATTCGGTTACACTGGTAAAAGACAGTGTTACTGAAAAACTAAATGCTGTTAAGATCTTTCCTGTAACCATTGCATCGCAAACACAACTCGACAGTTGTAAAGCCGTATTCCTCAACCTCCCTTTTTACCAATCCGTTTTGTATAATCCGGCTACACATGCCTACCTGATGGCGGTAAAAATAAATAAAGACAAGCTGAATTCCCCCGGGAGAACAAAAATTGTAGCGGACATAACGGAATCGGTTATCCGATTTGAGAAAGCAACCGGCAGCAGTACGCATATCAGCGGACTTCCATTGATCAGAACGGTGATGGCCGACAGGATTCAAAAGGAGATGAAATTTTTCCTGTTTGGTTCATTGTTGTTAAGTGTGCTGATCCTCTTGTTGTTCTTTCGCTCCCTATCTACCACACTGTTATCGCTCGTGGTTGTTGGAATGGGTGTGGTATGGACAATAGCTGCCGTATATCTCTGCGGCTACAAGATAACGTTATTAACAGCCTTGCTGCCTTCGCTGGTGGTGGTGATTGGTATTCCCAATTGTATCTATTTTATCAATAAGTTTCATACCTCCTTTCTTGAAACCGGCGACAAGGAAAAATCGCTGGTAAACATGGTAAGTAAAATGGGCGTGGTTACTTTGTTCTGTAATATAACGGCAGCCATCGGCTTTGCTGTATTTGCCTTAACGAAAAGCGCTATTCTAAAAGAGTTTGGTGTGGTGGCCGGGCTGAGCATCATGCTCATTTTTGTAATATCGTTTATTGTATTACCTGCAGTACTCAGTTACCTGCCTTCGCCAAAGGGTAAGGAGTTAAAATACCTGAACAACAGGCTGATCACCAGATTTCTCGACCGCATTGAAATCTGGGTATTCAAACATACACGTTGGGTGATGATGAGTACAACAGTGATTGTACTTGTATCTGTTGCAGGCATGTTCAAATTGAAATCAGTAGCTTTTATCGTTGATGATTTACCGAAGCAGGATAAAATTTATACCGATCTCAAATTTTTTGAACAGCATTTCAAAGGCATTATGCCCCTGGAAATTGTGGTAGATACCAAAAAACCAAATGGATTAAGAAAGCCCGGCGTTTTTGAAAGAGCAGATTCATTGTCGGCTTTCATTGCTTCTTTGCCCGTAACCAACAGGCCACTCGGCGTATCGGAGGGATTTAAATTTTTCTACCAGGCATTTTCGGAAGGAGATTCATCTGCCTATGTTTTTCCCAATGAAAAGATCGTAGAAGAGATTTTGCGAAAATTAAAGCCGGCATCTTCACATCCGGATAGCCTTCATCCGGCCAATGCGGCGGTGAGTGGAAATGCGTTGTCTAAAATGTTGCAAACGTTTATAGATTCATCCCGGCAGAAAACGAGGATCAGTGTTTCGATGGCAGATATCGGAACAAAAGAATTGCCATTGCTGCTCGATACAATTCAGCAAAAAGCCAATCAATACTTCGATACATCAAAATACAAGGTTACACTCACGGGTACCAGCATCACCTTCCTGGAAGGCAGCAGGTTTATTATAAACGGGTTGAAAGAAAGTATTTTCTGGGCATTCCTGCTCATTGCGATCTGCATGTTATATTTATTTAAGTCACTTAGAATACTTGTTTGTTCATTGGTACCCAATTTAATTCCGCTGATAATTACTGCCGGTATTATGGGTTGGGTGGGTGTACCTTTGAAGCCGTCTACTGTATTAATATTCAGTGTTGCGCTGGGCATTGCGATTGACATTACCATTCGTTTCCTGGTAAATTACCGCCAGGATTTACCACAAAACAATAATGATATTGAAACAACCGTTAAGGGCACTGTTCATCATACAGGGCTGAGTATCATATACACTTCACTGGTGTTGATGGCAGGTTTTATTATATTTTGTGGAAGCAGTTTCGGAGGCACATTTGCATTGGGTTGGCTAACATCGGTAACCCTGTTATCGGCAACGCTTACCAATCTGGTATTATTACCCGTTTTAATTGTTTTGATTGCGCCAAAGCGGAAAAAATAACACCGAAGCATTACTAATTATAGTTGAACCTTAAATTTTAATCACATTGCAGCAGCGAATGTTGACATAAATATGTCCATCTACCAACAATATGTTAAATATTGTTAAATATCTTTGTATCTACTAAACCAAATCGAACATGAGAAAACTCTTCTTCTTGCTCTCGGCAATGTTTCTGGCATTGCTGAATGTACAGGCACAAAAAACAATTACTGGTAAGGTTACGGATGAGAAAGGCAAAGCGCTTTCTAATGTAACTGTATTGGTAAAAGGTACCACAAACGGTGCAACCACCGGTAATGATGGTATGTATTCAATTACAGTTTCCAATGATGCGAAAACCCTAGTTTTCAGCATGCTTGATTTTGAGACTGTTGAAACAAAAATTAATAACCGGACAAGCATTTCGGTTACCCTTACTTCTTCCGCCAAGGAATTGAGTGAAGTGGTGGTAACAGGTTTGAACCGGGTAAAGAAATCGCAGTTTGCAGGAGCTTCAACAAAAATCGGTGAGAAAGAACTAAAGGATCAACCGGTAGGTTCATTCGACCAGATTTTACAGGGAAGGGCTGCAGGCGTTCTTGCAGTTACCGGAAGTGGTGCACCAGGAACTTCTTCAACGATCATTATTCGTGGTCAGGGTACGATAGAAGGAGGAAGCAGCCCGTTATATGTTGTTGATGGAATTCCGGTTGAAGCGGGTGTTTTCCAGGGATACAATCCCAATGATTTTGCTTCAGTGGAAATATTGAGGGATGCTGCATCTACAGCATTGTACGGATCCAGGGGTTCTGCCGGGGTAATAGTTGTAACAACAAAAAGAGGTTCCAGCGGAAAAATGAAATTGGGCTACAGCATGCAGATGGGTATTAAATCAAAACCTGAATACTCTTTCAGGCCGATGAATACCACCGAGTTGCTGAAAGCACAGGAAGATTTTGGAAGGGTATTGAATACACCATCAAATCCTTTTATGGGTTCTGATGTAATTCCCGGATGGTACTATTCTCACGAAAATCCGATGTATGCTACACTCTCTCCTGATCAACAGGCTACCAATAACCGGATATTAGATTCTATTTCTAAAATAAACACAGACTGGTCTGATTACATTTTCAAAAACGGTAAATTCAGCAATCATCAGCTTACCCTTTCCGGGGGAACAGGTAAAACAAGATTGTACAGCAGCCTTGCTTTATATAATGAAATTGGTACTACGCTCCGTACAGATATGAAGCGTATCACTTTTGTAAATAATATCGATCATGCTGATGATAAATTCAGTTACTCAGTTTCCATGAACCTGGGCTATACAAAAAGGAATTTTCAGCAGAGTACAGTTTCTAACAGCTTAGCAAATCCATTCCTTACTTCAGCAGTGAATGTACCATACGCTAAGGTTAGAAATGATGACGGAACTTTTGCAACAGGACCTGGTGCTTCAAATGCTGCAGCAAACCAGTTAGACCTGAACTATTACGACAGGAACTACAGCAACCAGTTTAAAAGTACGCTGGGTGTAAACCTTGCCTATAAAATTACAAAAGACCTGACCGCAAATTTTGTAACCGGTATCGATTTCAGGGAAACGCAAAACAGTAATTATGGAAGCAGGCAGGCATATACAAGAAGAGCATCCGGAAGTGTTACCGGTCATGCCGGGTTCCAGTCTGAAGGCTTAACCCGTTTCTTCTCTGGCGATATTCGTCCGTCTCTTACTTATAAAAAAATGCTGAAAGAAAAGCACGAATTTGAAGTAACCGTATTGGGTGAGTACATCAAAGAATTCAATAAATTCTTTAATGTACAGGCTTTTGGAATTGATCCTAAAACGCCTAATACCATTGCTGCAACTACCCAGGGATCAACAGCAAACCAGTTGATTGCAAATACTTCAGGAGATAAATCTGAAAATGCACTTGCTTCAGGTTTGGCTATGCTGAGGTATACTTTCAACAATAAATACACTTTCACCGGATCTTACAGGCAGGATGGATCATCTAAGCTGCCGAAAGCTACAAGATGGCAGGATTTCTATTCTTTAGGTGTTATCTGGGATGCGTCTAAAGAAAGTTTCATCAGGAACATCAAAGCGATCAATTCTCTCAGGGTGAAATTAAGCTATGGTGGTTCTGGTAATGCAAATAACTTCCCTGGTGGAGATTATCCTTACCAGGCGACTTATGCCTCTAACGGATCATATCTTACTTCGAACACCATTTTCCTGACCTATCCAGGTAACAACAATATGAAATGGGAAACAACTTATGTAACCAATTTCGGAATTGATTTCGATGTTGTAGACAGGAGAATATATGGAGACATTAACCTGTATAACAAAACAACCAAAGACGTATTCGTTGCAAAAACACTTTCTGCGGCTGCTTCCGGCTTGGGTAATGGATTTTCAGAAATCGTAAACGCAGGTGAAATCAGGAACAGGGGTGTTGAGATCAATATTAATGGAGATATCATCAGGAACAAAAATCTGGTATGGACTGTTTTCGCCAATTTCGCTTACAACAAAAACAAAGTAATTAGTTTAGGTGGAGAATCATCTTATGAAACCGGAACAGAGAATATTACTGTAGGTCTTCCACTGGGAAGTCATTATGAAGTTGAATGGGCAGGCGTAGACGCTGCAACCGGTCAGCCTTTATATTATAACAAAGCTGGAAATGTAACCAATGTAAGAAGCGATGACGACAGGGTTCAGAAATTCGGAACCTGGGAAGCACCACGTAAAGGTGGTTTTGGAACAAGTGTAAAATTCAAAGGATTTGATTTGTCAGTTTTGTTTAGCTGGGAACAAGGTTCTAAAAAAGTTGACAATATGGAATACTTCCTCGAAAATCCGGTTGGATTTTTATCAGGAGGATACAATCAGTCTGCAGACCTTCACTTCTGGCAAAAACCCGGAGATATTGTAAATACCCCAAGCCCTGCTTATGGTACTACCTTCTCTTCAAAAATAATTCATGACGCATCATTCTTACGTTTACGTGATGTAACACTTTCATACAGCATTCCTAAGAATATTCTGGCAAAAGCAAAATATGTTTCTAATTTAAGAGTGTTTGTACAAGGTAATAATCTGTTTATCTGGACAAAATGGAGAGGAAGAGATCCTGAGGCTGGTGCAACAAACATCAACCTGAGTGAATTCCCTAACCCACGCACCATTACAGGTGGATTACAGATTAATTTTTAATTACTAAATGAAAATCAAATCATGAAAAAATATAGAAATATAATATTAGTTGCTGCAGCCATCAGTTCATTTACAATTATATCCAGTTGTAAAAAGCAGCTCGATTTACAACCACTTGCTTCATTAAGCGAGGATAACGCATTTCAAACCATTGATGATATTAAAGCAGGAACGTATGCAGGATACTCATTTTATGGTGCTTATGCTGACAATATGTATATAAGTGCATTGCTGTCGGATGAAGCTAAACTGGGTGCAAACAATAGTGGAGGTGGAGCATTGGAATATCGTTATCAATTCGGGTCTGATGCTACTTCAGGCGCTGATGTTGTAGCTGCCTGGGGAGATTACTACGGCGTTATTGGACAAGTAAACAGGGTGTTACCAAAAGTAGCAACCGTTACAGCTACACCCGACCAGGAACCACTCAGGGATTACTATAAAGCACAATTGCTCGCTTTAAGAGGAATGGCCTTTTTTGAATTGTTACAGGCTTATTCTAAAAATTATGATGCATCCAATCCTTTAGGTGTTCCGCTGGTATTGGATATTAATCCTACCGGCCAGCCTGCAAGAAACAGTGCCGGTGATGTGATGAACCAGATCGTTTCTGATCTGAATGATGCAAAATCTTTATTACCTGCAGTTACTGCTTCAAATTTTACGGATACATTATTGAACCAGGTTAACATTGCTGCCTACCAGGCACGCATTGCACTGTACAGGAAAGATTATGATGCAGCAGTAACCTATGCTAGTGAAGTGATTAACTCAAATGTAAAACCACTTGCAGACATCAGCAGCTTCCCGGATATCTGGGTAGGTGCCAGCGATGCAGAAGTTTTATTCAGGAGAAAATATACGGGTGGTGGAATCGGTAGCCTTTGGAGTACCAGTGCCGGCCAGATTTTGATTGCCCCTTCTGATAAACTGGTAAGTTCTTATTCCGGATCGGATGTAAGGCTTCCTGTGTACATCGGAACAAACGGAACAAATAATTATGTAAATAAATTTTATGGTTCCTCTCTTGGTGTTGGGGTTGTAGATGCAATTGTTGCAAGAACTGCAGAAATGTATCTTATCCGTGCTGAAGCTTATGCAAATAAAAATGATATCGTTTCAGGAGCTGCTGATCTCAACTTCCTCAGGTCACATCGTATCAACGGTTATGTTGATGAAAGTTTTGCAAGTTCAACAGCACTACTCAATGCAGTTATTGAAGAAAGATATAAAGAACTCGCTTTTGAAGGATTCCGTTATTTTGACCTGAAGCGTAATTCACTTCCTGTTCAAAGACAGGCTTCTGATGTTGCTTCATCTGAATGGCAAACCTTACCTGTAGATAGCAAATACTTTGTATTGCCTATTCCCAGCGATGAAATAAAAGCTAATTCAAATATGGTTCAGAACCCGGGATACTAATTCACTTTAAATCTTTACATTTAATACTCAGTAAATAAAAAATAACATGAAATCAATCAAAAGTATACTAACATTGGCAATCGCATCAATGTTCGTATTATCATCATGTGATAAAACAAAGCCTTATGATATTGCAGTATCGGCTCCAAGAGCACATTTTGTAGGGAAAGAAACGCAAACCTATAATGTGATAGACAATCCTGCTCCTTCCTTTACACTGCAGGTAGGTACTACAGATGTTTCTAATGCAGACAGGCTTGTTACGTACAATATCAGTTCAACCAGCGGAGCTGCAGCCGGAACACAATATACAATTCCAGGTTTTTCCGGAAATACCGGTAGCGTAACTGTGAAAGGCGGAGAAGCACTGGCCGACATCGTAATCCAGGCAGACTATAACGAATATTCAAGTGGAAGAAGGGATACACTTCTGTTTACAATTTCTACTCCATCCCTTGAACCGGCAGCATTCCTCGATACGGTAAAAGTCATTCTTGCTGGTCCAAGCGGTTGCAGCGAAGGCAATCCTGATTTTGCCGCTACATTGGGTAACTATGCCAATACAAATGAAACATTAGCGGGAAATCCTTATGGTCCATATACTACAGCTATCTCCAGTGTAACACCAACTGGGCCAACTTCGGCTACCATGGTTGTAGAAAATATCTGGGACAATGGCTGGGGACCAATTGAATTTACACTCGACTGGTCAGATCCATCCAATCCTACAACAACCTGTGTACAACAGAATAATATTCCAGGTAGCGATGCCGGTGATCTGAACTCTACTTATGCCGGGATGCCGGTTGCTGTTAGAGCAAATGCAACCAGTGGCCCGGGAACATATTCAGCATGTGATCAACGATTTGTTTTGAACATGCAATTGGGCGTAGGAAATGGTGCCGGTGGTGTTTTAGGATATTTTAATGCATTATACCAGGTGATCCTGGAAAGATAATATCAATCAGTTCTTAATAAAAAGGCCACTAACGTAAAAGGTTAGTGGCCTTTTGTTTTATTTTACTGTAAAGCTATTTTAATATTTCCGCCAGCTTCCTGTGGAGTTCTTCCCCCCTTAATTCGGTTGCAAGAATTTTGCCGGTAGGATCCAGCAAAACGTTATAAGGAATACCATCGAAACCATACATGCCTACTACCACACTTTTCCATTGTTTTAAATCACTCACCTGCATCCAGTTTAAATGATCCTGGTTGATGGCATTGATCCATTTTGCCTTGTCGTCATCCAGCGATACACCCAATACTGTAAAATTCTTATCCCTGAATTTTTCATAAGCAGCAACTACATTCGGATTTTCTCCCCTGCAGGGGCCACACCAGCTTGCCCAGAAATCTACCAGCACATATTTTCCTCTTAATGCATTCAATGAAAAAGGTTTGCCTGAAGTATCACTCAGCGTAAAATCAGGTGCCATATTGCCAATACCTGGTTTATCACCTGCCGGTTGTTTAGGCTGTTCTATGGAAGCGATGTACTGATCAAATCTCTTCATCAGGTCTGCAATGCCCTGGTGGCCGGGAAATTTTTTGCCAAGCGGCGGTACAATTTTTTTCAGCGACTCAACATCCAGCTCTTTTGTATAACCCAGAGCAAACATCGTAACTACAGGATCAGATGTTGTATCAATAAACCGCACGATGTAATTCTTAAAATCATTACTCATTGCATCCCGCTTCGCTGCTTCTGCATTTACTAAACTATCATTCGCCGAAACAAGAGAATCAATTTTTTTATTTGTCTCAAATAAACTCCTTCCTTTCGCATCCACCTGTATGATCAGGTTTTTTAAAATTGAATTGGCTTTTGTATTAAACTTCGGGCCTTCAAGACTTACATCATTGATATCTGCAGTAAAATCAATTGTTGGCTGATCATTGATAAACAAAAAGCCTACCTGCATTTTTTCCGGTCTTATCCTGTACAAACCTTCTTCTGTAGCAACGGTTGATAAAGAAAATTTTCCGTTTTTTACTTCAGCCGTATCAATGATCTCGGGGTTCTTATCTCCAAAATACAATTGCTCCAGGTAAATTTTCTGATCGGGAATATGTTGAATATTACCATTAACTACAAAGCGGTTGTGCTTTGTTTCATTATGATTACAGGAAATCATTCCTGCACAGATCATTGCAATAGCTGCTATTTTTTTCATTACTGTTTATTGATTGAGTTTTTCTGTGAGCATTTTATTTACCAGTTGCATGTCTGCTTTTCCCTTACTCATTTTTTTTACTTCACCTGCAAACAATCCTATAAGCCCTTTTTTACCGGATTTATATTCTGCTACTTTACCGGGCATGTTATGTAAAACATCAGTTACCCACTGTTCAATAGCGCTGCTGTCGTTTTCCTGTACTACATTTAATGCTTTGGCTATTTGCAAAGGAGATGCCGAAGGATCGCTGATAAGCGCCTGTAAAATTTTTGTAGAAGCATTGCTGAAACTTACCTGGCCCTCTTCAACCAAAGAAATCAGTTCCGATAAGGTTTTATGCGGCACCGGGAAATCTGTTATGGAAATACCGTGCTCATTACAATACGATTTCAACGGCCCGAGCAGCCAATTGGCAATTGCTTTATACTTGCTGGTATATTGCCGAAGCGATTCAAAAAAATCTACATCTTCCTTATCGTTACAGATCGTTATTGCGTCGTATGTTGTTAATTGATAGTCCCGGATATATTGTTGTTTTACCTGTTCGGGTAAAGCAGGCAGCGCAGCGGCTATAGTATGGATATAATCATCAGTGATGTTAAATGGGGGTAAGTCAGGTTCGGGAAAATACCGGTAATCATCCGCTTCTTCTTTGCTCCTAAGCGAAAACGTTAGGTTCCTGTCGGCATCATAACTTCTTGTTTCCTGGATGATGTTTTCGTTTTGTTCCATGATGCCGATCAGGCGGTTCGCTTCAATTTCTATTGCTCTTTTTACGTTGCGGATACTGTTGAGGTTTTTTACTTCAACCCTTTTTCCCAGTTTTGTTTCACCATGTAAACGAACAGACACATTTGCATCGCAACGCATACTTCCTTCTTCCATATTCCCATCGCATACATGCAGCCAGCGTACTATTTTCCGCAGTTCAGTTAAGAATGCGAATGCCTCATCGGCGCTGTGAAGATCGGGTTCCGTTACAATTTCCAGGAGCGGTACGCCTGCACGGTTTAAATCGATGCAGGTGAAATGTTCATCTGCATCATGAATGCTCTTGCCGGCATCTTCTTCAATATGTATCCTGTTGAGCCGGATGTTACGGGAGCCATCGTTTGTTTGTATGCTAACATGTCCGCCTTTGCAAATGGGGGCTGTATGCTGACTAACCTGGTAGCCCTTGGGCAGATCGGGATAAAAATAATTTTTACGGGCAAAATAATTAAATCGTTCTATCTCGCAATGAAGCGCTAGTCCGAGTGTAACCGCCAGTTCAATGGCTTTGCGGTTCATTACCGGCAGGGTTCCGGGGTGTGCCAATGAAATAGGACTTACCTGTGTGTTGGGCCCGGCGCCAAAAGTGGTGCTGTCGCTGCAAAACAATTTGCTTTTGGTGAGTAATTGTGCGTGTACTTCCAAACCAATTACTACCTGGTATTTCGGGGGTATGTTCACGCGGCAAAAGTAGATAAAAGGAATTAATTAGCTCATCCGCTCATTATAGCATCGGCTAAATAAAAAACCGTTTCTTATTATCGAAACGGTTCTTCCCTGGCTTTACTTTTTTGTTGGGTTGTTTTTCAATGGGATTTTTATAAATTGGTTGTCTTTAACTTTTTTGGAATTTTGATTGTGAAAGTCATTTCACTGCCGCCGCGTAGTACTTTAATAGGATAAGTACCTTTCTCCCGGTTTTCCATGAACTGATCTCTTGCTTCATCTGTATTCTTTACTTTTTCATCTCCCACCTGTATAATGATGTCATCTTTTTTAATTCCGGCAATAGCTGCAGTTGAGCTGTCTTCCACTTCTAATACCTTAACACCTTTTTCCTCTTCAGTGTCCTGGATTTTCAATCCGAGTTTAGGCCTGCTGAATGCCGCACCTTCGAAGTCGAATGGAACTTCACCTGAAAAATTACCTTTTAAATCCAGGTTCTGAAGTCCCCTTAATGTTTCAGCTCTGAGCTGGTCATCGTTAAATTGGAAAGGCATGGTAAAAGTTTTGTATGAACCATCCGGTGAACTGAATGAATAACTTTTTACCATTGAATTCTTTCTCTCGCCGAGCGTAGCTTTTACCGTTTTTTCCTTTCCCTCTCTTTTATAAGTGATCTTCACTTCATCGTTGGGTTTTTTTGTATTCACTGCATCAAACAGAGACTGCGGACCGTCGATTTTACTGTTACCGAATTTCGTGATGATATCTCCTTTCTGTAAACCGGCTTTTCCTGCGGCTGATTCTTTGTTTACTTCATCAGTTATTTTTGCACCTTCATCTGTTTTTTCGGTACTAACGCCCAGGAATGGACGCTTTTCTCCATCGTTGCTCCAGGCCATATTGCCATCGCCGGAATTTTCACCGAAATCGTCGCCGAATACAAATGTCCTGGGCCTGTCGCCGTTCCTGATGATCATTTTTCTTTTATTAACCGTAACATCATCATCTGTAAACTCCGACAACGGTTTGCCATTGATCGTGATCTTGTCGCCATCGATACGGATATCAAGATGGGCATCTTTCGAATTGTTTCTGCGAATGATTATTTCTTCTGCTTCTTTTTTCTCCTTGTCTTTTCCCTTTGGGTTCTCCTGTGCATCGGCCTTGTAACCGAATAATATGAATATCCAGGGAAAGAAGGCTAATAACGCTTTTTTCATAACTATAATTTTAATGTACGAAACTTTTAGTACTTCAAAACTACAGGGAAAATTTTAAATACGAAACTTTTCGGGGATTTTTATTTTTCTTTAACTTTTAAGGCAGTTTACAGGATCTCTGCAACATGGCGGTGGATATTTTCCGAGATCTTATTGGTGGGCACATCATTATCATCGCCACCGAAGGGATCTTCTATCTCTTCTGCAATGATTTCAAGGCTGGCCAATACATAAAAAATAAAAGCAACAACAGGTATTACATAATAACCCAGGTTAAACACATACCCGAAAGGCAAAGTCATTACATAGAAGAAAATGAATTTTTTGATGAATACGCTGTACGAATAGGGGATAGGTGTGTTTTTGATCCGCTCACAGGCGCCACAAATGTCGGTGAAAGACTGTAGCTCGGCATTAAGTACGATCAGTTGATTGCCATCAATTTTTTTATCTGCATACAATTGACCGATATGGTTAAACATTAACCGGGCAATCTGGTTGGGCACATGTTTCTGCTGGTCGAGTTGTTCAAAGAATTTCTGATGATCGGATGTTTCAAATAATGCGATCCTGGTTTTTTCTGCCTTCAGGTGGTTGTGTAACGCATACGCATAGGCGGGAATTATTTTTCTGAAAAATGCTCTCTGTTCCTTTTCATCCGGTGACAACATCACGGATAATTTTATAGCAAGGTTCCTGCTGTTATTAACCAGTCCGCCCCAGAGTTTACGTCCTTCCCACCAGCGGTCATAAGCTGTATTGGTGCGAAACACCAGCAGCATGGATATGGCAAACCCCAGCAAGGAGTGCATAACGGGAATATTCTTCACGAAACTTTTATCTGAAAGCTTCAGGTATTCCAATTCTACATAAGCTATCACCCACGAGTACACGCAGATACCCATTAACAACGGGAACAATTTACGAAATGTGTCTGCCTTATGCAGCCTGAAAATAAATGTAAACCACTCTTTGGGATTGTAATTGATCATGCCGTTTGTTTTGAACCGGTTTACATGGGAATACTAAGGAGTAGCAATATAGGTCTTTACCGGGCAGTCATCTATAATGGATTCCGATACATACCGCATACCTATTTTCTCCAGCACTTTTAAAGATGCCAGGTTCTCCACATGTGCACAGGCTGTAATTTCTTTTAAAAGGAGTTCCTGCAAACCATAATTGAGTGTGTGTTGTGCGGCTTCTGTTGCATATCCCTTGCCCCAGTGTTTTTTCATGAAGCGGTAACCCAGGTCGATCTCGCCTGTATCCATATGGTATTTTAAACCACACCAGCCAATGAATTCTTCGCTATTGGTAATATAGGTAGCCCATCTGCCCAGGTTTTTTTCATATTGTGGCAAGATGATGTTCTTTAAAATTTCTGTTGCATGCGCTTCATCCTGTAATGCCGGTTCGTGCAGGTATTTTAATACTTCGGGATCACTGTTTAGTTGTAACAACAAGTGCGCATCATCGGTGGTGAACCGACGAAGGTATAAACGGGGTGTTTGCAGAATTAATGACATGATTTGTTAGCTGCGAATGCAGTTAATTTTCTCTAAAAATTTTTTATGAAAACGATGAAGGAATATTTTCTCTTTACAATATTAATACCCACTTCAGCAATTAATCTACTTTAAACATTGTGTTTAAAGTATTACAACAGTGCTTTCACCACTTCGATCACTTCTTTCAGTTTGCCTGTTTCGGTTCCGCCTGCTGTTGCCAGTGTTGGCTGGCCGCCACCGCCGCCGTTGATCAGTTTGCTTACATGTTCTTTAATTATTTTTCCTGCATCAAGTTTTTTGGCGGTTACAACTGTTTCACTGATGCTGATGGCCACATTTGCTTTGCCACCAATATTGCAGCACAATACCACCAAATGATCATGAACATGGTGTTTGAGATCAAAGCATAATTTTTTCAATGCATCTGCATTAGGTACTTCAACGATGTCGCCGATAAAACTTACATTATTGATGGTCTCATCTTTTTGCATCAGCTCATTTCTTATACCCACTAACTGTCTTGCTTCCAGCGATTCAATTCTTTTATTGAGTGAATTGTTTTCAGCAATCAACTGTTCAATTGATTTTAAAATATCTTTTGGATTTTTCAGCGCATCTTTTACCGAGCGTAATTCTTCTCCCTGTTTGCTTATTAAATCTTCCGCGGCTTTGCCACACACTGCTTCAATACGACGCACGCCGGCTGCCACTGCTCCTTCCGATTTTATTTTAAATAATCCAAGTTCCCCGGTATGGCCTACATGTGTTCCTCCACATAATTCTATTGAATATGAAGGGTCCATTATCACAACCCTTACCGTATCTGCATACTTCTCTCCGAACAAAGCCATGGCGCCCATTGCAATCGCGTCATCTTTGCTCATAGATTTAATCACTACGGGAATATTTTCTCTGATCTTTTCATTTACGGTTTGTTCTATGGCAGCCATTTCCTGGTCGGTAACTTTTGCAAAATGAGAGAAGTCGAAACGGGTATGCTCCTCATTCACCAAACTTCCTTTTTGGGCAACATGTGTTCCCAGTACTTTTCTCAATGCAGCATGCATCAGGTGCGTTACACTATGATGCACCGTTATATTTTTACGCCGGTGTTTATCTACCCTTGCAGTTACTTCACCGCTCATATCGTCCAGGATATTTTCTGCAAAGTGAATGATAAGGTCATTTTCTTTTTTTGTGTTGTCTATAGCCAGTTCGTTGTTATTAATAATGAGTACACCGGTATCGCCTACCTGCCCGCCACTTTCGGCGTAGAAAGGTGTTTGTTCCAATACGACCTGGTATAATTCTTTACCTTTGCCTTTTACTTTGCGATACTTGAGGATCTTTGTTTTTGTTTCCATTGTATCGTATCCTACAAAAGAACTGCTGTTGCTGTCATGTACAATCTGCCAGTCTTCAGTATCCATTGCAGTAGCAGCACGGCTTCGGTCTTTCTGCGATTGCATTTCTTTATTGAATCCTTCTTCATCTACCGATAAATTATTTTCCTGGGCAATTAACCGTGTAAGATCTATCGGGAATCCAAAAGTATCCAGCAGTTCAAAAGCATCTGCACCGCTTAAAGTACCGGTTGATTTTGCGGATGCAATCAGGCTGTCTATTCTTTTCAATCCTTTATCCAGCGTTCGTAAAAATGCTTCTTCTTCTTCCTTAATTACTTTGCTTACAAAATCCTGTTGTTTGAATAATTCCGGAAATACCTGTTCAAATTGTGCGGCCAGCACCGGAGTTAACTGGTGCAACAGCGGTTGTTTGTAATCGAGGTATGAAAAATAATACCGTACCGCTCTTCTTAAAATCCTGCGGATGACGTAACCGGCACCGGTATTCGACGGAAGTTGTCCGTCGGCAATGGTAAAGGAAATAGCCCGGATATGATCGGCCAGTACACGGAAGGCGATGGATTGCTTGTCGTCGCCGGCGGTATATTTTTTACCTGTAATATTTTCTGTAGCGGCAATGGTGCCGGTAAATACATCTGTATCGTAATTACTTTGTTTCCCCTGCAATACCCTTACGAGTCTTTCAAATCCCATCCCGGTATCAACGTGCCTGGCCGGTAACTGTTCGAGGTTACCGTCTTTTTTACGGTTAAACTGGATGAATACATTGTTCCAGATTTCAATCACCTGCGGATGGTCGTTGTTAACCAGCGAAGCTCCGCTCACCAGTTTCTTTTCTTCTTCCGGTCTGCAATCGGCATGTATTTCCGTGCAGGGGCCACAGGGACCGGTATCGCCCATCTCCCAGAAATTATCTTTTTTATTACCCAACAGGATATGATTTTCCGGAACGTATTTTTTCCATTCGTTCCAGGCTTCTTCATCTTTTGGCAGCCCTTCTTTTTCATCTCCTTCAAATACGGTAACGTATAGGTGCTCTTTCGGAATTTTATATACTTCGGTAAGCAACTCCCAACTCCAGGCAATGGCTTCTGCTTTAAAATAATCGCCAAAGCTCCAGTTACCCAGCATTTCAAACATGGTATGATGATAAGTATCCACACCTACTTCTTCCAGGTCGTTGTGTTTCCCGCTTACCCGTAAACATTTTTGCGTATCGGCAATGCGGGGCGAAGGTGCTGGTTTGTTACCAAGGAAATAATCTTTAAACTGGTTCATCCCGGCATTGGTAAATAACAATGTTGGATCGTTCTTTACTACAATGGGTGCAGAAGGAACAATACTGTGTTGTTTGGAGCGGAAAAAATCCAGATACTGTTGCCTGATCTCAGAAGCCTTCATCATGGTTCAATAAATTTATACTGGTTGCTGGTTGTTATTTACAGTTTATATTTGTACAGGTTGCCAGATAGTTTGTAAAAGCTGCAATTTAATAATTAACTACCGTTTTAAGACCTTCGCAGGCCTTTGGTAATTATGAAAAAAATAAAATACTACTATAATACACATACGCTGCGATACGAGAAGCTTGTAACGCCGCTGCGTGTAAAATTGTTGCGTTTTTTCGGATTATTGTCTGCCCTCGTTGTAAGTTCTGCTATTGTGATTTACCTGTATAACCGTTTTTTTCCTAAACCATCTGATATAGAATCGAACAGGCGTTTTGAAGCGTTGAATGATGATTACAAAACGATCAAAACAAAAGTAAAAACTTTGCAGGACCAGATGGCGGAACTGGAGAAGCGGGATAACCAGGTGTATCGTTCCATATTTGAATCCAATCCTTTACCCGATAGTGCCCGTGCAAAACTGATTGAGAAACAAAAAGAGCTCGATAAAATATCTGCCATGGATGATAATACCATTGCAAAAGATATTGCTGCCCAGTTGAACAATATCACTGCAAGAATTGCCTACCAGTTCCAGAGTTATGATTCTATTTCAAAACTTATTCAGCGGCAAGACGTAAAACTCGCCAGCATCCCTGCCATTCAACCCGTAAGCAATAAACAACTCGACAGAATTGCCAGCGGTTTTGGTATGCGTATCGACCCGGTGTATGGTACGCCAAAAATGCATAAAGGGCTCGATTTTACTGCACCACAGGGCACGCCGATTTATGCAACCGGCAACGGAACGGTGAGTGAGGCCGGGTTCTCTGAAGGAGGTTATGGCAATCATGTTGAAATAAATCATGGATATGGTTATGAAACCGTGTACGGTCATATGGTTCGGGTAAAAGTAAGACGCGGACAAAAAGTAAAACGGGGGGATGTGATCGGCTGGGTGGGCAGTACTGGAAAAAGTACCGGGCCACATTGCCATTATGAAGTGCATATCAATGGAAATGCTGTAGATCCTGTGTATTTCTTTTACAATGATCTGAACGCCGAACAATATGATCGATTACTGAAAATAGCAGCAACGGGTAGTGCCAAAAGTTTTGATTAACTTTATACCATACCGGTGTTACCTGTTTACCCGAAAAGGTATTTTTGCAAAGATCATGATGGTTTAGTTTTTTTTATCCATTTGAAAAATGGTCGGGCACCTTTAAATTATTTATTATGCCATTGAAACAATCTGCCTTCGATTTTGATTTTATCCCGGACAACAATCCGGATGAAAACAAGTCTGCCGTTAATGAGCCAGCAGCTCCGGAAACAAAAAGCAACTTGCCTATCGACCTGGGTGATGATGTTGTTTATAAACCAAAAGATGAAACATTGGTAACAAGGTCGAAGCGCCAGGTAAATAAAATTCCCAAAAAATCACAACGAGGCAGAATGCGTATAAGTGATATGAGCGCATTGGCTGAATTGGTGGATGTACCTGAAGACGCTATTTTGTTTGGAAAAAGATATTATACCATTAGTGAGGTATCAGATATGTTTAAGGTAAATCAATCATTGATACGTTTCTGGGAAAATGAGTTTACTAATTTAAAACCGAAGAAAAATGCAAAAGGGGATCGCTTTTTCAGACCCGAAGATGTGAAAAACCTGAAGCTGATATATCACTTGCTGAGAGAAAGAAAGTACACAATCGAAGGTGCTAAAGAATTTTTGAAGAAAAGTAAAAATGCGGATAAGAAATTTGAGATGATTGAATCGTTGAAAGATCTGAAACAATTTCTTTACGAGTTAAAAGCTAATTTATAAATAGCTTTTTCGTTTCACAGCTTACAATTTTACATTAAACTGAATCATTAAAGTTGCCGGTCTTAACTGATAGGTGTAACGTGAACTGTAGTTTTGAGTAATTTCCTGGCTGGTAAATTCTTTAATGTTTGAAAGGTTGTTCAATTTTAATATCCATTCATATCTCTTTGTTCTGTAAGACGCTCCTGCGTTGATAAATAAATAATCTTTAGTGCTGATCGATTTACCTCCTGTTGAATAGTAATAAAATGAACAGTTGAAAATAATTTCTTTTGACAAAAAGTAATAATACGCCAGGGAAGTGTTGAAATTCCGGAAGCGGTCGTCATAATTTCCATTTACTATTTTTGAAGTGGCTACCGTAAAAGAACTGTTATTTTCAAAATACATGGTTTTTATTTTTTTTAAAATTAGTCTACCCGAAACCGTTAGTGCATTGTTCTTCACAGTCTGTATAAGATTATCCTGGAATAAGTAAGATTTTGAATTCATTAAATTCACGTTTGCGGAAACACTTAGTTTTATGTTGGATATATATTTCGATGAAGTGAGTAATAACGAATTAGTTATGCTGTTGTTGGATACAGGCATGCTTTTCTTTTCAAGTAATATTCCCGAAAAATCCTGGTTGTACATAAGGTTCTCGTTGTTCGTACTTTGAAATGCAAGTAAATAGCAAAATAAACCTTTCACGGTATTTCGATAGGTTAGCGAAATACCGAGATACCTTGATTTTAATAAATATAAAAGGCTGTCGTTTCGAATTACAGAACGATAGTTAGTCATTATATATCCCTGCGTATTTCTATCTATACCACCTGTTTTTGTTTCTATGCCTGCATTCATATTCAATTCATAATATCTTCCAAGGTTTTTTGTGATGTTACATCCCGGAAGAAAAAATGTGAACCTGTTTTTAGTAGTAAACTCTTTATTGATATCTGTACGAACAAGGTTTAAAAATTCTACCGGGAAATGCAAGGAGATGTTTATCCAGGACCGGTAATAATTTAAGTCGATTTGTGGAGTGAATCTTGTTTCCTGCTGACGGAAATTATTCCGGAACAATTCATTCATCGGAATTGATACATTGTGCACTTCTTTTTCGAGATATGATGCAAGTCGCGTATCCGTATGTTCAAATCCTACGCGGTATTTTTGTTGAAACCTGAATAATCGGGTTGTGGTAGACAGTGCATTATTAGTTACCAGGCTTTTTTTGGTTGCATATTGGGTTAAGCGCTGGTAACCGGCATCGTCATTGAAAAATTCCTTAAACTGGCCTGGCAGTATATCCAGTTTCTGCGGAGACCTTTTGAAAGAAGTATAAGAAGTGATTTGTATCAACAACTTTTTTAAAGTTCGGTAAACAACTAAATTATTTGAACAGTAGTAATAAGGGGTTTTTAATTTTTCGTTTACGATACTGTCGTTAATGGTATTTCCATATTCTCTGCCAATATCAGCCGTTCCTTTTAATTCGTTGCTAATAAAAATATGGCTGCTGTTTTTTATAAATTTAAATTTTGCATTAATAATATTCTGCTCAGCAACATGCTGCTGCGTTTCTTTTATGGAAATGGTATCATTGGGAAAGGAAATAGCTGTAATTGCAGATGAATTGCGGTTTATCCTGTTTTTCAAAAATGAAAAATTATATTTTAGCTGTGATGACTTTGCCAGTACAATCAGTGAATTCAAATGCGCAATAAGTGAATGATTAAACAGGTAATACGGCTCCTGGATATCCGGTGTGGCTGGTTTATTAATGTATAATAAGTCGGATCTGGATTCTGACAGCGAGGGATTTTTAAGTATGTCTGTATTTACCTGGTGCTCTTCTGTTTCCCTCCCGATATTTGTACCGGCATTATCTGCTTTGATGCCCAGGAGAAATTGTCGTGCCGATGCAAATTGCATCATAGTGCCGGCAGCATGATATAAAAGATTTTTGCCTAACCCTGTTCCCGCTTCAACCGTACTGATGATTTTATTCTTTGCCGCTGCCGTTAATTTTAAATTAATTGCCGGTGATCTGCCTGCTTCTGAACTATCCAGGATTTTTTTATCCTGGTGATGTTCGAGGATCTGAATTTTTTCAACATCTGCATATTGAATATTATCGTTAGCAAGATTGTACCTGCTTTCCAGCATATCCAATCCTTCTATGTAATAATGGCTGATTGGTTTTCCATTATAAGAAATTTGTCCTCCGGAATTTACTTCAATGCCCGGCAATTTCCGGATTACATCACCAATTGATCTGTCTTGTTTATCACCAAACACTTTCGGATCATAAATAATAGTATCAGATTTTTGCAGGATCGGGATTGCAGACTGAATCCTGATTGCAGGCAAAATTATATTGGCCGGAAGGAGTGTGAATTTAGTTGATTGAGATTTGTTGTCAATCTTTGTATGTATAGTGGAAAATCCTATATGCGAAATTTCGAGGTTAAGTTGGCTGGAAATAACATTAACAAACAGATTGAATTTTCCTTTGTTATCTGATAAACAAAACTCAAGTACAATATCATCGTTCACTACATTAATACTTGCGCCCTGGATAGGATGGCCAGATGTATCTGTAATAATCCCTTCAATATGATTTTGACTATAAGCTACACTAGGCAGTAAGCCTGAAAGTAAAACAGGGATCAGTAATTTCAATAAATAAATCGCCTGTTCCCGGTACATTGATAAACAATTGAAAGTTATCGGAAAAACACAAAGGCATTGTTGTTCAACAAATATAAATCTGCACTCTTTGAATAGGTTACTCTAATTCTATCGGATTGTATGGTTCACGCCTGTTCTTCCGTTCTTCAACTGTTAGATCTGAATGAGCCTGGAAACGTGAATTCTCCTCAAAAAAACCGATCGGATCTTCCTTCATTCTTTGTTTGAGTTTAGCAAATTGTTTGCGATCTGTTGGAATATATTTTTGCCCGTTGAACGACTGCGGAAAAAACATCGGTTGTTTAACCGGAAGTTGTTCGAGTTGTTTCAATTCAAATACAAATTGCATTTTAGTATCTGTTACTTTCACAATTAATCCCGGTAATCCGTTAAACTTCCAGGGGCCTTCAGGCGCTGCAATTTTTTTGGTGAACCATGCAATATAATTTCTACCTCGAAAACTAGTAGTAGCTTTCTGGCATATTAGATTATTGATTGTTGCAGTGTCTTTCTGAATGCTCCATTTTTGTTTTATCAAAGGTTCTTCATACCGGTAACCCTGCATAAGAACTTCTGCTACTGTAAGTTTATCTTCGGGGAAATTTTTTGCAAGCACAAGAGTTGATTTGCTGAAATAATATCTGTCATCAGAAGGTTGATCAAGCGTTGGACCTTTACCTGATTTCTGATCTGCTTCAAGCAATGAATCACCGATACGCCTGTAATCGCTAAAAAATAATGAGGAGTGCGTGCCTATTTCAAGTGTCATCAGATCATAAGCCCATAGTTTGTCATTGGTTGAATCTTTCTGAAAACTATAAGCATATTTACATCTTAAATAACATGAATCGAATAACTGGCATTTTGCAGTTATTGAAAAAATAATAGTAATTAAAATGAAAGAATAAGTTTTCATAAAACAAGTGAGTTTAAAGCAATGGTTCCGATTAAGAAACCATTGCTTCATGAATCTAATTATTGAGGGCCCTGACCTCCACAATTTACATAATTTATCAACCAGATATCGTTAGCAGTTAATGGAGGAAGATCTCCGTCCCAGTAAACAGTGGTACAGTGTCCACACCATGAACACAACTGGTGTGCCTGCTTATTTCCTTTTTGTTTTTTAGCAGGAGCAGGATTTGTTTTAGCTGTTTCTTTTACAGTAACAAGGTGGATTTTTCCATTTGCAAAACCTGCAAATGCCATCAATCCAAAGATCGCTACAAGCAATAAAGATTTCATGTTATTTTTTTTGTTGTTATCCCTACTATCAGAAAAATTTCAGCGCTGGTTCGGGAAATTCCGCTGTGTAAAAAATAACTGTACAGGTTCAATTGTGCCGGTAAGGACCGGAATAATTAAGGTGTTGCACTCTTAGCGTGTATGCATTAAATTTTACGAATCAATGCTCTTTATATTTTCTACATTTTCTTAATTACCTCCATGATAAATTATCCTATATTTAAGAAAATTTAATCCACTACTTGTATGTTCGGTTCGAAACTAACTTCCATCCGTCTTGCCCGTGGTTATTCTCAAAGCTATATGGCAAAAAAAATCGGAATCGCACAGAATTCGTATTCAAAAATTGAAAGCAATGCAAAGGTTAAAGTGAGTGATGATTTGTTGAAAAAAATTGCTGAAGTTTTAGGTGTATCAATTGAAGATATAAAAAGTCCTACTTTGATAGTAATGAATTTCGACAGCCAGGCTAAAGATGCTTTACAGGAATACAGTCATCTTCATGATTATATGGATAGCAGGATTATAGAAAATCTGATCATGCAACTTGCCGTTAAAGACAAACAAATATCAGAAAAGGATAAACAGATTAATGAATTGCTGATACAGGTTAAAAAGTAATAACAGGTAGATGCGTTGCTTAAATGATGGGTTGACTTTTTGCCGTACTTCCACCTCCATCATTGTTAAATATATTGATATCAGCTCCACTGGATGCAAATTCAATCCTTGAAGTTTCAACAAGTTTTTTCAGCAGGATGTTAAATGATTGTTTGATCTCATTGAATTCGGCCATAGTACAATGAATGGTAAAATATTCAATCGTAACAGTAATGCCGTTTTTGTTGAAGTCGGAAAAGAACACGGTGTACTTTACAATTTTTGAAGGATCGCTATCCAGTATTTTTTTTATTTCGGTAATCAGTTGTTCTATGGTTGCAGTTGCTGTACTTGCAACAAATTCAAGTTTCATTTCCGCCCTGCGTTGATTGCGCATGCTGAGATTATCAACTACGCTATCTACCATTTGTTTATTGGGAACGGTTACAAGCGTTTTATCCTGTGTGCGGATGCGTGTACTGCGTAAACCAATATGCTCAACGGTGCCACTTACATTATTTACCTTCAATGTATCGCCCGTATAAAACGGTTTATCAAAAAATATTACAAATGAAGCGATGAGGTTTTCCAGGCTTTCTTTTGCAGCCAGCGCTACTGCGGCGCCTACAATACTTAATCCCGTAATTACGGATCCTACATTCTGGTGAAAGCCTGCTTTGATGATCATCAGGATGCCGAAAATACTTACGATAACTTTTAGCAGGTCGCGGAAGAAAACAATTAACTGGTCATCAGACTTGTCGTGAGTCTGCATTGCCTTCTGTTCAAAGATGAGCGCAATGAAATCGATAAAACGCCTGAAAAATAGAAAGAACGAAATAATGATTAAACATATTCCGGTTCTTTCAACAATGTCGTTGGTTGTATGCCCATAGATCGTAAACATCCACGCACGGGGGAAATTCAGCTTGTCGATCGCAAATACAGAAACGGATATCGTGATGAACCAGGAAAGCGGTTTCATGATAAGTGCTACAAACTCTTTTTTTTGTATTGTACTCCAGTTGCGTTTTACAATTATGTATAGCAATGAAGCGATATACCTTGAAACATATTTCTTGAAAAGCAGCAGAAACAGTATGGTACAAGCAACCACAACATAACTGGCGATGCTGTTGTCCCAAACTATTTTATCTAAAATATCCATAGTACTTTGTTGAATTGCAGGAAATGAAGTTCGTTATTTTTTATGCAGCACCAAAGCTGAATGTACTGTTATTTCAC
Source organism: Bacteroidota bacterium (assembly GCA_018268085.1). Taxonomy (GTDB): domain Bacteria; phylum Bacteroidota; class Bacteroidia; order Chitinophagales; family Chitinophagaceae; genus Ferruginibacter. The sequence continues at coordinate 31,714 of JAFDXE010000019.1, forward strand.
ACTGTAAATTTCTACTCCTTCTGTTTTTAACAGGTACACTTTCCCATTAATCGCTTTTATGGAGAGGTAATCTTTGATGAAGTGTGGAAGCTTGTATTCCTTTTGTGTAAAAGAACCCAGTTCATAGCTGATGAGTTGATTGCCTGTAAAGCCGTACATTTTTTTCCGGGCAATGGCTATGTTCTGCCAGTTGAAAAATGGCAGATTATTTTTCAATGCGCCGTAATAATCAAAAATGTAAAATCCTTTTTTTTCATCGTAGAGATAAACAAGATTATCACTGTCGATGATACGGGTAGGTGAGGGAGTTGAATCTGTAAGTAAACGCAGGTCTGTACTTTCTGTTAATACTTTTCCTTCGTCATCAATTTTTTTCAGTTTGTTATCCTGTTCGTCATATAGCCAGATATTGTTATCGTAAGAAGTGGCGATTGCCTGCACACTGAAAATGTTTTGTTTCCGAAGGTTTATCGTGTTGCGTTTGGTGAGTAAGCGATCGAGGACAACTACCGTAGAATAATTTTTGTAATACACCAGTATCTTCAACGGGTTGCTTACATCTATATGTGAGGGATTTCCGTATTTCTTTACATCATTGAACACGGCTACGGAATCGGCATTGTTGTTTAATTTTTTCAACTGGTAACCGGAAGTCAGCAGGTATATATTATCCAGTACATCCACATCCATAAAAACATAGCTGCCCGGAATGAACTTCAGAAAGGTAAAATCTGCATTTGATTTTGAGGAATCAGCAACCTGCTGCGCATGAATTACAGCAGGGAGCAACAAAGCAAGGCTGATATACAAAAGTATTTTTTTCATGTACTGCTAACCGTAAGATTCACAGGCTGCTGCCGTTTATTGCCATAGTACTTCAATTGCAATTCATTACCATCAAATACAGCATAGCTGTCGTATTTGATCCAGTCGCCGAGATTGATGTACCTGCTTTTGTTATTCAGATTAATATCCAGTGGAAGGTGCCGGTGGCCGAAGATGAAGTAATCGTAATGTTGTTGTTTTAATACTTCTTTACAATAGATCACCAGCCATTCTCCGTCTTCACCCATAAAAACTTCATCTTTTGTTCCGGTTTGCGCCCGGCTTTTGCGGCTGAAATAATCTGCCAGTCCCATTCCCATAAACGGCGGCAGAATACCAAACAGCCATTGGCAAACTTTATTCCTGAATATTTTTTTAATGAATTTATATCCATGATCACCGGGGCCAAGTCCGTCTCCATGTCCTACTAAAAATTTCTTCCCGTTAAATTCAAAGGGCACGGGTTCAAAGTACACGGGAATATTCAGTTCTTTCTGAAAATAATCGGTCATCCACATATCATGGTTGCCAACGAAGAAATGTACCGGTATGCCGCTGTCGGTTATCTCAGCCAGTTTCCCCAATATCCGTACGAAACCTTTGGGCACTACTTTTTTATATTCATACCAGAAATCGAAAAGGTCGCCTACAATAAAAATCTGTTCAGCATCCTGCCTGGCTTCATCAAGAAACCGGATGATCCTTTTCTCACGTTCAAGGCTGGCCGCTGCATTGGGTGCGCCCAGGTGAAAGTCGGAAAGAAAATATATTTTCCCGGATGACTGCATATTTTGTTTAAGGCCTGTTTTGTTGCTGCAGGTAACGTAAAACATCTCCGATGCTGATCTCTTTCATCTGTGCCACAGAACCATTGTACCAATAGATCCAGGCATCAGATGCTATTCCATTCCGGAAAGCTTTTACCAATTCTCTTTTATACATCGGTTTTTCACCAACTTCAACATTCAACCCTTCATAGTCATCCAGTTGATCTATTGCCCAGTTAAAATCTTCTATGCTGTTGGATTCATATAATTCACCTGCAATAAATGAATCATCATTTGCCGGAACTGCTACAGGCGAATCACCTTTATCGAAAAATTTTCCCTGTACAACAGCATCTCCTAGCAGATGAAAATGTTTTGTAAGGTATTCATAAGCAGGATTACGGAATCCACTGCGTAATGATCCATATACAAATAAGCGGTTAGTCGTAGATTTCATACATCTAAGTTTTAGGATAGCTTCATGCTTCTACCAGGAAACAAAATACTTCTTTCGGCCCGTGTACACCAGTAACCAGCGTTTTTTCAATATCGGCTGTTCTACTCGGGCCCGTAGCAAATGCTATCTGTGACGGAATGTTGTTTTTATACTTTTCTTTCAGGAATGATAATGCTTCCTGTAAATCGTACAGCATTTGCCTGCTGTAAGCGATACAAATATGTACAGGTGCATAAACACTGGTGGTGCGGCCGCTTTGTTGTGCTGAACTTAACACAATGGTACCGGTGCGTGCAACAATATATTCACATCCGGTAATGGATACATCACAGCCAGGCAGGTTATCATACGATTTTCTTCCTGTAAGGATGGTTGAAATAAAATCTTCTGTAAAATAAATTTTAGTCCATTTTCTTTCGGTGAACAATTGTTCCAGTTGCATCCTCAGGTCTTTTTCATCAATGCAGAATGCGAATTTTCCCTGTAACTGTGTGAAAGCTTCAGCAAATACGATAGCGTCATCGTCTGCCGGTGCTGTAAAAACATTGCTGTTTCCGTCGCTGCCGGGAAAAGGCACAGGCACTGGTTTGCTCAGTGCCTGCCTTATTCTTTTTAATATATTTTCTTTTGCTGCTGAAGTAGCCATTGTGCATCATTAAATAGATGGAGGATTTTTCAGCTCTTTCGGTAATGCAGTTTCCGGATCCTTTGTTACGGTATCGTGCGGATCAATATCCAGTAATTTTTTTTCTTCGAATGGGCGTTTACCGATCAACGCTTCCACATCACTCTTAAACAATACTTCTTTTACCAGTAACTCTTTTGCCAGTTTTTCTACATCTGCTCTTTTCTCGAGCAGGAGATTTTTTGTTTTGATATAGGCTTCATCAATCAGTTTACGTACTTCCTGGTCGATCATCTTACCGGTTTCTTCACTGTAAGGTTTGGTAAAATAATTTTCCTGTGAAGGATCGTAGAAACTTATGTTACCTACTTTATCATTCATACCATACATGGTAACCATGCTGTAGGCAATCTTTGTTATCTGCTGAAGATCATTGCTTGCGCCTGTACTTATTTTATTGAAGAAGATGTCTTCACTTGCTCTTCCGCCTAGCGTCATACAAATCTGGTCGATCAACTGATCGGTATTGTACAGGTATTGTTCTTTGGGCGTGTATTGTGCATAACCGAGCGCTGCGGTTCCTCTGGGTACGATGGTAACTTTTAATAACGGGTATGCATGCTCTAAATACCAGCCGCAAATGGCGTGGCCTGCTTCATGATACGCAATGATCTCTTTTTCTTCCGGGGAAATGATCTTGTTTTTCTTTTCCAATCCACCGATAACACGGTCAATGGCATCCTGGAAATCACTCATGTCAACCGCTTCTTTGTTTTTTCTTGCGGCAATCAGTGCGGCTTCATTACATACGTTCGCTATATCTGCTCCGGCAAATCCCGGGGTTTGTTCTGCCAGTTTATGGATGTCGAGCTTTTGAGAAATCTTAATGGGAACGAGGTGTACTTTAAAGATGGCTTCACGACCAATCAGGTCTGGACGGTCGATACTGATCTGCCTGTCGAAACGGCCCGGGCGCAACAAGGCGCTGTCCAAAACATCGGGTCTGTTGGTGGCAGCCAGAATGATGATACCGAGATCTGTTCCGAATCCATCCATTTCTACCAGCAATTGATTGAGCGTATTTTCTCTTTCATCATTGCTCATCATTACATTCTTACCTCTTGCTCTTCCGATAGCATCAATCTCATCAATAAAAATAATACAAGGTGCTTTTTCACGTGCCTGTTTAAAGAGGTCGCGTACACGACTTGCGCCCACGCCCACAAACATTTCAACGAAATCACTTCCGCTCAAACTAAAGAACGGAACCTGTGCTTCCCCGGCCACTGCTTTTGCCAACAGCGTTTTACCGGTACCGGGAGGTCCAACCAATAATGCACCTTTTGGAATTTTACCGCCGAGTGCTGTATATTTCTTTGGATTTTTTAAGAAGTCAACGATTTCCATCACTTCTACTTTGGCTTCATCGAGGCCGGCAACATCACCGAAGTTGATGTTTACCCTTGTTCCTTTTTCAAACAAAGTGGCTTTTGATTTGCCGATATTGAATATGCCACCCGGTCCGCCGCCACCGCCTGGCCCGCCCACTTTACGCATCATCAGCACGAACAACAACCCAATCAGTAATATGGGTAGCAATGTGCCAATGATTTGTCCGAACACTTCACCTTCATCATCCGGTGAATCGGGAACCTGTTTAACGGTTGAATTTTTATTGTAAAAATCGCTCATCTGTGAAGCGAAAGTTTTATCATCGATGATACTGAAGAAAGCCTGCGGCTGGTTGCCTTTCAGAGCTGTTTCATATTTCTTCTCATCCTGTACATCGTTTAACAGGAAGCGATACAGGGTAGGTTTATTGCGGAGACTGTCTTTATTGATAAAAACCCTCACCAGTTTTTTATTGCGGATGGTTTTTATTTTCTCTATATCGCCCTGCTTGAGCATTTCGTAAAATTTCTGCTGATCTGTTTCAACACCCGGACTGTTTACGCCGCGGTACATGTTGTAGGCAATGATCGACAGGAATACAATTCCATATATCCAGTATATATTGAATTTTGGTTTTTTCTTTTGCGGATCGTCTCCCTGGCCCGGCATATTATCCGGTGAGATTTTTCTTTTCGGTTGATTCATGTTTTGTTGTGCCATTGTGTGTGGTTATGATAGGGTATTGTTTTTATCCATTGTGTTCGGTAACAGCAGCATCGTGCCATAGTTCTTCAAGCTGGTAAAATTTCCTGGGTTCCGGGAGCATTACATGTACAACAATGTTTACGTAATCAATCAGGATCCATTGTTGTGCCTGCCTGCCTTCATGTTTGTAAGGCGTTTCTGAACATTTAACTTTAACCTGCTCTTCAATATTGTCGGCAATTGCTCTCAATTGGTTAGGATTGCTGGCCTGGCAGATAATAAAAAAATCGGCAACGGCTTCATCGATCTTACGCAGATCCATGCTAATGACCTGTTCGCCTTTTTTTTCAAGGATAGCATCAATGATGGTTTTGAAAATTTTACTGTTCTTGGTTAATCGTGCCGGACTTTTCTTACGATTGTTTAATACGTTCAGATTGTTCAAATGCGTTACAATTTTGTTTTATTTATATGCATGGATTTTACCATGCTGTGTGGGCTAAGAAAAATTAGCTTGAAACTTATCTCAAAAGTACTATTTCTTTGCCATTGATTAACTACCGAAATCTATGGAATTCTTTCGCATTTTGGATAGGGTGGACAGTACCAACAACTATGCCATGGCAGCCATACATGAAGGAATGGCGAAGCACGGTATGGCATGGTTTGCCCGTGAGCAGCAGGCTGGTAAGGGCCAGCGGGGTAAACAATGGCATAGCCTGCCCGGACAAAACATTACAATGAGTATCGTTTTAGAACCGCCTGTACTTTTTCACAGCCGTTCATTTCTTTTTAATGCAATGGTTGCCGTTGCCTGTCATGATTTTTTTTCCCGCTATATCAACCAGGATCTGAAAATAAAATGGCCAAACGATTTATATGTGCGTGACAGAAAGGCAGGGGGTATTTTAATTGAGAACATCTACCAGGGTAAAACCTGGAAATGGGCCGTTGTGGGAACAGGCATCAACATTAACCAACTTGAATTCCCGGAATTGCAGAACCGGGCAACTTCCATAGGTAAGGAAACGGGTATTTTTTATGATGTTACGGTGGTTGCCGAAAACCTTTATGAAAAAATCCTGGAAGATTGTACGGAAGCCGCAACCGGTTTTCGGGGAAAAATTATGGAAGCCTACAACCAGCACCTGTTCAGGGCAGGCGAAAAAGTGAAATTGCGTAAACAGAATATGGTATTTGAAACCACCATTTTGGGCGTAAATGATACCGGTCAATTGTTAACAACGGATACCATTGAACGAAGTTTTGAATTCGGCGAAGTAGAATGGGTGTTATGAATTTTCAGCAGCCCTGGCCTCAACTTCAAACCTGTTGTTGTAATAGCCTTTCCGGATACTTTCGAAAATATACCTGGTTAAAAAACCAACCAGTCCGTATTGCTTGTATTGCCGGATATGGCAAAGCTCATGTTTAAACCATTGCTCATCGTTCAAAAATTCTTCTTTTGTTGCGTTCCACAAATGAATGGTGTTGCCGATAACCATTGCCACTCTTTTTGTACCGAGTTTTTTTGCGGCTATGCGAGCCAGGATAGAGTTTTGTTTGATATGAAAAACGGGCAGGGTCAATGAAGACGGATTATTGTACACAATTGCAAAATAAAAAACAGGTTGGTTTACCTATAAAAATTTAATACCACAACAGGTTATTATTTTACACGGTTAGCCGCTTTCCAGTCTTTCAGAATTTCTTCTGCGTGTTGCTTGTTTTTGGGCTTCGTATAAATTTTACGGATAATTCCTTTTTCATCTATGATAAAAGTTGTCCTGTGTAAACCCATGTATTCCCTGCCGTATAATTTTTTCTGGCCCCACACGCCGTATTTATCAATGATGGCATGTTTGTCATCTGCAATCAGTGTAAACGGCAGATCAAATTTCTCTTCAAATTTTTTGTGTTTCTTTTCATCGTCGGGGCTCACGCCGATCACTTCAAATCCATTGTGTTTTAACAAGCCGTAATTATCCCTGAGATTGCAGGCTTCAATGGTGCAGGTTGGTGTGTCATCTTGCGGGTAAAAAAACAAAACCAGTTTTTGGCCTTTATAATCTGCAAGCGATACGGTTTTGCCGTTCTGATCTTTTCCTTTGAATAAAGGCGCTTTTACACCTTCAGTTAATGTTATCATTTTCAATTAATTCATAATTCATAATTCATAATTCACAATTCACAATTCATAATTCATAATTCATAATTCACCATTCAGCATTCACCTCACAAATCTATATACTCTTTCCGTTTTATTCCCGGCCAGGTCTTCTGCAATTATTTTTAATTCATGTTCCCCGGGCGGGCAATGCTCATCAAATACATATTGAAAAACCTTGCCTTTATCATTGGAAAAACGCAGCCATTTGCCATCGAGTAATGCAGTGAACCGCAAAATTTCTTCCGTATTATCTGTTACCATAAATGCAATCCTGGAAAGTTTGTGTGCTTTTATTCCATTATAAAAACCGATGGGGGTGATCACCGGCGCTGTTTTGTCGTTGATAAGCCTGTAATTACCAAACTCACGAAAGCTTGCTTTGTACCATCCGTTTTCATAAACGGCTTTTTTAAAATCATTTTTTGTTCCGTAAAAACGTTCCATTACAATATGCCCTGTGTCTTCTAACGGGAAACTACCACGAATACTTATAGGGAAATAATTTTGTACCGGTACGGTATTGTTGTGCAACTGGTACACCGTTGTTCCGGCAACATTGCTTTCTTTATACATAAATGTAAATGCATCGTACACCGCTGTTTCGGGCATGTAAAAACGCACATTGTTGTTTTCAAATATATTCACAGCGTTAGGTAAGAATATTTGTTCACCGTTTGTATCTGCAATGGATGCTTCGCCTGTTTTAACAAGCGAGAAATTAATGGTAGATGCATTTTGATTTGCATCTTTCACTACGATTTTAACGGAATGCTCACCTGCGCCCCATAGTGATAGGATACCATCGTTCCCGTTTACCATTTTGTAAATGCCATTGTTATATCCCGGGAGTATCGATAAATGCTGAAGAAACGGTCCGCCGCTGCTTCTTGTTTTATAATCTATATGTGCGTTTAAATATCTTGTTTCATCGTAACTGATATTGTTCATTTCGAAGCCACATAAAGCCTGGTTGTTATCGTAAATAACAGCAGAATAAATTCCGTTCTGATTGGAGGAACCGCTGAAACAATCATAAGCGCCAATGGCAAAACTAACTTTTGATGTATTTACTTTAATAACACCGCCCACCGGCATATACACACCGTTTACTTTTTTTAACGGGTAGATCTTTGGTGTTTGTTCATAAGTACTTTTAGTGCGATCGTACACCGCCAAACGCACAATGCCCGGCGGCACATTATCCGGAACGGGCATGCCAAATAACAACGGGTTCAGTACTTTATCGGTTTTGGTATCCCTGATCTCAAAATGCACATGCGGCCCCTGGGAACCACCGGTATTACCACTGTAAGCAATGAAATCTCCCTTTTTTACAGGGAACAAAGAAGGGGGAATATCCAGGAACACTTTCCATTGCTGCAGGTTATACTGTTGTTCGGTAATGTACTTTTCAAGAGCAGGGTAGAAGTCGTTCAAGTGTGCGTACAATGTCGTGTACCCGTTGGGGTGATTGATGTATATACATCTTCCAAATCCAAAAGGTTCAATCTTTACTTTTGCAATATAGCCATCGGCTGATGCATACACGGGAACATTCACTTTCTGATCTGTGCGCATATCCAAACCCATGTGATAATGGTTGGGCCTCAGTTCACCAAAATTGGCAACAAGCCCCACTTTTATCTTCAGCGGCCACGCAAAATATTGTTGCGGATAATTTACCGGCTCAGTAATCTGCCCAACAGATTTTACAAAACCGGTACAGGTAAAAATAGCAATTAACAAAAACCGTGAAAATATTTGAATTGAATTCATGTGTATATTTGAAATTATCCGGTTGCAAAACTATCGACTATCATACAATACAAACAACTCTTTTATATCCCCAAACCCTAAATAAACGTTATGAAAAAAATTTTTTTGCTTGCAACAATTACTTTAACCTGTTTACATTCTTTTTCTCAATCATGTGAAGTTGCCGTACCGGCATTACAGGGAAAATATACCGGCGATTGTAAAAAAAATAAGGCCGATGGAAAAGGAAAAGCAGAAGGTACGGATACCTATGAAGGCGATTTTAAAAACGGGCTTCCTTCAGGTGAAGGCACTTACACGTATCATAACGGCGATTATTTTACCGGTGTATTTAAAAAGGGTGTAAAAGAAGGTAAAGGAGAAATGCATTATAAAAAAACAGATGCAGCCGATAGCATCATTAAAGGATTCTGGAAAAATGATGCTTATGCCGGGGAATACCTGCAGCCGTATGAATTATCCAAGGTTTCTTCAGGCTTTGCCAGGCTGGATGTAAAAACGGATGTGAGTACCGCAAATACGATCACCTTTGTTTCTCAAAATACAATCAAGATGAATTCTTTAAGCGGAGGTGTACCACCTACGCCCGAAATCAGTTTTTTTGCCGTAGATGAAGGCAGCTATGAAAGAGATGAAAAATTTATCAAAAACAAGATTTCCACGCTTATACTTTACCAGGTAAAATTCCCGATTCACTTACGTATTAATTATGAAAGCGATAGTTATGAACTCACCATTTATAAGCCGGGATCGTGGAGAATATTTGCTGAAATGAATACCAGGGATTAGGATTCAAAGGATATGAAATATGGAATAAGAAAGCGTGTACACCTAGTTGAACTAACAAAATTTCAATAATGGTAAATTATTCCGCCTGCGTTTTATTTTTTGTAGAATAAACAATGGCTCACTGCAAATATTTTACTCCTGTTTATTTTACGGCATTTTACTGATTTCCTTTTACTTTTGCACGCCACACAACAGGCAGTTTTATGCCCAAAGACAATTCCATCAACTCAGTTTTAATAATCGGCAGTGGTCCTATCATTATCGGACAGGCCTGTGAATTTGATTACAGCGGTACCCAGGCCGCACGCAGTATTCGTGAAGAAGGAATAGAAGTGATTTTGATCAACAGCAACCCGGCTACCATCATGACGGATCCGATGATGGCCGATAAAGTGTACCTGCTTCCATTAACGGTAGAAAGCATCGAACAAATACTCGAAGAAAATAAAATTGATGCGGTGTTACCAACGATGGGCGGACAAACAGCCCTCAACCTTTGTAAGGAAGTAGATGAACTCGGCATCTGGGAAAAATACAATGTGAAACTGATTGGCGTCGACATCAAAGCCATTGATAAAGCAGAAGACCGGGAAAAATTCCGCAACTGGATGATCGACATGAACATCCCCGTAGCGCCCGCCAAAACCGCCAACTCATTTTTGGAAGGAAAAGAATTTGCACAGGAAATTGGTTTTCCACTCGTAATTCGCCCTTCGTTTACCCTCGGTGGTACCGGAGGTGGTATCGTATTTAAAAAAGATGAACTGGATGAAGCATTGAATAAAGGCCTGCAGGCATCGCCTATCCACGAAGTGCTGGTAGAAAAAGCAGTACTGGGCTGGAAAGAATTTGAACTGGAATTACTGAGAGACGGAAACGATAATGTGGTGATCATTTGTACCGTTGAAAACTTCGATCCGATGGGCGTACATACCGGCGACAGCATTACCGTGGCCCCGGCGATGACACTCAGCGATACCGCCTACCAGCTCATGCGCAATACAGCCATCGATATGATGCGCAACCTGGGAAATTTTGCCGGCGGTTGCAATGTGCAGTTTGCCCTCAATCCGCAAACAGAAGAAATTATCGTGGTAGAGATCAACCCAAGGGTAAGCCGTTCTTCCGCATTAGCGAGTAAGGCTACCGGTTATCCTATCGCAAAAATTGCCAGCAAACTCGCCCTGGGGTATAACCTCGATGAATTAAAGAACCAGATCACCAAATCTACTTCCGCCTATTTTGAACCTGCACTCGATTATGTTATTGTAAAAATCCCGAGATGGAATTTTGATAAGTTTAAGGGTGCGAATGATACACTCGGCTTTCAAATGAAAAGCGTGGGAGAAGTAATGGGCATTGGCAGAAGCTTTGCCGAAGCAGTACAAAAAGCCTGTCAGAGCCTCGAGAATGAAGCAGTGGGTTTGGGCTATTACGGGAAAAGCCTCATGCGTACGGAAGAACTACTGGAATATATTAAAATACCAAAGTGGGACAGGATATTCCGCATTAAAGATGCGCTGATGGCAGGTGTGAGTGTAAAAAGAATTTGTGAGAGCACCATGATTGATCGCTGGTTCATTTACCAGATCCAGAAAATATGCGATTGCGAAAAGGAAATTGCGAAGTATGATATGAAGTCTTTGCCGGATGAGCTACTGAAGGAAGCAAAAACACTTGGCTTCAGTGATGAACAGATGGTGCGTATCATGCGGGAAGAAAATGCAGAACAATTGTATGAGCGAAGAAAAGCAATGGGATTAACCCGTGTGTTTAAGATGGTAGATACCTGCAGTGCGGAATTTGAAGCAAAAACACCGTACTTCTATTCTACGTTTGAAAACAAATCGGATGGAAATCAACTGCTGCACAACGAATCGAAACAATCGGATAAGAAAAAAATAATTGTACTCGGTAGTGGTCCGAACAGGATCGGGCAGGGAATTGAATTCGACTATTGTTGTGTGCACGGGTTGCTGGCGATCAAAGAATGCGGTTATGAAGCCATCATGGTGAACTGTAATCCTGAAACCGTATCCACCGATTTTGATATTGCAGACAAACTCTATTTTGAACCCGTATTCTGGGAACATTTATGGGAGATCATTGAACATGAAAAACCGTATGGTGTAATTGTGCAGTTGGGCGGACAAACCGCTTTGAAACTCGCAGGACGTTTACACGAAAAAGGAATAAAGATCATCGGTACTTCTTTCGACAATATGGATATTGCAGAAGATCGGGGAAGGTTCAGCGACATGCTGAAAGAACTCGATATTCCTTATCCACGTTACGGCACTGCATTGAATACAGAAGATGCTATTGAAGTTGCACACAAGGTTGGATACCCGGTCTTGGTGAGGCCGAGTTATGTATTGGGCGGACAAAGAATGCGGATCGTGTTAAATGATGAAGAGCTGGAAAGCGGCGTGTTAAGTTTGCTGAAACATCTTCCCGGAAATAAAATATTAATTGATCATTTCCTTGATCGTTGCCAGGAAGCAGAGATAGATGCCATTTTTGATGGAACCGATTTTCATGTAATGGGATTGATGGAACATATTGAACCGGCGGGTATCCATAGTGGTGATAGTAACGCGGTGTTACCACAGTTCAACCTTACGCCACTGGTGGTACATACTATGGAAGAATATGCAGAAAAAATTGCGAGGGCTTTAAATATACGTGGACTGATCAATATCCAGTTTGCTATTAAAGATGGCAATGTGTACGTGATTGAAGCCAACCCACGTGCGTCCAGAACTACTCCTTTTATTGCAAAAGCATACGAAATTCCTTACCTGAATATTGCTACGAAAGTGATGATGGGCGCAGCAAAACTGAAGGAATTTACATTCAATAAAAAATTAAAAGGCTTCGCTATTAAAGAACCTGTATTTTCTTTCAATAAATTTCCGGGTGTGAACAAAGAACTTGGGCCGGAAATGAAAAGTACAGGAGAAGCAATACGATTCATTAAAGACCTGCGTGATCCTTATTTCAGGCAATTGTATAAAGAGAGGAGCATGCACCTGAGTAAATAATCGTATGAGTTATTATTGCGGGATCAGTTGTTTGTGTGTGGATCTTTTATCCAACTTTAAACGCGGCAAAATAATAGTTGTTGGCAACGCCGATCAGTTCCAGTTTAAAATAATAACTGTCGATGAATTGCTGGTAAGCCATAAATTCATGCGTGGGAACAACGAACTCATCAAATAAAATGATGTCGCCTTTTTTAAGATAAGGAGCCAGTGAAGTAAGTGTAAACAATGTAGCGGTATAAATATCCGCATCCAGCATCACCACTGTTTTTTTACTGTTATCAAAACTTTTTAGAAAGCCGGGTAGTGTTTGTTGAAATAAACCCTGGTAAAATCTTCCTCTTGCATCTTTTATGGCCGGGATTTTACCGGAATTAAAATGTCCTTTTTTGTAAGGGCCAAAATCTTCCGGTAATCCGGTGAAAGTATCGAACCCGTAAAACCTCGATTCGGGATTTGTATTTTGTGTCATCCACCAGTCGAAAGATTCTCCGTCTGCCACGCCAAACTCCAGGTAATTGATCGCAGTGTTCAATTGTTGTTCTTCAATCACCTGCTGGTATAACCTGAATCGTTTTGTATAATCCCATTTAGAATAAAAATCGTTGTTCTTAACTGATTTGTGCTCATTGGCCCACTTCGATAATTTAGTAAGCCAGGCAAGTTGTAAAAAGAAACCGGTAAACGGACCAAAGATCACGTGAAGTTTCAGTTTAATAAAGATCGATTTTGTGAGTCTTATGATCGCAAATTTCATAGCTGCAAATATAACAGAAACCCGATAAACATTTCAAGAAGGCTACAGTTGGTTCAGCCGGGGCGTTCGTTAACGGTTTAGCAAACGCCGGCTGAAATTTACCGCGGCAATAAATAATGTATGCCATCATTTATTATTCAATGCAGCAAAATATTTTTTCAGTGTTACCCAACCTTTGTTATTTTACGGGAGTATATAGGGAAACATTTTTTTTCTAAACATAAATACCAAAACGATGAAACGAATTTTGTCCGTAATTACTGCAATGATCATGTCGGCATGTATGCTCTCTGCTTGTCATGATTGCCCCCCAACTGAAAACCACGATGTATCCGTAGATGCCGGTATTAACCAGGTTATTCAATTACCAACTGCCGCTGCCAGTTTGCAGGGAACGGTTTTATCAGGCGCCACTTCAACCATGACTTATGCCTGGACGCAATTATCAGGGCCAGGTCAGGCTACAATTTTAAGCAGCAGCACTACTGCAACCGGCGTAGAAGGATTGGTTGCGGGAACGTATGTATTCCAGTTTGCTGCAACAAACAGTTATAATAACACAGGTATTGATACCGTATCTGTAGTTGTAACATCAGCACAGGTGCATACACTGGAGTTGCAGCCGGCAAATAATCCAAATGAAACTGCCATGGTGCAAACATTCCCGAATAACTACAGCGATCCTTCTTCACCGGAATTTATTGCTGAAGCATGGACCAGCGGAGGTGCAACCTTTAACATCCGGAGCATGGTGCAGTTTGATCTGAGCAGCATTCCTGCAGGATCAACCATTACTTCTGCCTCATTGAGTTTGTTTACCAATCATACACCACTGAATGGCAACCTGGTAGATGCAAACTTTGGTTCTTCCAACCAAATGTACATTGGCAGAATTGTTCAACCCTGGACACCTACTACCTTATGGCAGGATCAGCCTTCTGTAGACGTAGCTACACAATTGCTCGTTCCGCAGTCAACCAGTTCATTTGAAGACCTGATAGATTTTGATGTAACAAGTTTGGTTAACCCAATGTTCTCGGGAAATAACTACGGATTTAAAATTTACCTTCAGAATGAAGTAACTTATAACAGCAGGATCTATTGTTCAAGTAAAAATGCCGATGCAACCAAACATCCGAAGCTGGTTGTAACTTATTTCTGATTAATAATAACGCTATGAACGCGGCACATTGCTGTATAAATGCTCAACCAAATACCCGCAGGCAAATACCTGTAGGGTATTTTGGTTTTGAAGAATGGCAATGGCAAAGAAAAAATTGAAACGTCTGCTAGCATCCAACATTACTTGAAAATATTCCGAGCACATATCGATAGTATTCTGGAAGGTTGTAAAAAAAATGATCGTTTAGCGCAGGAACAATTATATAAATATTATTATGATAGCATGATGAATATGTGTTTGCGTTATACTTCCTGTGAAGCGGATGCAAAGCATGTTTTAAATGCAGGTTTTTTCAGGGTGTTTAAAAGTATCCATCAATACAATGCCGGTAAAGGCAGTTTATACACCTGGATCCATACGATCATATTGCGTTGCTGCCTTGATTTTGTGAAAGAAAAACAACCGTTAACCTACTTCAATGAACTCAAAGAAGTAACGGAAGTATATATTGATGCCGATGCCGATCAAAAAATAAATGCAGATGAAATTCTACAGAAGATAAGGTTGCTGCCGCCCGCTTCACAAATGGTTTTTAACCTTTTTGTGGCAGAAGGATTTAGTCATAAAGAAATTGCTGAAAAACTTAACATCAGTGAAGGCACCAGTAAATGGCATTTGAACGAAGCGAGGAAATTATTGAAACAATTTTTAGTAAAAAATGAAACCAGTAATCAGTGAATGAAAACACACGATATGAAAAAGACCTGGTAAAGCAATTGCAGGATATTTCGCTCCCCGATAAAAACGATGATTGGGAATTGATGAAAAAAATGCTGGATGAAGATGATAATACGCCAGCGGTTCCGGTTATGTTCAACCGTTTGAACAGAACATTATTGTTTTTTGCATTGCTGATATCCATTGCAGGCAGCACCTGGTATTTCACGTACTATTCTTCTAAGGCTGCACAAAATATTGCAGGAAAATCAGCTTCATCAAAAAACACAAACCAGGAAGTGGATTATTCTGCTTATTCGACAGATATTACGAAGAACGGAACGAAAACATCTCCATCGTCGTCCATTCAAATAAATTCACAGCCTGGGGGAAATAACATCTCTTCAGTAAAAAAAATAACAAGGCCAGCATCCGTTGAAAAAAATCCGAAACGAATAAATAATTCGGGCATACAATCGTTCAATGAGAAACTGGCCATAAACACCGGTATCGGTAATGAAACCGCCACCGCTAACTTTACAAAAAAACGAAAGAAAATTACAGATAAAGGCAGAAAGAATGTACACTATACAAATCCCGGAACGGAAACAGTGCAACAGGAAAATACAACGGGAACGGAAAGCAGAACACCTGCTCACGAAAATAAATTTAATAAGAAGACCATAGCGCAAATTCCGGATATCAGTAGAAATAAGCATCAATTGTTTGCTGAAAACAATACTGTACCATCTGTAAATACAGATAGGGGTAATACAGCATTATCAACAATTGCAATTAATGAAGAAGATAGTTTGGGTTCAACTAATGCTAAAGGAGATTCTTTATTATCGATAAAACAAGTTACTGCCGGATTAAACCCAACTGTACATTCAGTGAATAACAAAAAGAAGGAACATAAAAAGAAACAGTTCGTCGGTTTTGCATTCGGTATCGGGGAACAGCAATCTTTCAGATTGTCGCAACATTACAATTATCCCGGCAATAGTTATGGGTTCAAATTCAGACTGAGAGATTATATCCCTTCAGTGTACCTGCGCTACTATACTTCCCATTGGTTTGGGCATGTGGGTTTCAAATACGCAGCGCCGGTTTTTGTAAACCAGTTTTTATATGAGCGCAATGTTGATGCGGCACCTTTCAATTACACAAGTAAGTTATATATCCTGAAACATGTGTATGCAAATGAACTGTCTGCATCTTATCATCGTATCGTTTTACCACGGTTTGCTGCAGGCGCAGGCGTTAAATACAGTTTTGTTCATTCCGGTACTACCCAGGTTGATTACACCAGGAAACGCTATGGCATTAGAGCAGATTCACTGATCAGTACAAGTTTTGTTTCTACAAAATCAGGTGCCGGTTACATCCGGTTTTTAAACACTGTTCACTTTGATCTTGATCTGCAATACCAGTTTAAAAAACTCTCCGTTGGTGCAACGTATTCAATTGCGCTGAGTCCTTATGTAAATTATGAAGATCCGTTAACGCTGGTAGCATCAAAAAAGAAAACAAACGCTTTCAGAATTTTCCTTTATTACGATTTATGGAGGCGTAAAAATTAATTTAACCGCAAACGGGCGGAAAAATCACAAATTGTACCGTGGTTTTTCCCATCTGATACAATAGCTGGTACTGTACATTCGATTGTGCAACCGTATCAGATTCCCTTTTGGAAAACTTCTCCCTTTTGCCGGCTCATCCTTCCGTTGATTGCCGGTATCATTGTGCAATGGTATGGCAAATGTTCGCTTTTGTATATCGCTATTGGTGCTTCCTGTTGTATAACTGCGTTTGGATTGTTGTACCTGTTGCCGGTGCATATCAGATTCAGGTTGCAAACCATGCTGGGCGTTTTGCTGATGATGATCATTGGCTTAGCCGCTCTTTTTTTTACATGGAATAAAGATATTCGTCATGATGCAAATTGGTACGGCCACAAATTATCATCCGAAAGCAGTTTGCTGGTATCGATCACAGCGCCCGTTATAAAAAAATCTTCCTCTCTTAAAGCAACTGCAGAAGTTAAGGCTATCTATACCGATGGGAAATGTACACCCGTAAATGGAAAACTGCTGTTGTATTTTTCCGCCGACAGCATCGCCGGCAACCTCCAATACGGCAATTGCCTGTTGATAAGAAATACACTGCAATCAATCAGGAATTCCGGCAATCCCGGGGCGTTTAACTATGAACGTTATGGAGCATTTCAGCAATTGTATCATACCGCTTTCCTTAGAAGTACCGACTGGGTTTTGCTGGAGGAAAAAAGAATCAACCTGTTCCGTCAGTGTATATTTTACCTGCAATCCAAAACAATTCAAATTATTCGAAAATATATTGATGCCGGAAGCGGCATAACTTCTATTGCTGAAGCATTGCTCATCGGGTACAAAGAAGATCTTGATCGCGACCTGGTACAGGCATACAGTAATGCCGGCGTGGTACACATCATTGCTATATCAGGTTTGCACCTCGGGCTAATTTATGTTATGCTCGTTTGGTTATTCGGTCGCATACCCTGGATAAAAAAACAAAAATATATACATGTACTGTTGATACTCGCCTGTTTGTGGTTATTCTCTTTGCTTACGGGGGCATCGGCATCTGTATTAAGAAGTGCAGTTATGTTTAGTTGTGTGCTGGTTGGTAAAACGTTTTTTAAACAAGCCAGTATGTATAACGCACTCGCTGCTTCAGCATTTATATTATTGTGTTACGATCCGTTCCTGCTATGGGATGTAGGATTCCAGTTGAGTTATTTAGCAATAACCGGAATTGTATTGCTACAGAAGCCGATGGAGAATATCCTGTATGTTCAACATCGCTGGTTGAGGAAAATATGGAGTATGCTTGCTGTTACAATTGCAGCGCAGGTGTTTACATTCCCTGTGTGTATTTTTTATTTTCACCAGTTCCCGAATTTGTTTTTTATCAGTAACCTGCTTGCAGTTCCATTATCTACCCTCATTTTATTTGGAGAAATAATCATTATTGCGGTTTCATGGATTTCTCCGCTGGCGGTTGTATTGGGAAAGTTAACCGGTTATCTTATCTGGTTAATGAATGCCATAATTATTTTCTGTAACAAATTGCCGTATGCAGTTACGGATAGCCTGTATGCGAATTTCAGTACCACTATATTTTTATATGTTATGGTTTTTGCAACCTGCAGTTTCCTGGTTAATAAAATGCGTTCACACTTGTTTGTAGCCTTGTTTGCTGCCATAGCCTTTGTAGGTGTACATGCACTTGAACAATGGACGGTAAGCCGGCAGAAAAAAATCATCATTTACAATACCCCGAAATACAAGGCGATAGATTTTATATACCATGATCAGTATGTATTCTGTGGCGATTCATTGCTTACCCGTGATGGTTTTCTAAGAAATTTTCACCTTAAACCAGCACGTATTTCCCTGCAGGTGCATGAAATTTCCAGCAATATGCCCGGGTTATTTTTTCAACCGCATGCAATCAGTTATTGTGGCCGTAAACTGATCCTTATTGATACAACGATTCATTTTCAGCCCCGGGATGAAAAAGTAAAAGCTGATATACTGCTGCTATCAAAAAACGCCAATATACGTATAGAAGAATTGCTTACTGCCTTACGGCCTTCCCGGGTGGTTATTGATGCGTCGAATAGTTTGTGGAAAATTGCGAAATGGAAAAAAGAGTGCTTAGCATTAGCTTTGCCCTGCTTTTCAATACCCGAACAAGGTGCATTTGTACTGGATATTGAATAACGGTTGCTCCACCATTTTTTCAAACTATAAACGGCCAGCGGCAGGGTATTATGAAGAAAATTAAATCAGCACTGATTTCTGTTTTTTACAAAGATGGACTGGATACAATTGTTCGGGAACTGAACAACCTCGGCATCACGATTTACAGTACAGGTGGTACACAACAGTTCATAGAAAAAATGAACATTCCCTGTGTACCGGTTGAATCGCTCACGAGTTATCCTTCTATTTTGGGAGGCAGGGTTAAAACATTGCATCCTTCTGTATTCGGCGCCATACTCGGCATACGTGATGATGAAAAGCACCGGCAGGAAATGGCCGAGTATCAAATTCCTGAAATCGACCTGGTGATAGTTGATCTGTACCCTTTTGAAGAAACGGTACGCTCAACAAACGATGAAAACCTCATCATCGAAAAGATTGACATTGGCGGTCCGTCAATGATCAGGGCAGCGGCCAAAAATCACCGCGATGTATTGGTAGTTGCTTCCAAAAACGATTATGCCTTACTGGAAGATATTCTTAAAACACATAAAGGAGAAACTACCCTGGAACAACGGCGCTTCTTTGCGATCAAGGCTTTTGATGTATGTACTTCTTATGATACAGCCATTTCCAATTACTTTCATGCATCACAGGTAATAACGCCATTTAACAAAGAAGAGAAATCATTGCGATATGGTGAAAACCCTCACCAGTCGGCAAGTTTTTACGGCGATCTGAAACAATTGTTCTCTCAACTAAACGGCAAAGAATTATCCTACAATAACCTGGTGGATGCCGATGCAGCAGTACAACTGATCAGGGAATTTGGCGCCTCTTCCGTAACAAGAGAATTTGTATTTGCTATCATTAAACATACAAATGTGTGTGGCATATCGGTGAAGGATACACTACATACCGCCTGGCAACATGCGCTGGCCGGAGATCCTGAAAGTGCATTCGGTGGTGTATTGGTTTGCAACGGAGAAGTAGATGAAACAACGGCAACCGCCATCAACGAATTGTTCTTTGAAGTACTGATCGCATTTTCCTACAGTGAAGCAGCGTTGAGTATTTTAAAATCAAAGAAGAACCGCATACTGCTTGTTTTAAAAGATGCAGAATTACCAAAGCAACAATACCGTTCTATGTTAAACGGTGTTTTAATGCAGCAGGCAGATGAAGGCAATGCACTGGAATGGAAAGAAACAGGAGGAAGGGAAACAACAGCAGATGAAAAGAAAAATCTATTCTTTGCCAATGTTGTTTGCAAACATCTGAAAAGTAATGCCATTGCACTGGTGAAGAATAAACAACTGATTGGAAAAGGCTGCGGACAAACCAGCAGAATTGATGCGTTGAAACACGCTATTGATAAAGCAAAACAGTTTAATGCAGATTTGTCGGGCGCAGTGCTGGCGAGTGATGCATTCTTTCCATTCGATGATTGTGTGAAAATTGCACACGAAGCAGGCATCACTGCATTTATACAACCGGGTGGTTCCATCCGTGACGCAGACTCGGTTGAATACTGTAAACAAAATAATCTCGCAATGGTGATGACGGGAATGCGTCACTTCAAACATTGACAGAGATGCCATGAAAACAAAAAATGAACAACACCGCTAAAGGTTATATTGCGCTTCTCGTTACAAGTATTGTGTGGGGAACAACATGGGTTGCCAGCAGGGTGGGCATTGATCAGTTGCCTGCATTGCAAATGGCCTATATCAGGCAGTTCATTGCCGGATTAAGTTTTGTTTTGTTTTATATCGGCGTGAAAAAATATTCACTGCCCACCATGCGCCAGTTCAGGTGGATTACGGTGATGGCGATACTGATGTTTGTTTCGGCAAACGGACTAAGCACCTGGAGTTTGAAATATATTCCTACCGGGTTAAGCTGTCTTATTGGTGCGTTGTATCCGTTGTGTGTGGTGATCATTGAAAAGGTTTTTTTCAAAAGCAAAGAATTAACGATGCTCACTTTTATTGGTTTGTTCCTCGGAATAACCGGTATTGGTATTGTATTTTACGAACATTCTTTTCAGGGCATCAACAGCCGGTTTTTTATAGGTGTGGGATTATCCGTTATCGCCATGTTATCGTGGGCGCTGGGAACGGTATTTCTTTCCAGGAATAAGGAATCTATTGATCCGTATTATGGCACCGGCTGGCAAATGCTCATCAGTGCTGTTATCTTATTTTTCATCACACGCCCTTCTTCGGCCAACCTCCCGTTGTCAGCCATTTCATTTAAAACCTGGATGATCATTTTATACCTGGTGATCTTTGGTTCATTGATTGCATTTGCGGCATTTATATATTCGATGAAAACATTACCTGCTGCGATTGCTTCCCTGTATGCATATTTTAATCCGCTTGTAGCTATGGTGCTCGCATCTTTTGTAGTAGGGGAGAAACTAACGGTAAACCTTATATGGGGCGCAATAGTTACCCTGGCAGGTGTTTACCTGGTGAACTATAGCATTAAAAGAAAAACGGAAAAAGTTATCGCTGAACCTGAGCAATAAACTTATTGTACATTTCCTTCCAGCCGGCAAACTGTTTATCAGATCCCAGAAAATTATTGTGAAAGATAGTGGTAAGTGTGCCATTCACTTTTTTACATTCCTCCTGGTAATACAGCAGTTCTTTGTATGCTTCCAGCGCACTCAGCTTTTGTTCAAAATAACTATTGGCATCCATATAACAAAATGGATGAATCATTAACCGGGTTACCGATTCTTTTTCCAGGTCGTACCAGTTAAATGAAGAAGCAACAGAAGCCCTGAATCCATTGATGCTGCCGTAGCCCATGCTGTAATCATGCTCAATACCTGCTTCCAGTAAACGCTGCATCGTATCGGGTAACGTGAATTTTATATAATGCTGCCGCGATTTTCCCACATGAACTTTACCGGCTTCTTCAATTATTTTTCTTTCTTTCTTTACGAGGATACTGTTTTCATTGCTTTTCCACGAGGGGTGCAAACCGATCTCATATTTTTTTGCATGATACCGGATCAACTGCAACATGGCTTTTGCAAAGGGAGAAATATTTTTGTCGTAGTTACTCTTAGATGTTGCTACCAGGAAGAAATATACAGGGTCAAGGTTATATTGTTTATGTAATTCATCCAGGTAATCATAACAATTAAACGGATCCTGTTTCAATCCGAGTAATACCTTCAGTCTTTCAGTTGTTGGTTTTTTGATAAAGCCCCCCAGGTTCCTCATCCATCCTTTGTGCTTATACGACCAGGCAATGTCAATATCATAAGTAGGAAGAAAAGTAAATGCAGGAAGTTCGTACCGGGTTCCCGGAAACCTGGCCAGTAGTTTTTCCAGGAAATCCATGAGCCAGGTGTTTACCAGCGGTTTGTTTAAAAATCCTTCCCTGTATGCCAGTGAGTTCGTGTGTGCATACCTGTTATACATGTCTTTTTCATGGGGAAGATATTCTTCATACCTGCTGATCAGGTAGAATACTGCGGCGAAAATATCGAAAGGATAATCCCCGGTGTTGTTCTTAAAGAAAGCCTTGTACCCATTAGTTTCAAAACACTGAATCTCCTGTTGCCGGATTCCTTTTTCAAAAAGAAGTTCCTGGTTGTGAATATGAAAGCAGTTGTTGAATTTTACCGTGCTGTAATTGATCTTCGGCCCGTCATGCTGCTGAAAGCCTTCCGCATCTATGGTTAAGCTGTATGCAATACCCAATTGTGCTTTGAAGATGAATTTACAAATGTATTGTAAACGCCTGGTGGAGGTATGAGCATAGATAAGTATCATCGACATGAACTATTCTATAAAATTACAGCATACTTACTAAAAATATAGTTGTTGTGCTATTGTATTGGTGTACCGTTGATAAGAAAAATATATACATCAATCTTTCATCCTGTTCTTAACCTGTTCTTTCCAGAGTTCATTGAATGTTTTCCTGCTGAAATCGAGATGGCCGCGGCTTTTGGTCCAGTTTGTAAACAGGCTGTTTACTACTTTATTCTTCAGGTTACCGTTACCCAGGTTCATGAAACTTCTTTTCAGGCTGGCGATTTTCCACATTTTCCAGGCAATGCGTTCGCTGATGGAACTGTGACCCTGTTCAACAGATGCATGCCGGTTGTCTAATAATAATTCGTGCAGGTTTATTTTAACGGCGCATACTTCTGTACAATTACCACAAAGGGAAGAGGCAAAACTCAAGTGTTTATATGATTCCATGCCTGCGAGGTTGGGCGTGATCACACTGCCAATGGGGCCGCTATATGTTGTACCATAAGCGTGGCCACCAATATTTTTATATACAGGGCAGGCATTTAAACAGGCGCCGCAACGAATGCAATACAAACTTTCTCTTTGTTTGGGATTCATCAGGATATTGGTGCGGCCGTTGTCTAAAAGTATTACATACATTTCTTCGGGGCCATCAGCTTCTCCCGGTTGTCGGGGTCCGGTAACCAGGGTATTGTACACCGTTAGTTTTTGTCCTGTGCCGAACGTAGCCAGTAAAGGCCACAATAAAGCCAGGTCTGTAACAGAAGGAATCATTTTTTCAATGCCTACTATTGCGATATGTGTTTTCGGAAAGGAACAACTCAGCCGGGCATTGCCTTCGTTTTCTGTAATAGCGATGCCGCCGATATCACTGATGAGAAAATTAGCGCCGGTTACACCCACTTCTGCCTGCACATATTTTTCCCGAAGGATGTTACGGGCAACAAGCGTTAATTGTTCAGGGGTGAGGGAAGGATCGGTTCCCAGTTTTTTCGCAAATAATTTGGCAACATCTTCTTTGCTTTTATGCATGGCCGGTGTTACAATATGATAAGGTGGTTCTTCATCTAATTGCTGAATATATTCTCCGAGGTCGGTTTCAATACTTTCAATTCCGTGCTGTTTCATGGCTTCATTGAGATGGATCTCTTCCGTTACCATGCTCTTGCTTTTCACAAGCGTTTTGCAGTTTTTTTCTTTGCAGATCTGTACGATCGCTTCAATAGCCTGTGCAGCATCTTCGGCCCAGATCAGTTTTCCGCCACGCTTTGTAAAATGCTGTTCAAATATTTCCAGTTGTTTATCGAGCGTTTCAATGGCTTTCCATTTAATATTCTTCGCTCTTTCTCTTGCCAGGTCAAGGTGATCGAATTGTGTTTTTCCCTGCTTCACTGCAGCATCATACCTGCCAATATTGAAATTTATTTTTCTCCTGTGATCAAGATCCGCAGCTTTAACGGTGCTCTTTGCTGAAAATATTTCTGAGGTTGCTGACATAGTATTTGAAATTACTCTATTTCACGTTTGTAATGGAACAAACTTTATCACATTATGGTTTACTGTCCTACCAGGAAAACGGCATTGCAGAACATCAGTTTACCATTTTCCCAAAAGTCACGGAATAAAACATTGTCTGCAAGATAGGTTACGGTTCCATTTCCATCTTCCTGCACCGCAAACAACAATCCGTCTTTAAATTTTGAATTCAGTTTGGATCCTACAAAACCGGAAAGCTGTTTGTCTTTTTTTAATACGCCTGCATTCCATCCGCCTTCTTTCATGAAATCAAATAATACGTTATCCATTTTCAAGGTGTAATAATAATCCGGGTAACCGAACATCAATGGATGGGTATTGTCTATATCTACTTTAAAAATAGAGCCGGGTGTATTTTGTGTTAACGCATCTCTTTCCCTGTTATCAAATTTCTGAAGTGAAGCGTATGGCTGGTCTGCATTTGTTACTGAGTCGGAAACATTCTTTACATGAACGGCACTCCAGTCGAGTTTTGAGATTTGTACGGCAGCATTTTCCATTGCAATTACCCTTCCGCCTTCGTTAATCCATCTATGTAATTTTTCCGCTGTTTCTTTTGCGTTAATGAAATTGTAACGGCCGTCGGGTAAAATCAATATATCTGTATTATCCAGGTTGAGCTGGCCAAAATCTTCTGCATTTACCAAGGTGATCGGATAGTTCAGTTCTTTTTCAAAGAAATGCCACACTTCACCTGCTGCATTTGGATTTACACCATTACCCGTGAGCAACATAACGCGGGGTGCTTTCAGTAAATGTACAGTTGAACTACCGAAGTCGAAACCTTTATCTACCATTCCCGACTGAACGGCATTCATGTTTACCTTTTGTTCATTACAAACCTGCGCCACGGAATTCCATAATGATGTTCCAAATCTTTCATTGCCATTTTTCAGAATGAGGATAGATCCACGGTTGAATGACTGATCACCTGAAATAAATGCAGTTTGCGCATAACGCAGTTTTATTCCTCTTTTTAATAGTTGTGTTACATTTTTTACAGATGCCAGTCCCTGCCAGCGGATCACATATCCATAAGCATCATTTGCTGCGTTGCTGGTGAATTGGGACAACGTATTACCTGTAGTTACTTTGATTGCCTGTTTGCTGGCATAAGCAGTTAATCCATAAGCGTAAGGTAAGGCCCATGCAGTGATATCGTAGGTTGCGGAATCAACCAGTTTCGTTTCGGGTTCAAACAATACTTTTATTAATGCTGCTTTGGGTTGTGCATTGCTGATTACTAGGTCTTCAGCATGAATGGAAAATGTTTCTTCTTTTTTTGTATGATAGTTGATGCCTTTCCCGGTGCCGGTTGCGTTGCCATAGCGGATATTATTCCTGTCTAATAATTCTTTGAGTGCCGTTATACGTTCTGCATCTGCAGCATTA
The DNA here is from genome assembly GCA_018268085.1 of Bacteroidota bacterium. Classification (GTDB taxonomy): domain Bacteria; phylum Bacteroidota; class Bacteroidia; order Chitinophagales; family Chitinophagaceae; genus Ferruginibacter. The sequence goes on from JAFDXE010000019.1 coordinate 57,320, forward strand.
TATTGTATGATATACGTTTTGTACTCGCCAACAGATCCTGCAACTGCATCGTTGTAAAATGAATGGAATGCTTTGATAAGCCCGTTGTTTTGTACTGAACTAATTTCAATTGTACTCAGGCCTGTGGTATGATGATGCATAATGCGATCATGAAGGGTAAGCGTATCGCCTTCATTGTTGAGGGCTGCAATGCCTCCTGCCGGTCCGCCGCCCTGTTCGTATGTCATACCAATGGAACCATTATAAATCGGGTAGGTATCACCGTAAGAAGGATAGAGCAGGTCAAAAATTTCTTTGGTGAAATAGAGCCAGTTGTTTTTATCGAAATATTTCGCATGATTTTTTCCCACGGCCACCTGGAAATCTCTTTGCCATTGTGATATTACTTCATGATAAGGTTGTGCTGCCGGTGCGAAATAATAGGGTTCATTTACGCCCTGTTCATGAAAATCTACATGTACCTGTGGTAACCATTGGTTGTATAATTGTACTCTTTGCCTGCTTTCGGTTTGGCGTTGCCAGCACCAGTCGCGGTTAAGATCAAAATTATAATGGTTCGATCTTCCTCCTGGCCAGGGTTCACGGTGTTCACGTGCCTGCAGGTTGGCATTGTAACGATCTCCGCTCACACTGTTGAACCAGTTCACATATCTGTCTCTTCCATCAGGGTTTAAACAGGGATCAATTACCACCACCGTATTCTTCAGCCACGCTTTTGCTTGTGTATTGGATGGATCGACAAGTGCGTATAAAGTGAGCATAGATGCTTCAGAAGAAGAAGGTTCATTGCCGTGTACATTATAACTCAGCCATACAATGGCCGGTGTATTTTCATCAGCAGCAATTTTATCAGGGGAAAGATTTGCCAATCGCAGGTTATTATTCCTGATCTGTTCGAGTTTGCCGATATTTTCTGCCGAAGAAACAAAAGCAACATACAATGGCCGGTGTTCATTCGTTTCGCCATATTGCTGCAGTTTAACCATGGAGGGTGCAGCCTGTGCGATGTATTCGAAATAGCGTACAATGTTGTGATAAGGAGTGAACCGGCTGCCCAGCGAATAGCCTAAAAAGTTTTCAGGGGATGTTACCTGCGCAACACAAGTCAACCGGAGTATAATAAAAAAAGGGAGGAGGATTTTTTTCACTTTGGAATGTTAGTTTTAAAATGGTGGATGGCAAAAATCCAACAAAAATCTCATCTAACCATTTTTCTGAAAACAAAAAGCGGATAGCAGGGAAACAGGAGACAGCACGTTTACATCACCAGGTATAAAAAAGGAGCTGCAGTTATACAGCTCCGGAAAATTTTCAACCAGTAAATAACTACGCTTCTGCCAAAGGCTTCAGTACGCCCAGTTCTTTTCCAACTTTTGTAAATGCTTCGATCGCTTTTTCGAGGTGGCGCTGATCGTGTGCTGCACTCAGTTGCACCCGGATGCGTGCCTGGCCTTTCGCTACCACCGGGAAGAAAAACCCGATCACATAAATTCCTTCTTCCAGTAACCTTGCCGCAAATTTTTGGGCGAGCACTGCATCGTACAGCATGATGGGCACAATGGGATGGTCGCCTGGCTTTATATCGAACCCGGCTTCTGTCATCTTACTGCGAAAATATTTTGTGTTGGCTTCCAGTTTATCTCTTAACTCTGTTGTACTGCTCAGCATATCGAGTACGGCAATGGATGCACCAACAATGCTCGGCGCTACCGTATTGCTGAACAGGTAAGGACGGCTGCGCTGCCGCAACATTTCTATAATTTCTTTTTTGCCGGATGTAAATCCACCACTGGCACCTCCCAATGCTTTTCCCAGTGTACCGGTAATGATATCAATCCTGCCCATCACACCCCTGTATTCATGCGTTCCTCTTCCCGATTTGCCAAGGAAGCCTGATGAGTGACATTCGTCGATCATTACAATTGCATCGTATTTATCGGCGAGGTCGCAAATCTTATCCAGTTGGGCAATGGTTCCATCCATACTAAAGGAACCATCGGTAACGATTATACGACTGCGCAAATGAGCGGTTTCTTTTAATTTTTCTTCCAGGTCGGCCATATTATTATGTTCATAACGGTAACGCTGAGCCTTACATAGCCGTATGCCATCAATGATGGATGCGTGATTGAGTGCATCACTGATAATGGCGTCCTGTTCGTTGAATAAGGGTTCAAACACCCCGCCATTTGCATCAAATGCCGCTGCATATAAAATGGTATCTTCCGTACCCAGGAACTCGGCAATTTTTGCTTCCAGTTGCTTGTGTATATCCTGTGTTCCGCAAATGAAACGTACGCTGCTCATTCCATAACCCCGTAAATCAATGTATTTTTTTGCAGCCTCCAGCACTTTTGGATGTGATGATAATCCCAGGTAATTATTGGCGCAGAAATTCAATACCGTTTTCCCGTTTACAATAATTTCAGCTCCCTGTTCGCTGGTAATGATGCGTTCCGATTTAAACAGGCCTGCATCTTTTATTTCAGCGAGTTCAGTGCCGATGCGTTGTACAAAATTTGTGTTCATATTGTTTTAGTATAAGTATTAATTAAGAAATACAAATCTAACGACTCTGTTGCATAGGGTACGACAAGTTAAGCACAACTATTTACCTTTTTTTAACAGAAATCGGGTAAAGCCTGTAACTTTTTGCATTTACATTCGTTTTGCTTTCAAAAACTACCGCTATGCAGATTAAAAAAGAAATTTTCCTGTTTTGTTGCCTGGTGGTACTTACCATTTCATTACTCATTGCCTCCAGTAAAACGCCTGCACCGGCAGCCTGCAACGCTACACCTGATAAAAATCTCAACTGCTGCCAGGGCACTCAAACCAATAAGGTCGAATCGCCACTGGATTTTATCAGTACCGGCATTTTCCATCTTTCTGTAAGTTTTTTTTAAAACGCTGTAACTTTCAGGCTTTAGCTTCGTATAACATAAAAAGACCGATAGTTCAATTTTACAACACACAACTGTATGACGGAGAGAGAGTACAATCAATGTGTAAATCTATATGCCGATAACGTGTATCGCTTTATCGTGAAAAATCTTCGCCATAGTGAAGATGCGAAGGATATTGTACAAAGTGCATTTGAGAAATTATGGTTGAACCGCGACCAGGTAGACAATGAAAAAAGTAAAAGCTACCTGTTTACAATTGCCTATCACCAGATGATCGATCATATCCGGAAAAATAAAAGGATCCATTTAAAGGAAACATTCGATGAGCATGAACGTGGAGCCGACAGGCAGCAACACAATACAAAAAGGATTTTGGCTGAGGCGCTCGATCAACTGAGTGAAACCCAGAAAAGCCTGGTAATGCTGAAAGATTATGAAGGATATAATTACGCAGAGATCGGGGCGATTACAGGATTAAATGAAAGCCAGGTAAAAGTGTACCTGCACCGGGCAAGACTGCAATTGAGAGCATATATAGTGAAACCTGAAAACGTGATTTGACACAATGATACAGATCAACCGACAAAATTATGAAGGGTATTTCCTGATGTATGTCGACAATGAATTGTCGGCGCAGGATCGTGCTGCGGTTGATCAATTTGTATCAGAAAATCCCGACCTGGAAACAGAACTTGAATTACTCACCGAAACAACTTTACCTGCTGAATCCATTACATACTCCCCAAAAAGCAGTTTATACAGGGAGGAAACTATTCCAACGGCTATGCAGGAGCAATTGTTATTGCAACTCGATAATGAGCTGGACGCTGCTGCTGCTAAAGAACTCACTTTGAAGCTGGCTACAGATAAAGACCTCAGCCGGGAATGGAATATTTTACAGCAAACCCGCCTGGACGCAAATGATACCATTGTTTTTGAAGACAAGCAGTTGCTATACCGTAAAGAAAGGGATCGTGTGATACCAATGTTTTTCTGGAGGATTGCTGCAGCGGTTGTAATTATAGGAATGCTGATCGTTGCTGGCTATAACCAGTTTATGCCCGCTAATAGTAATCATCATACCGGAGATATGGCATCACAAAACAACCAGGGTGCAATAAATCAACCGGCAGGAACAGGAGATAGTTTTAAAACAGGCGGAGATAAAACATCAACTGCTGTAAATGAAACTTCAACAAAAGTTGCCCAAACGCCAGCAGCAAATATCAGTGATGCACAGGCCAGCGATCAACCCGTTATTAATAATAATACAAGAACAGCAATAGCAGGCGTTCAGAAAGATGCGGCAACAATACATAAAAATAGTAATGCTCCGCAAAACAATGATCTTCGGGCTGTAGCCATAAATGGTAAACAACCAACTGGTAATACAAAAAGCAACAATCAGCAACTACCTTCACCAGGTGTAGAAAAAATTAACAATGATGGCAGTAACAAAAAAATGCTCACAAACGTACAACAAGCAAATGATCAGAAGATGAATGATGCGTTACCTGAAAAAGAAAGTATGGCAAAAGTGAACCAGCCTTCAACCAAACAGCCGGTTGTTTCATTGAAAGATGAGGAACTAACGCCGATGGTTAACAGCCTGGCTAAAACAGCGGCAGTAGAAGAAAATAATACAGAATCAAACGATAACTCAATACTGTTTATTAAAGAAGAAAAAGTAAACCGTACAAAAATCGGCGGATTGTTCAGGAAAGTAAAAAGAGTACTCACCAGGAATGCAAATATTACAAATGGCGGCAGTGTTGGAATTGCCGGCTTTGAAATCGCAACAAGATAAATCACCATTAAAAAAGAGAACATGAAAAGGCTAATTACACTATTGGCAATAGTAACCTATTGCACAGGAGCAGTAGCACAGGCAAAGACCGACACACTGATCACAAATCGTAAAGACACCATTCGGATCGGTAACATCATCATTATTAAAAAAGGCGGCAAAAAAACAGGGAATTCCGACAGTACTTTGATGTTGAGCAAAGCACCCCGTAAACCTTCGAGAATAAAAACAAACTGGGGTGGGGTAGATATCGGGTTTTCCAACTATACTGATAAATCAAACTACGCTGCAGCTACTGCAGACGGTTACCTGGTGAATAAACCCGGATCTCCCAACCTTGGTAAAGATGATTTTAAAGTGAAAACAGGTAAGAGCATCAACGTAAATATCTGGATCGTAACCCAGCAACTGAACCTGTATAAAGAGAATATCAGTTTACGGTACGGGCTCGGACTTGAACTGAATAATTACCGGTACAAATCTGCCATCAGTTATAAAGAAGACGGAACTGTACCCTATAACGGTACACTACAAACGAACAAACCATTTGTTTTCAGGGATTCGGTGAACTTCTCTAAAAATAAACTGGCGGCAGATTACCTCACTGTGCCATTCATGATCAACTTCGCTACCAATAAATGGGGGCACAATGATAACCAGCGTGGATTTAATATCGCATTTGGTGTAAGCGCCGGTTACCTGTACAGCCAACGCAATAAACAAAGAAGTGAAACAAGAGGCAAGGAAAAAAATAAAGGCGATTACGACCTGGAAAAATTCAAGTTTTCCTATGTGGGCGAAATCGGGTTCGGGCCGGTTAAGTTCTATGCTTCCTATGCACCAAAATCTATGTACGAACACAGCCTCGATATACGACCTTACAATTTTGGTTTCAGGATCACCAGCCTGTAACAAACCTGCTCTCTCCAAACAAACCTTTGTTGCAATAAACATCGTTTAAAGCAGCGAAGGTTTTTTTATGTACGGCAGATTTAGAAATGAGCAACTATATTTCACTAAATTGAGCGCTCAATTTTTGTAATGAACGGCGCTCCGGATTTTAAAGAATATAAAAATAATTTCAGCCGGTTGCTTCATGCAATTGATATTGAAACGATATCAGCAGAACCCTATTGCAAAAAATACCTCAGCCATTTGATACAGCATCTCCCTTACTATCTTGCTATTTATGAAGATGTATTGCAAAGGGTACAGGCAAATTGTAAACAACCGGTTGATCAATTGAAGATTGTTGATATAGGTGCCGGCAATGGTTTGCTTGGATTATTCGCCCGGTATTGCGGGTTTGAACAAGTGTACATCAATGATACGGATAAGAAATTTATTGACGCATCTGTACAACTCGCCCTGCAGCTAAACATTGCGATTGATGGTTTTATTACAGGCGATATTGTTGCTGTTGAAGCGGCGATGAAGCATGTAAAACCAGATGCATTCATCGGAACGGATGTAATTGAACATATTTACGATCTCCATGAATTTTTTGAAACAATCTGCCGCATAAACCCGTTTGCCTGTACTGTTTTTACAACTGCCAGCAACCCGGAAAATTATTTTAAAATAAGGCAGTTAAAAAAATTACAGTTGAGAGATGAGTTTGAAGGTGGTTCACCCGATGACTTTCTTTTGTTTGGAGAAAAAGCGCATGAACCATTTTTTAAAATAAGGCGTCAAATCGTTTACCGGGAGTTGGAACAGAAAGATGAAAACACCGCACAACAACTGGCAACACTAACCAGGGGCCTGCATGAAGCTGATATTACCAGGTTGGTACATGCGTTTAACCGCACAGGTAATTTGCCTGCTGCAGCAACACATCCAACCAATACCTGTAACCCGTTAACAGGTAGTTGGACGGAAAGGATACTTAGCATTGAAGCATACAAATCCATTTATCAAAAACATGGAATGCGACTATCGGTAGGCAATGGTTTTTACAATAGTTACAAACCCGGAATCAAAGGAATTATTAATAAAATATTAAACTTTGCTGTTAGAAGCACAGGAAGCTATTTTGCACCGTATATAATTTTAACCGGTTCAAAAAATTAAGTATTTTACATAGCATTTGTTAATGTTGATATGCTAAAAAATAACCACGCTGGCATATCGTTTGAAAAGAAGCGCACAAATTTTCAAAAGTATGAAACACCGTTTTTGGCTTTCCTCTTTATCACTGATTTTATTAGTAGCCGCAATGGCATTTTATCCTGCCGGTTTTCATAAAAGGCATAATGCAAATTTGTCTTTGTTGAAAACGAACAATAAAAAAACTGACAATCCTTATTACATCATTGTTGATAAAAGTGATTACGAACTGAAGGTGTATGACGCTGAAGGCTGGTATGCAACATACCCCATTGTTTTTGGCAGCAAAGACCTGGGAGATAAGCTGAAAGAAGGAGACAAACGAACGCCTAATGGTACTTTCAAAGTGATAGTAAAAAAGATACATCCTAAATGGGGGCCGGAATTATTGCTTGATTATCCCAATGAAGAAAGTGTGAAAAAATTCAATGAGCGAAAGGCAGAAGGGATCATTCCAAAAAATGCACGCATCGGCGCAGGTATAGCTATACATGCTACAAGGCCGGAAGAAGAATGGACGGTAGATAATTTCTACAACTGGACGGACGGATGTGTTTCTGTTAAATATACAGAAATGAAAGACCTCTTCAGTTATATCCCGGTAGGAACACAGGTTACCATTCAGCCATAAGATTACAGGTAAATTAAATTTCCATCTCCATAACTCAGGAAACGAAAATTATTTTCCAGCGCATAATCGTATATTTTTTTCCATTCACCATTGGTTGCAGCGGCTACGAGTAATAGTAAGGTAGATTGCGGCTGGTGGAAATTGGTGATCAATCCTTTTAATATTTTAAAGCGGTATCCCGGTGCAATAAGCAATTGTGTTTGAGTGAAGATCCTGTTTAGCTTCCTGATTTTCATCATTTCAATTAATGCATCCAGCGCTGCTGTTACTGAAATGCCGGGATCATTAAGTGAAGCATCGTACACATCCCATTGATGAATGGATTTTGTTTCTGCTGAAGGATCCAGTTTATATTTTACTCCGAGCCAATACAATGATTCTATGGTTCGGGCAGAAGTGGTTCCAACAGCGAATATTTTTCCCTGTTGCTGTTGAATGTGTTTGATGGTATTCAAATCTACATCTATCCACTCTGCATGCATTTCATGATCCTGCATGTGTGCTGCCTTCACCGGTTTAAATGTGCCGGCGCCAACGTGCAGGGTGATATAATCTACTTCAATATTTTTTTGTTGTAATTGCTGAAATATGTGTTCAGTAAAATGAAGTCCGGCCGTAGGTGCCGCCACCGAACCTTCAAATTTTGCATAGATGGTTTGGTATCTTTCCGTATCTGCTGTATCGGTAGTTCTTTTTATGTATGGCGGGAGCGGAATATCACCTGCAGCCTGCAACACTTCTGCAAAACTTAAAGAAGACGGTTCCCAGGAAAAACGGATCAGGTATGCATCAGTTAATTTGTCTTCCACCACTGCTTTTAAAATAAACTGCCCGTTATCACTGATCAGTTCTTTTTCTTTCCATTTCGACATACCGCCAACAAAACATTTCCAGCGCACCGAGCCTTTTTTGTTCATGATGCTGCTGTATTCATTTACATTATCGTGTGGTTCAAGGCAAAAAATTTCGATGATACTTCCGGTTGCTTTTTTGAACCGTAACCTTGCATTGATTACCCTTGTATTGTTAAATACCAGTAATGAATTTTCGGGTAGATGATCCGCAATATTGCGGTACACATCTTCCGAAATGTTACCATCTTTATAAATAAGCAATTTTGAAGCATCCCTTTGTGGCAAAGGATGCAATGCAATTTTTTCTGCCGGTAAGTCGTAGGAAAAATCGAGGATAGATATTTTTCGGGGATCAGTCATTTTCTGTTTTTTATTTTCAACTCTTCATCGCCCTGTAAATCGCTTCATGAATTTTAGGACGCACATTCATCTTCAACAATAATTTAGGTTCATTGGGATATACCCTGTTGCTGAGGAAAACAAAAACAAGATGGCTTTGCGGATCGGCCCATGCACAGGTGCCGGTAAAACCCGTATGTCCGAACGTGAGCGGCGATGCAGATTTTGTTGGATAGGGATCCTCTCTTTGGGCATTGTCTTTTTCAGGCTTATCAAAACCATAACCTCTTCGGCTGATCGTGCTGTGATACCCTGTAAACAAGTCAACGGTTTGTTGCTGCAAATACCGGATACCGTTAAATGTACCTCCGTTCAACAGCATTTGCATGATACAGGCTATGTCATATGCATTGCTGAACAATCCTGCATGACCTGCCACTTCACCAAACATTGCAGCGGCAGGATCGTGTACATCGCCTCTCAGCAACTGCCTGCGAAAAACCTTTTCATCTTCCGTAGGTGCAACCTGTTCGGCAGCAAACCTGTTCAGTGGTCGGTAACCGATCGTTGCTACATTCATCGGGTGGTAAAATGTTTTTTGTACGTATTCATCCAGCGAAACGCCGGTAAGTGTTTCTACAATGTTTCCCAAAAGGATGAAATCAATATCGCTGTACACATAACGGCCAGGCTTAACCGAACTGATGGCAATTTGTTTTGTGATGGAATCTTTCCAATCCGTTCTCAGGAAAAGGTTGTGTGCAACCGGTATTGAAAATGAATCAGATTGTATCTCACGATATAATCCCGGTTGAGGAATGCCCTGCTCATTAATGGTAGATTTATAAAAAGATATAATTGGCTCCAGGCCCGCCTGGTGCAACAGTATGTCTTCAATAACCAGGCTGGCTTTATTGGTTCCGTTAGTCCATGGTAAATAGTCGCCTAACTTTTTTTTTACATCTATACGTCCTTCATCATACAAACGCATTACAGAAATGGTAGTAGCGCAGATCTTTGTAAGCGAAGCAATATCGTATAGTGTGGAAGTTGTTACAGGCCTGTTTTCATCGTAGCTGTATTTACCGAATGCTTTGTGGTAAGCGATCTTTCCATTGCGGGCAACCAGTACCACGCAGCCGGGCGTTGCTTTTTTTGCAATGGCATCGTTGGCGATAGAATCAATCTGCTCTAATTTTTCAGGATCGATTCCTGCCAGCAGCGGATCTGTTTCCGTCATTTCTTTTTCAACGGCTGCAATGCCGAATCCGTAGTGAAAATTATCGCAAACGGTTACCGGCAACACACCTTTGTAAGGAATTTTTCCTTGTAACATGTCTATCGCCGTTTGCTGTACAATACTATCGTCTTCATAACAAACCACGAGGTTTTTTGCCGCACACCAGTTCTTCGCTGCGTAAGGATTGGCAAATAAAAACGTAATGGTTCTCGCCCGCTGCTGCAAAACATTAATAAAATTAACGGCATCAGTACTGATGCCGAAATTGTTTAGCGGTGGCCGGTTGGTATTGTGAATACCTATAATTATTTTCTGGTAATTGAGTACTATTGAGTCTGCCAGTTGCCGGGTAGAATCTGCGTTCTTTTTATTGTAGTCAAAATAAAAAACAGATGCATTGTAATCAGCACGCATGCGGCTCGCAAAAGCGTTATCGTTTTTTAATCCCACGCCGATGTATGCAATACCATGATCATTGCCGGTTGTAGTTAAAGGAAAAAATGCACTATCGGATTTTGCAAGAAGTGTAATGGCATTTTCTGCTACGAGCCTTCTCATTGCAGGTACTTTGTTGTTCAGATCGGCAGAAAGGTTTTGTGTTTCAACTGGTGTACGTGTTGCCAGTCCGTACTGGTATTTAGCCATCAATACTTTTTTGCAATGCAGTTCAATATCGGCACGACTTAATTTTCCTGCTGCAATGGCTTCATTCACTTTTTGTATTGATATGGGAACGTCTTCCGGTAAACAAAGCATATCATTGCCTGCAATAATGGCCTGTACCGATGCCGCACCATTTGGAAAGAATTTTTTAACTCCCTGCATATCCAGGGCATCCGTAAACGTTAGTCCGTTAAAATGAAGCTGGTTGCGCAACAGATCCGTTACACTATTTTTTGAAATGGAAGTTGCGGTATTTGCAGTGCTGTCGATGGCAGGTATATACAAATGGGCTACCATGGTACTGGCAACACCGGCGGCAAATATTTTTTTAAAAGGAAAAAGTTCCAGCGTATCCAGTTGCGCCAGCGACTTGCGAATTACCGGGAGATCGAGGTGTGAATCAACGGCAACATCGCCGTGTCCGGGAAAATGTTTGGCGCAGGCCATCACGCCATTGTCCTGCAAACCCTTCATGTATTGGATAGCGAATGCAGCAACTTTATATTTGTCTTCCCCGAAACTCCTGTCGTTGATCACCGGGTTTTCGGGGTTATTGTTTACATCCACTACCGGGGCATAATCTACCTGAATTCCCATTCTCCTGCATTGTTCAGCAACAACTTGCCCATATTGGTAAACGATTGAGGGGTCTTTCATGGCGCCCAGCATCATCTGTTTTGGCAGGGGCATAACGCTGTCGAGTAAACGCTGACCAACGCCCCATTCCGCGTCCATACAAACCAGTATGGGAGTTTTTGCCGTTGATTGTAAGCTGTTAACGATAGCAGCCTGTTTTTCTGAACCACCCTGGAACAAACAAATGCCTCCAATATTGTATTGCTTTACAAGGCCGGCAACTTTCTCATCGTAAAAAGTAACCTGTTTTGTTCTCAGGTCTATACTTGAAAGCCTCACTACCATTAACTGGGCAATGCGCTCATCATTGCTGAGTGTGTTGTAAACGCTGTCGGCCCATTTTTCTGCAGCAGAACGCTGGTTAACCTGGCAAAAGGATTGAATATTTATAAGCAGCAGCAGAATGAGCAATTTAAAATGCATATAGCCGGGGTGGTTTCATTAAACAATGTTGCAGAACACTATTTGCTTTGCATGAAATATAGTATAAAGTACAAATCTAATTATAAGCGCAGATTAATCGCTCCAAACTCCCTTGTGTTTTGTTATTTTCGTGTAACAAATTTTGATTTTGACAGATATCATTCAACTATTACCCGACAACATTGCCAACCAGATTGCAGCAGGTGAAGTGATTCAGCGGCCGGCCAGTGCGGTAAAGGAATTGCTGGAGAATGCAGTAGATGCCGGTGCAGATGAAATTAAACTCATCATAAATGATGCAGGCAAGGCATTGATACAGGTAATTGATAACGGCAGGGGAATGAGTGAAACAGATGCACGAATGGCATTTGAACGTCATGCAACTTCCAAAATAAAAAATATAGACGACCTGTTCCGGATTAAAACAATGGGATTCAGGGGAGAGGCGTTGGCGAGTATAGCAGCAGTATCACAGGTTGAATTAAAAACCAAACGTAAGGAAGACGATGCCGGGGTGTACATAGAAGTTGAAAACAGTGTGGTGAAAAAGCAGGAGCCTGTTGCTGCCAATACCGGTAGCAGTATTGCTATGAAGAATTTATTTTTTAATGTGCCTGCCAGGAGAAATTTTTTAAAGAGTAATACGGCAGAGTTGAGGCATATTGTTGATGAGTTTATACGGGTGGCAATGGCTTTTCCGGGAATCTTTTTTTCATTTACATCCAATGGCCAGGAATTATTTCACCTGGAAAAGGGAACGCTGAAGCAACGCATCATACAAATACTTGGCAATAGCTACAGCGCAAAGCTGGTAAGTGTGCAGGAAGAAACCGATTACTTAAATATTTACGGTTTTGTTGGAAAACCTGAAACGGCCAAAAAAACAAGAGGAGATCAGTATTTTTTTGTGAACAATCGTTTTATTAAAAGCGCCTACCTCAATCATGCAGTAATGAATGCGTTTGATGAAATGATTGCTAAAGACAGCTACCCGATGTACACATTATTTATTGATCTGGATCCGGCGCAGGTGGATATTAATGTACATCCTACCAAACAGGAAATAAAATTTGAAGATGAAAAAATAGTATATGCATTTGTTCAGTCGGCAGTAAAACATGCACTTGCCCAGTTCAGCATTACACCAACGCTCGATTTCGAACTGGATGCATCTATTCAACACCTGGATGCAGTAAGCAAACCACTAACGGAAGAAAAAAAATCTACTGCCAGTTCTTCTCCATTGTTTCAAACATTTACGCAAAAGCACCAGGCACACTTTATTGAGAAGAAAAGTGATCTGCAACACTGGAGAGATTTTTATGAGAAGCCTGCTGTCCTTCCGAAAGCAACGGAGCAATCATCAGCTTCTCTTACATTGCACAAAGAATTGCAGCCGGTTGAAAACATCATGCAATTGCATTTGTCGTATGTGCTGGTACAAAATGAAGAAGGTTTTTTACTTGTTCAGCAACAGAATGCACACGAACGCATATTATACGAACGATACCAGGAAGCAATGGGAGGGAAGCCAATGGCAACACAACAAAGTCTTTTTCCATCAACCATTGAATTAACACCATCTGATGCTGTACTCCTGCAGGAATTATTACCAGATCTGAAAGTGTTAGGGTATCAACTGGAGCCGTTTGGTAACAACACGTATGTAATTCATGGAACACCTGCTGATATTGTTCAGGGAAATGAAAAAGTTATTCTTGAAAAAATGCTGGAGCAGTATAAACATTTCAGCAACGATATAAAATTCAGCAGCCGGGAAAAGCTGCTGCGCTCACTTGCATGGCAGCAGGCCGTAAAATCTGGAACTACACTTACAAAAAAGGAAATGCAATCGCTGATACAGGATCTGTTTGCCTGTAAAATTCCTAACACTACGCCCAATGGTAAACCAACTTACACCGTATTTAAAAAAGATGAACTGGATAAGATGTTTGGAAGGTAGTGGGGGAAGTTTAAAGTTAAAAGTCAAAAGTTAAAAGTAAAAATGGGGAGATTGTTCCAGGGGCATTGATTAAAAACTTTGTGTCTCTTTGTGCCATCCTGCCTTCGTGGCAAAAAATGAAAGTCAAAAGTAAAAAGTAAAAAAGAGGAGATTGCTCCAGGAACATTGATTAAAAAACTTTGAGCCTCTTTGTGCCTTCCTGCCTTCGTGGCAAACCATGAAAGTCAAAAATCAAAAGTTAAAAGTAAAAAGTAAAAATAGGGAGATTGCGCCAGGTATATTAATTAAAAACTTTATGCCACTTTGCGTCTTCCTGTCTTCGTGGCAAAACCAATTATCCATATTTTTTCTAACCCCTTTCCTGCACCCTCAGCCATCTCTCGGGAATTTCATTATGGCTTGCCCGCACATAATCATTGTAACTGCACGCAATAAATTTCTTATCCGGTAATTGCATCCACCAACGGCTTGTTCTTTTACTCTGCAGAAACATTGTATCTACCTCAGCAAACACCGTATGAAATTCATTAAAATTATTTTTGTCTTCGAATGTACTTTCCTGTTTACTGCGGCTTTTCCCATCAATAAAATACCAGATCATCTGTGCAATTTGTTTTGCCGTAAGTTCATTGTTGTCGAAATCAGGATTGTACCCGTAAATACCCAACGTACTCAGGTTACTGCTCATCCCTGCATATCGGGTGAGCATACAGGATTCTTCTCCGGTTAATCCATTCGGGCTAAGTGTATTTGCCGGTGCATCGCTGTTTTTTATAGCACTGATGTCGAAGCTAAGTAAATGAGTATTGCGCATCACCGGTTCCATCTCTTCAATGTTATCTTTTACAACACCCACCCGGTAGCAATCGAAACGCAATTTATCCATTGTTTCCAGCATTCGGGGATGAACAAGATAACTTTGGAAACCGATGTGATTATAATGCCGGATCACATTTGGTTCGGCGGTGAGCATATCGAGCAGGAAATTTTCACTTCGGATGGCACTTTCCCCCCTGAGGTTGATCAATGCATCCACGCAGGTAGCTTCAATGATCTGGTTAAGACTTTTATAAGCTTCATATTGAGCCAGCGTGATGTCGTGAGAACCGCCCAGGATCACAACTGTTTTACCGATGTTTAGCATTTCGGATAATACAATTTTTAATGCCGCATAACTATCCGAAAGATCGGCGCCGGTTTTAATGTTACCTATGTCGGCAATGCTGATATCGGTATGCCATAGATGCAACTGGTACAATTGTTTCCGTATGGCATCGGGGCCATAACTTTCTCCCATAAAAAATCCGCTGCCACGAATATCATTAATGCCTACAAGCACAATATCTGCATCTGTAAGATCCGGGAATTCTGTTTCGTAAATGGCTATTTGTTTAGCCAGTTGCCCGTCGGTAAATCCATTGTCGTCATTTAATTCATCGGCAACGATCGGCTGGAGAAAATCAGTGAGGTCTTGCATTCAATTAATTTGCGCAAACCTACTCGATAAATCGGAAAACCAAAATCTACTTTCAATTTTTTTATGCCCAAAATTGTTTATTTCTATGTAGTAAATCTTAACTTAGTAGCCTATCAATAAAAAGTAAATGTTAGAGGATTATTGATTTGATTGCATGCTTGAAATGATAATTATTTTATTTCGTATGATTGATATCAGCCTAAATTCTTCTAAACTTTTTAATCTTTCAATTTTAAATTACCAGGTACTCACTTTAAAATCTAACTTTTAAAAAATGTCCGAGAAACAGGAAGTACTACAGGATGTAGTTATAAAATTTGCCGGCGACAGCGGCGATGGAATGCAGCTCACAGGTAACCAGTTTACAAATAACACCGCACTTTTAGGAATTGACCTGGCAACGTTTCCGGATTTTCCTGCGGAGATCAGGGCCCCGATCGGAACACTTCCGGGTGTTAGCGGATTTCAGCTCAGGTTTAGCAGCGACAGGATCTATACGCCGGGCGATGAATGTGATGTGCTGGTAGCCATGAACGCTGCGGCACTGAAAGTTAACCTCACTGCGCTAAAAAAGGGTGGTAAGATCATTGCCAATACAGATGGTTTTGATAGTAAAAATTTACGCCTGGCCAATTATCCCGATGGTGTAAATCCACTGGAAGATCATAGCCTCGATAGTTATGAAGTTATTCCAATGGATGTTACGAAAATGACCCGGGAGGCATTGAAGGATATTACCATGGGTGTTAAAGAAAAAGACCGTGCAAAGAATATGTTTGTACTGGGCTTTTTGTATTGGATGTACAACCGTGATATGGACAATACCCTGAATTTCCTCAATGAGAAATTCGGTAAAAAAGCAGACATTCTTGCCAGCAACGTAAAAGCATTGCAGGCTGGGTACAATTATGGAGAAACAACAGAAACATTTACCAGCAGGTATTCTGTTGCCAAAGCAAAAATGGAAGCCGGAACTTACCGTTCCATCATGGGCAACCAGGCATTAGCCTACGGTTTAATTGCTGCTGCTGATAAAAGTGGTTTGCCTTTATTCCTGGGCAGTTACCCGATAACACCGGCTTCAGATATTCTGCACGAATTAAGTAAATACAAATCATTCGGGATAAAAACCTTCCAGGCTGAAGATGAAATAGCAGCTATTGCTTCGGCTATTGGTGCCAGTTATGGGGGAGCTATTGGACTAACAACTACTTCAGGACCGGGCATTGCGTTAAAAACAGAAGCGATGGGGCTGGCAGTAATGTTAGAAATTCCTTTGATAATTGTGAACATACAACGTGGCGGCCCAAGCACCGGTTTGCCAACAAAAACTGAACAAAGCGATTTGTTGCAGGCTTATTATGGGCGCAATGGAGAATGCCCGATGCCTGTTATTGCATCGTCAACACCGAGCGATTGTTTTGAAGTTGCATACGAAGCCGTGCGAATGGCCATTCAGCACATGACGCCTGTTATCCTGTTAAGCGATGGTTACATTGCCAATGGCGCAGAGCCATGGAAGTTTCCGCAGTCTGCAGATCTTGCTCCCATAACAGTTGAATTCAAAACACAACTGGGACATGGAGAAGAAAAATTTCAGCCATACCTGAGAGATGAGAAACTGGTGAGGCCATGGGTTGTTCCGGGAACCCCCGGACTGGAACATCGCATAGGTGGATTGGAAAAGCAAAACATTACCGGCAATATCAGTTATGATGCTGCCAATCACCAATTGATGGTTAAGATCAGGCAGGAGAAAGTAGATAAGATTGCACAATACATTCCTAAACAAAAGCTGGACAGTGGGCCTGAGAAAGGAAAGATACTCGTGATTGGATGGGGAAGTACTTATGGTGCGATTAAAAGTGCCTGCGCTGCATTACAGGCTGAAGGACATGCCGTTTCGCATGCGCATCTCCGTTATGTAAGGCCATTCCCTGAAAACCTTGGGGAGATAATAATGAATTTCGACCAGGTGCTGATACCGGAAATTAATAACGGACAGTTAGTGAAAATTATCCGTGACGTGTATATGGTAGATGCCAAAGCCTATAACAAAATCATGGGTGTGCCAATCACAAAAGGTGAACTGGTGGAAGCCATTAAAAAGATGTTGTAAAAAGTAAACTCATTACAACTTACGTATAAAGAAAATGCCTGGTAATCTTAGCCAGGCATTTTCTTTATGAAGATTTAATTGGAATATTATCTGATTCTTTCTCTTCCGATGTAGAAACCTAATTTAAGATTGAAAGAAAAATATCCGTCTTTTTGTGAAGGACTACCACGTTTGGTAGAAACATCTTTTACCAGCCTCCTGTCGCTTAACTGGTAAGAAAGTAATTGATCGGCAGATGACAAACCGGAATTGGTATATAAAGCCGGATCGAAATAAGTTGTGCTTACGTCATCGAGGTAATCTGTTTGTAAAATGCGGTATACAAATTCTCCACGAAGGTTTACGATGTCAGACAACTCATATTTTATGCCCAATCCCAAAGGAAAGTTCAGTTGTTTTAATTTATAATCAGGCCTGTCTGCAACAAATCCCTGTCCTTCTGTTTTTAATGGTTGCAGGTCAACCCACCTTCCGTTCAATTGTGTTTGCGGATTAAATGAATAATATCCGATACCTGCCAGTAAATACGGAGAAAGTCTTGGAGGATCTTCATCTCTTTCAGTCCAGTCGATAAAAATAAATAATGGATGAATTTCCGCCATGAGCGAATATTCTGTAATGGAACTTCTAAAGCTAAGGTTACGGTTGTACCTGTTGCGGGCAATGTCTTTTTCGCTTACGCTTTTTAATACGGCATCATCGGCGGATACTTTCCCAAACATCGCTTCTAGCCTGAGACCAACAGCATATTTATACATGGCAGATAAATACAAGCCTGCATTCATATGCGTTTTACCGATATTAAGATCTTTGATGAATTTTTTTCCAATACCTTTTTTTCCGCCAAGATCGGTTAAACAGTTGATCGCTCCTACTGAGCCACCAAGTTCAAACAGCAAGGGACTATCATAATAAGTATCATTATAAAAATAGTATTGTGCCGAAGCCTGTTTTGTTAAACCGGATAGCAGCAACACAAGTCCTGATAGAATGAATATTCGTTTCATCAATAAAAACCGTTTAAAATTTAGCGCAGTTGTTAAAAGGGGTTACCGACATTATTGTACAAATTAAACGATTTTTCTCCAATTTTATTTAAGCTGTTTCAAATTCTTGTAATATTTACATGCAGGCCTGATGCCGCACTCACTGCATTTTGGGGAACGGGCCACGCAAACATAGCGGCCATGTAAAATAAGCCAGTGGTGTGCTTTATGAATGAGCGCTTTCGGAAAGAAACGAACCAGTTGCTTTTCTGCAGCTACTGGTGTTTTGGCAGCGATTGTAAGACCAATCCGGGCGCTTACCCGAAAAACATGGGTATCTACGGCCATATTCGGCTGCTCATCAATTACGGATGTGATTACGTTTGCTGTTTTTCTTCCAACGCCGGGAAGAAGAATTAATTCCTCCACCGTCATGGGCACGTTACCCTGAAAACGTTCCATCAGCATTTGCGACATGCCAATCAGGTGCCTGGTTTTATTATTGGGATAAGAAATGCTTTTTATCAATGGAAAGAGATCCTCGAATGTTGCCTTACTCATACTTAAGGCATCGGGGTATTTTTCAAAAATGGATGGGGTAGTAAGGTTTACCCGCTTATCTGTACATTGGGCTGATAGTATAACGGCTACCAGCAATTGAAAAGGATTATCATAAATGAGTTCGGTTTCCGCTTCGGGTGCATGCTCCGAAAAATAGTTGATCACAAACTCGTATCGTTCCTTCCTGGTCATAAAAAAGCCCCCGTTTTTAGCGGAGGAAATTACATAATTACAATTGATTTTTAAGCATGGGAACTGAGTTCTTCCATGGCTTTTTCTGCGTAGCTTAAAATATTGTCGATGGTTTGTTTGCGGGGAGAAAGTTTAATCACTTCCAGGTTCTGTTGAGCAGCCTTTAGTAAATCAAATTTTTCACGCAGACTCCAGTCTTCTTCTAACGCAGCACTAATTGCGGCTGTCTTTTGGGTGGAAGTTTCGTTGTACAAATACTGTAGAAGCTCTTCCTGTGTAAAACTGTGCATAGGCGAGTTTTTGAAATTAAATAATCATTATCCGCATATTAAACGGGCACACAGGTGGAATATTGCATAAAACACTAAAAAATGCCCCTTTTACGGTTCATTTACGAGAAAAAGGTCTTCATTGTCCTTTTTCATTAAATATTTTTCACGTGCGTACCGCTCAATAGTACCCGCATTTGTTTTCAACTGGTTCAATTCTTTACGGGTTTCGCTGATCTGTTTGTTTAACTGTTGTTCGCTTTCCTGGAGTTCATGAAGTTTGTCTCTTCTCGATGAAATCAGCGACCAGTCTTTCGGATCAAAAAAAACCATCCAAACTATGAAACAGGCTAATGCGATAAAATATTTGTTTTTAGCAAATCCGGCTGCGGCTTTCAGGAGTTTCATATAGTTATATTAATACAATTTACGGCTTTTAAAGGGAACAGGTTCGATAAAATTTATGAACCATTGGGGATATAACTAAAAAGTATGTAATGCAGATCATGTTTGGTTTTATCCCTTACGATCAATCTACACTACATACTTTTTTATTCGCTGCTACTTTCCGAATTTAATTTTACCAGACGGATACTGGCCACTGCTACCCAGGATTTCTTCAATTCTTATCAACTGGTTGTACTTGGCCATACGATCGCTCCTGGAGGCAGAACCGGTTTTAATCTGACCGCAATTGAGTGCCACAGCCAGGTCGGCAATCGTACTGTCTTCAGTTTCTCCGCTACGATGACTCATGATGGTATTGTAACCATTGTTCTGGGCCATACTTACTGCGTTAATGGTTTCGGTAAGTGTTCCGATCTGATTTACTTTTACCAGCAGTGCATTACCAATTTGCTGGTTAATGCCTCTCTCCAGGCGTTTTACATTGGTAACGAAAAGATCGTCGCCCACCAACTGGCATTTACTACCAATGGTATCGGTTAGCATTTTCCAGCCGGCCCAGTCGTCTTCTGCCATTCCATCTTCAATAGAAATGATGGGGTATTGTTTCACCCATTTTTCCCAGTATTTTACCAATTGCTCACTTGTCATTTTCTTTCCATCGCTCTTATGGAAAATGTATTTTTTCTCTTTAGCATTCCACAGTTCACTGTTGGCTGCATCCATTGCTATGGCAACCTGGCTGCCGGTTTTGTATCCTGCAGCCTGTATTGCGGTTAACACGGTTTCGATGGCTTCTTCGTTGCTTTGAATGTTAGGGGCAAATCCGCCTTCATCACCAACATTGGTGCTGTAGCCTTTCTTTTTCAATACCGTTTTTAATGCATGAAAAATTTCAACACCCCACTGCAAACCTTCGCTGAATGTTTTGGCACCAACCGGCATTACCATAAATTCCTGGAAATCTATTTTATTATCCGCATGAGCGCCGCCATTCAGAATATTCATCATTGGAATAGGGAGAACCTTTGCATTTGTTCCTCCAATATATCGATATAAAGGAAGGTTGGCTTCCAATGCTGCA
This sequence comes from Bacteroidota bacterium, assembly GCA_018268085.1. Classification (GTDB taxonomy): domain Bacteria; phylum Bacteroidota; class Bacteroidia; order Chitinophagales; family Chitinophagaceae; genus Ferruginibacter. The sequence continues at coordinate 77,984 of JAFDXE010000019.1, forward strand.
GCTTTGGCAACAGCAAGGCTTACGGCCAGCATAGCATTAGCACCAAGTTTACTTTTATTTTCCGTTCCGTCCATTTTAATCATCATGGCATCGATGCCTGTTTGGTCGGCAACATCCCATCCGAGTAAATTATCAGCGATAACCGTATTTACATTGTTCACAGCTTTCAACACACTCTTCCCACCATATAATTTCTTATTGTTGTCTCTTAATTCAACTGCTTCATGAATACCGGTGCTGGCTCCGCTGGGAACGGCAGCACGGCCGAGCATTTCATTTTCAGTTAAGATGTCAACTTCGATGGTTGGATTACCGCGACTGTCTAAAATCTGGCGGGCATGTAGTGAAGCGATGTAGCTCATGTGAATTATGAATTATGAATTATGAATTATGAATTATGAATTATGAATTATGAATT
>JAFDXE010000001.1 GCA_018268085.1 Bacteroidota bacterium
GGACACAGGGTAATTTCACAGTGTTGCACAGAGAGTTGCCACTAAGGCGCAAAGGCAGGAAGGGACACTAAGTTTGAATCAGTGGCATTTTTATTATACTCGTCCTATTTTTGAATTTTTACTTTTGATTTTTTACTTTTTAACCACAGAGTTTACAGAGTTTTTTCACAGTGTTGCACAGAGAGTTGCCACAAAGGCGCAAAGGCAGGAAGGAACACAAAGTTTGAAGTAGTGGTGGTTTTTTATGTTCTTCTCATTTTTGAATTTTGATTTTTTACTTTTGAATTTTTACTTTTCCCCGTATGATTAAAAAAGCCACATACTCCATATTAGTACTGTTAGGTGTGGTAACGCTGGTGTTTATATTGTTCCAGGCATTGGGAGATCCGGCCAGGTTGATTGCAGGGCAATCGGGAGATAAAAAAACAATGGACAATATCCGCAAAGATCTCTACCTGGATCAGCCGCTCTGGAAACAATACCTGTTATACCTCAACGATGTTTCTCCGGTATGCATTCATAGTGCCGGTGAAATAAAAAGTAAAAATCTAAAAGGAATTTTCATTGGCAACAAAATGAAAGCCGGTATTAAAATCCCTTATCTCGGCCGCAGTTATCAATCAAAAAAAGAAGTGAATGCCATTTTATTGGATGCATTGCCGGGAACAATCGTACTGGCTTCGGCCGCCATGTTGTTTGCCTGCATCATTGGAATTTTATTGGGGGTAACAGCCGCAGTGTATAAAGGAAAATGGCCCGATGGCTTTGCACTCATGGGCAGCATTGCCGGAATTTCCGCTCCTTCATTTTTTATGGCGATCATTATTGCATATTTATTTGGCGTGGTGTTACATGCATACACCGGGCTAACGCTTACGGGTAGCCTTTTTGAAATAGATGAAGTTACCGGAGCACGTTACCTGGTTTTGAAGAACCTGGTACTTCCTGCATTTACGCTTGGTATAAGACCGCTGGCTATCATTACGCAGCTTACCCGGAGCGCCATGCTGGATGTACTGTCGCAGGATTACATCCGTACCGCCTATGCAAAAGGGCTAAGCAAACGAACCATCATACTAAAGCATGCCCTACGCAATGCATTAAATCCCGTTATTACCGCCGTATCGGGCTGGTTTGCAGAATTACTCGCCGGGGCATTTTTTATTGAATATATTTTTGGATGGAAAGGTATTGGTAAAACAACAGTGGATGCACTCGAAAAACTGGATTATCCTGTTGTAACCGGTGCTGTTTTATTCAGCGCCTGTATTTTCGTGGTTATTAACCTGGCAGCCGACTGGTTGTATAAAAAAACAGACCCCCGGATCGCTTCCTGAATCAATTAATGTATATCTGTTAACTTGTGCAAAAATTCTATTACGGATGAGATCTTGCCTCCTGGTACTATTGGTGCTTTTACCTTTTCTAAGCAATGCCCGAACCTATTATATAAATCCTTCTTCAGATTCTACAAAAGAACTTGGAACAATTGGTAGTCCGTGGAGATCACTGGCCCTGGTTAACAGCGCAATGAAAATGTTTAAGCCGGGAGATTCCATATTGCTGAAAAGGGGAGAGCTATTTTTTGAAAGACTGCATATTACCTGCTCGGGAACAGACGCAGCGCCCATCGTATTTTCTGTGTACGGAACTGCAGCAGCAAGCCCGGTATTTTTATGCAAAGGCGAAGGACGACCGGAAGCGATCGAATTGTTGAAATGCAGGTACGTTATTATTGAAGGATTTGACATTACCGACGATTATTTAAGCGCCGATGAACACAACAAAACAGCCAATATCATTAATGGGATACATACAACTGAATCCGATTTCATCAGCATCAGGAAAATGGCCATTTCATTGGTAGGAACGGCAATCAGCATCAATGGCAACAATAACCGGGTTCAGGATTGCGACATCAGGAGCCTTAAACTGATCCGTAATACAGTGGGCGGTTCAGATGATTATGGTGCAGAAGCGATCGTAATTAACGGCGCCGATAACACCGTGTCTGATTGCTTCTTTAAAGATTGCTGGAGTAACAGTTACGACTACACGTATTATGGTGGCGTAATAAAATTATCCGGAGAAAATATTTCAGGTAACCGGATTTTAAACAATACTGCCATCAACTGCGATGGTTTTATGGAGATTGCTGTTCCCGAAAACGGCGATTGCCGCAATATTCTCGCATATAAAAATAAACTGATCAATTGTGGCGAATTGCTATATATCGGAAGTGATGCAACAACGGATGTAAGCAATATTCTTTTTCTCAATAACTATGTTGTACATGCCGGAGGAAGATTAACCAGGCCGGTGTACCTGGTCGGGATCAAAGCTTTAATTCCTTCAAAAAATATGGTAAGGCTGCGCAATAACTTTTTCTGGATTAATACGGAAACAGATATTATCAAACAAACCAATGCGAACCTGGGGCTGCTTGAACACAAAAACAACCAGTACTTCATGCTTTCGGGCAAACTCAATTATGCTGCAGAAGACTCAGAATCAGTGCTTAGTACAAATTCCCTGTCGATAAAACAAGCCATGGCCGACAAAAAACTTACGGCTGCAGAGGTATATCCTTTTGTATATATCCTGAAAAAACTGGGCATGAATATCCGTTAATTCCCTGCAAATCACCCTGTTTTAATACCTCTTGTCGTAATTATATTACAAGATTTACATACTGCATTCGACATAGGTCATTCCTAATTTATATAATTTTGATTATCATACAATTACAGGAATATTTCCTGTTTTTTTCTCCTCTCTTTCCACTCGAACACAATAACCGCCATTTACCGGGATAATTTCCCAAACAATTTCCCGTTGTAGTGATGTGTATTGAAAAATTTTCAAGTTCAGACAATAACCTGATTTGAAAAATAGTATAGAATATCCAATAATTAATTGTAAAACCAACTGCTAACCATCCTGTAAAACCACCAAAATCCTGAAAAACCATGAAGCTTATTGAGATCATCAAAACAGTATTCGTCAGCACACTTGTGCTGATCTCCGGTTTTGCCCAAGCAACCGACTACTACGTTTCTGCAACGGGTAGTGATTCCAACAACGGAACATCTCCAAGCACTCCCTGGAAAACAATTACCAAAGTTGAAAGTGTTTGTAACTCGGGATTGATAGGCCCGGGCGACAGGGTGTTGTTTAAATGTGGTGACCAGTTTACCGGTAAAGCCGTTATTGCAAGTATCTGGGGCAAGAATGCGAAATCTGGTACAGCATCAAACCCGGTTACGCTGGGTTCTTATGGTACTGGTGCTAAACCAACATTTCTATATCCTACAGGAGGATCTACACCGGCAGAAAGCAGGGTGTTATTCTGGTTTGCAGGTTTGGATTACTGGGTAATTGATGGATTGAATTTTACTGATCTTGATCAAACCAATAATAAAGTTACACCGGCTAACCTCGGTATTCCATTATACCTGGGTTCTGATGTAGGTTGTAATCACTGGACGGTTCAAAACGTTGACATCTCTCTTTGTGGAATGGGAATCGTTTTGGTGGGGGATTACAATACAGTTCAAAATTGTAACCTTACCAATTTCAAGAATCTGAAAAGCACACCTAATACAGGTGGCAGTACGGCTTATGAAGATTATGGCGCCAATCCTTTTACATTATTGGATGGCAATCACAATACCATTAAATATAACTATGTAAGCGGCGGTTGGTCTGAATCGCTGGATTTCGGTTTTAACGGAGGTTTCTGCGAAATGTTCGGAAGCTGCAGTTACAACACCTTTATGTATAATACCATTATTGATTGTAATGGTTTATCAGAGTTTGGTGCCAATGGTGCAGCGGCCAACTCTGTAGATAATTTATATGCTTATAATAAACTGATCGATAACGGCGCTATGTTCTATTGTAATATCAGCGGTCCGTTTGCCTGCCAGGTAGGAAACGTGATGTTTTATAATAATACTGTTATTGAAACGAATAATAGTCGCTTTGCACAGGGAAGTGCGAATGCAGGTGCCGGGGTAACCAGCCCGGAAGCCATCAGCCATATTAACCTCGACAGTTACATGTTCCTCTACAATGGAACGCCAACTGCATCTACCGTATATGCATTAAAGAATAACATTTTTAATGTATCAAATCCGTTAAAGATCTGTCGCTCGAGTGAATCACGTTTAACGCACGACTACGAAGTATTTAAATTAAGCGGAGGAAGTAATTTCCCACTGGCATTAAATACCCATGAGGTGAGTACGAGTGCCGCTTTGTTTGTGAATACCACACCAGCGAATGCAACTGCATGGGATCTGAATCCATTAACCGGTTCAGCGGCCATCGATCGTGGTACCAGTGTTGGTATCAATGCCGATTTCGTAGGTAACCCGGTACCATCTGTACCCAATGCAGGTATATATGAATCGGCTTCCGCTTCTGTGTTGTCAGCAACGGCAACGGCGGGTTCTATCTCCTGTAACGGAGGTAGTACAACCGTAACCGTTAGTGCCAGCGGAGGATCGGTTCCATACACAGGAACCGGAACATTTACAGTAACCGCAGGAACATACAATTATACTATTACGGATGCAACCGGTGCAACAACCACAACAAGCATCATCGTATCGCAGCCAACTGCGGTAACTGCCGTTGCATCAGCGGGTACAATCGCTGTATATGGCGGAACAACTACAGTAACAGTAACGGCGGGCGGCGGAACACCCGGATATACTTATCGTATTAACAGCGGTTCTTACCAGTCATCGAATTCATTTGCAGGAATGGCGGCAGGAACACATACCATTACGGTAAAAGATGCCAATGGATGTACAAAGTCTACTTCAGTAACGATTACACAACCCGCTCCGGCGCAATTGATAGCTGCTGCCACTGCCACAAACATCAGTTGTAATGGTGGAACGGCTACTGTAACGGTTTCAGCAACAGGAGGCGTTGCTCCTTATACAGGAACTGGTGATTTCACTGTATCAGCAGGCAACTATAATTATACAGTTACCGATGCGTTGGGAACAACTGCAACAACATCTATTACTGTTTCTCAACCGTCTTCTATCAGCTTATCACTCAGTTCAGGAAACATTGCAGTATTTGGAGGTACCACAACACTTACAGCGAATGCTTCTGGTGGAACCGGAACGTTTACCTATAAATTAAACAGTGGATCATACCAGGCTTCCGCCACATTTACCGGTGTTGCTGCAGGTACACATACTGTTACTGCAAAAGACGCAAACGGATGTACGAAAACGCAAACCATCACCATTACACAGCCTTCACAGTTAGCGGCTACCTCTTCTGCAACTACCATAGCATGTAACGCAGGTACATCAACCGTTACCGTTAGTGCTACAGGTGGTGTAACACCTTATACAGGAACCGGAACATTTACAGTAACATCAGGAACCTATACCTATACTGTAACAGATGCCAACGGCGCTACGGCTACTACTTCAGTAAGCATTACGCAACCAACAGCAATTTCACTTAGTGTTACTTCCGGAACCATTGCAGTGTACGGTGGAACAACAACCATAACGGCTACAGCAACCGGCGGGGCAGGTACATACACTTTCAGGTTGAACAGTGGTACATACCAATCGGCTAATACATTCAGCAATATTGCTGCAGGAACCTATTCCGTAACAGCAAAAGATGCGAATGGCTGTACCAGGACGCAATCCATTACCATTACGCAACCTCAAGCGCCTGCGCAGCTCATAGCAACCGCAACCGCAAACAACATCGCTTGTTTCGGAGGATCGGCAACTGTAACGGTGAGCGCAACCGGTGGTGTTACGCCTTATACCGGAACAGGAACTTTCTCCGTAAGTGCCGGTACATATAATTATACAGTTACGGATGCGAACGGAACAACCGCTTCAACATCCATTACCGTTACACAACCAACGGCTATTTCAGTAACCATTGCAGCAGGAACCATTGCCGTGTATGGTGGTACTACAACAGTTGCTGTAAATGCAGCAGGTGGTACCGGAACATATACTTATAGTCTTAACGGCGGCGCATTCCAGTCGGCAAATACATTTAACAACGTAGCCGCAGGAAACCATGCTGTAACTGTTAAAGATGAAAATGGTTGTACATCAGTTAAGAACTTCACGTTAACCCAACCTCCGGCTCCATTACCATTGGTAGTTACTGCAACTGCAGGCACCATTGGTTGCAATGGCGGAACAACTACAGTATCTGTAAGTGCTACAGGAGGTGTAACGCCATATACAGGAACAGGTAGCTTCACGGTTACAGCAGGAACGTATACATATACAGTTACGGATGCAAACGGAACTACTTCCAATGCTACGGTAACCGTATCACAACCTGCAGCCATCGTTGTTACGCTGTCGGCGGGATCTATTGCAGTGTATGGTGGTACAACAACAGTAACCACAACAGCAACAGGCGGTACCGGCGCATATACTTACCAGTTAGATGGCGGCACTTACCAGTCTTCCTCATCGTTTACTGGTGTTGCAGCAGGTAACCATACTGTAATCGTTAAAGATGCTAACGGATGTAGTGCATCTCAAAGCATCAGCATAACACAACCAGCACAAAATACACTTATAGTAACTGCAACGCCTACACCAATTTTGTGTAACTCAGCGATCTCAACGATAACCGTGAGCGCTGCTGGCGGAACAGCACCTTATACCGGTACAGGATTATTTACCGGTTATGCAGGAACATACACGTACACAGTTACCGATGCAAATGGTGCAACGGCAAGTACTACAATTACCATTACCCAACCGAATGTTATCAGCATCAGCATCAGTGCTCCTGCCATTACAACAATCGGCGGAACAACAACTGTTGCCGCTGCCGTAACCGGAGGTACAGCACCATATTCATATTCACTGAATGGAGGTAATATCCAATCTTCACCTGTATTCAGCAATTTACCGGCAGGTGCCTATACCATTGCTGTGAAAGATGCAAATGGTTGCAGTAAATCATACAGCTTTACGTTAACCGATCCGGGTTCAGCAAACCTAAGGGTATCCATTGTAGCAAAAACGAATACCACCTGTAAAGGAAGCGCTACCGGTACCGTACAGGTTCTTGCCTTAGGCGGCAGGGCTCCATATACTTATAAACTCAATAACGGAAGGTATACCAGCAATCCATTGTTTAAAAACCTGGTTGCTGGTGTGTACAGGATCTATGCAAAAGATGCAAACAACAATGTGGTTTCCTGTGTAACCTATATCTATGATGCAAGAACGTTGTGTACAAATGACGTGTCTACAGGTAAACTGGGTATCGTAGCTTATCCGAACCCAAGCATCGACAGGTTTAATCTGTCTATCAACACAACAAACGATGCTGATGTGGTGGTAGAAGTGATGAACCTGAATGGAACAAGGGTTTACCAGGGCAAAGGAAGTGCAGCACAGCAATATGTATTCGGACAAAACTTCCCTGCAGGAACATATTTTGTGAGAGTTACGCAAGGAAAAGATGTAAAAACCACCACAGTAATCAAAGGAAAATAACCCAGTTATATATTAAGGTCTTTTAAGACCGGATTGTTTGAATCCCAGTTACTTTTCGTAGCTGGGATTTTTTTTAGGCCTAATTATTAACAAGATCAGTTGATTTTATTGGGATTTAGTTTTACCAGCGTTCGGTAACAATCTGTTTATAAACGACTTAAGAAAAGTTTGTAGTTGTTATATTACACAACTATCAAATTAAGCATGACAAAATTCACCGTTATTTAAGGGAAATTTGGGCATCTGAAAACCAGGTATTGAAAGTATTATGCTCCCCAAGGGCCATATCTGTAAATAAGTGGTTTTCTGCTCCGATACAATCGGGTTTTACCTCTTCTCCTCAAGTAAACAGGCTTATTTCAATCCATTTAATGAACCTTTCCGTGTGCGTTATTTTAATGCAGTAGGAAAATTGTATGCCGGATGACAACAGCCTGCAGTGCTAATTTCAATAAATCGCTAAGCGTGAAAACCATGAAATTTTCTTTATTGCTTTCATTGATCCTGATGGCCGGTGTGGCAAATGCTACAAACTATTATGTTTCATCTGCAGGTAGTGACTCCAATAACGGAACTTCTGCCAGCACCCCCTGGAAAAGCATGAGTAAGATCCAGTCGATCTGCAACAATGGAACGGTTAAAGCGGGTGACAGTATTTTATTCAAACGAGGGGAAATATTTACCGGTAGCATCTTAATGGCTTCCATCTGGGGCTACAGTGCCAACTCGGGCACAGCAGCAAAACCAATTGTATTTGGCGCTTATGGTACAGGTGTAAAACCAGTGATGCAATATCCGCAAGGCGGAACTACCACGGTAACACAGCGGGTGGTTTTGTGGTTCGTAGCGGTTAATTACATAGTGGTAGACGGATTGAATTTTACTGACCTGGTGGATACAACCAATGATAAAGTAAGTGTAGCCAACTGTGGCTATGCGATCTATCTCGGGATTCCTGATGAGGCTAATACCAATTACTGTACAATAAAAAATATAGATGTATCTCTTTGCGGAATGGGGGTAGCTGTAACCGGAGATTTCAACACCATCACCAATTCTACACTCACCAATTTTAAAAACCTCATTAATACCAACAATGGTGGTGTGGATGATTATGGTGCCAATGCTGTTACCATTATTGGTTCCGACAACACCATCAGCAATAATTATATTTCCGGTGCCTGGGCCTATAGTTCAGATTTTGGCTGGAATGGCGGTGCCTGCGAAATGTATAATAATTGCAACAGGAATAAGATCATGTACAATACCATCGTTGATTGCGATGGTGTTTCCGAATTCGGAGGGCAGGGCGGAACCGTTGCTAACGATAATTTATTTGCTTATAACAAGATCATCAACAGCGGCCAGTTAACCTGGGTGAACACTTCAGGAACATTTGCGATGCAGGCTTCCAATATCCAGTACTTTAACAATGTTGTGGTTGAAAATGACCAAAGCCGTTTTTCGGGCCCGAATGTTGGCGCCGGTAATACGCATCCGCTGGCCCATTATCCGCAATCAGAATTATACGGCTTCAGCGGTTCACCCAATGCAACTACGGTGTTTAACCTCAAGAATAATATTTATATCCTCAGCACAGGAATGGACGTAACCCGTTCATCGTATGCAACGAAAACAATTCATGAAGACAATATTTTCCAGTTATCCAATAACAGTGTTACCAATTTCACCCTTCACTCAACTGAATTAAGTGTAACCGGCGGGGTATTAAGTAATACCAGCAATGCCGATCCGCTTACCTGGAACTATGCGCCTGCAACTAACAGTCCGGCGATAGATTTCGGTCAGAATGTTGGATTAACCCGTGATTTTATCGGCAACGCTGTTCCTTCGGTTCCCAATGCAGGAATACTGGAAACAGTAACGTCGGGTTCATCTACCTTACTGGCAAGTTCTTCTGCAGGATCAATCAATTGCAATGGCGGAACAACAACAGTAACGGTTACGGCTACAGGCGGAACAGCACCTTATACAGGAACGGGCACATTCACAGTAAGTGCAGGAACCTATAATTATTCAGTAACAGATGCGGCAGGAACTGTTACGTCTACTTCCATAACGATAACACAACCTTCAGCAATTGCAGTAAATGCCACAGCCGGAACGATTGCAACATTCGGTGGAACAACTAGCATTACGGTGAATGCAACGGGTGGAACAAGCCCGTACACGAATAGCCTCAACAGTGGCACTTATCAATCTACATCTACTTTTAGCGGCGTAGCTGCAGGTACACACGTAGTTACGGTAAAAGACAGTAAAGGCTGTACTGCCACACAAACGCTTACCATTACACAACCAGGTATTGCTTCACCATTTACAACGGCGGTTACTGCGGGTGTGATTGTTTGCAATGGAGGAACAGCTACAGTAACGGTAACGGCTAGTGGTGGAACAGCCCCTTATACGGGTACAGGGTCCTTTACGGTAACGGCGGGTACATACTCCTACACAGTAACGGATGCGGCGGGAGCCAGTTCTACGAAATCAGTTACAATAACACAGCCTACAGCGATCAATATAACTTCTACTGTAGGTACAATTACAATTTATGGAGGAACAACCTCGGTGATGGCAAATGCCAGCGGCGGAACACCAACATTTACATTTAAACTGGATAATGGAAGCTACCAGAGTTCAGGCACGTTTACATCTGTTGCGGCAGGCACGCATACCATTACAGCGAGGGACAAAAATGGCTGTACGGCAACTAAAACAATAACGATCACTCAACCGGCTGCATTGATAGCTTCTGCTACGTCAACAGTAATTAACTGTAATGGTGGCAGCTCAACAGTAACCGTTAGTGCAACCGGCGGAACAACTCCATATACAGGAACCGGAACTTTTTCGGTTACTGCAGGTGCTTACAGCTACACTGTTACAGATGCTGCAGGAGCCACCACCACTGCATCCATAACCGTGACCCAGCCAACTTTAATAACAGCAACGGTGAATGCGCCGGGTGTTTATTCTTCAACGTCCGTTACTACAGCAACGGTTACTGCAAGCGGCGGAACGCCAGGTTATACTTACAGCCTTGACAATGGAACATTTAAAACATCTGCTACGTTTAGCAGTGTAACGGTAGGAAATCATTCTGTAAGGGTGAAAGATGCAAAAGGATGCATCATCAGCCAGGCTTTTACCGTTCAGTTATTATCGGTTACGCCGCTCAGTGTTACAGCAACTCCTGGCTTTATCCAATGCAATGGCGGAACGACCACTGTAACGGTTACGGCTAGCGGTGGTATCCCTCCCTATAGCGGAACGGGCGTTTTTACAGCGGGCGCAGGTTCCAACAGTTATATTGTAACGGATGCTGCAGGTACCTCTGTAACCAAAACAATCGTGATCGTTCAACCTAAGGTAATTACGGTTACCGCATCGGCTGGTGTTATCGCCAGTTATGGTGGAACAACTACTGTTTCGGTTACTGCAACAGGTGGCACGGGCGCTTATACTTACAATATCGGAACTGGTGCTTTCCAGGCAGGCAGCAGCTTTGCAGGTATCGCAGCGGGAACTTATACGGTTACTGTAAAAGATGCCAGGGGTTGTACCGGAACAGCGAACATTACCATTTCGCAACCTTCGCCGGTATTTACCACGGTATTGGTAAGTAAAACAAATGTAACCTGTAGTGGTGCCAATAACGGTACAATTAAAGTTGCCGGAAACTTTGGAGTTGCCCCATATAAGTTTAAGAAAAATACGGGAGCATATTCAACAGCTACAACATTTACGAATCTTTCCCCGGGAACCTACACCATTACGGGTAAAGATGCGAATGGAACTACATCCGCTATTTCTGTAACCATTGCCAATAGTACGGCAGCCTGTAAGATGGCGGGTAAAAGCAATGAAAATACCGCTGAAGCTGTAAATAATTTGGCAGCAGAAGAAATAATCGGCTGGGATGCTATGGCTTTTCCAAATCCATCATCCAATCATTTTACCATAGCAACAAGATCAGCTACAACAGAACCTGTTCATATAATTGTTATGAATGTGAACGGTCAGAAAGTATTTGAAACCAATACGATTTCCAATAAATCGATCAGCTTTGGAGAACAATTACAAACAGGCGTTTATTTTGTAAAAGTTGTACAGGCAGATAAAATTAAAACACTGCGTTTGATCAAAACAAGGTAATCATCCATCGTCATATTTTTTAGTCCTGCAAAGTGAATGGAGTTGTGTAAAAGCAACTCCATTTTTTAATTGCCTGATGCAACGATTAACCAATAGGGCGGTAAGATGATATAAGCCCCTGCGCCCATTATTGATTCTCGGCCAAAAAATAATCGTTCATCCATTTAATCCATTCCATCCACATTCCTAATCTATACATCATCAATAAAATTCATCCATGCAAAACGGATTCTGCCTGGATATTCTATTCAGGCTATCCATTGTTGTGAATATGTGGATAATCATTTTTGAGGTTAACATTCCCTTCACTTTATAATTTTTTATCTATGAAGATTTGTTCTCAAAACTTCGTCAATACGCCATACTCATTTACAAAAAAGGCAATTTGTAATATATCTATTACATAAAATCAACAAAAGAAATGACAAAAACTAATTTTTACATAACAGAAATTTGCTCCCGTAATAAAAACAATTCATTAACCACAGAAAAAAATCTACGCAAACTGAATGCCTCTGATTGTAAGACGAAACAAAAAGACCGGTTCAGTTATTTTAACCAGTATGAAAAACGAGTAATCAAATATCCGGATGAAAAGCGGACCTGGTGATATGCTTCATATCCAATATATCTAAACAACTACCCTCATACACACCTACAGCACTTCTTAGATATATTTCCACTTTCATGTTTTTTATCAATCTGTTTCCATCGTTGTAAAACGACGATTTGCAGTACTGTGTCTGGTTACTGAAAGCACAAAATGTGCTAACGGTACACCTATGCGAAGATTTAAAATTTCATAACCTATCAAACCAAAAGAACATGAGATTTACATTTTTCCTCTTAATGCTTCTCTGTACCGGGATAGCCAATGCAACCGATTATTACGTTTCGGCATCCGGAAGTGATTCCAACAACGGTACCTCTCAAACCACTCCCTGGAAAACAATTACAAAAGTTGAATCTGTGTGTAACTCAGGACTTATTGGTCCGGGCGACAGAATATTATTCAAATGCGGTGATCAGTTTACCGGCAAAGCGGTGATTGCTAGTGTTTGGGGGAAAAATGCTAAATCAGGAACAGCCAGCAACCCGATAACGCTGGGTTCTTATGGAACAGGTGCTAAACCAACATTCCTTTATCCAACAGGAGGATCAACTGCAGCGGAGAGCAGGGTATTATTCTGGTTTGCCGGCCTGGATTACTGGGTAGTTGATGGATTGAATTTTACCGATCTCGATCAGACAAACAATAAAGTTACACCAGCTAACCTGGGTATCCCTTTGTATCTCGGAACCAGCGGAGAAGCATATTGCAACCGTTGGCTTATTCAGAACGTAGACATCTCTCTTTGCGGAATGGGAATTGTGCTGGTAGGCGATTATAACACCGTTCAGAAATGTAACCTCACCAACTTCAAAAATCTGAAAAGCACACCCAATACCGGTGGCAACAGCGCTTATGAAGATTATGGCGCCAATCCTTTTACCATTCTTGATGGGAATTACAATACCATTAAAAATAACTATGTAAGTGGTGGTTGGGCTGAGTCGTTAGACTTTGGTTTTAATGGTGGCTTTTGTGAAATGTTTGGAAGTTGCAGCAACAATTCGTTTATGTACAATACCATTATTGACTGTAACGGATTATCTGAATTTGGTGCAAATGGCGCAACAGCCAATTCGGTTAATAACCTGTATGCGTATAATAAACTTATTGATAATGGCGCTATGTTCTATTGCAATATCAGCGGACCGTTTGCCTGCCAGGTAGGAAATGTGATGTTCTACAATAATACAGTGGTAGAAACAAACAACAGCCGTTTTGCCCAGGGCAGCGCTAATGCCGGAGCCGGTGTAACGAGTGCAGAAGCGATCAGTCATATCAATCTCGACAGCTACATGTTCCTGTACAATGGAACACCAACGGCATCTACAGTTTATGCACTTAAGAATAATATCTTTCACGTTGCCAACCCGCTTAAAATATGTAAGTCGGGCGAATCCCGTTTAACACACGATTACGAAGTATTTAAATTAAGCGGTGGAAGCAGTTTCCCGCTTACATTAAATGCACATGAAGTAAGTACTACGGCAGCCGTATTTGTAAACACTGCTGCAGCCAGTGCCACGGCCTGGGATCTGAATCCTTTATCCGGATCAGTAGCCATCGACAGGGGAACCAGTGTAGGCATCAATACAGATTTCATCGGTAACCCGGTGCCATCTATTCCCAATGCTGGGATTTATGAAAATGCAACCGGTGCGGTGATGTCGGCTACTTCAACTGCAGGTACGATTGATTGTAACGGCGGAACCACAACCGTTACCGTGAGTGCCAGTGGAGGAACTGCACCCTATACAGGAACCGGTACATTTACCGTAAGCGCAGGAACGTATAATTATACCATTACAGATGCGGTGGGCAATTCAACTACCACCAGTGTGATTGTTTCCCAGCCCAGCGCTGTAACCGCAACGCTTGCTGCAGGTACAATTGCTACCTATGGAGGATCGACTACATTAACGGTAACGGCTACAGGCGGAACACCTACTTATACGTATAAACTCAACAGCGGCACTTACCAGTCGTCCAATACATTCAGCAATGTAACTTCCGGTAACCATACGGTAACCATCAGGGATGCCAATGGTTGTGCGATTACAAAAACCATTACCATTACGCAACCGGCAGCTAACCCCATCACAGTTACCAATACAGTAGGAGGTACGATCAGTTGTAACGGCGGAACAACAACAGTTACGGTAAGTGCAACAGGCGGAACAACACCGTACACCGGAACCGGTACTTTTACAGTAACTGCAGGAACATATACATATACGGTAACCGATGCCGCTGGATCAACTGGCAGTACAACAGTTACCATTACACAACCAACAGCCCTCAGCCTCACCGTTACCCCCGGAACCATAACCACCAATGGCGGCACTACATCTATCAGTTGCAGCGCCAGCGGCGGAACACCTTCCTATACCTACAGTTTGAATAACGGAACATACCAAACGAGTAGCACATTTACGAATGTATCTGCAGGTACGTACACTATTACGCTTAAGGATAAAAACAATTGTACAACAACCAAAACTATAACTATAACACAGCCTGCTGGCGCAACGCTTGCTGCTACTGCAACCGCAGGAACGATAAGCTGTAACGGAGGTAGTACAACCGTAACCGTTAGTGCAACGGGCGGAACAGCGCCTTACAGCGGCACAGGAAGTTTCTCGGTAAATGCAGGTACTTATACATATACCGTAACCGATGCTACAGGCGCAACTGCAAGTACTACAACAACTGTTACTCAGCCAACGGCAATCGCTGTAACCATTGCTGCCGGAACTGTTAACGGTGCAAATGGTACAACCACAGCAACCATTACTGCAACGGGTGGAACACCTGGCTATACTTATAGTATTGATGGAGGTTCTTATCAGTCATCAAACGTGTTTACCGGTGTAACTGCGGGCAACCACAGCATTATAGTAAGAGATGGAAAAGCCTGTTCGGTTACAAAAACGTTTACAGTATTGCAGAATAATGTTTCACCCCTTGTAATTACTTCGGTTGCCACAACCATCAGTTGCTACGGAAGTACGGCTACCATTACGATCAGTGCAACAGGAGGAGTAGCACCTTATACAGGCACGGGTAATTTCACCGTAAATGCAGGAACGTACACCTACACTGTTTCAGATGCTGCAGGCACATCCGGTACAACAAGCATTACCGTAACGCAACCAACTGCTATTGTAACTTCAGCAAGTGCCGGTACCATTACCGTTAATGGGGGTACAACTACCGTAACTGCAGGTGCATCTGGAGGCACAGCGCCATTTACCTATAATATTGATGGCGGATCTTACCAGTCATCTGCTACATTCTCCGGTATTGTGGCGGGCACACATACAGTTACTGCAAAAGACTCGAGAGGATGTACTGCAACTAAAACAATAACCATTACACAACCGGCTTCAACGGCTGCATTTAAACTGATATTGGTTTCTAAAACAAATGAAACCTGCAGGAATAAAAAGAATGGTACCATAAAGGTGCAGGGGACGGGCGGAACAGCACCTTATCAATACCGCATAAACTTTGGTGCGTACAGTTCCAATAATTATTTCACTGGCTTGCGTCCGGGTTTATATGTAATAACAGGTAAATCGGCAACGGGTGCTACCTCTACCATTTATGTATTCATTTCAGGCAGCAATTCAATCTGCAAAACAGGTAAAGAAGAAAATGAAAACCTTGAAATGACAGAACCGAGAAAAGCAGCATCAGGAAATCTTAAAGTGAATGTATATCCGAATCCTTCACCGTCTACATTTACGGTTCGTATTGAAGATGGTTCAAAAGAGGATGCATACATCATAGTAAGCAATATCAACGGGCAAAAAATGTTTGAAGGAAGATCTAAAACTTTCAGCAGTTTGTCGTTCGGCAGTAATTTCCCATCAGGTGTGTATGTTGTAAAAGTGATCCAGGGAAAAACGGTACAAACAATAAAAGTTATCAAAGGAAGTTAATCGAAAAGATCAGCGTTTTGATTTGGTTGATCCCGGTTGTGTGTAAACAGCCGGGATTTTTTTATAGTGAAAGAAGCGGAACACGGATTTGATGGATTGAACGGATGAACAGGCCAGGTTGACAGAAGATGCAAAAATGTACCATGTAATTCGCAAATAATTCTCACATCTTCACATCAACGCATCAGCTAATCAATAGCCTGCAGCGCAAATTAAAATTCCCGGCTTTATCCTTATATCTGCGTTATCTGCGTTCCTAAAAAATCCCTGTTAAACTACTTTCATCTTATCGTAAATTGCAACCCATCGAAATTACTACATCATGAAGCTGTTTACTCTTATCCTGTTTACACTTTTCAGCACTTGTGTGTTTGCCACGAACTATTACATCAGCAGCACGGGCAGCAATAACAACGACGGTTTATCTCCGGCAAAACCGTGGCAAACGCTTTCAAAACTTGAAGCGGTAGCCGCCAGCGCAGCCATTAAAAGCGGCGACAGTATTTTGTTTAAAAGAGGCGATACATTTACCGGTACCATTAAATGGACCACTGTAGACGGCGTTGCCTTTCAAACAGGATTTGCCAATCATCCCATTGTATTTTCAGCTTATGGAACAGGAGAGAAGCCTGTGTTTCTTTTTCCCAGGGATAACAACGCAAAAGCAGAAGACCGCATCCTGATGTGGTTTATCGGGGTGGATTATGTGATCATCGACGGACTGAAATTTACAGACGATGATACCAGCAACGATAAAAAAACGCCTGCGAATTGCGGAGTTCCCCTTTATTTCGGCGCTATGGATATTGCAAAATCAAATCACTGCACGGTAAAAAACGTTGACATTTCTTTATGCGGAATGGGCGTTGTGTTTATAGGCGATTTCAATACTGTAACAAATTCAACCCTTACAAAATTCAAGAATTTAAAAAGCACACCCAACACCGGTGGCGCTACCGCTTATGAAGACTATGGCGCTAACGCAGTTACCATCACCGGCAACGACAATGAAGTTTCATACAATTATATCAGCGATGCCTGGGCAGAAAGTCTTGATTTCGGCTGGAACGGCGGCGCTATTGAAATGTACAATACCTGCAAAAGAAATAAGATCATTCACAACACAATTGTTGATTGTGGCGGAGTGGCGGAATTCGGCGGGCAGGAAAAAAACGGTGAAGCATCCGATAACCTCTTTGCCTACAACATGATTACGAATTGCGGTACATTAACGTATTGCAACCTGTCGGGCGCCTTTACCATCAATGTTTCCAATGTGCAATACATGAATAATAACATCACAGAAAACAACAAAAGCAGGTTTTCCGGTCCGGGCACAGGAAACGGAATAAACACTCCGGGCCCGAAAGAATTGATTAAACCGGATAAAGAATTGTTTGCTTATAACGGTGATGCAAAAGCGAAAACAGTATTTAACATACAGGATAATATTTTTAACCTGAGTACGGGTATTGCCGTGGCAAGGAAATCCAACGACACGAATAAGTATGTGCACGAGCATAATGTTTACAAATTATCGGGCGGCAGTGAAACGAATTTTGAACTGAATTTTTCAGAAAGACTGACCAACAAATAAATTGTTTGTTCTTCTTATTATACTGTGTAACTAAACCATTTTACAATGGAAAATACGAGAATATTTAAAATGACATTTGCCGGTGTTTACCCGCACTATGTTTTGAAGGCAGAGAAGAAGGGCAGAACAAAAGAAGAGGTTAACCGCATTATCTGCTGGCTTACGGGGTACAGCCCGGAATCGCTTCAACAACAAATAGAAAAAAAGTCAACCCTGGAATCTTTTTTTGCAGAAGCACCATTGTTCCATCCAAATGCCTCTAAAATCACAGGGGTTATTTGCGGATACCGGGTTGAGGAAATCAAAGACCCGCTCATGCAAAAAATACGATATCTCGATAAACTCATTGATGAACTGGCCAAAGGAAAGGCCATGGAAAAGATTTTACGAAGTTGAACGGGTTTAAATAGTTAAAGACTTATTTTATTAATATCGAAGGAAAAAACGTACCTTTCTTCAGCTACTGCTCCTTTTTCTTTAATTCGTAAATACTGTTCATATGAAACGACGAATCTGCCTGTTACCAATATTGCTTCTAGTGAATGATCCTGTTAAAGCTCAATATATAACTGTTCCTTCTAACGAACTCAGACATTTCCCGAAAGTTTAATTTCGAGCTGCATTTTATACAAACGAATAATAGATATAATCGTCTTGTTGTTGTTGATAAAGAAAAAAAAATAATGTCTTAATAATATTGAGTGATTTACTGGACTTCGAAAATATTCCGGAATTTAACCCAACCCTTAGAGTAATAGCAACAGTTATTAATTAATCCAATATATAAATACCCGCCATGAAAAAAATTTTACTGCTCATTTTCATAGTGATTTCTTTCAGAAGTGCTCAGGCTCAATATGTTTCTATACCAGACAATGAATTCAGACAATTCCTCCAGGTTCGTTTTCCATCTGCATTTGATGTAAACGAATTGATGGATACTACAAATCCTGTGATTGTAAATGCTGCAAGTTTAAATATTGGGGTATCAGTAATGGACTGGGATGGATTTCAATACTTCAAGAACCTGCAGTCGGTTACATTCGATAATCTTAACTTAACTTATATTCCGGCTCTTCCAAATACATTACAGGAGTTGATCATTGGCTCTTCTGCTTCGAACCTTATTGATAATTTACCTGCTTTACCCGGTGGACTATTAAGATTGTACTGCAGGCAAAATCATTTGACAACTTTACCTGCTTTGCCCTCAACATTGGTTTACCTTGATTTAGCATCTTCGCATTCCCTCACTGCTTTACCCACGTTGCCACCGGGCCTGCAATACCTTAATTGTGTTGATTGTAATTTTCTGACTGAATTTCCACCTCTCCCCAATAGCATTGTACACCTGGAATGCACCAATCTATTCCTTTGGACTTCTACTGTGTTACCAACATTGCCAACCAGTTTACAGTTTCTAAACGCATCCGGTAATTTCTGGCTCACAGCCCTTCCAGCTTTGCCGGCAAATATTGATACATTAATAATAAATGAAAATGCATTAACCTCATTACCGGTATTGCCTGCTGGTCTCAAATACTTGTCATGTAATAACAATCAACTTTCTTCATTACCGGCATTGCCTGCTACAATTGAATACATGGATATTTCTTTTAACCAGCTTACCACGATTCCTGCATTGCCGGCTGCGCTAATTAATCTGATGGCAAAGAATAATTCGCTTACGTCTTTACCGGCGTTCCCTTCCTTGCTGACAAATGTGAATGTAAATCATAATCAAATAAAATCGTTACCCCCGCTCAATACAGGATTATCAATACTTAATTGTTCATACAACCAGGTAACGGTGTTGCCTTCTATACCTTCTACAATAAGCAGTTTGGATTGCAGCTTCAATTTGATTACAGCGATACCAGCTCTGCCCAATACGTTGACTGGTTTAACATTTTACCATAACCAGGTGAGTAATTTAACTGTTTTACCAGATAGTTTAAGAGGCTTTGAATGCGGAGAAAATCTATTAACCTCCTTACCGGCATTTCCATCCAAACTAGAATCGGTGGATTGCTCATTTAATAACATCAGTGAACTGCCTTCACTTCCTCCAACACTTTACAGGTTAGTATGTCTCGCTACGCACATTACCTGTATTCCGGTATTACCAACCGGCCTGTCAGACGATGTGACTATGACTCTTTTTTTTGATGATGCTGTTACATGCATCCCTAATTTTCCCAATGTTAATTTCAACATTTCGGTATATCATGACGATGTTACCCCTTCAGATAATTATTTCAATAATTACCCTTTATGCAGTGCCGTATACAACGTTCATCATTGTGCGGCTTTCCCATTGATTACCGGAAAGGCTTATTATGATAATAATCTTAACGGCCTGTATGATATCAATGAACCAACACGTGCGCATGTTAAACTGCAATTATCTGATGGCAGGTGTACTTTTACAGATAACAATGGTTTTTATAGTATCGCAACAACAGATACCGGCCACTATAGCCTGGCAGTTGTAAATCCACCAGTATATTTTACGGCTGTTCCTTCACAGGCCGATTTTTATTTTACAAGTTTTGATACCCTGGTTGTAAAAGATTTTGGCTTCCAGCAAACAGCTACCGTAGATAGCCTGGGAATTGCTATCACCGCAATTAATTTCGCTGCAAGGCCAGGTTTTTCATTTCCTTACCAGGTGGCCTATCAAAACTCAGGAACAACTTCGTTGAACGCGGCTGTGGTATTAAATTATGATCCTTCCAGAGTAACGTATGATTCTTCTTCCAATCCTGCGGTGATCAATACGGGTAGTAGTTTGGTATTGTCAGAGCCTGTGTTTGCCCCCGGGATGCAGAAAAATTTTACAGGTTATTTTACGGTTCATCCATCAGCGGTTATCGGCGACTCTTTAAGAGCTGGCGCTCATATACAATCAGGGAGTATAGCTGCTAAAGATACTTCTGTAAGAGAGATCAGTGGTTCATTCGATCCTAATGATAAATCAGCTACTCCCAAATTCACAACTACGCAGGTAGCCGGAGGCGATTATATTTATTACACCATTCGTTTCCAGAATACGGGAACAGATACCGCTTTCAACATCGTAGTAACCGATACGCTTAGCAGCAGTTTACAGGCAGCAACATTGCAGATGATTGCCACATCACATCCCTGCATCACCACCGTAAAAGGAAATACCGTTTCTTTTGAATTCATCAATATCTTATTACCGGATAGCAATGCGAATGAACTGAAAAGTCATGGTTACATCAGCTTCAGAATTAAACCGGTGAATACACTAGTTGTAAACGATATTGTTCCCAACAAAGCTTCCATCTATTTTGATTACAATAGCCCGGTGGTAACCAACCTGGCCACTACGATCATTGTAGAGCCTGTTGTAGTGCCGTTGAAACTGTTATCCTTTACCGTTAGCAGGGGAGCTGGCGCAACTGCTAATTGCTACTGGCAGACAAATGATGAAGTGAATGTGAAGAACTACGTGGTAGAGATGAGTACAGATGGCAGAACATTTATACCCGTAGCATCTGAAATTGCAAAAGGATTTGCATACAACAATTATTCAAAAACGATATCAATACCACAAAACAATATTTTATATTTCAGGTTACAAATGAATGATGTGGATGATCGTTATTCTTACAGCAATGTGGTAATCCTGAAAGCAACGAATGATCAACATTCATTCAGCCTGTTGAATAACCCGGTGAAAGATGAATTGAGTATTGTTATAACAGATGAAAGCCTTAGCAACAGCACTGCAACTATTTATAACGCACAGGGATTAAAAATAAAAACATTCGTACTGAAAAATGGGGTAACCGTTGTAAATATCGCATCACTGCCTTCCGGAACCTATTACCTGGTAACTAAAAATGGAAGTTTGAAGTTTGTGAAGGGGTGAGTGATGAGCGATGAGCGATGAGCTATGAGCTATGAGGGGACAGCTTTTGATTTCTATTCATTCACGGGAAATTTAGGCGACATTTTTATTTGTCTTTCGCTATTAAAAGATTGCTTGCTACAACCTTCATTCACAATCACCGGCATGCCTGAAAGATGATATTAAAATACCATATATTCGTTGGTATATTATTCATCTCCCTAAACCATCCCGTATGAAGCAAGTAAAAAATTACGCCTGGCTGTTGTTGCTGTTTGCATTTTCAACCCTTACAGCTCAGCCACCTTCACTAAAAGATCTTATTCCTTTAAACGCAAAAGTGAAAACCGGTCAACTGCCCAATGGCCTGCGCTACTTCATCCTGCAAAATAAAAAACCTGAAAATAAAGTAGAATTAAGACTAGCCGTTAATGCAGGTTCCATACAGGAGAACGACGACCAGCAGGGCCTTGCTCATTTCATGGAACACATGAATTTTAACGGGCTGAAACATTTTCCGCACAATGATATTGTTCACTACCTGCAAAGCGTAGGGGTAAAATTCGGAGCCGACCTCAATGCCTATACAAGTTTTGAAGAAACCGTTTATATGCTGCCCATCCCAACTACCGATAAATCAGTGGTAGAAAAAGGTTTTACCATTCTTGCCGACTGGAGCCAGGATGCCTTACTCGATAATGATGAAATTGACAAAGAGCGTGGCGTTGTATTGGAGGAAAGCAGGCTGGGTAAAGGCGCCGACGACAGGATGATGAAAAAATATCTTCCTGAATTATTGAACGGTTCTATCTATGCAAAACGACTGCCCATTGGTAAAGATGAGATACTTCAGCATTTTAAATATGAAGTGGTGAAGAAGTTTCATCACGACTGGTATCGTCCCAACAACGAAGCAGTAGTTGTTGTGGGAGATATAGATCCCGACGAAGCGGAGAGGTTAATCAAAGAAAAATTCAGTGGATTTAAAAATCCTAAACCTGAAGTTCCCAGGGGCGGAATTGTTGATATGCCCAACAGAACACAGAATAAGGCAATGGTAGTTACAGATAAAGAAGCCAATTTTACTTTCATACAGATCAATGGAAATAATGTAAAAGCTACTGTTGAAAAAACAGTTGCGGATTACAGGGAAAGCATGGTAAAAAATATTTTCGACCAGATGCTGGGTGAACGTTTCAACGCATTGAAAGACGGAGCCAATCCACCATTCATATTTGGTACCGGAAGTTTCGGCGGCGGATGGGTGCGTGGCTGGGAATCGTATGGCGTGGTAGCTATTTGCGGCACAAAGCAGGTGAAAGATGCTGTTAAAGCAATAGTTTCTGAATCCATGAAAGCAAAGAAATTCGGTTTCACCAATGATGAGCTGGAAAGAGCCAAAGCTGCTATGTTGTCGCAATACGAAAGTATGGCTGCAGAGAAAGACAAAACTGAATCTTCAGAACTGGTAGCAGAACTGGTGCGTCATTTTCTAACGCAGGAATGTGCGCCCGGTATTGAGTGGGAGTACAATACCGTGAAAAGCCAGTTGCCCGGCATTACTTTAAAAGAAGTGAATGAAGTGGCAAAGAAGATCGACATCGATGAACATTTTTTTGCATTGATTACAGCGAAAGATGATCCTGCTCTTCCTACAGATGCGGCACTCCTGCAACTGGTGAATAATTCCATTCAATCGCCGATAGAAGCACACACAGAAAAACAAATTGCATCCAGTTTATTAAAAACCGTACCGGTAGCCGGAAAAATTGTAAAAGAAGAAAGTAATTCAAAGATCGGAACTAGTACGTACACATTGAATAACGGTGCCGTAGTAACGATAAAACCTACAGATTTTAAAAATGATGAAGTACTGTTGTCATCATTCCGGTTTGGCGGCTCCAGCCTGTATGAAGGAACAGATTTCCAGAGTGGAAAACTTGCGAACAGGGTAGTGGATGAAATGGGCTATGGAGATTTCAGCAAAACGGATCTTGAAAAATATTTATCCGGCAAAAAAGCAACTGTACAAACGAATTTTGATGACTATACAGAAAATCTTTCAGGCAGCAGCAGCGTAAAAGATATTGAAACTATGTTCCAGTTGATCTATCTTAAATGTACTGCACCCCGGAAAGATGAAACAGCATTGCGTTCCTATATCAGCAGGCAAAAGCAGCAATTTGAAATGCTGATGCAAAGTCCTGAATTTGCTTTTACCGAAAATACAATAGTTGATATGAACCAACATCATCCCCGTGCTCATATCTTACCCTCTTCCGAAGAACTTGATGCCATTGATATTGATCATTCATTAAGCTATTATCAACAGCGGATGGGAAATGTGAACGGTATGCACTTCTATATTACAGGCAATATCAAACCTGAAGAAATAAAACCATTGATAGAAAAATACATTGGCAGTTTACCGGGCGGACCTATCAATACAAATTTTAAAGACCTGAAGATTATTCCAAAGCCTGGTATCAACCGGTTCACTTTTAATAAAGGGAAAGAAAAGAAAGCATTGATCAATCATTATATTTTCAATACAATTCCATATAATATTGATGAAGCATTTTATCTCAACATACTAAATGAAGTGATCAACAATAAAATAACCGATACCATTCGTGAAGCCATGAGTGCGATTTATGGTGGTGGTATCAATGGAAGCCCGGTAAGAATTCCACGTGAACAATATATGCTGGTATCACGCCTGCCTTGCGGACCTGAAAACGTTGATAAAGTTGATAAAGCATTCTGGTCGATCATTGAATCAGTAAAAGCAGATGGCGGCATCACCGAAGCCGATATTTCCAAAGCAAGAAAACCACTGATAGAAAAAAATAAAACGAGGGTAAAAACAAATCAATACTGGAATTCCCTTTTATTGGATGCTGATAAGAATGGTTATTCTGCAGAAAGAGTGCTTACTTATGAAGACAGGATCAACGCCATTACGCCTGAAAAATTGAAAGCGATCGCCCTTAAATTTTATAACAGCCCGAATATCTATACAGCCGTGTTACTTCCTGAAGAATAATGCTCAGCAAATTGAATTAACTAAAAAGCTTTCCGCAAATAAACGGAAAGCTTTTTTTATGTTTTATCCAATTAAGGAAACTGCATCACAAATACCGTTCCCTGGCCTTCCACGCTCTGCACCTGTAAGGTTCCCTTGTGCAGCATTACAATTTGTTTACAAAGACTTAAACCAATGCCACTGTTATTTTTCTTGGTGCTGAAAAACGGGATGAAAATTTTCTCTACAATTTCTTCCGACATGCCCTGGCCATTATCTGCTACTTTTAAAACAATTTTCTTATCCAGCGTTTGATCTGCCGATAATATTATTTTAGGATGTTGCCTTTCCTTAACAGCTTCCAATGCATTTACAATTAAGTTGATGAAAACCTGTTCCAGCAAATTTGTATCTGCCTGCATTTGAATATCAGGGTTCTTTAAAATGATTTCCAGTTCAATGCCTTTTTGTTCGCAGGTAGGCTGCATCAGCGAATGAAGCGTGGCAAACAATTCCCTCACATAAATTTTCTTCAGGCTAAGCGTTGTAATTTTATTGAGGTTCCTGTAGGTTTCCGCAAATTTCAATAAGCCTTCGCTTCTTCTTTTAATGGTATTGATGCCGAGTTCCAAATCTTCCACGGCATCATCCTGTAACTGAGCACTGGCAGCCTGCAACCTGTTCTTTAACGTATCTGCTAACGAAGAAATAGGCGCAATAGAATTCATGATCTCGTGAGTCATCACACTCAGTAATTTCTGCCATGCTTTTGATTCGGTTTCATCCAACGCTTCATTTACATTCTGAAAAGCAATAAGCTTATACTTTTTATCACCTGTTTGAAATGCCGTTGCCGATACCAGTGCCTTAAATGAACTTTTCTCCAGGTGAATGGTTACTACTTTGGCTTCGCCTGGCCGTATCGCAGCCACCTGCTCAAATAATACCCGGTCTCTTTTTTCGAGTGAGTGAATTGTTTTAAGATAGGGGACCTCCATCATTTTCTTCAGCGTTTCATTCATCCATACCACTTCTCCCGTTTCCAATTCGTAAGAAAGAATTCCTGTATCTACCAACTCCAATATCTTTTGTAAATACTGGTACTGTGTTTCCCGTTCTTTACTGATCACTTTAAAAGTAGAGTTGATCTCATTGAATCCCTGGCGCAATGGTTGTATATCGGCTGGTGCGTGTTTTACATCAAAATAACGGGAGAAGTCACGGTAATGCACAGCCTCCACAAACTGGTTTAATTCATCCTGCGTTTTTTTCTGAAATTTAAAAAAATCATAGAGCAGGTAAGCCAGTACAGGCGCTACTAATGCCAGTGGCAACCAGTATTGCTTCATTAAAAAAAATGCAGCTACGGATAAAACGATAAACATCAGCAGCGTTCTGAAAACAATCCTGCTATAAGCATTTTTGAACATGAAATATTATTGATTAGAATGTATATTAAAAACTGTGTTCGTTTACTACTAAAAACTGATCCCCGTTAAATATCATACTTGCTCAAACGCCTGTACAATGCCGTTCTTGTAATACCCAGTTCTTTGGCTGCTTTGGAAATATTTCCGTTATTCTTTTCTATCACTTTTAAAATGATGTTCTTCTCAACAGCACTAAGATTCGATTGATCGGCAATGGTTTCCACAGGTGCAGTTTCAATGGGAGAAAACAGGATATCGCTGGCCGTTAGTGTAGATTCCTCCGCCATGATCACCGCCCGCTCAATGGCATGCTGCAATTCCCGTACGTTTCCAGGGTAAGTATATCCTAACAACTTTTCTTTGGCAGTTTTATCAAAATCAACAGCAGGCTTAAAATATTTTGCGCTGTAAATTTTACCGAAATGTTTTGCCAGCAATAAAATATCGTTGCCCCGTTTTCGCAGTGGAGGTACAACAATTTCTACAGTATTGATACGGTAAATAAGATCTTTCCGGAAGCGATTTTCATTTGACAAATCGGTGATACTGCAATTGGTTGCGCAGATTAAACGGATATCTACCGGTTTTGATTCATTAGATCCCAGCCGTATTACCTGCCTGTTTTGCAGCACACTTAATAATTTGGCCTGCTGGTGCAAGGCAATATTCCCGATCTCGTCTAAAAATAAGGTGCCGGTATGTGCGGCTTCAAACCTTCCTTCCCGGTCTTCCCTTGCATCTGTAAATGCGCCTTTCTTATGACCAAACAATTCGCTTTCGAATAAAGATTCGGTGAGTGCGCCCACATCTACTTTAATAAATGGTTTGGTAGAGCGATAGGAAAAATGATGAATCGCTTTTGCAATGAGTTCCTTACCGGTACCATTTTCGCCCAATATCAGAATATTCGCATCGGTAGGCGCTATTTTCTGAACCTTGTAAAAAATTTCCTGCATAACTTCAGAATCTCCCAACAATTCACTTTCAAATATGCTGGCGTTGTTTTGAATGCCGGGTGTGCCTTTACTGTCTTTTCGTTTTACCGCTTCTTTAATGGTTGACAACAGCTTTTCATTGTGCCAGGGCTTAACGATAAAATCAAATGCGCCTTCTTTCAACGAACGTATGGCCAGGTCAATATCGCCATAAGCAGTAATCATGATAACGGAAGCGGTTGACCGAAACTCACGGATCTTTTTTAACCAGAAAATTCCCTCATTGCCGGTATTGATGGAACTGTTGTAGTTCATATCCAGCAATATCACATCAAATTCCTGCTTCGATAATATCGACCGGATATTCTCAGGATTCTTTTCCGTTACAATTTCCTTTACTTCGGGTTTGAGCAACAGTCGTACTGCGGTTAGTACATCAATATCATCATCAATTACCAGGATGGAAGCGTTCTTTAGCGACATGTATAAAATTTAAGTGGCCTTCACAAAACTAATGATATGCCACCAATATAATCTTCTGAAAATGAATGGATGAACTTTGCTGCCCCGGACAAGTTGTATCAAAACCGAACAGTTTTTGTCCGCAGGCGAACAGTTCTGTACAGCCTGAAATTCTTAAATCATTGAAAACCACTGAATAAATGTTTTGGCACCGTATTGCAATATTCCCTGTCAGCAAAAAAAATAATCTGTGGACAGAAAAATAGAAAGAAAAGGAATCAGCAGAAAAAAACTGTACGGCATCATTGGCATTGCAGCGATAATGCTCTTGATCATTGCCAGTGTGTATTTCACTTCCGGCAAATCAAAATTAAATGTACAGGAAGAACGCATCAGCATCAGTGAAGTAAAAAAGGGTGCCTTCCAGGAATTCATCCCGGTAAACGGAGTTGTGCTTCCTCAAACAACCATATACCTCGATGCGGTGGAAGGTGGCAGGGTTGAGGAAAAATTCATTGAAGACGGCGCCATGGTAAAGAAAGGCCAGCCGATTCTTCGGCTATCCAATACCGATATTGAGCTGAGTTTAGTGAACCAGCAAACATCTGTATATAACTTATTAACCCAAATGCAGATTGCCAAAAATGCTGCCCAGCAAAACACAACGCAAAAATTGAATCAGAAAACAGATGTAGAAAGTGCTTACCTGGAAGCAAAGCGGGTGTATGAACTGGATAAATATTTGCTCGAGCAAAAAGTGATCGGCTTACAGGAATTTAAACAGGCAGAAAATAATTACAACTACCAGAAAGAAAGAATGCAGCTTACTGATAAAATCCTGAAACAGGACGCCTCATCCAATGAACAACAGGTATCCCAGGCACAGCAATCCTACAAAGGTTCGCAAAACGCATTGGAAGTAATGCGTAAAAAAGTTGGCGACCTTGTTGTACGGGCACCAATAGACGGGCAACTGACTTCGCTGGATGCAGAAATCGGGCAGAATAAAAATAAGGGAGAAAGGCTTGGACAAATTGATATTACCGATGGTTACAAAGTAAGAGTTGATGTTGATGAACATTATATATCAAGGGTGTTTACCGGCTTAACAGCCATGGCAACAATTGCTGGTAAGGATTATAATTTAAAGATCAACAAAATTTACACACAGGTAAGCAATGGTCGCTTCCAGGTAGATATGTTGTTTAACGATTCAATCCCCCAGGGCATCCGCCGCGGGCAAACGCTGCAATTGCGACTGGCCCTGAGTGATGAAACACAGGCGCTGTTATTGGGTAAAGGTGGTTTCTTCCAGCAAACAGGTGGCAACTGGGTGTATAAACTCAGTAACGATGGCACAACAGCGTATAAAGTAGATGTGCAACTCGGAAGACAGAACCCTGATTATTATGAAGTATTAAGCGGACTTCAGCCCGGTGATAAAGTGGTTATCTCCAGCTATGAAAATTATGGAAACATGCAGGAGCTGGTGATAAAGAAAAAATAAAAACTAACAACAAGTAATACAGTATAGCTAAATAAACAATTATGAAACTGATTTTTTTACTCCTTTTACTTTGCTTCCAATGTATCGGAACAACAGTAAATTCAAAACATGTAATTAAAAAAGCTGCAGACACTGAAAAAGTTGTAGCAGACAATCCTTTGAATTTCGGATGCATTTATTTAATGAAATACTAAACACATATAAACATGAGTATGATAAAGATCACCGACCTGGAAAAAATATACCGCACAGAAGATGTGGAAACTGTTGCATTGAATAAACTATCATTCGAAGTAAAACAGGGAGAATTTATCGCTGTGATGGGCCCGTCCGGATGCGGAAAATCAACATTGCTGAATATACTTGGATTATTAGATGATCCGGATAGCGGCAGCTTCCTTTTCAATGGAACAGAAGTAGCTCATTTCAACGAACGCAAAAGAGCCGACCTGCGCAAAAAAAATATCGGTTTCGTATTCCAGAGCTTTAACCTCATTGATGAACTTACCGTTTTCGAAAACGTGGAATTGCCTTTAATATACTTAGGTGTAAGTGCAGCCGACCGGAAGAAAAGGGTGGAAGAAGTGCTGGATAAAATGCAGATCATGCACAGGCGCAATCACTATCCGCAACAATTATCGGGTGGACAACAACAACGGGTAGCCGTAGCCAGGGCCGTAGTAAACAATCCAAAATTGATACTGGCAGATGAACCCACCGGAAACCTGGATTCATCCAATGGTAATGAAGTGATGCAATTACTCACCGACCTGAATGAACAGGGCACCACCATCATCATGGTTACACACTCAGAACACGATGCAAGGTATAGCCACCGGATCATTCGCATGCTGGATGGACAAACAGTTATTGAAAACATAATGGTATAAGGTTTTCGTGAAACGGGTAGAAATGCTTAAAGTATAGCCATGAAAAATTAAGCACTTCTTCAACTTCATCTGAAAAAATTACAAAGCTTCATCACATCAGTTTTGACTTTGTACAATACCGTTAGCCCCTGACCGGGAACCCAACATGTGCCGCTGAATAGTTTTGATACACGGCAATCATGACTGAAAACTGGTTTGACCCTATATAATCATTGGGAATACAAATTTGTTGTATTGTAAAACAAGAGCAGATGTTTAAGAATCACTTTAAAATAGCATTCCGGAATTTGATCCGGAACAAAGCGTTTTCATTCATCAATATTTTCGGGCTTGCGATAGGCTTTACCTGTTGCCTGCTGATCACCGGGTTTATAGCGGATGAGCTTAACTATGATACTTTCCCGGCCCGGGCGAAAGATATTTACCGTGTGGAAATAAATGTAGAGAACAAGGATTTTTATTCGGCATGCGATAATGCAGTAGGGGAAGGAATGAAAAATACTTATCCCGAGATTGAGGAATATACAAGATTAACTTCATGGCATAAGGTATTTATACAATCCGGCAACAACCAGTTTAAAGAAAACCTAGGCGTTGCAGATGCCAACTTCCTGCGTTTCTTTTCCATACCGCTTGCCGAAGGAAACATACAAACAGCTTTGAGTGAACCGCATTGCGCCGTTATTTCCAAACAACTGGCAAAAAAATATTTCGGAACGGAGAATGCCATGGGCAGATTTATTACCATAAATAATGCTGCCAATCCTACAAAGATCACAGGCATACTGGATGAGGCCCCGGGGAAATTACATTTCAATTTCGACATCTATATAAAAATGAATGATGTCGATTACCGCCGCACCTGGAGTAACGTTGGTGTGTACACGTATGTAAGGCTATTGCCCGGAACCGATATCAGCAAACTGGAAAGTAAATTTCCCGAACTGGTGGCAAAATACGTTGTACCTGAAGTGCAGCATGATATGGGTGTAAGTTTTGCCGAAGCACAGAAATCCGTAGGTACTTTTGTTTTTTACCTGAAGCCTATACAAAAAATACATTTGTATTCTTCCAATAAAGATGAACTGGAAGTAAACGGTAATATCAGGTATGTGTACATCTTTGCAGCACTTGCATTGTTTATTATCATCCTGGCCGGGGTAAATTTCACGAATCTTTCCACTGCGGCATCCATAAAAAGATCAAAAGAAGTCGGGATCAGGAAAGTGATGGGCTCAGAAAAAAAGCAACTCATTATTCAGTTCCTTACAGAATCGATACTGCTTACTGTATTCTCTTATCTGCTTGCGCAGGCAATCATTTTCTTTGCGCTGCCATACTTTAACGACCTGGCTGGTAAACAAATATCTTTCAGCTCATTTTACGGCGTTAATGCATTGCTCTCTTCTTTCCTCTTTGTTCTCATCATTGGAGTACTGGCAGGATTGTACCCGGCATTTTTTATATCTTCTTTCAATATCATTAAAGTATTAAAGGGTAAAAGCGGGGGCACACAACGAACCAATCGCAATCTCCGGGGTGGACTGGTGGTATTTCAATTTGCCATTTCCATTGCATTGATCATATCCACCATTGTGGTGTACCGTCAATTGCACTACATGCAGCATAAAGAATTAGGGTTTGAAAAATCACAGGAACTTGTGATCAACGACAGCTACCTGTTAGGCGCAAACGAAAAAGCATTTACAGAGGAATTGCTGAAAGACAACAGGGTGGTGATGGGAACCATTTCAAGAGATGTACCGATTGCTTCAGAAAATATAGATGGTACACAGGCATTTGCAAAAGAAAACTTAAGTTCTGAAAACAGATCGGAAATTCATATTAATAAGTATCATGTAGATAAGGACTATATCCCCACACTTGGCATTCAAATGAAAGCCGGAAGAAATTTTTCACCGGAATTCTCCACCGATTCAAATGCAGTTATTTTAAATGAAACAGCCGTAAAGGCATTCGGAATTACCGGTGATCCGTTGGGAAAAAGCATTGTATGTTCAGGCCAGGAAGAATACAAGATCATTGGAGTAACGAAAGACTTTCATTACACTTCCGTAAAAGAAGCGATAGCCCCACTCGTTTTTATGCTGGGAAGAAACAGGGGCGGAATTATTCTGAAAGTAAACAGTAATAATATTGCCGGCCTGTTAGCTAAGGCAAAAGCAAATTGGGTTGCGATGAATGCAAAAGGTCCGTTCTCTTATGCTTTTCTTGATGAAAAATTTGCTAAAGTATATGCAGATGATGAACGCACAGGGAAAATATTTTCATTGTTTGCCGCTATATCAATCGTAATTGCTGCATTGGGATTATTTGGATTGTCAGCATTCAGCATTCAGCAAAGAACCAAAGAAATCGGGGTAAGAAAAGTACTCGGTGCCAGTGTTCAAAATGTAGTGCTGTTGCTGTCGAAAGAGTTTATGCTGATGATCTTCATCGCCTTTATTATCGCCGTTCCGCTAACCTGGATCGCTATGCACCATTGGTTGCAGGAATTTGCGTACAGGGTAAATATGAACTGGTTCATTTTTATTTTAGCTGGTGTAATAGCATTGCTGATAGGATTGCTCACCGTGAGTTTCCAGGCAATTAAGGCAGCCATTTCCAATCCTGTAAAGAGTTTAAGAGCGGATTAATATTGTTATCAATTCAATTTAAAATTGTGTATGTTCAAGAATTATCTAAAAATAGCTTGTAGAAATCTCTGGAGAAGCAAAGTATTTTCTACTATCAATATTGCCGGGCTTGCCATTGGAATGGCAAGTGCAGTTTTAATCTTACTCTGGATTCAGAATGAAATCAGCCATGATAAGTTCCATGAAAAATCTGACCGGTTGTACACCGTAAACAACCGCGATAAATTTAACGGCGAGTTCTGGGCATGGGCTACAACACCAGCCGTAATGGCACCGGTGCTGAAAATGAATTATGCTTCAGATATTGAAGATGCCGTTCGGGTAACCGGTAACAGCTTCTTACTCACGGTAGGCGACAAACGCCTGAATGTGCAGGGCAGTTTTGCAGATACCGGATTTCTCAACATGTTCAGTTTTCCACTGGTAAAAGGAAATAAAGCACAGGCGCTTAAAGAAAATTACAACATTGTGATTACCGAGAAACTGGCAAAAAAACTTTTTGGTAATGATGAAGCAGTTGGTAAAAGCATTCTTATAGACAGTGTTGATCATTTTACGGTAAGTGCCATACTCAAAGATTTACCCAACAACACCATCTTTAATTTCGAATACCTGTTGCCCTGGTCGTACCGGGAAAAAGTAAATTCACCCGATCTCAACTGGCAAAACAACTCCATTCAAACGTATTTATTATTAAAACCCGGCGTTTCCAAAGAAGCTTTTGATCAGAAAATAAAAAACATAACCATTGATCATACCGCTAACAGCGGCTCACCATCAACAACACAGGTATTCACACAATTGTTTAAAGAGCAGTGGCTGTATTCAAAATCGGAGAACGGAAAATATGTTGGCGGAAGAATAGAACAGGTAAAACAATTTGCCATCATTGCGTCATTCATATTATTGATCGCCTGTATTAATTTTATGAACCTGAGTACGGCGAGGAGTGAAAAAAGAGCAAGAGAAGTGGGCGTAAGAAAAGTAGTAGGTGCACAAAAAAGCTGGTTGGTAATGCAGTTCATATTCGAAAGCATTTTACTTGCCTTCCTTTCAGCCATACTTGCTTTGATAATTGTTGAAGTCAGTCTTCCTGCATTCAATGATCTTGTGGGCAAAACATTGTACATCGATTTTTCAAATTATATATTCTGGCTTACAGCAGTTGGGTTTATTCTTTTCACCGGCGTACTGGCCGGAAGTTACCCGGCATTCTATCTTTCCTCTTTTCAACCGGTAAAAGTATTAAAGGGTACATTCAAAGCGGCACATGCACTGGTTACACCAAGAAAAATACTGGTAGTACTTCAATTTTCTTTTGCCATTGCATTAATCATTTGTACGATCATCGTTAAACACCAGATCAAATATGCGCAGGGCAGGGATTCAGGATATGTGAAAGATAAATTGCTGTACACTTTCCTGCAAGGTGATAATGAGAAAAATTATGAACTGATCAGGAATGAATTATTAAGTTCCGGGGCAGCCGTTTCCGTTACCAAATCCATGAGCCCGATCACACAACGATGGAGCGATGGCTGGGGATATACCTGGGATGGCAGCAAACCTGGTGATAATAAAATTGATTTTATCCGTTTTGCATCAGATGCAGATTTTGTAAAAACCATGGGCGTACAATTGGTTGAAGGAAGAGATATTGATATCAGGAAATATCCATCCGATTC
Source organism: Bacteroidota bacterium (assembly GCA_018268085.1). GTDB lineage: Bacteria > Bacteroidota > Bacteroidia > Chitinophagales > Chitinophagaceae > Ferruginibacter. The sequence goes on from JAFDXE010000001.1 coordinate 34,325, forward strand.
AAATGCCGTGTTACTGAATGAAACTGCGGTTAACGTGATGCGGTTAAAAAATCCAATCGGAACGGTAATCAGGGAAGAAGGCGGATCACAACATTGGAATGTAATTGGTGTTATCAAAGATTTTGTTTTTGAATCTCCTTATCAGAAAGTACAACAGCTTATGGTATGTGGTCCGTCAGCATGGTTTAATGTAATTCATTATAAATTAAATGCTGCCATGCCTACAGATAAAGCTTTAGCATTGGCAAAAGGAATATTCGAAAAATACAATCCGCAATATGTTTACGATTATCACTTCGTGGATGAAGGCTATGCTCAAAAATTTTCTCAGGAAAAAAGAATCGGAACACTCATTGGTTTATTTGCCGGACTAACCATTTTTATTTCATGCCTCGGGCTATTCGGACTTGCAGCTTATATGGCTCAAAACCGTATAAAGGAAATCGGTGTACGTAAAGTGCTGGGCGCAAGTGTTACCAGCATTGCATCATTGTTGTCGAAAGACTTTTTAAAACTTGTTCTGATTTCCTTTGTAATTGCATCGCCGATTGCATGGTATTTTATGAACTCCTGGCTGCAGCGTTACAATTACCGGATCAATATTGAATGGTGGGTATTCGCATTAACAGGCTTGCTCTCGGCACTCATTGCTGTAATTACGGTAAGCTACCAGGCCATCAAAGCGGCTGTAGCAAACCCGGTAAAAAGTCTGCGTTCTGAATAATGGGTATTACAAAATCTAAAGAACTGTTGTTATGCTAAAAAACTATTTCATCACATTACTGCGCAACATGCGTAAACATGTATTGCACACTTCTATCAACATCGTTGGAATGTCTGTGGCATTCACCTGCAGCATTTTGTTGCTGGTAATGATACATTTCGATTTTTCATTCGACGACATGCATAAAAACAAAGACAAAATTTATGAGTTGTACACCTACCTGAATGAACCTACCGGCATTGAATACAGTTCCTCTATGGGTTACCCGGTAGTATCTACAATAAAGAACGAAGGAATTGGCGTTGATAAAGCAACCCGTATTAAAAACAGGGGCAAAGAAATAAGGTATAATGATAAAACACTTGAACAAAATATTTTACTGGTAGATGATGATTTCTTCAGCATTTTTTCATTCCCGGTAATGAAAGGTGAAGCAGCACATCCATTGGCAAATACCGGCGATGTGGTATTAACTGAAAAAACAGCCGGAAATTTATTTGGGAAAGAAAATCCCATAGGGAAAATGGTTGAATTAAAAATAGGAGGTAAGTGGAACAAACTCGTTGTTAGTGCTGTACTGGCCGATCCTCCCAAAAACTCCTCTGTTTCTTTTTCAGTATTAGCAAGAACAGAACTTGATCCCGATTATACGATCCAAAAAGATGATTGGAATTTTCAGCAACACCGGGTAATTGTACAATTGAAAGACAATGTTTCAAAAGAAGCAGTAGAAGCAGGTTTGAGAAACTATGCAAAAAAATACAACCAGTTTGATGAAGACTATTTAAAAAATAAAGGATACACAAAAGATGCAAAAGGTGACTATGCAGGATTAGGATTGCTGCCTTTGAAACAACTGCATTTCAGCGGCCAGCTCAACATAGGCAATTCCGTTAGTAAATCATTTTTATACATTCTTTTATTGATCGCATGCGTAATTGTGCTAATTGCCTGTTTCAATTTTGTAAACCTGAACGTTGGACTTGCATTTACCCGTACAAAAGAAATTGGCGTACGAAAATGCCTCGGTGCAAACAAACGACAGGTTTGGTTACAGGTTTGGGGCGAAAGTTTTGCCACTGTATTTGTTTCCATGCTGATCGCTTTTATCACTTCTATTGTGCTGATGAATGGTTTCAATAAATTAATGCAGGTAAATTTCGATACTTCGCTTTTGTTTCAACCTGCTATTATCGGCTACCTGGTACTGATATTATTTTTAGTTTCCTTTATCGCTTCCGGATATCCGTCATCTATAATGAGCCGTTTAAAAACCGTAGAAGTATTAAAAGGTAAAATCACGATCAGGCGGCCGGGCATTTTCAGGAACGCGTTGATTGTTGCACAATTTGTAATTGCCATCGGGTTAATCTGCACAACGATTATCATTTACCAGCAGTTTCAGCATTTACGCAAAGCGCCATTGGGATACAACAGTAAATCATTGGTTAGTATTCCCATCCGCAAAGAAGATCATGGAAAAGAAATCGTAGCAAAAATGCGTTCGCTGCTTTCATCGCAAACCTCCATCGAATCTGTTTCAGGTTCATCAGTAAATTTCGGAATGGGAACCGATGGAAGCATCAGCAAAATGAGTTATGGATTTGGATATAAAGGAAAATCAATCACTACCAATTTTCTTTCCGGCGATTTCGATATCATTAAAACATTAGGACTTCCGTTAAAAGAAGGCAGGGACTTTTCAACAAACTATGCATCTGATAGCAGCTATGCCGTTATTATCACAGAGAGCATGGCAAAACAATTGGGCGATGATAATATCGTTGGAACCAGTTTCTATTCAGACAGCAGCCGCCCCAAATGGAATGTTGTGGGCGTGATTCCCGATTTTCATTTGTATTCGATGTATGAAACAGCAGATCCACTTACCATTTGCATGGAAAAAACAGAGGCCTTGAGTTATATTCTTATAAGAGTAAACACACAAAATCCTGCGGCAACAATGGCGTTGATAAAAAGTAAATATGCCGAAGTTGAACCTGGTGTTGAGTTTAAAGGCTCATTTGTAAATGAGAATATCGACAGGTGGTATGCAAATGAAGAAAGGTTATCAAAAATGTTTTCCATTGCTGCACTGGTTGCCATCATTTTATCCTGTATGGGATTGTTTGGAATGGCATTTATTATTATCCGCCAGCGGGTAAAAGAAATCGGTGTAAGAAAAGTGCTGGGTGCATCCGTTAGCGGCATCACTGCGTTGGTAACAAAAGAATTTATCAAGCCGGTAATTATTGCATTATTAATTGCTGTTCCAATCGTTTGGTGGATGCTGAACAAATGGTTACAGGATTTTATGTACCGGATAGAAATCAAATGGTGGGTTTTTGTTTTTAGCGGACTCGTAGCCATATTTATTGCCATCGCAACCGTTAGCTTTCACGCTATTAAAGCGGCCCTTGCAAACCCGGTAAAAAGTTTAAGAACAGAATAAACAGATTACATTTTTATGTTTAGAAATTATCTTAAAACAACACTGCGGAATCTTTGGAAAAATAAATTGTACGCAGGCATCAACATCCTCGGCCTTACCATCGGGCTTGCCGCTGCATTGATGATTGGTTTGTATGTGCAGAGGGAACTGAGTTATGATCGCTTTCATGTAAATGCCGACCGTATTGTTCGGGCTACTATGGAATATAAACATTCCGAAACCGTAAATACTGTTGCAACAACCGGCACCAAAACCGGACCTGAATTAAAAAGGAAATTTCCTGTTGTAGAAGAATATGTACGCACTTATATCCGTAGCAGCATCGTTCAGCAAGCTGATAAAATGTTTACAGAGCCGCGTATTTTGTTTGCAGACGATCCATTCTTCAAAGTATTTTCATTTCACCTGCTGAAAGGAAATGCGGAAACGGTATTAAATGAACCGGGAAAAATTGTGCTTACGGCTTCCACAGCAAAAAAATATTTTGGTAATGAATATCCGATCAATAAAACACTAACGGTTATTGGTAAAAATATGTTGGTGTCGGGAATTTGTGAAGATGTGCCTGAAAATTCCCAATTAAAATTTGATTTCGTAACCCGCTTCTTAAACCTGCCGGGCGTTGAAAATGAAACCTGGTGGACTGCCAACTGGATTACTTATTTCCTGCTGAAAGATAAAAGCAGCATCCCTTCATTTCAGCAGCAGGTAAACAATTACATGGAGTTACCGGAAGTGAAAAAAGATGCTGAACTCGATGGTAATAACTATCTCCATTACAATATGGAGCCATTGCAGGAAGTTCACCTTCATTCGTCTCTTGCAGGATTTGAACCCAACAACAATATTCGCTACATCTACATGTTCGTTCTTATTGCTGTGTTGATTTTGGTCATTGCCTGCGCCAATTATACAAACCTGGCCACAGCGCAATCTGCCGGTCGTGGTAATGAAATCGGCATGCGAAAAGTGATGGGCGCCTCCAGGAAACAGGTGTTTGCCCAGTTCATGGGAGAATCTGCGATCATTAGTTTCATTGCAGCCCTGATTTCAGTTGCATTGGCTTCAGGTTTATTGCCCTACTTTAATGAAATTACAGGCGGCAGCTTCACAAACCATAATATTTTCCAGCCTTATGCCCTTGCTTCTTTACTGGCATTTGCAATACTGGTTAGTTTTTGTGCCGGCGTGTATCCGTCACTGGTACTATCCCGTACAAAATTAACCGGCATTCTTAAGAAAGGCTTTTCCATTTCAACAGGGAATAATTCATTGCGCAAATCGCTGGTAGTTGCCCAATTCGCCATATCTGTATTCCTGGTTATTTACACCGTGGTGGTATTGCAACAAATGAATTTTATGCAGAAAAAAGATCTTGGCTATGATAAAGATCACATCGTTGTTTTACCAATCGGCGGTAAAATGAAGGAAAATTTTCAACCAATTAAAGATGGATTATCGAGTGTACCGGGTGTGTCGTCGGTAACGGCCTCCTATGAAACACCGGAATTTGTACAGTGGGGCGATGGGATTATTGCCAACGATGAGAAGGGAATGCATGAAGTTTCTGTAAATGCGATGCCGGTAGATCTCGACTTTACCAATACGCTCAATATGACAATGCTGAGCGGTAGAGATTTTCGGTTATCAGACTTCTCCTTAATGGACACTACGGATAACAATAGCCGCTTTCAGTATTCCTTCATCATCAACGAAGCACTTGCAAAAAAAATAGGCTGGACCCCGGAGCAGGCCATTGGAAAAAAATTAGAAAAAGGTTCACCCGGAACAGTTGTAGGTGTGGTTAAGGATTTTAATTTCAGTAGTCTTCATGATCCTATCGGGCCATTAGTGCTGTTTTTACAGAGAGATTTTGCCCAGGTGTATTTGCTGCGTATTAAGTCGGCAAACATGAACCTCACGATAGCCCAACTGGAAAAAACATGGAAAACCCTCGTTCCTTCCCGTCCTTTTGAGTATCATTTTCTCGATGAAGATTATAACAAATTGTATAAGTCGGAACAACGTTCACTAACACTATTTGCCACCGCCTCATCCATTGCCATCATACTGGCATGCCTCGGGCTATTTGGTCTTGCTGCATTTACCACCGTACAACGAACAAAAGAAATAGGTATCAGGCGAGTACTCGGTGCTAATGTTGTAAATATCGTCGCACTTATCACCTCGGGTTTTGTACAATTGATTTTCATTGCTATTCTCATTGCAGTACCGCTGGCCTGGTGGGCATCCAATAAATGGCTCCAGGATTTTGCTTTCAGAATCCCGGTACAGGCTTCAACATTCCTCATTACGTCAGTAGTTGTTCTGGTAATCGCAATTGCAACGGTTGCTTATCATTCTGTAAAGGCAGCCATCAGTAACCCCGTTAAAAATCTGCGTACCGATTAACCATCGCAAAACGGTTGTTCGAAAGTGTACGCAGACTGTTCGTTTTCGTACACTTTTTTTTATGTATTGTACATAAACCACTGCTAATCAAACATCTTTTCTATTGGCATAGTGGTTGGGTAAGCTGAAGCGAAATACCTAAGCAATTATCATTTCCCAAATGAAAATACAGTGCAATGATTGGAAATTATTATAAAACAGCTTACCGGAATTTATGGAGAAATAAAAGTTACGCATTGCTGAATATTGCAGGTTTGGCGATAGGCATTGCAGCTTCTATCCTAATTTTCATTGTTATCAGGTTTGAAACAAGTTTTGATAATTTTCATGATAAAAAAGAAAACATCTACAGGATTGCCAGTTATAGTTTAAACAATGGTAACGGAAAGGAATTTTATTCGGGCGGCGTTGCATTCCCTGTTGGCCCGGCATTGCAATCGGGATTTCCGCAGGTTAAAAAAGTAGCAAGGATATTACAAAGAGAAGGAGAGCCTGTGGCAATAAATATATCCGGAGTTGAAAGAAAAAAATTCATCACCAGTATTTTTTATGTTGAGCCTGATTTTTTTTCGTTGTTTAATTTTAAATGGCTTAGTGGAAATGCTCAATCCGTATTAACAGCACCGAACAGCGCCGCATTATCTAAATCCACAGCAGAGAAGTACTTTGGCAACTGGCAAAATGCATTGGGAAAAACAATCATTCACAGGAATAGTCAGAATGAAATTTATACCATAAACGGAATCATTGAAGATGTTCCCGTAAACACCGATTTTCCGCTGGAAGTAATGGCATCGTATTCAACATTGCAACATTCCGACATGAAAGACAATTTGAATGATTGGGTAAGCACCTGGAGTGAGGCTTGCACATTTGTTGAACTGGATAAAAATGCGTCTGTAAGTGCATTCAATAAAGAACTGATTGCGCTGGCAAAAAAACACAAACCGGCAGAATATGCCAAAGATGCATATATGGCTCAACCACTTTCTGCTATTCATTATGATGAAAGGTTTGGAAACTACAGGCATCATACATTCAGCAAAGGATTGATTACGGCATTGGAACTGATTGGCATTTTCCTGTTGCTGATGGCCTGTGTAAATTTTATCAACCTGGCCACCGCCCAGGCAGTACACCGGTCGAAAGAAGTTGGCGTGCGTAAAGTTCTTGGCAGCAATCGCTGGCAGCTTGCAATACAATTCTTAAGTGAAACAGCCCTGCTAACAGCATTTTCATTGATAGCGGCTATTGGTATCAGTTATCTTGCATTACCTTTTTTGAATACTTTGCTGGAAACAAGCATGCAATTGAATATACTATCAGCAAACTTCCTGATCTTCCTGCTGCTTGTTTTTATTTCAGTCACATTTTTGTCTGGTATCTATCCCGCAATTATTCTATCTGGTTTTAATCCAATTGTTGCGCTCAAAACAAAAATAACCTCTAAAATGATTGGAGGAATTTCGTTAAGGAGAGCGCTCGTAGTTTTACAATTCAGCATTTCACATATACTGGTTATTGGAATGCTCATCGTTGTTAGCCAGATGAACTATTTTAAAAATGCTTCACTTGGGTTCGACAAAGAAGCCATTATCAACCTGCCAATTCCCGATGATAGCGCAAGCCATGCTAAAATTGAATTTGTTAAACAAAAATTACTTCAGCACAAGGGAATAAAACATGTGAGCGCAAGTTTTGCAAGTCCTTCTTCCTCAGGAAACTGGTCGAGCGATTTTAAATTCGATCATTCAGATAAGCCTACAATTTTCAGTGCCAACCTCAAATGGGCGGATGCCGATTATTTCAAAACCTATGACCTTCGCCTTATAGCAGGAAGGCTGTTTCACCCATCCGATACCGTAAGGGAATTTGTTGTTAACGAAACAACTGCAAAATTACTCGGTTACAGCAATCCCGTTGCGATATTAGGGAAAGAGGTAAACCTGTGGGATGGCGTAATAAAAGCGCCAATCGTTGGTGTAGTAAAAGATTTTAACAGTAACTCACTCCGAAGTCCAATAGGGTCGGTTATCATTGCACCTCAAAAAAATTATTACGGAGTTTTTGGAGTAAAGATCAATGCTGCTGAAGAAAAAAATGTGTTAGCATTCACTGAAAAATTATGGAATGAGCATTTCCCGGATCATGTGTATGCCTTTTCTTTTCTTGATCAGAAAATAGCTGCATTCTACAAACAGGAAGAACAGTTATCTCAACTGTATAAAATTTTTGCAGCTATTGGCATATTTATCAGTTGCCTCGGACTATATGGTCTTGTATCATTTATGGCAGCCCAACGAACAAGGGAAGTGGGAATAAGAAAAGTGCTGGGTGCCATGCCCCGTCATATTGTTTATTTACTGTCGAAAGAGTTTTCCCTGTTAATCATCATTGCATTTTTAGTTGCTGCTCCCATTGCTTATTACGCCATGCATCAGTGGCTGCAGAATTACAGTTATCGTACACCACTTTCTTTCTGGATATTTTTCATTGCCATTGCTGGTTCAATGGTTATCGCATGGTGTACGGTGGGATACAGGGCAATCAAAGCGGCATTGGCAAACCCGGTAAAAAATCTGCGTAACGAATAATCTTTATTAGGCCATGATAAAAAATTATATCAAAACATCTTTCAGAAACCTGTGGAAAAACCGTTCGCATAGTTTTTTAAACATTGCAGGGTTAGGCATCGGCATTGCCTGTGCTGCATTGATTTATTTATGGGTAGAAGATGAACTGAACTACAATCATCACTTTGCCAACAGGAAAAATCTGTACAAAGTAAAAGATCAGCAAACCTACGATGGAACAACCTATGTATTTGATGCAACGCCTGGCAAACTTGCAGAAGGAATTAAAACAGAAATACCTGGTATCAAACGAACATCAAGAGCTACCTGGAATTCAAAGAAATTATTTTCTGCAGGAGATAAATCAATCAATGAAGAAGGATATTATGTTGATCCGTCTTTCTTAAGCATGTTTGAATTAAAATTTATCAAAGGGAACGCAATACATGCTTTTGATCAGTTACGTTCGCTGGTGATCACTGAAAAAATGGCCATTAAATTCTTTGGCAATACCGAAGTTACCGGCCAAACGCTTAAGGTAGATAACCAGCAGGATTATATCATTACCGGTGTGGTTGAAGATATGCCCACTGATGTGTCGATACAATTTGAATGGTTGTCGCCTTTTAAAATTTACGAAGACAACAATGAATGGTTACAACAATGGGGGAGTAATGGCATCATCACCTACGTAGAAACTGAACCCAATGCAAACATAGAAGCGATCAATAAAATGATGTTTGGCTTTGTACAAACAAAAAAAAGCGAATCGATTGCACACATGTTTATCTACCCGATGGAACGCTGGCGTTTATACGATACGTTTGATAATGGCAAAGAAACGGAAGGACGAATTAAATATGTACACCTGTTCAGTATTATTGCGTGGATCATATTACTGATCGCCTGTATCAATTTTATGAACCTGGCCACCGCCCGTTCTGAACAAAGGGCACGTGAAGTAGGTGTAAGAAAAGTACTCGGTGCCGGTAAATCAAAACTCATAGCACAGTTTATCGGTGAATCGCTTATTATGGCATTTATTGCTGCCCTGTTATCAGTGTTGATTTTAGTTTTGGTTTTGCCCGCTTTTAATGGTTTGGTAGAAAAAGAACTTTCCGCCAACATTTTCAAATGGAATCACCTTTCAGCATTAATGGGCATTTCCTTACTGTGTGGCCTGTTCGCAGGAAGTTACCCGGCATTTTACCTTTCGTCGTTTAACCCGGTACAGGTATTAAAAGGATTGAAATTAAAAACAAATGTAAGCGCCGTGTTCGTAAGAAAAGGATTGGTGATCCTGCAATTTTCTATTTCCATCATCCTTATCATCAGTACCATGATCATTTATCGCCAGGTAAATCATATCAGGCAAAGAAATCTTGGTTACAACCGGCAGGAACTTGTTTACCTACCTGTTGAAGGAAATGTTGTACCTCATTTCAATGCTATAAAATACGATTTACAAAAAACCGGCTTTGTTGAAAATGCTGCATTAAGCAGGAGCATGGTTTTACAATTGGGCAGCAACACCGGTGATTTTAACTGGGAAGGTAAAGATCCAAACAAACAGGTATTGATTACCGTTGAATCGGTAAGCCCGGAATATATAAGCACCATGGGAATGAAAGTAAAAGAAGGGCGTGATTTCTACAGCAATATAAAATCAGATAGCAACAACGTTATCATCAATGAATCTTTTGCAAAAATTATCAACCGGAAAAATATAGTGGGCAGCACGGTAACCTGGGGCGATGATAGTAAGTACACGATTGTTGGTGTGGTAAACGACTTTGTGTACAACAATATGTATGGAACCGCAGCACCACTTATTCTTTTTACCGATACAACCAGTGTAAACTATCTCACGGTTCGGTTCAAACCAAACAGCAATCTTTCTGCTGCATTGCCGGCTTTTGAAAAAGTAATGAAAGCCAATAACCCCGGTTACCTTGTTGAATATAAATTCGTGGATGAAAGTTTTGACCAGTATTTCAAAACTGAAAAACTCATAGGAAAACTGGCCGCAGTATTTTCCATCCTTGCAATTGTAATATCATGTCTTGGTTTATTCGGGCTTGCTGCTTACACTGCAGAAAGACGAACCAAAGAAATCGGGATCAGGAAAGTGCTTGGCGCCAGCGTTAATGGCCTGGCAACACTGCTATCAAAAGATTTTCTTATCCTGGTGTTGATTTCCTGCTTCATTGCATTCCCTGTTTCCTACTGGATGATGCACAACTGGCTAAACGATTATGATTACCGGGTTGCCATGAGTTGGTGGATATTTGTTGCAGCCGGGTTGCTCGCTATACTCATTGCTTTAATCACCGTAAGCTACCAGGCTATTAAAGTTGCTTTAACCAACCCGGTAAAAAGTTTGAGAAACGAATAGACTATTCAATTGATATTTGATACCATGCTTAGAAACTATTTAAAAACGGCTTTTCGCAGCCTGCTGAAAAACAAATTCACCACCGCAATAAATCTTTTCGGTTTATCGGTGGGGATGACGGCTGCCGTATTCATTTTTATCTGGGTTCAAAATGAACATAGTTTCGACAATTACCATCCATCCAATCAATACATCTACCGGATAACCAACACCATCAACCTTGGTACCAACAACGACACCTGGAAATGGGAAACTTCACCGTATAACCTGGGCGAATTTGCACTAAAGGAAATTCCGGGTATTAAAAATTTAACCAGATGTGGCAATGTGAACAGTTCGCATAACATAATCTATAAAAACAGGATCATCCCGGAAAAAAATTGCGCTTATGTTGATAGTAACTGGTTTTCCGTATTTAAATATGATTTCGTGTACGGCGATCCGTCAGCATTCAATAACAATAATTATGCAGTTGCCATAACAGAATCGAAAGCAAAAAAATATTTTGGAACTGCCAACCCTATTGGAAATATACTGAAGATAGATACGCTGAATTATACCGTTGAAGCTGTTGTTAAAGACAATCCACTGAACTCAAGTTTCCAGTTTGATATTATGATGCAGATGGGCAGTCACATAACACAACCAAGAGTTGCCAAAAACATTCATAGCTGGGGCAATTTCAATTTCCCTACTTATGTATTACTTCAGGATAATGCGAACGTACAGAAAGTAACCGGAATGCTGAACGCCATTATGAACCGGGAGAGAGAAAAGAATTCAGCAAATACCACACTGCAGCCTTTGTCAACAATGCACTTCGAAACTGATCTGCAAAGCACTTCACTACCGCACGGAAACAGGAAAACAACTTATATATTCAGTGTGCTGGGAATATTATTATTACTCACAGCCTGCATTAACTATGTAAATCTTACCACGGCTAAAGCCAGCCTGCGTTCAAAAGAAGTAGGCATTAAAAAAATTATAGGTGCAGGCCGTAAACACCTGTTCATGCAGTTTATTGTTGAATCATTTTTGATCAGTATTGTATCATTACTCCTGAGTTTGCTGTTCATACAATTATTACTGCCGGTTTTTAACAGCATTACGGAAAAACAATTTGTGCTGACTTTGTTTTCATTTACGATGTGGAAAATATTGTTGTCAACGCTGATTGTTGCAACGATACTGAATGGAATTTACCCCGCAATCATGTTATCGTCGTTTAAACCTATAGAAGTATTCAGGGGCAAAACCATACTGAAGCTGAATGATGCCTTCGTACGCAAATCACTCGTAGTATTTCAATTCAGTTTGTCGGTTATTTTAATTATCGGCAGCATCGTTATTTTTAAACAACTGAAACATATACAAAACAGCAACCCGGGCTATAACCTGTCGCAGGTTGTATCAATGGAAATTCCATACAATGCTTATCGCAAATTGAATGATGAGCAACAGGAACATTTCTTTGCTGCGATCAGGCATGAGTTGTTGAATTCCGGCGCAGTTGAAGGACTAACGATGGGTGGTGATCAGATCATCAATGTGGGCAATTTCAGTTCAGGTAATGTTGATTGGGACGGGCATGACACTGCGTTCCAGGCAACCGTTAGTCCGTATTCTGCCGATGCAGATTTTCAGAAAGTATTCCAGTTACAAATGAAGGAAGGCCGTTGGTTTCATGAAGGAAAAGAAGACGAACACAATTATATCCTGAATGAATCGGCACTCAGGATGTTTAACATGCATACGCCTGTAATTGGTCAGCGATTTACGATGGGTGGTGATACGGGAAAGGTGGTAGGTATTGTAAAAGATTTTCACTACCAGAGTATGCATGAAAAGATCGGGGCATTGGTAATGAAATATAACAATGGTTACGATTCCTATATATTTTTAAAAGCAGCAGCGGGTAAAATTCCGGCCGCGTTACAAGCCGCAGCAACAACATGGAAAAAATTCATACCCTCAGAACCATTCGAATATACTTTCATGGATGAAAGTTTTGATCGCTTATATAAAGAAGACAGGAAAATATCATCTCTTGTGTTTATTTTTTCGATCATAGCGGTTGTAATTGCAGCGCTGGGATTGTTTGGGCTGGCGGCATTCACTACGGAAATACGCACAAAAGAAATAGGCATACGAAAAGTACTGGGAGCAGGCGTTCAATCCATTGTTTTCTTACTATCAAAAGATTTTATAAAACTGGCTTTGCTTGCTTTTGTGATCGCTTCACCCATTGCCTGGTATTTCGCCAATAAATGGCTGGAAGATTTTGCATATAGAATTGACATTAGCTGGTGGATATTTGCAATAACGGTTGTACTGGCGATGATAATAACCATTGTAACCGTAAGCAGCCACGCAATTAAGGCAGCCATTAGCAGCCCAGTAAATAATTTAAGAAGTGAATAAACAGCTTCTTCACCGGTAACCTTAAAAAATGATTAGAAATTATATAGTTGTTGCCTGGCGGAATATCCGCAAACATTTGTTTCACGCTTTGCTGAACATTACCGGGTTATCTTTTGGACTGGGTTTTACATTACTGATTGCGGCTTTTGTATGGAGTGAATATACAGTGAACAGCGATATAAAAAATCTGTCTAACCAATACATCGTACAAAGCAATTGGAAGAACCCCGACATGGGGCTTGAACTCACTACCATTGGCCCGCTGGTAAAAGAATTAAAAATTCAATATCCATCGCTGGTGAAAAATTATTACCGTTGGGATGGAGTTACCTCCAATGTTTCCAGTGGCAATAAGGTATTCAGGGAAGGTTTGCAAATAGGAGACAGCAGTTTTCTTTTCATGTATGGTTTTACGCTAGTGTATGGAAATTTGCACACTGCTTTAAGTGAGCCGTTTTCGGTTGTGATTTCGGAAGAAAAGGCTATGAAGTATTTTGGAAGAACCAATGTGGTTGGTGAAATGCTCACCATAGAAAGCTTTTCAAACAGCAAACATGGATTTGTGGTTACCGGTATATTGAAAAACAGGGAATCAAATTCGATCACCAAACTTAACCGGGAAAACGACAACCAGATTTTCATTCCCGCTTCGTCAGCAACTTACTTCAGCAGATCGCTCGACAGTTGGAACAATCCCTATATCGTTGGCATGCTCGAATTACAGAACGGCGTTAAGCCTTCAGATCTAACCAGGCCAATGCAATTATTACTGGATAAGAACGCTCCGCCGGATATCGCAAAGAATATGCAGCCATACCTTGTCCCGCTTAAAAACTATTACCTGCAACAAAATAACGGACTCGCCGGGAAGATGATCATCACCGTTTCATGTATTGCATTCTTCATTTTGCTGATGGCAATGATAAATTTTATAAACATTTCTATTGGTAAAGCTTCTTCCAGAATAAAAGAAATTGGTGTACGAAAAGTGATGGGCGGAATGCGGAAGCAGATCATTTTCCAGTTCCTTACCGAATATGTATTATTGGCATTACTCGCCACTATTTTCTCTTTTGTCATCTTTATATCAGCCCGAAGTTATATTTCAGACGTTCTTGGAAGAAACATTCCCATGCTTTCAGCATTTCCTGCATACTACTTCATTTTTCCGTTGCTGCTGGCAGTATTAACAGGCATTTTATCTGGTATTTATCCGGCATTTGCACTTTCCGGAATTCGCACAACAGACTCGGTAAAAGGCAAGCTACAATCTGTTCAGGCTAATGTACACCTGCGCAGGGTATTGGCCGGCTTGCAGTTCTTCACCGCTACGGTTGTGTTGGCCGGAGCACTTATCATTTCAAAACAAGTAGCGCTTTTCTTTAGTAAGGATCTTGGGTATGATAAAGATTATGTTGTTTCCGTTCAATTGCCCAGGGACTGGAGTGATGCCGGTATCAGGAGAATGGAAAGTTACAGGGATGAATTTTCCAGGATGACACAGGTAAAAGCTGCATCGCTTAACTGGACAGTTCCGGATGGTATCGGCGATGGAAGCACCATGTTGTTTACTGACGGCCAGGAACAAACGCAGGCCGCTCCCTATGAATCAGTTATTGCCGACAAAAATTATCTTGCTGTTTTTAATATCCCATTGAAAGCAGGCCGGAATTTTGATCACCATTCGGATTCGAATTCGGTATTGATCAACGAACATGCCGTTCAATCGCTCGGATTAACAAGTAACGAAGCTGCCATTGGAAAGCGATTGTACTATGAACCCGGATCTGCATTAACCGTAATTGGTGTAATAGGCGATTTCCATTTTGGTTCGATGAAAGAAACAATCAAACCGATGGTACTTTCAAATGTACACTTAGACAAGATTTACAGGCTGATGTGTTTCAAATTAAGACCCGGCAATATTGCAGCATCAATGCAGGCCATTGAAAAAAAATGGAACACGCTTATGCCGGGAAGTTCTTTTGAATACCTGTTCATGGATGAATCGCTGCAACGCCTGTATAAAACCGAAATTCAATTAAAGAAGGCATCGCAGGTGGCTACCATACTGGCACTGGTAATAGTTGTACTGGGCATCATCGGATTGGTATCTTTAAGCATTCAAAAAAGAATGAAAGAAATAGGAATACGCAAAATCCTGGGGGCTTCAGTAACGCACATCGCCTTTTTATTTTTGAAAGATTTTTTACCGGCTGTTTTAATAAGTGTTGTAATGGCCATACCGGTTTCATGGTACCTGATGCATCAATGGCTCAATAGCTATGCCTACCGGGTAAGTATAACCGCAACACCGTTCATGGTTACGATATTTGCATTAGGCCTTCTTACCGTAATGTTGATCCTGCTGCAGGTAGTAAGCAATACCTTGCGCAATCCCGTAACGGATTTGAAATCTGAATAACAAAACTTTGTTCAAACATGCCGAATACCAATTCAGAAAAATTAACAACCATAAAATTGAAATAATGATACAACTGGAAAAAATATCAAAATGGTACAATACAAACGGAGCAAGGAATTTTGTATTGAAAGATATTCACCTGGATATTGAAGAAGGTGCATTTCTCAGCATCATGGGCCCATCAGGTTCAGGTAAATCAACCTTATTAAATATTATAGGCATGCTGGATACATCCGATGAAGGAAACTACCGTTTCTTCGGTGAATCGGTATTTGATCTGAAAGAAAAAAAACGGACTGAATTGTATAAAAAGAATATCGGTTACATCTTCCAGGCATATCACCTGATAGATGAACTAACGGTGTATGAAAATATAGAAACGCCTTTGTTATACCAGGACGTAAAAGGCTCCGAAAGAAAGGCAATGGTTGCCGACATGCTGGATCGTTTTAATATGGTGGGCAAGAAAGATCTTTTCCCTTCGCAGCTCAGCGGCGGGCAACAGCAATTGGTGGGTATTGCAAGAGCGCTCATCGCAAAACCAAAATTACTCCTTGCCGATGAACCAACGGGAAACCTGAATTCAAAACAGGGAGAGGAGATCATGGAACTTTTCAAAAAAATAAATACAGAAGACAAAATAACGATCATACAGGTAACACATTCAGAAAAAAATGCAGCATACGGCGATCGTATCATTGATTTACTGGATGGCAGAATACAACAAAACATACAATAGATTATGAAGGTTTTACATTATTTAATTTATACCGCAGTTATTTCATTGCTGAATATGCAATCAATGGCACAATCAGCAAACTGGTCATTACAACAATGCATTGATTCTGCATTGCGTAATAATCTTAGTATCCAACAAAACGAATTATTAAAAGATGCAACTAAAGTTGGGTACAGGCAATCAAAAGAAAACCTGCTGCCCGATCTCAATGCAAACCTCAACCATGGTATCAACACCGGCAGAAGTATTGATCCTTATTCCAATACTTATGTAGATCAAACGATCCGGTATGCCGGCTATGGCGCCAGTTCGGGATTAACGCTGTTCAACGGACTTTCGCTTCAGCATTCCATCAAACAAAACAAAGCTGCTTATGAAGCATCCGTAATGGAATGGCAACAGGTAAAAGATAATATTACACTTAATACGATACTGGCCTATCTCACTGTATTGAATAATGCAGACCTGTTAACGCAGGCGATCAATCAAAAAGAACTCAGCAACCGGCAACTATTGCGTTTACAGGTACTCGATAGTTTGGGTGCGGTAAGTCCATCACAGGTATCAGATTTGAAAGGCCAGGTGATGAACGATGACCTTTCCATACTGAATGCAAAAAATCAATTGGAAACAGCTAAGTTAAACCTGGCGCAATTGATGAATGTTCCGTACACAAAAGACATCTCGCTTCAACCGGTGAATGCTGATGAATTCCTGACTGCATACGACAAAAACGCAACGGAAATATTCAATGCTGCATTACAATCCTTTTCATTGATAAAAGCAGTGGAGTTGCGGAAGAAAAGTGCGGTGTATGGATTAAAATCTTCTAAAGGCGCATTATTCCCTGTGCTGAGTTTATCAGGAGATGCACAAACAAACTATTCAAGTTCGGCCTTAAATTCAAATGGAACGAAGATTGGCTATAACCAGCAGGTGCGTAATAATATTTACACTACGGTAAATCTTGGCTTGCGTATTCCTATCTTCAATCGTTTCAGGCAAAGGAATACCATAAAACTGGCGGAAATAAATGTACGTACCGCTACATTAAATGAAGCTGTTACAAAACAACAATTACAGCAACAGGTAGAACAGGCACACCTGAATATGATGAATGCTTATGAAACCTATAAAACACTGTTACAACAGGTGGATGCATACGCCACATCTTTCAGGGCTGCAGAAATACGCTTTCAATCGGGAGTGGGCACTTCTGTAGATTACCTGATCGCAAAAAATAATCTCGACCGGGCAAACATCAACCTGCTTGTTTCCAAATATGATTTTGTGTTACGAAAAAAAATCCTGGATTATTATCAGAACATTGAACAAAAAAAATAATGGGATCAGGGATTATTGTTCCTGTTGCAAAGGAAGAATGATGGTAAATGTAGCGCCTACACCTACTTCCGCTTCTGCGCTGATGATTCCTTTATGATTTTCCACGATCTTACGGCAAAGCGCTAACCCAATGCCGGTACCGGAATACGATTGCTTTCCATGTAAGCGTTGAAATATGGTAAAGATCTGTTCATTGTATTTAGCATCGAAGCCGATACCGTTGTCGGTGAATTTAATTTCTACATAAGAAAAGGCAGGATTGAGTTTTACATTCTCCATTATTTCTTCTTTGGATAAATTCCTCGCTTTAATGTGTACTACCGGGTTTCGTTCATTATACTTTAATGAATTGCTTAGCAGATTTGAAAATAATTGCGACAACTGCAGTGTGATGCCCGGAACCGAAGGTAAATTGTTGTAGAGGATGCTGGCGTTTTTTTCTCTTATCGTAACTTCAAAATCATTTTTCAATTCTTCCATGATCTTGTTCAGATCATTTTGTACAAACTGTTCTTCCAACAGGGAAATGCGGCTGAAATTTAAAACGTCCTGTATCAGTTCCTGCATTCTTTTAGCAGACTGTTCAATTTTTGAATGATACTTTTTTACACTTTCGATATCGTTAAAATTCTCACCCATCATGTCATTGAAGATATGGATCTTCCGTAATGGCTCCTGCAGATCATGACTGGCAATGAAAGCAAATTGTTCCAGGTCGCGGTTCGACTTTTCTAACTGGATATTCAGTTGCTGCAATTTTTCATTGGCCAATACAATATCAGTGATGATGTTCGACATCAGCAATACACCATATATTTTTCCATCTGTTCGCAAGGGAATGAAAAAATTTTCGAAATAACCATTGATCACCGTTGAGCGGGTTATGGAAGTATGTACCTGTTCACCACTCATTGCCCGAAGGATATCATTATGCGTTTGTGATCCTACCGCCTGCGGAAAACATTCCATATACGTCTTTCCCAGGAGGTCTTCTTTCTTAACATTGTAACATTCTTCTACCTTCCTGTTAACCGTTTTGTAACGGAATTCTGTATCCAGTACAGCTATTAAATTTGCTGAAGAATTAAAGATCGTTTCAACAAATTCATTTTGCTGTTTCAAATAAAAGTTCGCTGCTTCCAGTTCATTCGTTCTTTCCCGTACTTTGTTTTCCAGGTTTTGATTAAAGGAAGTAATTGCCAGGTTTTGCGATTCGATGGTAGTAAGCATATCGTTAAATGCATCCGTTAGCCGTCCCATTTCATCCTTACCTGCTTTTACAGCCCGAACAGCATAATCCTTTTTTTCTGAAATAATCCTGGCAGTATTTTCCAGGGCAAGAATCGGTTGTGAAATTGTTTTACGCAATAGCCGGGAGAGGAAATAAGCTACCACCAATGAAAAACAGAATAGCCACGCTGCCAGTTCGATGTAGCGTTGCAACTGTTTATACATTGCGTTCATATCGGAACGGATGAACAATGTGCCGATGCGGTCTTTTTTTTCTAATACCGGCACAAATCCTTCCAGGGTATTTGAAGTAAATATAAAACCATCTGCTGCCGGCTTTGATGGGAATGTACTATCACCTGCCAACACAGGATAACGGGCAAACAGATTTCCATCCCGGTTATATAAACTGGCTGCCTTAATTCTCTTTTCTGCTGAGAGTGATTTTAAAACTTCATAAGCATCCTGCGGTGCATCAAACGCCAGGGCTCCCGAACTATTTGAAGCTGTAATGGCAGCCAATGTAGCTACCTGGCTTTCGAGCGAACGTTTAAATGCGTAGTATTCAAAAATTATGTATGCTGAACAGATAAGCAAAACCACCACTGCAGAAGTGATAAGTATCACCATCATCAGTTTACGCTGAATGGGCGCATCCCTGAGGTTGATATAGTTATTACTGCTATGTTTATGATCCTTTTGCAAGTCGTAATAATTTTGAACTTATAACCAGCGAAGCCGCTTTTGCTGACTCCGTATTGATCTGCATCCTTATCTTATCGCTTTCAATCACAAACCCGATTACACCGCCCATTAACGTAAAATTGCTTATATCGCTTACCGTTAGTATGGGTTTGTCTCTGCATTCTGAAATGATCTCTTTCAATTGAACATCGTCTGTTGCAGCAATGTATAATACCTGGCAATTTGAAATTTCCTTTATTGTTTTAAATCGTTTTACTACAATCGCATGCTGACCGGCAGTTTCACCGCTAACGGTTTCATCGATATAAGAACCAAACGGATCGGTGCCGATGATACCAATGATAAACGGGCTGTTGGCCGATTCGAATGAAGAAGGCGGCCAGTCTACAAACCGTGTGAAGTTGAACAGGAACACCGCTTTTACCTGGTATTCCGGTGTGGCCTGCTGGGCAGTAGCCGTAAATGAAAATAGCATGCCCAACCAAACTACAAGGGTAGCAGATCGAAAAATAAATATTGTATGTGTTCTTTTCAGTCTCAAAATTTACATCCCACTTTAACGTGAATACTTCTTGGAATTTCCCTCGGCATTAATCGCGGCGAACCAAATTCAATATGATGCTTATCGGTAATGTTTTGTGCACTTATGCTTACACTAAGGTTCCTGTAATTCCAGCCAACCCTTATATCCAGGGCAAAATAAGCGGGTATATCCGGGATCCGTCTTGAATCAGATCCTTCCAGTTTGGAAACATACCTCGAAGCCAGGTCTACTTCAAATCTTCCCGGCAAATCCATAATGGATTGAATATTGCAATTAAACGCCGGATCTATTGCTTCATACTTCGGATTATCCGGAATTGTTTTGGCCAGTAGCATGAATTTTTTTCCCATGTAGGTAAGTCCGCCTCTCATGCGCCACCAGCGGGTAACCACATAATTTCCCGAAAGTTCCAATCCCCAGGAATTTGCTTTCAGGCTATTGCCTAACGTTAGCCTGTTTCCGATACCGGTGCTGTCAATGCTTCTCAGATCGTAATAATTATTATAAAAAGTGGCCAGGGAAAATGAAATATTTTCGGCTGGGCGTATCCGGTAGCCCAGTTCATACGCCCAAACTTTTTCAGAAATTACAGGTGCTGTGGGCAGGTCCTGTATTGATTTCAGATCCCTGTCGAACCTGCTTGGCGTGCGCACTGCTTTTGATACTGCAGCCCAAAGCGTATGATTGGTAACAGGTGTTAGTGCCAGCCGCACACTTGGTTGCCATTCGAAACCGGTATATTCGTTGTGCAATAATTTCGTACCTAATGTGAGTTCAAGTTTTTTAGGAACAAGGGTTACCTGGTCTTGCAGAAAGGCATTGAATAAATGAAGCGTCCGGTTTGCAGGAGAAAAAATAATCCGGCCGGTGGTTTTATCAGTAACATTACGGTAACCCGTACCCCATAATATGCGATTGCGTTTTCCTAATACAACATCATGCTGGATATCGAGGTCGAAGGTTGTCATCTCATCTCCCAAACTATCGGGCGTTGCATTGCGCCAGGTTCTGTCGAAATATCCCTGTATGGTTAAATTGGAATGAGTTGAAAAATTATGTTTCCATCTCCCCAATACATTCTGACCATTCACTTTTGTGCTGTCGTTACTATCTTCATTCCCCATGTAAAAATCACCCTGTAGCGTAAATTGATTATTTGTTTTACGGGGATAAATATCCATTCTGAATCCTGCTTTCGTCATATCCCATTGATCATTTGCACTGGAACCATCTTCATAATTTATGCTGCCATAATCAAACCGGTTGGCATGAACCCTGAAATAAACAACGGAATCTATATTTGAACCGTAGCGGAATGCGAATCCATTTTTAAAAAAATTACCAAAGGAAACAGCGCCATTAAAACCCTGTGTTTCCTTTGCAGATTTTGTGATGATATTGATAACGCCATTCACTGCATTGGCACCCCATAACGTTCCGCCAGGGCCGCTTACTACTTCAATGCGATCGATATCATCTTTCAGAATATGCTGCACGTCCCAGTACACACCACTGAACAACTGGTTATACACCACCCGTCCATCAACCATTACCAGCAATTTATCGGCAAGGGAACTATTGGAAATAGGTGCGCCATTAAAACCTCTTGACGTAACAGACCATTCATGTGAGCCCGACCTGGTTACCTGTAGGTTGGAAGCAAGTCGTAATACTTCCGGTAATAAAGTAGTAGGAGATCGTTGAATATCTTCATTGGTAATTACCTGGATAGCGGATGCAACTTCCGTTAATTTCTGTGCTGTTTTTGTAACGGAAGTTACCTGTATGTTCATCAGTTCTTCAACAGATAATTTTTTTAATTTACCAACAGGAGGCAAAGTTCTTTTTTGAGCAGTAGCTGTATGAGGCAAAAAACTCAGCAAAAAAATAGTACACAATAATAGTACCGGCACACATTTTAAAATATTGCTGAGGATAGCAGTTAACTGAGAAATGGTTGTTGGTTTAACAATAAAATCAACGGCACCCAATTCTTTTGTTGAATGTATTGAAGACGGATCAGCCGTTGTTGAATACATATAGATAGGTACACTTTTTAACCTGTCTATTTTTTTAATCTGGTGTAAACATTCCTGCCCGTTCATACGGGGCATGTTAAGGTCAATAAAAATCAAATCGGGAACGAATGTAATATCAGCCTGTATTTTTTCAAGTGCATGAATTCCATCATTGGCGAAAACGCACTCTACTTCCCGGCCGGATCGTTGCAATGCATCAGAAAATATTTCCTGATCGTCGGCATCATCATCGATCAGGAATACGATTTTCCTGTATTTCATTCAAATAAGGTTAAGGCTTCAATTTAGCAAATATTGGAAGAATAATACACATTAGGGTAACCTGGCGGGTTACATGTGTAATAAATCCGGGTAGCTGCAAATCTTAATGAAGGCCGAACAAATTAAACAACCTACTGAATTGATTGTCGTGAGATACGGATGGTTTTATAAAATATATTTCCTGCACGGCCAGTTCATTGCTGATAGATTGTTGAAACTGGTGCTCATTTTCTGTGATCCACAATGGAAGTTCCTGCTGAACAATTTTCCATTCGGAAGATAACTGGTGCATGTTGAATACAATTCGGGTACCTTTAGCATCGATAGTATCTACGGTAAAAATTGTTTCCAGGCTGCCATTGGATTTTCTGAAGTTGAATTCCTTTAAATGACCATCGATTTTAATAAGGTGGGAGAACTGAATGTTTTTAAGGAATGTCATAGGTTAGGGTTTAATTGCAAGATCAAAACGATGCATCTATCGTGTTATTGTTTGGTTTGGCTATTTAATAAAAGAATGTATGCATTTTTATTTACCTGAAGGTTAATTTGCAACTTCATTAAAAGGTATGATATCATTGAGGCAACTGATGTTAAACATAAGTACATGAAATTTTTAGAAGTATCGGGCATTTCAAAGATGATAAATGGTAATAAAGTGCTGGATAATGTCAACTTTAAACAGGAAGCATTTCAAAACATTGCATTAGCCGGACAAACAGGTTCGGGTAAAACAACGCTGCTGAAAATTTTATCCGGATTAGAACAACCCGACAAAGGTTCGGTATTATTAGATGGCGAAAGAATATTGGGTCCTGATGAAAAATTAATTGCAGGGCATGATCACATTGCATATATATCCCAGGCACTTGAACTCAGAAATAATTACAGGGTAGAGGAAGTGCTTGATTACAGCAACAAACTTTCAGATAAAAAAGCCGCACAGCTTTTTGAAATATGCAGGATACAACATTTATTAAAAAGATGGACGGATGAATTATCGGGAGGAGAAAGACAGCGTATTGTTATAGCCAAAGCATTGGTAGCATCGCCGAAATTATTATTGCTGGACGAACCATTCTCCAATCTCGACCAGATTCATAAAAAGCTGATCAAAGAAATAATTCATGATATCAGTAACGAATTTGCGATCAGTTGTATGATGGTATCACATGATCCGGCGGATCTACTTTCCTGGGCAGAACGGATCATCGTTTTACATAACGGAGAAATTATTCAGGAAGGATCTGCTGAACAAATCTATATGCAACCCGTTAACGAATACTGTGCATCGTTGTTTGGAAAATATAATTTACTAACTGCCGGCGACCATGAAATTACCAGCAGCATTTTACCGGGCAGAAAAGCAATGATCCGGCCCGAACATATTATCATAGAGAAGAAAGAAAATTTAAAGTGCAATGCTGTTGTTAGCGCCGTTCGGTATATGGGTAGTTATGTTGAAATAGAAGCAGAAGCAAATAACCTGAAACTAACGGCATTCAATAACCGAAATAATTTCAGCAGGGGCGATAAAGTGTTTCTTACTGTGGATTGGGATAAAGTGTGGTATTGGGATTAAATGGAAATAAAAAGTCAAAATTCAAAAATCAAAATTCAAAAATGGGAAGAGAATAAAAGTCGCCACTGAATCACTGATTAAATCTTTGTGTTCCTTTCTGCCTTTACGCCTTCGCGGCAACCCTCTGTGCAACTCCGTGAAAAAACTTCGTGTCCTCTGTGGTTAAAAATTCAAAAGTAAAAATCACTCCTTATTCCGTTGGCCTCCGTCTTAAAATAACCGCCGCATTCTTTTTCAAATCACCGGCAAACCTGATCTCATACCTGTCTCTTCCATCTTTTACAATCAACAAACCCGTATTCGGAGGAATGCTGCCCAGGCTTTCGGCATACATGATAAGCTGTACAGAATCGGCCATTTCTGTCATGTAAATTGTTTTCGTAATTGCCTTCGTTGACAGTCCCTGGTGCGCCAACACCATTTTACCATTCACGATTACACTCACCGTATCTCCGTCAACTTCACCATTATCATACAACGTAAGCGTTAAGCTATCTGATTTATACATTACGGTTTGGATATTTTCCAGGGTTCTGTCGCCATAGGTTGTTGCCAATGGTTTGGAGGCTACTCTCGTTTCCGTTTTTTTCGCCGGCGCCGGAACAGTAGTAGCGGTAGCAGGAGTAGTTACAGGAGCGGTAACCGATGGCTTTGCAACGGCAACCGGTGCTGCAGGATTCGATTTTGTAACAATAGGAACCGGTTTCAGTTTTGGCCTGGATACCGTTGGTGCAGCGGCAACGGCAGGTGCATTTGATTGCTTTTTTGTTTTGTCGTTGATATTTACTTCTGTTTCTACCTTACCCAGCATGGCTACATCAGCTTCTGCAGGCGGGGTTTCTTTGGCTATGGCTGTTGCAGGTTCTTCCTGTGGCGCTGTTGGGGGAGCGAGGAAGGATACGGATTTTGTGAGATCCATTTCTTCCAGTTTGGCAATAAGTTTTGGCTCTTCAATAATGCTGTCTTTCCTGAGCCGGATACCGCCAGTCATCGATCTGAACTTATCTGTTTTAAGCGTTTTGAATTTACCAATCAACAGCATTGTTTTTTCATTTACAATTTCCAGTTGTAGCGTATTGGTTTGTTTCAGTTGCTTGGGAGATTCTTCATCGAAGCTGTTGAAAACAAGATCCACATCTTCCATAATGATATTATCTTTTTCCTTCTTTACCACGATTGATTTCATGGCCACCATTTGTTCTCCTTTCACCATAAAAGTAGTGTAAGAAAAACCGGATAGTTTTCCGTCCTGCTCAGAGATCACCACTTCATATGGCAATGTTTTTTCCGTGGTATAAATTTTTCCGGTCCATACCCCAACAAGATTTTGTGCAAACACCGAAACGGGCATTAACCCCATGAATAAACCAAGCAGGCAAAACAGCCGGATATTTTGTTTAGTCTTCATAAATTAAAAATAGGACTTCTTTTGTAGAAACGGGTAAGCGCCCTAAGAAGTTTTGATTTTTTAAACAAGCTGTTTGTGCCGGGCAAGGCTACTGATAAATTCAGCAACCCGGTCCTTATGGGGCAGGTTAAATGGTTAATTAATTAATATCCTGAACGGGTTATCCTTACTGATGAACATATTCATTTTTTTAACTGCTCCTGTTGGCTACATCCTTAATTACAACCTGAACATTACCTGATGCTGCATACAATGGTATCAACTGGTTTTTTATTTTTACCTCTTTTATTTATGCTGTAAGGAAAGCAAACAATTATCGTCTTTAATAAAATTGTAACCTTTAATCACGAACGCAGGATCATGTGTACAGTTTCATTTATTCCGGTTAATAACGGGTTTGTGCTTACATCCAACAGGGATGAACACAGCAACAGGGGCATTGCGCTCTACCCGGATTTTTATATGATTAATGAAAGACGATTGCTTTTTCCCCGGGATAAAAAACAGGGGGGAACCTGGTTTATCTGTAATGAATGGGGAGATACCGCCGTTTTACTGAATGGCGCCATGAAGAAACATCAACCGGGTATGCAATACAGGAAGAGCAGGGGACTTGTGCTGATCGATCTTTTTAAACACAGGGATATCATTGAAGCCATCCATGCTTATGATTTTAATGAAATTGAAAATTTCACTTTGATACTCGCAGCTTCCGGTAAGCTGACAGAATTTAACTGGGATGGGAAAAAACTATATAGCACACAGCACAGCATACAGCATCCTCATATCTGGTCGTCGGTAACGCTGTACAATCAACACATGATCGCTGAAAGAAAGCAGTGGTTTTACAATTGGATACAGCAGGTTGGTAAAACAGAACAGGCCGATGTTGTAGATTTCCACCACAACACAGAGAAACAAAACAAAAATTATGGCCTCATGATCTTTAGGGAAAATCTCATTTCAACCGTTAGCATTACTTCCCTGAAAATTGAAAACGGGGAAGCATGTATGTATTATAAAGACTGTGTACATAATATTGAAAAAAGAATTGATTATACCATTGGCTGTAAAGCTGAAATAATAAACAACCAATAGACAGGCTATGACATCACTCAGCAAAATTAAAAGGTCACCATTCTTTATCCGGTTATTCAATTGGGAATACTGGCCGTTCAATATCGTGTATATTCCTGTGTACATTGTTTGGTTCTGGTATAGCATCCGGGCGAGATCATTCTTTTTTTTCGGCGCTTCCAATCCGTTTATCAGGAATGCAGGGTTTCTGCAGGAGTCAAAAAAAGAAATTTATGAGCTGATTCCTGCCGGTTATACACCGCCCACTTTTTTTTTCAGGGCCGGATCAAATCCTGGTGAATTGATTAAAACAATAAAACAGGAAAAACTTTCTTATCCGTTAATTATAAAACCCGATATCGGCATGCAGGGCAAGGCTGTTTTAAAAGTAACTGGTGAAACTGAATTACTGGATGCGGCTGCAAAATTTGATGTTGATTATATTATTCAACCGTTCATTCCTTATGAAAAAGAAATCGGGATCTTTTATGTAAGATATCCCGGGGAACCGGCGGGCCGCATTACCGGGATTGTAGAAAAAGAATTTTTAACCGTAACAGGTGATGGTGTTAGCACGATAGAACAATTACTGCAACGTACACCGCGGTATGTATTGCAATTACCGGTGATCCGGAAAATGCTGGGCAACCAGATCTATACTGTTCCGTTAGCCCATGAAAAGAAAGTGCTGGTTCCTTATGGTAACCATGTGCGTGGATCACTGTTTCTCGACAGTACGTATAAAAACAATGCCCAGGTAAGCGCCGTAATAGATGCAGTGTGCAGCCAGGTAAAAGAATTTTATTTCGGCAGACTGGATATCAGGTTTTCCAGCTTTGAAGAATTAGCTGAAAATAAAAACTGGAGTATTATTGAATTGAATGGAGCCGGGAGTGAACCTACCCACATTTACGATCCCAGTCATTCCATCTGGTTTGCCTGGAAAGAAATCATCAGGCATATACATATGCTGTTCACCATTTCAGTTGCCAATAAAAAAAGAGGATTTGCTTATCTCCGTTTTACCGATGGTATGAATATGCTGAGAGAAAATAAAAAATATGTGCGTAAACTGAATAGTATTCAATTTTATTCGAAAGAAAATACAACTTCATTTTTTGCAACAGGAAATACTTACCCATTACATCCTCAAACTTTACAGTAATAAAAATCAGGAAGTAAACATTCATCAGGCTACCGTTCCTGAAAAGAAAATAAGCTCACTTGAACATCGGTGTAATGTTTCGGCAACGCCAACTTTACTATTCCTGTTTGCCAAAGGAAACCTACTAAAGAAAATTTCAGGCTACCAGGATAAAGTTGAATTATTGAATGAAGCAGGAACCGTGTAAAAGAACGATGCGTTGTTCATGATGCTGTGCATAAGATCATAGTTATTGTTCAGCTCTGCCAGTATTCGCCCGTTTCCACATCCATCATTGATAACTTTCCGCCTTTGCCGGCACCGGTATCAATGTTGGTGATGCCTGCACGTGTAACCGGAACCGTTATATTCCAATATAAGGTGGGCGTATGGCCAATATACACATGCTTAAAATCATCGGCAGTAATTAATTTCCCGGGCGCATCGGCTTCCATCATTTCCTGTACCAGTTCCCTGTCCCAGGCAAAAGAATCTTTTGGTTGTGTAACAATTTTCCGGTGCCGGTTAAATCCGCCATGTACAAAAACATTGCGCTCTTCATCAATATAATAGGGAACCTGCCTGTCGTAAAACGATTCATGCACCACAGGATCCACAGCATGCAGCGCATAAGACTCCAGGGTAGTTTTACCTCCCTGCTGCACCCACATATATTCCATTTGTTTGCTGGCCGACTTCATATAGGCTTTCAGCCACTGGTCGTGATTTCCTTCTATCAGTACAAGATGTTTACATTGCTTCAACCATTCCACTACTTCATAACTGCTTCTTCCGCGGTCGCAGATATCTCCAACCTGTATCAGCAGGTCGTTGTCGAAATCAAAAGCAGCTTTCCTGGAAACAGCCTCCAGTTTTTCCAGTTCACCATGTATATCGCCTAAAACCAGTTTTCGTTTCATAACAGCTTGCCTGGTTAATATAATCATCATTATTAACCAATCTATCCATTTAGTTTACTCGTTTGTAAAAGTTTACGCATTTGCGGTATGCTTCTATACCTGTCAAATTTACACCCAAACAACCAATCCATAGTTTGGCGTTTTTATTGAGTAATAAATAGCTCAAATAGAAGGTACTGTTATTAACTTTGTACAATCCCGATTGAAATAGTATGCAAACCACCATCATAAACATCATTCCTGAAAATATTTGTGTTCCCGAATGCAATAGGGTACTGAGTTTCCGCCCGTTTGTAGAATACATTAAAACAATAAAGGATAAAACCAACAGCCATAAAAAATATTTTTTCTCTTACGTTATCGAACAGTTTGAACAACATCCCGAACTACTGCAGTCGATAGACGTTGAAAAAGTTAAAGACTATGAGCCGTTGATGGAGCTCATCTACAATTCTATGTCGGGTATGATTGAAGATGAAGAAACCAATCTCTGGGCATTAAATACGCCCATGCGCCCGGGAATTTTTTACAGTACCAATGCATTTTACAAACTCATAGAAAACATTGCCCTGCGCAATGAATCTTCCATAGATGAACCCATTGATTCCATTCATGCAGAAAACAATCCTGCAGAGTTCATCTACGCAGCCATCCTGGAAAAATATTACGGGTTGCCGGCATTTTTCAATACAGATATCATTCATTCGGTTGTTGACAAAGATTCAGGGCTCACGCACTACTACCGTGTAAAACCCGATCCCCGTTTTATCGACATCATCCCCGAAAAAGAACTGCCCGAAATAAAATTCGATATTTTAAAATCGGGGAGTTATGATAAGGATGAAAAATTAAAATGGATCAGTGAAATTTTACCGCTCGATATTTTTCGCTTTGAAGGTTTTGGAATTACAACCATTTGCGACATCTCTGTAAAATATGCACTCGACTGCATCAAAAATTTCATTCTCAACCATAATTTTTCAGAGGAATCGAATTATTTCTCCAATGTAATTCACTGGTTAAAAATAATTGCGGAAAGCAACGACATCGAATTTGGTTTGTTGCCAGCCATCAGGGTAAATCAGAAACTCGTGTTCAACGAAGGGTTATATGTAAACAGTCTGCTCATTAACGCCGCACAAAAAGGAGGAATGGATGAAAATCTCTACCTCAATATGGTTGATCGTTATTTCAGCGCACCCAAAGTTGTATTTCATCCAGATATCACCGAAAAAGATGCCGAGAAAAATGAATACCTCCGTTTACTGAAAGCCGATGGCATCCGCAACTATGCACTCATTCCCGTTTACTTCGGCAACAGCGTGGTAGGCGTATTGGAATTGTACAGTCGCAAACAGGTTAATTTCGATCAGACTTTACTCACCAAACTCGATCCCGTTATTCCTTTGTTATCGCAACTGCTGAAAAACAGCATTCATGAATTCCACGATGGCATTGATAAAGTGATCAAAGAAAAATATACATCCATTCAACCTTCGGTTCAATGGAAGTTCAATGAAGCTGCCTGGCATTATATCAGGGATAAACAATCCGGAAATGAACAGGCCGAAATTGAAGAGGTAGATTTCAAAAATGTTTACCCGTTGTATGGAGCCATAGATATCCGCAATTCAACCGTTCAGAGAAATATGGCATTGAATAAAGACATCAATGTACAGTTTGAACTGCTCATCAGCATGCTGGAGAACCTGAAAAAACAAACGGGTTTCGGATTGATCGATGAAAAAATATTCCTTACAAAAAAGTGGTTGAAAGAAACAGCAGACATAGAAGGCTTTAATCAACAGATACAGGTAAACGATTTCCTGGAAACGAATATCAATCCTTTCTTAACCGACTTCAGCAAGGGAAATCCCGCCGTGCAGTCGTTGGTAAACGAATACTTTAACGCCATTGATGTGCGTACCGGCATTGCACACCAGCATCGCAGGGAACTGGAAAGTTCCATGAACAAAGTGATCTATTCAGTAAACAATTTCCTCGACCAGATGCAGGAAGAAATTCAACTGGCTTACCCGGGCTATTTTGAAAAATTCAGAACCGATGGTGTGGAATATGATTTTTATATAGGTCAGTCATTTGCACCCGAAAAACCTTTCAGTGATATCTACCTGAAAAACCTGCGCCTCATACAATTGAACTCTATGGCTACAATTGCACGCTTTTCTCACAAAGTAGCAACAACGTTGCCGGTAAAAGTAGAAACCACGCAATTGATCTTTATACATTCCCTGCCGATTGACATTAAGTTTCGTAAAGATGAAAAAAGATTTGATGTTGAAGGTGCTTATAATATTCGCTATCATGTTGTAAAAAAACGGATCGATAAAGTACTGGTAAAAAATACAGGGGAGCGGTTAACACAACCCGATAAAATCGCACTCGTGTACATAAACCAGCAGGATGCCACCGAATACATCAGTTACATCCGGTTCCTGCAGGATCAGAAAGTATTGAACAACGACCTGGAAGAACTGGAGCTGGAAGAGCTGCAGGGTGTAAACGGACTGAAAGCGCTTAGGGTAGGTGTTACGATCAGCCAACCGGATAATCCATCGGGAATGATTAAAACCAAAACCATAGAAGCTTCGCAGGTTTCCTGATTTTTTACCATGTACATTCAATTGTTTAACGCTGTTTAACGCATCTATGCTGATAGAAATACTTAAATCAAAAATCCATCGGGTAACCATCACGGAAGCAAACCTGAATTATGTGGGCAGCATCACCATTGATCGCGACCTTATGGATGCTGCTAACCTCATCGCCAACGAAAAAGTTCAGGTGGTGAATGTAAACAATGGCAGCCGACTCGAAACCTACGTGATTGAAGGTGGAAGAGGAACAGGCGTTTGCTGCCTGAACGGTCCGGCAGCCAGGCAGGCTGTTGTGGGCGACATCGTGATCATCATTTCTTATGCACAGATGGATTTTGAAGCCGCAAAAAAATTTAAACCTTCCATCATCTTCCCCGATACGGGTAATAAACTCACCTGAACAGGAATAAGTGATCATTAAGCATTGATTAAATGCAGGCATCACTGATGCTTCATCATTCAAAAATATATTCACATTCTTTTCTGTTTATTGTGGACAATATCAGCTACTTAAAATCTGTGTGAAACAATAAATTTGAAGTGATAAAAGCCGGAACGATGAAATACACTTCAGGTCAGAAAGTTACTTTACTCGATACAGAATTTAAACCAGCCGGCGCTGCCATTGTACGCAGGTACGAAGAAAACTCCAATAAATACGAAGTTGAATTCACATATCCGGATCGCAATACGGTTGACAATATATCCGTGCCGGAAGAGCGATTGATACTGCTGAACGATTGTACAAATCAATAGTTTTTTCTGTTTGATTACAACGAATGCTGCTGCACAAATCCGTAAAATTTACCCAATGCTGGTATTCTGTTACCTCCTCATTTGAAAATTGACCTCAAATAACTTAGTTTTGCGCCCGAAAAGGAAAGCCATCACAAAAGCCTGCCTATCTGCTGATATACGGCATCTTTCCCTTTAGAACAATCTTGATTGCATGCTAAACAGAGTAGTCGTTACAGGGTTAGGTGTATTGTCTCCAAACGGGAATGATCTTCCTTCGTTCTGGAGCAATGTAGTAAACGGCATCTCTGCGGTGAACCCAATCAGAAGATTCAATGCAGAACATTTCCGCACTCATTTTGCCGGCGAACTTCAACACTATGATGCAGCGCATTATCTCGATAAAGGCCTTATCAAAAAAACCGACCTCTTCACTCAATATGCATTGATAGCTTCCGACCAGGCTATTAAAGATTCAGGTTTTGAATTGTCGAAGATGGATCCTTTTGATGTAGGGGTGATCTGGGGTTCGGGGCAGGGCGGTATGGATACCTTTGAAAAGCAGGTGAGAGAATATGTGCTCGGTAACGGTCAGCCAAGATTCAGTCCTTTTCTTATACCTAAGTTCATTGCCAACATGTCGTCGGGCATGATCTCCATTCGCAATGGATATATGGGAATTAATTATACCACGGTATCGGCCTGCGCTACTTCCAACACGGCCATTATGGATGCATTCAATTACATCCGCTTGGGAAAGGCGAAGATAATTGTAACGGGATGTTCAGAAGCACCGATCACACCTGCTGTGTTTGGTGGTTTCAGTGCACTAAAGGCAATGTCTACCCGAAATGATGATCCCACACATGCATCCCGTCCTTTTGATATCAATCGTGATGGATTTGTTATGTCGGAAGGTGCAGGTGTACTCATACTGGAAGACTATGATCATGCGGTTAAAAGAGGAGCAAAAATTTACGGCGAGATCATCGGAGCATCTATGACGGCTGACGCCTATCACATGACAGCCACACATCCTGAAGCACTGGGCGCTATTCGTGCCATGAAACTGGCATTGCAGGAAGCCAATATTACGATGGATGATGTTGACTACCTGAATCCGCACGCAACGTCAACACCAGTGGGAGATCTATCAGAAGCCAAAGCAATTGCATCTATTACGGGAACAGGAAAAAACAAGATGCTCATCAGTGCAACAAAATCAATTACAGGTCACCTGCTGGGTGCTGCCGGTGTAATTGAAGCCATCATCACACTCATGGCAATGAAAGACAGCATTGTTCCGCCAACCATCAATACCTCTGAACTGGATCCGGCCATCCCGTCTAACCTCAACATCATTACAAAAGATGCGGTGAATGCAAACATCAATATTACATTGAGCAATACATTTGGTTTCGGCGGCCATAATGCCACAGTGATCTTTAAGAAAATATAATTCCTGCAAACGCTTCAGTGCTGTGCTGACAGCTTTTCATTCACCCGTTTATTTAACATTCATCTTACTACAATTAGTACATTGTTTGCCCTTTCATGATTATAAAAATTAAATCATGAAAAAAATAAATAGCATCTTTTCCGCATTACTCATTGTAACCATAACTGCTGTGTTGAGTAGTTGCGGCATCCAGGGACATGTACAAAAAACGCCTGGAATTTCATTGAGTAATTACAAAACATTTGCCTGGTTGCCACACCAGGAAGATTCTATCAAAACAAAAAATTTCCAGGATGCATATATTAGAAACAGCATCGCAGCAGCATTAAAAAAGAAAGGACTAACGGAAGTTAAAGAAAATGCGGATGTGCTGGTAGATTATGATGTAAACGTAACCAGGGAAGAGCGAACCAGTTCACAGGCTGTGTATTCCCAACCTTATGTTGGTTATTTTTATAACCGTTATTCGGGAAGAATGAGAAGAGTATATTTTCCATCGAGGTATGTAGGAAATGAATATTACCAGGTGCCGTATAAACTAGGCAACATTACCGTGAATATTGTAGACAATAAAACAGATGAAGTTGCCTGGCAGGGTTGGGCCGAAACAGAAGTAGACCACAAACGGCTAAGCAGTGATGAAATGGATGGGATTGTAAAAGCAATATTTAAAAAGTATAAAGATTAACCTCCGCATTTTGTGAATGGGTGTTTGATACTTTCAATCACCCATCTTTTTTTATTTTATAAAAGAAAGGCGGATACAAACAGTTTAGTATAAAATTTGCACAGAGCGGGAAAATTAACCAATGAAAATCACATTCAACAAAAATATACAGTTTACCAGGTTATTAAAAGTACATGGCCGGCTAAGAGAATTCAATTTCAGGAAAGCAAATGCACATGCAAATGGTGTGTTTACTGTTGATGTATTGGATGAAGAAAGCCCGATGGGCAACAGGATCATTTTTAAAATGGAATTAAAAGACAATGAATGGAAGATTGTAACAAATGGTTTACCGATATGGGTTTTGGAAAAAGAAGCAACCTTGCGGGAGATCATTGCTGAAGAACTCAGCACAAATTAATCATTGCTTTTTTGTATATGTAATCCACATTTTTTAATAAATGTGGATTATAAAAAAGTAAAAATGAACGGATAAACCTGAATTTTGAAATAATTTTGCAACGCTAAATAAACTATGGAACTAACGCAATCTTATATATATATCGGCACATCATTCATCATGGGCTTTGCCGTAGCCATAACTATTTGTGTGTGGCAGTGGATTAAGATCAGGAGAAATCAAAAAAGCCTGGAAGGTTTTTTAGAATCTGAAAAGCTGATCAAAGAACGTTTTCAGAAAGAAAATAAATGGCTTTACGATGTAAAAGAATCCACACAGAATGAGTATGAGCAAAAGATCCATGAATTGGAATCTTTGGTAAAAACGATGGATGAAGACATTATTTTATTGCAAAGACATAACGAGCATACCGAAAACCAGTTAAGAGAAACGGAAGCCTTATTGAAAGCAAAAGATCCAGTGGTGCACACCCTCAAATTAAAACTGTTAGAAGCCAACAATACCATTGCCCGGTATAAAGGTAAAGTGCCGGTTCAATAGAGTTGAAGAACGGACCAGTTAAGGTGCGCCATTCTGCATGCATCTCAAACTTCCATACATAATATCCCTTACATCTGCGTCATCCGCGTTCCAAAAAAAATACCCGGAGGAACGTTTAGGTAAAGGATTAAATGGATATGCACTGAAAATTTTGTACTCCTTCAAGGCATACACCAGCAACACCCCAAAACAAACTCTTCCCGTTTTTTATTTTTTACTTTTTACTTTTGATTTTTCAACGCCAACAATCAACTATGGGCACCCGAAAGTCAACAACTGAACCGCATAACATCTTTCTT
The DNA here is from genome assembly GCA_018268085.1 of Bacteroidota bacterium. Classification (GTDB taxonomy): domain Bacteria; phylum Bacteroidota; class Bacteroidia; order Chitinophagales; family Chitinophagaceae; genus Ferruginibacter. The sequence goes on from JAFDXE010000001.1 coordinate 69,462, forward strand.
CGTCTTCATCCGCTACAGCGTATCCTGGTTAGTTGTATTGCTGCAGCAGGCGCTGCCCTGTATTTTATTAAAGATGGCAGTTTCAGTTTCTTACTCAGTGCTACAGCCGTATGGGATGTTTTTGCCTTATCCTTCATCATCATGTGCTGGATCGTTTTCTTCAAACGCACACATCATGAAATTAATAGGCTTGCCAACCTTGATGACGGTTCCCGTGTATTTGTACTCGTTAGCATACTTATTGCCACTTTCGCCAGTATGTTTGCCGTGATATTGCTGATGACATCAAAATCCGGATCCAATGCAAGTCATATTATGTCGATGCCCATTGCCATTGCCGGTATGACATTATCATGGATCATGGTACATACCATTTTTACTTTTCATTACGCTCATTTATACTATGGGGGATATGAAGAAGTAAAAACTTCCGGGCTTGATTTTCCCAATGAAAAAAAACCAGATTATCTCGACTTTGCCTATTTCTCTTTTGTGATCGGAATGACGTTCCAGGTTTCAGATGTAACAATAAATACTTCAACTATACGCCGCACTGCACTGGCACATGGGTTACTGGCTTTTGTACTCAATACATTTGTTGTAGCATTAACCATTAATTTGATCGCCGGCTTAAAAGGGTAGCCGCTAACGTATAATTAATACGGTTCCGTTAAAAGGTTTGTAGTATCGTTTTGTATAAATGGCATAGGTATATGCCCCAACAGGAAGATCTTTCCCTTTGAATTTTCCATCCCATCTTTTGTTTTCATTTTTCAAATGATACACCACTTCTCCAAAACGGTTGTACACATAAAGATCAAATTCACGGAAAGCATTTAAAGCCGGTATATACCAGGTATCATTAATGTTATCGCCGTTGGGTGTAAAAGCATTCGGGATAAATACCTGTTTATATACATGAACGGTTGTTGTATCGTAATCGGTTCCGCAGCCGTTAAGAGAATTTACCCTGAGGATAAATTTTGTATCAACGGGTGGATTAACAGAAGGATTCAGCAGCAGTTCATTGGAAATATAGGGAGAACTGATCCATGCATAGCTGATATTGTTTCCTGTTGCATTCCCCTGGAGTTGTACCGGCTCATTTTCTATCATGGAAAGATCAGGCCCTGCATCTGCATGTGGTGGTTCGGTTATAACAACGGAAACACTGGCTGTATCGGTGCAATTAAACGAATTTGTCACCACTACACTATACGTAAGAGTATTAACCGGTGAGGCTACCGGGTTGGATATATCCGTAGCCGTTAGTGCCGTGGAAGGTTGCCATTCATAGGTTCCGCCTCCAGCGGCCTGCAACGCAACACTGTTTCCACTACAGATATTTACGGAACTGAATGAAGTGGATGCCACAGGAGAGGGATTTATATCTACCAGTACAGAATCAATAGCACGGCAACCATATTCGCTGGTAACCGTAACATAATATTTTCCCTGCTGGGAGAGTTGCACATCATTGATCGTTACGGTTGCTCCGGAACCTGTAAAACCACCGGGGCCGGTCCAGTCATAGTTCACCCCGCCGGTTGCTGATAAAATAGCTGACTGACCTTCACAAACCGGGCTGTTGCCGGAAGCATTCGTTGTTGGTTTCGCCACTACTTTTATTGTTAAAGGAGTTGAAGCGATCCTGCATTGAGTGGAATTAATATTACCGGCATTGGCAACTGCTAACCTGTACGCATAGCTGCCGATGGGTGTTCCTATCGGGAAATTTCGGGTAAGTGTTGCCGCCGTTTGCCCTGCAATATCCGTCCAGCTTCCGCCATCAATACTTTGCTGCCATTGAAAAGAAGGATTGCTGAAACCACCCGAAACGGCGCAGCTAAATGTATAAGTGGCTGCTGATCCCTCGCATAAAGCGATGATGGATGCTGTTTGCGACTGTATGGAAGGCGTGAGCAATGGTCCGCAGGGACGAAAGGTAATATCATCCAGCGCCAGGTCATTGCCACAACCACCTGCAGCATTGTTTACAATACGCAATACAATGTCGGTTACATTGGCAGGAGTGGTTAGAAAAAATCCATACTGACGCCATTGCGGTGAGGAGGAAGGTGCAATATTACCGGTGTTGTAGGTAAGCAATAAGGTACCATCGGTTTTTTCGATGGTAAAACTCAAATTGGGCTGATTGGAATTGCCACCGCAGGATTCGGCCCTGATCACATTCATGATCCACGCAGCAAATTCGTAAGTAGTATTACCACACAATCCTCTAACGGTATCCAGGTAAAAGGCACTTGGCTGAATGCTTGCGTTTACCAGCATAAAATAACCGCCAGGGTTACCGGTATGGTCCGACGTAATATTGAACCACGAATTTCCATAACAGGAAACTGAATTATTGATGATCGTGTAAAAGCCGTCGTTGGGGCAATCGCCTGCAATGTACTGGTAACCTGTTGCCGCTGCCGCAATGGGCGCCCCGGGATTTGAACCTGAACCGAAAGTTATGTTTACAATCGGATCGCCCAAACTTCCCTGGCACAATTGGGCACGTACCGTTACAGTACTTATCGCAAACAACAATATGATCACCGGTTTCAGATTCATCATTCAAATTTCATTCATTCTTCTTACAATGGAGAAAAAACCCGGATAGAAATCCGGGTTGCTTGCTTTAACTTAAAACGCATATGAAAAAAACTATTGGTAAACTCTTATATAATCAACGATATATTCCTGTGGCAGGCTGGTAGTTCCATCAGGACTGCCCGGCCAGTTACCGCCAACGGCTAGGTTCAGTATAAAATAAAATTCTTCATTGAATGGATATTGATTGGTACCGAATTCAGCGATGCTGTGAGAAGAATATTCCTTACCATCAATTAACCAGCTAATATTGTCTTTTCTCCAGATCAATGAAAAAAGATGAAAATCGTCATTGAAAATTCCTGATGGCAACTGGTAATTTCCGCCCAACTGTACACTGCCCGGCCCTGGTCCAAAATGCAATGTGCCGTAACTTTTATTTGCTTCATGCCCGATCATTTCCATGATATCGAGTTCTCCACTTGTTGGCCAGCCCCCATATATTTCTTTTTGGGGCATCATCCAGAATGCAGGCCAGATACCTTTACCAACCGGGAGTTTCGCACGCATATCTATTCTGCCAAAACGAATACTCTTTTTACCGCGACTTACAATCTTTGCAGAAGTGTATTCCTTACCGTTAGTTGACTTCTTTATAGCTTTGATCACCAGGTTCCCATTCCGGAAAAACAGATTTTCATTTGAAGCGGTGTACCACTCCAGTTCATTATTTCCCCATCCGCAGTTAGCCGGGCATCCATCACCGGTTTCGTAACTCCAGTAATTAGTGTCTAGCGTTTTACCATTAAACTCATCTGACCATACCAGTGTTTTAAATGTTATTGTATCCATTTTGCCGGCATTGGCATTTCCCGATACCCCAACTTTTAATGCTGTTGCTGAAGGAGCTGTCTTTCCAAACTGTACTTTCTGCTGCCGCATACCAGCGAAGAACGACAGCCCCAGTAAAATCCATCCGATTATTGCGTATCTCATAATTTACCACACATAGGTAGCCACTGCATTTCCCGGGATTGCAGCCACCGCCCATTTGTTTTTAAATTTCAGGTTAAAATTTTGTGTATTGCTGTTTTCATTCAGTACGATCAGCACTTTCTTTCCATCGGCACGAAGAAAAGCTGCCGTTTGTAAACTTCCATTGTTGTCGCTGGCAATCCTGAATGAACCGGAAGGAATAAATTTTGATGCATGCCCGATAATATAATAAGCCACATTCCTGGTAACAGCGCCTGCCGTACCAATAGTAACTGCACCCAGGCAGGTAGTGCATCCGCCTGCAGTATGCGGTCCGAATGACGGGTCGTTCGCAAGATTCCATTCCAGTGCATTTTTACTCCAGTTGCGCATAGAGCCTATGATTACATTTTTAATATGCCATTGCAAATCGCCACCGAAATCACCATTGGAAGCAGTGTACTGTTCCGTGAAATAAATATTTTTAGCAGGATAGGCGTTATGCACAGACGTTAGTGCACTAATGTCGCCACCATATAAATGAAATGCACTGCCATCTACGTATGCATTGGCAGCAGCATCACCCAGGATAGACAAAGGATAATCGGGCCGGTCGCAGTTGTGATCATACACTATAATTCTGGTAGTCAAACCTGCAGCAACAAATGCCGGCCCAAGATGATTCTTAATAAAGTCTGCCTGTTGCGCAGCAGTCATGGATAAACTTGGATTGTTAGCGGGATTAAGTGGCTCATTCTGTGGCGTAACGGCAGTAATGCTGATACCTTCTGCCTGCATCGCCTGGATATACTTAACGAAATATTGCGCATATACGGAATAGTTAGCAGGAGCCAGGCTGCCACCTACAGAGCTGCCATTGTCTTTCATCCAAACAGGCGGCGACCATGGACTGGCTACAATCCTGATAGATGGATTAATCAGAAGAACATCTTTTACCAGGCGTACTACTTCGTTATCTGCAGCAATACTGAATGCCGCCAGTGTTGGATCAGTTTGCCCTGCTGGCATGTCGTCGTAGGAATATACGCTGCTGCTTAAATCCGAAGCCCCAATGGCGAGCCGGATATAGCTGATGCCGATGCTGTTGGATGCGCTTCCAAAAAGCTCATTCAGCAAACTTGTTCTTTGTGCAGCAGCAAGTCCGTTAATCACAATTGCACTTCCTTGTGTAAGGGTATAACCGAATCCATCCACCTGTTGAAAACGCTGAGCCGAATCAACGGTAATTACCGGGTTACTATTATTCGTATTCCCGAATGCCAGCGCTGTTGTTTGCCTGTTAAGCAACTGGTTCCTGTTGCCTGTTGTTATCCAGCAATCGATTTCAGAATTGGTAACTACCGTATTCGTATCTGTGTTAGTATTGTTATTACCGCCTGGATCGCCTTCTTCGCTTTTATTACAGCTAACTAACGGCAACCAGGAAACGAAAACAATCAATACCAGCCAATATGAACTTTTCTTCATCATACTTCATCTATAATTGAATGTTACCTGTAAGTTTTATAGAACGGGAAGAACTACCCAGCATTATTATAAATTGGCCATGTTCCATTACCCATTCGTTTATGATATCGTTATAATAGGAAAACGCATCTTCATTCAAATGAATGGTTACCGTTTTTTGTTCACCCGGTTGCAGAAATACTTTTTCAAAACCTTTAAGTTCTTTTTCAGGGCGGGGCAGGGTAGCACCAGATTGCTTCACATATAATTCCGCAACATCAGCGCCGGCAACTTTGCCTGTATTTTTTATGGTAAAACTTACATCAGCCGTTTTTCCTTTTGCACTAATGATCAGGTTGCTGTAATCAAAACTGGTGTACGATAAACCATGACCGAAAGGGAACTGTGGTTCCACATGATACGTATCGTAGTACCTGTAGCCTACATAAATATCTTCGAGATAATATACGTAAGTAGAATCGCCGGGATATTGGCCAAGGGCATGAGCCGGTTCATCAGCCAGTTTCTTTGGAAACGACATTGGTAATTTACCGGAAGGATTTACATCGCCGAACAGAATTTTTGCCAGCGCATTTCCTCCTTCCATGCCGGGATACCATGCCTGCAATACAGATGGCGTTTCAGCAAGCCATTCCCGCATATCTATGGCGCCTCCGCCTATTAACACTACAACCGTTTTTGGATTTGCTTTCAGCACGGCTTTGATCAATTCATCCTGGCCGAATGGCATATTCATATCGGGTTTATCGTAGTCTTCTGCATCATAGGCATTGTCTGTCCACACATTGTATTTGAAACCATGTGTCCATCCTCCAACAAAAACAACAACATCCGATTTCTTTGCAGCCGCAACCGCCTGTGCAATCATTGCCTCGTCTGCCTTTGCACCTCTTTCAATCTTATAGCCCGGTGCATAGTTGATTTTTATTTTATTGCCTGCAATATTTTTTATTCCTTCCAATGGCGTGATCTCATAAAATGCCCTGATTTGTGAACTACCACCACCCATTGACTGCTTTCTTTCTGCATTGAATCCAATTACTGCGATTGATTTTATCTTTGATTTATTAAAAGGCAAAAAGTTATTTTCATTCTTCAATAACACCATTCCTTCTTCCGCAATTTTTGCCGCAGTCTGCTGGTGTTCTTTAGTATTAAACGATCCTGCATTTTTCTTTCCTCCGATCATGTTAGACCTGTACATTACATATAAGATGCGACGTACTTTTTCATTCACCAGGTATTCGGGAAGTTTGCCCGATTTAACCAGTGCCACGACAGTGTCGGCCATAAAAAACTTACTATAGTTAGGATTGGGTAACATGTGCAGGTCTGTTCCCATTTCAATATCCAATCCATTCCACATGGGTTGTGTAGTACTTGTAACGGCATCCCAATCGCTGATCACGATGCCTTTAAAACCCCATTCTTTTTTCAGTACCTGGTTTAAGAGGTAGTTATTTTGCGAAGCCCATTGTCCACGGAATTTATTATAAGAGCTCATCAGTGTATTCACATTAGCTTCCTGCACTGCTGCTTTAAACCCCGGAAGATATATTTCTCTCAGCGCACGCTCACTCATATGTACGTCTATGGTATGCCGTAATATCTCCTGGTTGTTAGCAGCATAGTGTTTAACACAGGCAGATACGCCCTGGTCCTGTACTCCCTTTATATACCCAACTGCCATTTTAGAAATCAGGTAAGGATCTTCACTCTGGTATTCAAAATTTCTGCCGTTTAAAGCAGTGCGGATAATATTTATGCCAGGGCCGAGAATTACATTTTTACCACGGTATGCAGCTTCACTTCCCAATACATTTCCAAATGCATATCCCAGTTGGGGGTTCCAGGTGGCAGCAAGGCATACACCGGTTGGAAGATAAGTGGAGGAGTCCGGTATATTATTGTCGAGGTTCCAATCGCGACCATGTTCAGGGCGCACACCATGAGGTCCGTCAGACATTACCATTTCGGTTATCCCTAAACGTGGTACTGCACCTGAAGTAAATGATGAAGAGGCGTGCAACATATTTACTTTCTCTTCTAAGGTCATCTGGCTAACCAGGCGATTGATGGCTTCCGTAGTATCGAATTTTACCTGCGCATTCACCGCATTCTGGGCGCCTGCTGCAAGGATACTCAATCCACAAATTCCCGCAGCTAAAATATTTTTCCAGCTTTGTTTCATAATTATTATGCTTTCAGTTTGTACTTAGTGTTTTTTCGGCCGAAGGATTAAATTGTAAATAGTTCAATTCAAATCCTCCCTTTACAGCCAGTATTTTAATGGCATTCCATCCTTTATGTAGTGAAATACTTTTCAATGATGATACCTGCCAGGAGTCGTCAATTGCAGGTGTTAATTGCTGTGATACTCCCGCCTGTTTATTGTTTACAATACAGGTAAATGCAGCAGTAGAAACGGCACGATAGCGAACATTCAGATCGAACTGTGCGTCTTTAGATGCATATACAGAATATTGTAACCATTCCCCGTCTTTTATCCAACCCACACAATATCCATTTGTGGGGTGGTCATTACATTTTTTTATATCCACTGCATCGTTCCGGTATTGTTCTCCTTCATTCCATTTTGTTCCCGAAGAGGTTGAAACCCAATAGTCTGCAGAATCACTGTCCTGGTATGCAATACCGATCCGTCCATAATCATAGTCTGCAGCATAAATGATGGTACCGTTGGTAATGTTATTGCTTCCGAATGGAATTGTTTCGTCGTTTTTTGTTTGCCTGGTCACTGCGTCTATCACTCCCCGTTGTACAATATTCCTGCTGCATTGTGTATTACGGGCAAATTCCATCAGGCTGTTGAATGCAATTTCTTCCTTCGGTTTTGGTGATTTCCCTTTCCAGTAATCAATGATATCCAGGAAACCTTTATTCATTGTTACTTCAAGTGGATTGTTATTGCCGGATTTTTTCAATGGCCACATATTCCAGCCAATCCTGTTTTTTTCCATTAGCAAAATCATATCGGTAAACCATGCATTTGAATTTTCACCGGTTTCCCCGAGCCAGATGGGAACATTATAGGTATCCCTGTATCCCAGGTATTTCTGTATGGCTTCCTGGTTATTGTAATTCCAGTATTTATGAAAACTGAGAGCTAAGTTTTTATCCCACAGTGGAAACAGTCCGTTGTAATTATTGCCCCAGCAGTTTCCTTCAATTATGATCATGTGTTTTTGATCAACAGACCTGATGGCTGCTGTAATTTTTTTGTACAGATCTTTCAGTGGTGCATTTTCATTTTCATTGCACCCATTGCGATCTGCTTTATTCTGAAATCCCCAATTGGGTTCATTCAGGATATCATAGGCGCCAATCCATTCCTCGTTCGCATATCTTTCTGCCAGCTTTTTCCAGAGTGCAATTGTTTTTTGCTGGTTGGCTTCACTGTCCCACAATGATGGTTTACTGGTATCCCTGTCTGAAATAGGAATATCATTTCCCTGCCCGCCAGGTGCTGCATGTAAATCAAGAATAAGATAGATACGATTGGCTTTACACCATTTTAATATACTATCCGTAAGTGCGAAACCGGTATTCAGCCAGGTATTGTTCGTTCCTTTTTCTTTTTCTACCGGTAAGGTGTAGAGGTTATAATGCATCGGCAGCCGAACCGAATTAAATCCCCAGGATGCCAGTGAATCTATATCCTGTTTAGTGCAATGGGAGGAGAGCCATGCATCGTAAAATCGTTGTGCGTTCTTTTCACCAACCAGTGTATCTATTTTTTTCCGGATGTGATATTGTGCTACAGCCACCTCACTCAATTGCAGCATATAAGGTTCCTGCAGCATCCATCCTCCTAAACCAAAACCCCTGAGGATGATTTCGCCATTATCATTCACAATCCTTTTGCCATCTGCTTTCAGGAACCCCTGCGCAGTTGCGAGATTAGAAATAAACAGCAATACTGTTACTATGAGAAAGCGGGTTAAAGACATGCATTACCGGTTAATACAGCTTATTAAAAAAGAGGGGATGGAATTACTTGCCGGAATACCATCCCTCTTGATTACCAAAACACAATTTTTAATAGTATTTTTTACCGAACCATTTTATATACGCGTACATAATCGATGGCAAGTGTTGCAGGAAAAATGGTATCATCTACACCTTGTGCACCGCCCCAGGTTCCGCCAACAGCAAGGTTAAGCATCACATGAAAGCGTTTATCAAATGGCCAGGTTGCAGAACCGCGTCCATCGTTCACAAAAACATACACAAGTATATCATCATAATAAGCCCTCACTGCATAAGGCGTCCAGTCTACACGGTATTTATGAAAATCACTGATAGCAGTTGGTATGTTCTTAGAAACCGTTTTCTGCGTATTGATGGTCCAGTTATAATTCTGTGTGTGAATACTGAAGTGTACTACATTCGGATCGTATCCCACATGCTCCATGATGTCGATCTCCCCGGAGTTTGGCCATGCACCATAAGCCTGGTCTGTTGGCAACATCCATATAGCAGGCCATGTTCCGCGGCCCGCCGGCAATTTTGCCCTTACTTCAACTCTGCCGTACAGGAAATCGCCGAGGTCTTTCGACAATAACCTGGCTGAGGAATAATTCATACCGGCTACATTTTCCCTGATCGCCGTTATGTTCAGGTTATTACCATCTGCACTGGCATTGGCAAGGCTGTTGGTATAGTACTGCAATTCATTGTTTCCCCAACCACTGCCGCCGATATCGTAATTCCAACGGTTAGGGTTAGGTGCCCCGGTATAATCGAACTCTTCCTGGAAAGCCGGCGTGGCTTCAAATGTCCAGTTTGAATCTACCGGGGCGCTGTTATTATTGTTGTTGTTATTATTGTTATTTGTTTGATTGCTGCTGTCAGATTTTTTACTGCAGGCTGCAATGTAAACCATCAAACTAAATAAAGTAATCCGAAGTAATTTCATTTTACTGTGTTTTAGTTAATCATTGGTGAATAGTGAAACAGCTTATTGCGGTATCAGTTTCAGATACCATGCGTTACCTGTTTCAGTTCCCTGTACACGCAGGTACATATAAGTTGGCGTAAGCTCCATGATTTCATATTCTTTCAGCAAAGCGCCATAACCAATAAATGTTTCATTACCGGAAAGCAGGATGGCTGTTCCCAACGGGCTAGGCGTAACGCCGCTTCCCGGAGGTACAAATGAAAAAGATGAAGTACCGCCAGGATATGCATAGCAGGCTTCAGGACCAGAACCCGGAATTCCGGGAAGTGTAGTTAAGGAACCTGTTTTGGTAAATGCACCTTGTGGTGTATTTGATGTAAGCGTATAATTCGTAGAGCTCACTTTCGTAAACGTAAATGTTGCACTGTAGAAACATGGACAGCAGGCTGCTTTCTCATGAGGAGCGGCTTGCCACCATACCGGTGTAATTACGGTTGGATCCCATGGGCCAACACCAAAGTGGCCGGCAACGTTTTCATCTACCACCCAGGTTTTTGATGCATCATTTGTAAGATTGGTTACGATTGCTGCATCCGGAGCAAAATCACTTCTTACCGTTACATCCTGTGTAATAGTAGTAGCCGCACCGCCTTTACCAAAAGCAGCAACGGTTACAGTGTAGGTGTTTATTCCCAGTGTTGTGTATTTTTTCCTGATAGAACCATTGGCAGGAATAAGCACCATGTTCACGGCATCATTGATATCATAATCGATCTGGTAAGTAATCGCATTATTTCCACTAACTGTAAAGATCACATCGCCCGAGCCATCGCCATCGGGGTGAGTAGCATCTTTACCTACCACTTCCGCCGTTACCACAACATCAGATGGAGTTGTAAGTGCATCCATGGAATATTTTTCCTTCTTACAGGAATACAGTACAACCATCACCGTTAGTACACCGAATAAATTTATAATGTTCTTTTTCATATGAATAGTTTTAATTGGTAATTCTGAAATTATCTAAATAAATAACCTCCCCGGCTCCCGAAGCTGCATCATTAAAACGCAATACGAGCTGGTTAAATCTTGCATCCGATCCGATAGCCGGAATGCTGTTAAAATCAAAAACAAGTTCTTCCCAAGCACCTGAAGTAGTGATCGGCATTTTTAAAACGCCCACACCATTTGGCGTTGCACCTGTTCCAGACACTGCTGCTTCCAGTTCAATGTTCAATAGTTTACCGATATTGGCAGGGTCGGGGTTGTACACATCCACGTGGATCTTTTTACCATAGGCAAGGTTCATTGGAATATTCAACGGGCTGTAGGTACCACTCCAGGTTTCCGCACCACCGGGCTTTTCATATTTTCCAACCATGGCACTTGTGTTAATTCCACCCGGAGCCGGATTGGCCACCGTATTGAAATTTACGCCTCCAAATGTTCCGAAGAAATAATTCATGGTAGCTACATCAAATGACAACGGAAGGCCAAACATTGTTTTAACTTCCTGTGTAGTTGCCGCTCCACCACTTTGCGCTATTACGGTAAGGTTGTATGGGCCACCGTTCGGGTAGATATGTGGCGGGAGCGTTTGTCCTACTTCCATTCGGGTAGGTGTTTCATTCGCTACATCACCATAATACACCAAAAACCAGTTTGCATAGTCAGCCGTTGCACTTACCTGTACATCGCTGGCAATATTCACCTGCAGGTTTTCAGGCGCCCTGTAAATTACCGACAGCGGGAACGTTTGTACGTCGCTTTTACCGGCAAGATCATAACCGGTGATCACTACATTATAATTTCCTTCAGCATAATTATGAACTGCGCTTTTGGTAACCAGGATAGTATCTATTCCTGAATTGTCTCCATAGTCGATCGAGTACTGGGTAAAACCATCACCCTGTGGCGATATGGTTACCTTACCGGTATTGTCATTGGTTACGTTGAATATTTTTGAAACCGTTCCATGACTAACGGTATTGAGAAATGATACGTCATCATCCATTCCGTCTTTTTTACATCCCGCTGCCATTACCAGCAGGAGTGCAATTGAACTTAAAAGTTTTATTTTCTTCATACAACAGTTTTATAAATTAATAGTTTGGATTTTGAACCAGTTTTGTTCCTTGTAATTCAGCAGTTGGAATCGGGAAAATTTCATTTTTGCCAGATGTAAATCCTCTGCTGGCAAGTGCAGTGGCTGCATCTCCCCATCTAACGAGATCGAAGAAACGATGACCTTCACCGGCAAGTTCCATCCTGCGTTCGTATTTAATGGCAGCCATGCTTACCGGAACAGAAGGCAAACCAACTCTTGCACGTACTGCATCCAGTAAAGCCTGTGCTCTTGAACCGGTTGCACCCAGCGCTTCTGCTTCCATTAAATAAGTATCAGCCAGTCTGATCACATAGGTATCCTGTTGGAAATTCAATTCTGTTGAACCGGCAGGAGCAACATCAGCCCGGGTTGGCAGGAATTTTTTAAGGAAATAACCAGTGTTCTGATAGCCTGCGATATAGCTTGCATCACCTGCAGCTTCATACGCTTTCATGTCAAAAACGGTTGCATCAAAACGAGGATCCAGTTTAATAATGTCATAAAAATCCTGTGTGAATACATTGAAACTCCATCCTGATGGCAGATCCGGTGCAGGAGATCCGGCTGTTTTCTGGTAACTTCTAGGGCCAACCATCTGGTTAACCGTATTGCTTTCGTCTCTTGAACTTCCCCACAACGACCAGTCGCCCAATGCAACCTGGTTGCTATGTGTAACCTCAATGATCGATTCGCTGTTGAATTTATTGGAGAATACCCAAAGATCATTGTAATTGGTGAGCAGGCTATAGCCATACTGACTAACACCTCCGGGTGTACCATTTACTTCTGCAAGTTGTGCAGCCGCTTCTGTATTTTTATTTTCATACAGGTAAACCTTTCCAAGCAAAGCCTTTGCAGAACCCTGGGATAATCTTCCACCTTCAGAAGAAGCAGGAACGGTTAAAGGAAGATCCGGGATCGCTTCAGTAAGATCGGTTTCTATTTGCGCATATACATCACCGGGAGCCGCCTGTGTTACAGTATATATTTGTTCAGAAGTGAGGGGCTCTGTAAGTAAAGGAATGTTTTTAAACATCCTTACCAGGTTAAAATAATACAATGCTCTTAAAGCTTTTGATTCTGCAGTTAAACGAGCCTTAAGAGTTTCATCCATTTTTGTATTGGGTAATTTCTGCAGGAGCATGTTAGCCCTGAAGATGCCCTGGTAATGATCTCCCCAGAAACTGATAGGAATGGTTTGAGCATTCAAATGGTAATTGGAAAATCCCTGGATGCCTGCACCGTCTGTTTCACTACCGCCACCGGCCAACTGATCGTCTGAACCTGCATTCATCATCGTGATCATATTCTCAAATCCACCTGAATTTTTTCTCATTACATCATATACTCCGATCAATGCAGACATTGCCTGGTTCTCATCTGCATAATAATTAGAGGTAAGAAACTGTCCTTTCGGTTCTACCTCAACAAAAGATTTTTTACAGGCCGCCAGCGACAATAACGCTGCTGCTGCAAGAGTGAGGTGATTTATTTTTATTCTTTTCATTTATTTAAGTTTAGTTGTGATCTTAATTAATTACTGAATCATAAAAAATTAAAATTGTAATTGAGCGCCGATGATGAAGGAACGTGCCTGAGGATAATAACCTTTGTCAATTCCAAAAACACCTCCGCCAATTTCAGGATCATATCCTGTATATTTTGTGAGTGTTGCAAGGTTCTCTGCAGTGATGTACACCCGAAGTTTGGTAATACCCACTTTTTCAAAATAACTATTGCGGTAAGTGTATCCCAACTGTACAAGTTTTAACCTGAAATAATCACCTTTTTCAAGATAGAAATTACTCATATTGGTGAAGTTGCCATTTGTATCATCCGTAGTTAAACGTGGATATGAATTGGAAGTTCCTTCACCTCTCCAGCGACTCAGTGCTTTGGTTTGATAGTTCGCATTCGGAATATCTAACCTGCGTAATCCCTGGAATATTTTGTTACCGGAAGCTCCTTGTCCGAATACGGTAAGGTCTACACCTTTATACTCAACGGTAACGGTAATTCCATAAGTAACTTTCGGAAGGTTAGAACCAAGGAATACTTTATCTTTTTCCGTGATTTTTCCATCTCCGTCGGTATCCTGCCACCTGAAATCACCAGGTTTTGCATTCGGCTGAATAAGGCCGCCGTCTTTATTTGTATAAGCGTTCACATCTGCCATGTTCTGGAAGATACCTGCTGTCTGGTATCCATAGAAAGAATTGTAAGATTGTCCAACCTGTGTTCTTGTAACCGCACCCATAGATTGGAATCCTGCATCTCCCGGGATAAAATTGGTATCAGCATTTACATACGTAACCGTATTTTTCACGGTTGACAGATTTCCGTTTGCAGACACAATAAAATCGCCGATTTTTTTCCTCCAACCCAATTCCAGGTCAATACCGGTATTTTTCATATCTGCCACATTACCTGATGGATAGTCGGAAACACCTACATAACTGGGAACCCTAACCGGGCGAAGAATGCCTTTGGTTTTCTTATTATACACATCAAAGCTGATATTAAAATCACTCAGCACCTGTGCATCAAATCCAACATTCGTTTGAGTGGTTTCTTCCCATTTCAAATCCGGGTTGTCGAGTGTAACCGGTGAATAACCTGTAACCACTGTGCTTCCGCTTCCGATGGTATAATTGTAACCTCCGGCCACTGTAGATAAATACCTGAAATCCGGAATATTTCCATCATTACCAGTTTTTCCGGAACCCAACCTCAGTTTAAAGAGGTTTACATATTTATTGGTTGGCCAGAAATTTTCTTTAGATACATTCCAACCTATAGAAAAAGATGGGAAAGTGGCAAATTTATTATTGGAACCAAAACGTGAAGATCCATCACGGCGTATAATTCCTGTTACCAGGTAACGCTCTTTATAATTGTAATTCACCCTGCCGAACAAAGATGAAATTTTGTGGTTCACAAAATCCCATGAACCGGATGTTCTGTTCGACTGCGGAATATCAAAATTAAATGATGCATCCTGCCAGTCGGTAATAGGCAGATCATAAATAGACACTGCAGAACCACCGCCGTTATTGTCAACATAAGCACCCTGGCCAATTACCACCGTTACATCATGGTATCCGAACTTGTTGGTATAACTAAGCGTGTTTTCAATGTTCCAGTTAAATGTATTCTGGTTAACTTTTGTAAGGCTGTTTTTGATCGTGTTGTTTTGTGTTGCACTCAGGTAAAAAATAGGAGTGAAGTCTCTTGATCCCCAGAAAGCCAGTTTAGCGCCGCCGATTGTTTTGAATTTTATATGCTTATTTATATTGAGTTCAATAAAGGCACTTCCGATTACATCGTCAGACCAGTTGTAATCACCATAAAAAATATGTTCGTATGCTTTTGGATTGGTCATTTCCTGTCCAACATAACTTGAAATGGCATAAGGATTACCATTTCCGTCGGTGAATATTCCATGATTGAGCACACCATTATTTGAATAAGGAGTTTGCGCAATAAGTGAAGGATCTGTTTCAACTACCGGGGTTACAGGATCAAGGTTGATGGCTGAACTAAGTGGTCCGCCATATTCGCTGTTGGTGTTTCCGATACCCAGGGCTTTTTGGTGAGTATATCCAAGCGTTTGACCAAAAGTGAAAAACTTACTGATCTTGTGGTTAGAATTTAAGCGGAAGCTTTTTTTGTTATAATGAGATATTTTGCTGGATACGATACCTTCCTGGTCTTGCAGGTTAAATGAAAGATAGAAGGTAGATTTATCGTTTCCTCCGCTGAGGCTCAGGTCGTGGTTATACCGTTTAGCATTATCATTAAAGATTTCATTTTGCCAGTCGGTTCCGGTTCCATATTTATTTATATCCGGGAAAACGATTCCGCCGCCACCGGCTACAGATTTTTCATTTCTTAACGCTGCATATTGCGATGCATTCAGCAGATCCAGTTTTTTAGCAGGAGAGGAAGTTCCCCAGAAACCGTTATAATTAAAAGACAGTTTTCCTGCCCTTCCTTTTTTGGTAGTGATCAGCAAAACACCGGCTGCAGCTCTGGTTCCATAAATGGCTGCTGATGCCGCGTCTTTGAGCAATTCCATGGATTCGATATCCGACTGGTTGAGGTAACCGATCGCACCATTATCCACAATCACTCCGTCAACCACCCAAAGCGGATCGTTGTTACCAAACGTGGTAACACCCCGAACCCTGATGGTTGATCTTGCGCCCGGCTGTCCGGAATTTGCTGCTATGGCAACACCCGAAACCCGGCCCTGTAATGCCGTTTCAACGGTTCCGTTTGGCACTTTTTCAAGATCTTTTGCTTTTACACTGGATATCGCACCGGTTACCAGTGCTTTTTTCTGTGTGCCATATCCTACAACTACAATTTCATCCATCACGGATGTACGGGGATTGAGTACAACATTCACCGGACCTGCAGATTTTACGGTAACCTGTTCAGGCGTCATACCCGCATAAGTGAACGTTAGTACCGAATTTTGAGGTGCAGAAATAGTGTAGTTACCCGACTTGTCGGTTACTGTTGCTACGGTTGTTCCTTTCACCGAAACCGTAACACCTTCCAACGCTTCATTGTTGGTTTTTGATGTTACCGTACCGGATACCTGGATGGTTTGTGCCCCGGCCTTCCATAGCCCTAGGACGAAAAAACATGCACATAGCAAAAATGCTTTCGTTAGTTTCATATGCAATCGTTTTGTTTAATGAGGTGAGAAAAAGTTTTGGTATTCTTGGTAATTTAAAGGTAACCCCGGATCAACTTACATTCCTACTTATATATTACATCACTACTACATCAATTTCACAAAAACGTGATTTTTAGCTGATTTACACTACATCATTACTACATCATATTATTTTTTGTACTTTCACAATCTATTGTTGTATATGAAAGGGCTCCTCACATTCATCATTACTTTATGGGTAGGTTTTTACTGTTCCGGCCAAAATACCATCGGCCTGCCCGACATTATCAATTATTCCAAACAATATTATAAAGCAGGCGCCCAAAACCGCCAGATCAGGCAGGATAAAAAAGGCAATATTTATTTTGCCAACAGTGAAGGGGTTTTAACCTATAATGGCATCAACTGGAAAACATATCCTTTATCCAATAACAGTATTGTAAGATGTGTTGAATTTGGGCCGGATAATAAATTATATGTGGGTGGCCAGGACGAATTCGGCTATTTTTCTCCGGCATCAAATGGCGAACTGAAATACCATTCGCTCCGGGATGTAGTACCCAAAGAAGAACGCTCTTTCACCGATGTGTGGGAAATTTATTTTTACCGCGACTGGATTTTTTTCCAGACGAGCAACAAGATCTTCCAGGTTAAAGGCAATCATTGTAATGTATATAAGAGCATTCACTGGCGTTTTATTTCCATCTGTAACAACCGGTTAATTGCACAGGATTATGACAAAGGGCTGCTTACATTTCAGAATGGAATATGGGCGCCATTCATAACCAAAAGCGAATTGCCGGCCGACTATTTCGTAACGTCGCTTACCACGCTCGGCCACGATAGCGCCATTCTTACCACCCTCAAAAATGGGGTATATATGCTCATCGGTACAGAAGTAAAGAAATTACAAACGCCCTTCCTCAACCAGGTTTCCAATAATAATATATCGGCATCGGCAATGGTGAACAGCAACCACATCGCACTCACCACCAATCTCGACGGCTGTTATATCATAGATAAGAATGGCAACCTGGTGCAGAAATTTTCCCGTAAGGAAGGATTGCAGAATAACAATATTCTCGACATCTACCTCGACCGGGAAAAAAATATATGGCTTGGACTGGACAACGGGATAGACTTCATCGCCTACAACAATGCAGTAAAACACATTTATCCCGATTACCTGAACGAGGGCTCCGGTTATGCAGCAGATATTTTTAATAACCAACTGTATATCGGAACATCTAATGGCCTGTACAAAACAACCCTCTATGATGAACCCGATTTGAGTTATGTAAAAGGTAATTTTATACCGGTGGAAAATTCCAAAGGCCAGGTATGGAACCTGTCGGAAGTGAATGGGAAACTACTGATGGGACATCACGACGGTGCTTTTGTTATAGATAATAACGTGGCCAGGCAATTGGATAAAAGTTCCGGCTACTGGACTTTCCTGCCCTTGTCGAACGTACTGCCTTCCGCGTACATGATTGCCGGTACTTACCAGGGAATCAACTTTTTTAAATATGTCGATGGCAGTTTTTCAAAAGACACTTCAACTTTTGCCTATTTTGAATCTGCCCGTTTTGTGTGTATCGATAATGATAAGATCTGGATCGCACATCCTTACAAGGGCATCTACCGCGTTCAATTGCTGAATGGAAAAACAGTTACCAAAACCTATGCTAAGGCTGAAGGCATTATTTCGCCCAATGGCAACTATGTATTTAAAATAAAAAACACCATCGTACTGGCAACCGAAAACGGGTTGTTTGAATACAACACTGCAAAAGATGCATTTGAGCCTTCAGTTTATTTCAACCAACTTTTTCCCGGTAAGAAAATCCGGTATTTAAAAGAAGACAATGCCGGTAATATCTGGTTTGTATTCGATAAAATAATTGGTGTGGTAGATATGTCGGGCGCAAAACCACAAACGATTTATTTCCCCGAACTCACCAACAAATTCGTAAGTGGCTTTGAACAGGTTTACCCGGTTGATAAGAACAATGTGTTCATTGGCGGAGAAAGAGGATTTTACCATATCAATTTCGAACAATATAAAAAGATAAAATATCCGTTACAGGTACAGATCACATCTGTAAAAATGATCAACGACAAAGACAGCCTGTTATATGGCGGCTACCGGGGAGAAGTAAATGAAGATGTTGTTGAATCAAAACAGAAAAAAACAAAAGTGAACCACTCCTGGAATTCGTTTCACTTCGAATATGCGTCTACCGTATATGCACAACAGGCAAACATCGAATACAGTTATTACCTGGAAGGATTTGATGAGAAGTGGTCGGAGTTTTCCCGTAAAACGGAAAAGGAATACACCAACCTTCCTGCAGGTAAATATGTGTTCAATGTAAAAGCAAGGAACAACCTGGGCAACGAATCCGCAGTAGGCAGTTATGAATTTTATGTGCTGCCGCCCTGGTATCAATCGTACTGGGCTTATGCCTTATACCTGCTCATTTTCTTTGTAGGCAACTATTGGTTATACATCATACTTAAAAGAAAGTTCAGGTCACAACAATTGAAACACGAAGAAGAACAAAAGCAACTGCAATACCTGCACCAGTTGGAAATGGAAAAAAATGAAAAGGAAATTGTAAAACTCCGCAATGAAAAACTGGAAGCAGAGATACAACATAAAAACAATGAACTGGCTTCGGTTGCCATGCACCTGGTTCAAAAAGGCGAACTGCTGGGCAAAGTAAAAGACCAGATGGTGAAACTCAAAAACGCACCCGGTACTGAAAAAGATGCCGACGATTTTAAAAAGATCATAAGGGTAATCAGTGAAGAAGATAAGATAGACAAACAATGGGAGCAGTTTGCCAAACACTTCGATACGGTTCACAGCGATTTTCTAACCATCCTCAAAAGCAAATACCCCAACCTGAGTGCCAATGAATTAAAATTGAGCGCTTACCTCCGCATGAACCTGTCTACCAAGGAAATTGCACAGTTGATGAACATTTCCGTAAGGGGTGTTGAAATCAGTCGCTACCGCCTCAGGAAAAAACTGGAAATACCCACCGAAATGAACCTGTTTAATTTCTTGTTGAATTTGCAGGAAGGGAAGAGGTAAGTGTAAGCTATGAGCCTTGAGCTGTGAGCTGGGAGTTAATCTCTTTGCAGCCCATTGCTCACAGCCTGGTGTTATTTACGAGTCTTACAAACTGATCCTGATTCCCGGCGAAACATTCTTAAAGAAATTATTAAAATACAATACCGGTTCCAGTTTTACTTTGCCGCCGAAAGCAAGTACTTTGCCGAAGCCCAGCCTGAAAGTATTCTTATCAAACACATCGCCCCGTCTTCTTACAAGATATCCTAAAGAGAATGCAGGATCAAACCCGATGCCTTGGCGGGCTTTCAACACATCTGTCTGGCTATAACTAAACGTGAGAAAGGCGCTGCGATAGGTTTGTAATACATTTTTATCATTGCGGGCAAAAGTGAAATGAGATTCCGCCATCAGGCTGTATTCACGTTTTATGGAATTGCGATTGGTTACTACCGCCATTCCAAAACTCAGTGATGGCACAAACTGGTTTTTATAATTCTGTACATCTGCCGTTAATTTAATATTTAAATAATCACTTCCGTTTGTGGCGCCACGGGGTGAGATTGACGAAATGGATGGCTGTGATTTTGGATGCATCATTCCATCATTACCAGATTGCCATTTACCTGTTACCGTTTGCTGCAGGGTTTGAATATGTTTTTGTAAACTGCCATCCATATAAGCAGCAAGATTTTTCAGGTTGTTTACATAAAAGCCGATACGGTAGAAATGATAACCGCTTGTATGTTTTCGAAACAGGGCAGGCGTGCCTCCATTTGCTTTCAGGATAATATTAAGCGTGTCCTGTTCCAGTTTTAACGCAGCTATATTTCCTTTTTCTGCCAGGAAACTGGAACCTGCCGGCATGAATTTCTGCATACGGATTTTATTCTTCCCGGAAACATCAGCAATATAATCGATACGACAATTGCCCAGGTCATCAGTTAAACTGTCTTTCAACGGTTCCATATCCTGAACGAATACACGAAGTAAAGAATCCAGGTTCGTGATCAGGTCCAGATCATCCAGGTCGCCCAGTTCCAGTTTAATTTTATCCGACTTACCAAGATCAATGTAAAAGATTCTTGTTGCGGTGTTCGGCGGCAACTCAAAGGTCTTTTCTGTGTTCGACTGGGCAAAGTTGTTACTGTTGATGCCCGTTAAGAGCACCAGGAAGCATGCAATTCTTTTCATGTTATTTAATTTTGAGGAGAGAGTTTTATACGAATGATGGTACCGTTCTGGTACAGGTTATTTTCATCATCCTGTATTATTTGTTTACGAATTAATGTAGAGGCTGCATTCCGGTCATTATTGCCGGCTACTGATTCAAAGGGATGAACAGGTTGTTCTATTTCATTGAGATGAACCACGGGAATCTTTCTTTTTAATGCCGAAAATACAACAGGCTTGGCACGCAGGGAAGCTGCGATGGTTACCAATTCTTCTTTATGCTGTACCGTATCTTCCGGTATTTGCAGGTTGGAAGGGTTGGTTATGGTAACCAATTCCTGCATGGTATCTTTTGTAGTTGCTGCTGCCTCCATCACCATTTTTTTAGTAGCTGTTTTTATCGGGCCTGTTTGATCTGATTTTTTTATAACTGATCCGGAATGTTTTCCTGCAATGATATTTTTATTGTGTAAAGGTTGCGCTGCTGATTTCGCAAACGTTCGTTGGCCTGATGATTCATTGGGAGATTGCAGGATTAACCAACCTGCAACGGCAATACTGATAAAGATGGAAGCTGCTGCCATCCAATACAAATATTTCCGTGACGCATTTTTGGATTGCTTAAGACGTGTTTCAAGTTTATTCCAGGAAGCCTCACTGTTACGCATAGCCTCATCCGGCAGAACAGAAAGTTCATCCAGCGCATTCTTCCAGGAAGCATGATTATCCGTTTGATTGCCTGCCATAAATTGTTTCATTTGATACTATCATTTTTTGTAACAGCGTTTTTGCACGGCTGAGTTGTGATTTGGATGTTCCTTCGGAAATGCCTAATAGTTTTGCAATTTCCCTGTGATCCATGCCTTCAACAACATGAAGATTGAATACCGTTCGATAACCCACCGGCAATTGAACGATCAGGTTAAAAATTTCTGATGCCGATAAATTATTGAGTGCCGCTTCTTCAATTCCCATGTCCGCAATATCGGTTTCGGGGATCATGGTGAAAGATTTTTTCCGGCGTAAATACATCAAACATTCATTGATCATAATCCGCTTCAACCATTCGTGTAACGCGGCTTCTCCATTATAATGAAAACGATGAATGGTCTTGTAAAATTTGTAAAAGCCATCCAGCATAATCTCTTCTGCATCTTCCGCAACTTTTACATACCGGCGGCAAAGCACATGCATTCTTCCCGACCAATGATCATACAATAATTTTTGCGCTGCCGCACTGCCTTGCTTCGCTTCCCTGATCAATAAAGCTTTATCCATGTACATTACTGGTTTACCCTGCAAACAATATTTTTAATTGCCCACAGGTTACTAAATGCTATCTGTAAAAAAAAGGTTGCACGAAGAAAAAGGGAATTTAACTAAAGAGTTGTTAAAGGAATTTTCTTAACCCTCTAATGATAATCAGCAGTAAAAAAAACCAAAGATTGAAATGAATATAATCTTACAGCGGCATGATAATTTTTGATTCCACCATCCCGCCTTCAATTTCGTGAATCTGGAAATTTGCTTTTCCCTGGAATAATAAATTCAGCCGGTCGTGTGTACTCGTAATGCCAAAACCCGTATGACTGCTGTACCCGTTTAATGATCCGGAGTTCTGAACGGTTAGTTCATGGAAGCCATTCTTATTAACTGAAACAATTTTAATGGTTCCGCCATCTATGGTTTTGCTGATGCCATGTTTGATCGCATTTTCTACCAGCGTTTGCAGCATCATTGGCGGAATGGATTGCTCCAGTGTATTTTCGTCGATCGACATTTCTATTTTCAACCTGTCTTCAAAACGCATGTGTTCCAAAGCCAGGTAATCTTTTACAATATTCAGTTCCTGTTGCAACGGAACGGTCTCCAGTTTTTCCGCCTGCATACTGCTGCGAAGAATATTGCTCAATTCAGTAATGGCCTGCCTTGCTCTTTGCGGATTCTCATCTACCAGCGCCCTGATACTATTGTGTGCATTAAATATAAAATGCGGATTGATATGCGATTTAATCGTTTTCAACTCCAGCGATTTCACCATTGCTTCCAGTTGTAGTTTATCAATCTGGTCGTTCCGGTTTTTATTTACATAATGCCAAACGATATAAATGAGTAACCAAAGTGCCATAAGAATAAACGTAATGGTAATGGCCCAGAAATCTTTTCCTTTCCAGGGTTCTTCAAATTGCCAGGCGCCATTTTTATCCCTGTGCCAGCCGGTAGTTTTCTTTATTTTATTAAACGCAACATATTTGGTAGAGTCAATGGTTGTTTTCGCTGCATAATCATAATAATCTGTACCCGCAACCTGCAATTCCTTTTCCATGGCGATGGCTTTTTCCTTTCGTTCGTTATTGGTAAACTTATCCAGTGATAGTCCGGTTACATTACAGGTTGCCTGGAATGCATAATACTCCGTTAGTCCGGCTGTTACTGCCCCCACAATCACAATGGCAGCAACCCTGGGCAATGAAAATTTCATCCACTGGATGCGTTTTAATACCAATCGCAAGAGGTGGGTTAACAAAATACTCCAGATCAAATCCAGTGTTAGCGCAAAGAAGAAAAGGTTGCGTTTTGTTTCAGGGTATAAATAAATATCGCTGGCAAACTGGTAGGCAAAAAATAAATTGATAAGCGCCCAGGCACCCCATCCGGCGAACTGGCAAAACCAATACCTGGCAGTAGATGTAAACATGAAATTGAAAATAGACAGAATTTCGGGTGATTGATGGCGAATTGTATTAGTGGTTAATTGTAGATTTGAGTGGAAAAGGGGATGGTGGATTTTGAATGCTGAATTATGAATTATGAATTGTGAATTATGAATTGTGAATTATGAATGGCTGAATTGGGGAATGGTGGTTTGAAGTAGCAGATAAATAAATAAGTTTTGAATAGTGAATACAGGAGATTGCAATGGTAACAGGTTAGTTTACTGGAAGGTATCATTGCTAAAATACAAAGTAGTTTGGATGTAATGCATGTAACAATGAAACTAAAATTATTCTTTTCAGTACTATTATTATTCAGCATTCAGTTGCTGGCTGCGCAGCTCCGTTCTAACAAAGACCTTATAGGTAAATGGAGTGGGGCTGATAAAGGGCAACAACTTCAGTTGGAGTTTTTTGCCAATGCAACCGTAATGATCACTACAGAGGGAGGCCGCTTACCCCTGGCAACCTATACCGCTAATTTTAATACCATGCCCATCGAAGTAAAACTTACGGCAACCGACCACGGGCAACAAATGAATTTTAAAGGGCAACTAACCTTTATCGATAACCGCACCATTAAACTCACCTATTTCGGCGACAATAAAAGAAATGATGTGTTCGCAGAAGGCAGAACGATTACAATGCAGAAAATGTAGTAGAGAACGATTTGCAATTAGCCATAGTGTCATGAAGTTTGTTGTTTTCGGAAAATTTTCGTTATTAAAGCAGATGTTACCACGAAGGCACTAAGGCACCTTACACCGACCCTCTCCAGAGGAGAGGGAGCATGGTTCGTCATCATCTTTACATTTTCCTGTTAATAATAATTCGTGTAATCTGTAATAAGTGTTATCACAATTCCGCATTCAACATTCAATTCCGCATTCATAATTCAGCATTCACAATTCAGCATTCAGCATTCACCATTCACACCTACCTTTGCACTTACATGACCCAACTTTCCACACTCAACAAATATTTCTGGAAATACCGCTGGCTTTTTTTTCTCGGCATCCTCTTCGTTATCCTCACCAATTATTTCAGGATACTGTCGCCGCAGCTTACAGGCTATGTAGTAAACACGGTTATTCATTCCATCGATGCAGGAAAAGGAAGTACAGCCACCTACAATCAATCGTACAGCAACTATGATTTGATCGTAAGAAAAATAATAGAAAATTTTAATGACCACCCCGGCAATAAAATTCTGTTCACAGGCCTTATCCTCATCCTCGTTGCCGTTATAAGCGGTTTTTTTATGTTTCTCATGCGACAAACCATCATCGTAATGAGCCGCCACATTGAGTATGATCAGAAAAATGAAATTTTTAAGCATTATCAAAAACTGGATACCGCTTTTTATAAAACCCACAGCACCGGCGACCTTATGAACCGCATTGCCGAAGATGTGAGCCGCGTAAGAATGTACACAGGTCCGGCCATCATGTATTTTATCAACCTGGCCGCTGTAATCGGCTTCAGTTTGTACTTCATGATTCGTTCGGATGTTAAACTCACGTTGGTTGCCTTATGCCCGCTTCCCATACTTGCATTCACCATTTATTTTGTAAATACGATCATCAACAAAAAAAGTGAACGCATCCAATCCCTCCTCAGCGATCTTACCACCAATGCACAGGAATCCTATTCCGGCATACGGGTAATAAAATCTTTTGTACAGGAAAAGGCAATGCTTGGATTTTTCAAAAACAACAGTGAATCGTATCGCTCAAACGCATTAAGCCTGGCAAAAACCGAAGCCATCTATTTTCCCAGCATGGCACTGCTGATTGGTTTGAGCACACTCATTACGATCATGGTGGGCGGCCTCGATGTTGTACAACATGCACCGGGAGCCACAGTTGGAAAAATTGCAGAATTCGTAATGTACATTCAGATGCTTACATTCCCTGTTAGTGCCATTGGCTGGACCGCCAGTATGACCCAGCGGGCAGTTGCTTCCCAAAAAAGGATCAACGAATTTTTATTATCTGCACCTACCATAAAAAATGAGCCCGATGCTGTTGATGCGATATTAGCAGGAAATATTACCATTCAAAACGCCGACTTCACCTATCCGCATACCGGTATTCATGCAATAAAAGATTTTTCACTTACTATCGGCAAAGGAGAAAAAATTGCTGTTGTAGGCAAAACCGGTTCGGGAAAATCAACGCTTGCCCAACTGCTGCTGCGCATGTATGATGTACAGAACGGAATGATATTATATGACGGCATTCCTGTACATAAAATAGATCTTGCCCATTTACGCTCACAGATCAGCTACGTTCCGCAGGATGTGTTCCTGTTCAGTGAAACCATCGGCAATAACATACGTTTTGGTAAGAATGACGCCCGTGAAGAGGAAGTGGCCACCGCAGCTCGCCAGGCCAGCATCTACAATGAAATAAACAGTTTTGCACAGGGATTTGAAACGATCGTAGGAGAGAGAGGTGTAACCCTCAGCGGCGGACAAAAGCAACGCATCTCCATCGCCAGGGCATTGGTAAAAAATCCTCAAATTGTAATTTTCGACGATTGCTTAAGTGCGGTAGATGGCAAAACGGAAAAAGAGATCATCAGCAGTTTATATCAATACCTGCAGGATAAAACAGCGATCATCATTACACACAGAATCTTCTCCCTTTTTAGTTTTGATAAGATCGTTGTGATGGATGAAGGTAAAGTGATGGAAATGGGAACGCATGAATCGCTGATGGCAAAAAAAGGAATGTATGCCGATATGTTTGCAAGGCAGCAGGAACAGGAAAAGAAATCGGGTTGATACCGGTTTGAAAGAACTGCCGGCTTATCATGTTTCAAAAATGTAGAAAGATTGTATATAATTGATGGCTGATAAAATCCCAATTTTTTTGTGGAATCGAAAACAACTATATCTTTGTCGGATTAAAAATTTTAAAATACCAAACAGTGGCGTACGAAAACAACGATAAAAAAATGGAAAGCGTTTACAGTATCAGGGTAAAAGCCGGTAAACGCAGAACTTACTTTTTTGATGTAAGAGAAACAAGAGGAAACGATTTTTATGTAACCATTACTGAAAGTCGTAAACGTTTTGATTCAGACGGGTATGATCGTCATAAGATCTTTTTGTACAAAGAAGATTTTAATAAGTTTTTAAAAGGTTTAAATGAAACGGTTGACCACGTAAAAACCGAATTAATGCCGGATTTCGATTTCGATGCGTTTAACCACGATACTCCTTATGAAGGTGGTGAAGAAGGCCAGGGCAGAAGCGAATCTGCAGAAACAAGCGCCCCGGTGATGGCTGAAGAAAAGAAAGAAGAACCCGTTGCCGCAGCTCCGCAGGATAACGGTCATTCTGAAGAAGTTGATAAATGGTAATTCATTAATATTTTTTCATAAAGAAAGTCTTCATGAACACTGAAGACTTTTTTATTTAATACCCAGTGAGATATTACACAAGTCTCTAAATTGTTTATCTATGAATAAGTTCCTGTCGATACTCCTTATTACATTGTTTTCCCTTAATGGCTTCGCTCAAAAAAAACAATACAAAGTTTTACCTGTAGGTTTTTACAATGTAGAAAACCTGTTTAACCCCGAAAATGATACTACAAAGCTTGATGAAGATTTTACGCCTGGTGGTGATTATCACTATACCTATGAAGTGTACAATCAGAAATTGCACAATATTGCCACGGTATTAAGCAAAATGGCAGCCGATGTAACACCGGAAGGTTGCGCTATCATCGGCATTGCTGAAATTGAAAACGATCTTGCACTTAACGACTTGCTTAAACAACCGGAACTGGCCGCTCGTGGATATAAATACATCTGGTTTCCAACGCCCGACGTTAGAGGCATCAGCACTGCTTTACTGTACAATCCGAAATATTTTAAACCATTGCATACAGAACCCTTAAAAGTTGATCTTACCAAAGTTGGTCAGCCCAGGCCTACCAGGAATGTATTGTATGTAAAAGGCGTATTGGCCGGCAACGACACCATCCATGTAATGGTGAATCACTGGCCGTCACGCAGCGGTGGAGAAGCCGAAACCATGCCGCACAGAGCCGTTGCTGCCGGTGTAGATAAAAGAATTGTTGATTCACTCCATGCAACCGACGAAAATGCAAAAATTATCATCATGGGCGATTTGAATGACAACCCCACTGATGCCAGCATTTTGAAAATTCTAAAAGCAAAAGCGGATACAACCAACCTGGCAATGACAGATATTTTTAACCCCTGGATCAAGGTTTTTAAAAGCGGTACAGGTACTGAAATTTTCCAGGGACAATGGAATTTGCTCGATCAGATCATGATGTCGGGGGCTTTTGTAAAAAATCCAAATAACAAGTGGAGATATTTTAAATACCAGATATTTAAGAAAGAATTCCTTATGCACGCCATGGGCCCGGAACAAGGTTATCCGCACCGTTCATTTGATATCAACAGGAGCTGGGATAATGGCTATAGTGATCACTTCCCAACATTGATTTACCTGGTGCAATAACCAGGTAACCGATAGCAAAAACTTAATAAGTAACAGTTCATCCATTCAGCCTTCTACTTTCCTAACGAACTTTCGGAACAGTATCGGCATTGCCATATATACCAATCTTATGCGTTCTCAGGATATAACTTGATTCTTCCTTTGCGCCCGGCAAATTAAAAGTAATAGCCCGTGAAGCCTGTTTAGGCATGTGGCAATCTATGCAGTTGGTTTTGATAGATTCTCCCATATCGGCGAATTTGGGACAAAAATGTGCTGATTGCGGCTGGTGACAACTCATGCATTGTTGTGAATATACGGCCAGGTCGTTTCCTGCATTTTTATGCGGATCATGACAGGTATTACAGGTCATGACCTTTGAATCCCGGAAACATTTGCTTTGCTCCATCAGGGTTGATTGATTGCCGTGTACATCAATGGCCGCATCTGAAGTACGGGGCATGAAGAAATAACTTAGTGTATCACCCATCTTAAAAAAGAAACGGGACTGAATCTTCTTTTTATCATTTCCCGAATGACAAATAGCGCAGGCATCCAGTTTTTGCTGATGCGTTAGATCTTTTGCTTTGATAAGATAATAAGCTGTTGTAAGACCAGGGTGCGTTAAGTGGTAATTAACATGGTTCAATGCCGGGCCATGGCATCTTTCACAATCGATACCATATACCAGCGATGAATGGTTCAGCAACTGCTCTTCAAATACTGAAGCGCCGGGTTTAATGTCGATATGTGAGCTGTGGCAGTCGAGGCAATTCTGGTTTACCACTCTTCCGATTTTGATAAAGTCGGTAGGGAATCCCGGGCTTGTTCCCCATCCGTTTACCGATGCATACCAGGATACCGGTAATTCATAAAAGCGATCGTTGGCCCAGTAAGCACTTGTTTGGGCTTTTCGTGAACCAAACAACAGATCAACTTTATATGCACCATTTTCTTTTCCTCCCTGGTAAATTACATGGTAATAACCATCAATTCTTTTTTCCATTACTACTTTGGCGGTACTATTAAAAGAAAAAGTATCCCGTGCATTGCTGAAATCGCCATGAATGTTTGCTGCAGAAGGCATACTTGTCGCTTTTGCGTGGGCTGCCTGTATGAAATTGTCGTACACTTCCTGGTGGCATTGCCTGCAGGCTTCCGAACCGGCGTACACATTACCGCGTGGATCTTTTCCTTCCGGTAACTGGTTATTGATGCACCGGGTAAGCACCAGCACAAAACCTACCAGCATTAAAGTGAGCACGACTATTTTTTTACATGGCATAAGCTTAAACATAAGTGATGTTAAAAATTTTATGACCACCTGCAACTTGCAACTAACAACTAATTACCAAGTACTAATAACTAACAACTAATAACTAAGTACTAATAACTAACAACTAAACTCACTTCATTCCTTTAAACGCATTTATCAATCCATTCGTTGATGAATCATGCGAATGAACTTTTGCTTCTCCATCCAGTTCAGGTAAAATCTTATTCGCCAGTTGCTTGCCCAATTCAACGCCCCACTGATCGAAACTATAGATGTTCCAGATTACACCCTGGGTAAAAATTTTGTGTTCGTATACAGCAATCAGTTGCCCGAATGTGTACGGTGTGATCTTTTTTATAAGGAAGGAATTGGTAGGGCGGTTGCCTTCAAAAACCCGGTATGGATTTTCATGGGCGGTTCCATTCATCAATGCTTCCGTTTGAGCAAAGAAGTTTGACAATAATTTCGTGTGATGGTCGCCGATAGGATTGTGTGATTGGGCCGGTGCGATAAAATCGCAGGGAATGATTTCCGTTCCCTGGTGTATAAGCTGGTAAAATGCATGCTGGCCGTTTGTACCTGGCTCTCCCCAGATAACCGGTCCGGTTTGATAGGTTACTTTCTGCCCGTTCCTGTCAACATATTTCCCGTTGCTTTCCATATTCCCCTGTTGAAAATAGGCGGCAAAACGATGCAGGTATTGATCGTAGGGCAGGATGGCCTCGGTGGAATAACCATAAAAATTCCTATACCAGATCCCGATCAGTGCCATGATCACCGGGATATTTTTTTCGAATGCGGTTTCCCTGAAATGAATATCGGCAGCATAACCTCCTTTCAGCATTGATGCGTAATTGTCGTAACCGATGGTTAATGCTATCGACAACCCGATGGCGCTCCACAAACTATACCTTCCGCCAACCCAATCCCAGAATACAAACATATTGGCCGTGTCTATTCCAAACTTCGCTACGTCGGCTGCGTTGGTACTAAGCGCCACAAAATGTTTGGCAATATCCTGTTCCTTTCCGCCGTTTTGCAAAAACCAGTTTCGGGCGGTATGGGCATTGGTCATGGTTTCCTGCGTGGTAAACGTTTTACTGGCAATCAGGAAGAGTGTTTCATCAGCCGTAATTTTTTTGAAGGTTTCGCTGATATGCGTTCCATCTACATTGCTTACAAAAAAAGCTTCTATTCCCTCCACGCGGTAAGGCATAAGTGCTTCGGTGGCCATTACCGGCCCCAAATCGCTGCCGCCTATGCCGATGTTAACGATATACTTAATTTTTTTTCCGGTAAATCCCTTCCAGTTTCCATTGTGAACCTCGTTGCAAAACGCCTTCATCTGTTCCTGCACCTGCCGGATCTCGGGCATCACATCTTTTCCGTCTACCAGGACAGGCAAGCCTGAAAAATTCCGCAACGCCGTATGCAAAACGGCCCGTGATTCTGTTCCATTGATCTTCTCGCCACTAAACATCGCTGATATGGCTTCATCCAGTTTACATTCTTTCGCAAGATTCAC
Source organism: Bacteroidota bacterium (assembly GCA_018268085.1). Lineage (GTDB taxonomy): Bacteria > Bacteroidota > Bacteroidia > Chitinophagales > Chitinophagaceae > Ferruginibacter. Next base: position 100,449 of record JAFDXE010000001.1, read on the forward strand.
CAGTGTTTCCAGGATGCCTGCATCAATATTGTTTTTCGAAAAATCAAATAAGATATCTTCCATTGTAATGGAGAATTGCTCAAACCGGTTAGGATCATCCCTGAAAAGATCCTTAATGGTTTCCCTTCGGTTGTTGAATGTATGTTGCAATTGCTGCCAGGACGGGGTAGTAGTGGGGTTTATTTTTGGAAACATGCGCTTTATGAATTGTGGATGATGAAAGTTAATTGATGAATGCTGAATTATTAATGGTTGTTTACAGCTTACATGCTGTTGATAATGGTGATCAATCGTTCCACCATGGTTGGGGTAACATCCAGGTGTGTTACCATTCGTACCTGCATAGGCGAAATCGGGATGCAATAAATATCTTCATTCTTTAAGTATTCTGCAAATGATGAAGCAGTATATGAGCCTGTAACGTCGAAGATGAGGATATTGGTTTCAACCGGGTACATTCTGCCGATAAAATCTTTTTTCACCAGTGCATGGGCAATCTGCTTTGCATGATGATGATCTTCCGCCAGCCGGTCGATATTATTTTCAAGCGCATAAATTCCTGCTGCGGCCAGGTAACCCGCCTGTCGCATGCCGCCTCCAAACACTTTACGGATGCGTCGGGCTTTCTTAATAAATCCGGTTTCGCCCAGCAACAAACTACCTACCGGTGCACCCAGTCCTTTACTGAGGCAAACAGAAATGCTGTCGAATAATGCACCATAGGATTTCGGCTTCTCCCCGGTTGCGATCAATGCATTCCACAGCCTTGCACCATCCAGGTGAAACTTAAGATTATTTTCCAGGCAAACTTGTTTAATGGTTTCAAGATCAGCAAAATCATAAAAACTCCCGCCGCCACGGTTGGCAGTATTTTCAACACTCACCAGGCTGGTTCTTGGCTTATGAATATCGTCTGAATTGATGGCCTCGCTTACCTGTTCCGCCGTAATTCTGCCCCGGTTTCCTTCGATGGTTTTTACCTGGCAGGAACTATTCAATGCGATGCCACCTCCTTCGTAAATGTACACATGGCTGAGCTTATCGCAGATCACTTCATCTCCCGGCTGTGTATGGCATTTGATGGCAATCTGGTTGGTCATGGTTCCACTCGGACAAAACAATGCCGCATCCATCCCAAAAATTTCTGCGGCAAATGCTTCAAGTTGATTAACGGTAGGATCTTCACCAAAAACATCATCGCCAACAGCGGCGTCCATCATGGCTTTCAGCATCCGGGGAGATGGTTTGGTAAAGGTGTCGGAACGAAGATCTGTCATCATAAAACAAAAATAATGTTGGTGATGCGATTAACCATAATGGGTAGTGTTACCCCTGAAAAATAATTTCTATATGATATTCGCAAAATGAAATTGGTCAAAAGATGTGTAAATTATACACTTTTTATGCATTATTTTCAGTAAATGCTATGAAATTAAAAATCTGCGTGTTATCTTTGCAAATGATTTCAAGAAAAGAAATTAGCTTTCTTTCTTTGCAACTTTCCCCCAACAAAAATGGTCTATCAACTGTTAATTATTTCAGACATTAAACTTATACAATGAGGCAACTAAAAATCGCAACACAGATAACTAACCGTGATTCCCAGGCTGTTGAAAAATACCTCCAGGAAATCTCGAAGATATCGATGATTACTCCCGAGGAAGAAACCATCCTGGCCCAGAAAATTAAAATGGGCGATCAGCGTGCGTTGGATAAATTGGTTCAGGCCAATTTAAGGTTTGTTGTGTCAGTAGCCAAACAATACCAGCACCAGGGACTTTCCCTGAGTGACCTGATCAATGAGGGAAATCTTGGTTTGATCAAAGCTGCACAGCGATTTGATGAAACGAAAGGTTTTAAATTCATTTCATATGCAGTTTGGTGGATTCGTCAATCCATCCTGCAGGCTTTGGCAGAACAGGGAAGGCTGGTTCGTTTGCCTCAGAATAAAATTGGTACTTACAATAAAGCAAATAAAGCCTACATGGCATTTGAACAGGAACACGAACGTGAACCATCAACTGAGGAACTGGCAGAATTACTGGAGATGAGTGAAACTGAGATCAATAATATTTTCCAGAGTAACACCAGGCATACTTCACTCGATGCACCGGTTCATGAAGCAGAAGATGTAGCTATGGGCGATTTGCTGAAAGGCGGTGATGAAACAGATGAAGACGTGATGCATGATTCATTGAAAAATGAAATCCGCCGCGTACTTAAATCTTTAAGTCCACGTGAAGCAGAAATTGTTAATGCTTATTTTGGCTTAGACGGCGAAAATGGTGTAACCATTGAACAGATCGGGCAGAAGTATGATCTTACCAAAGAACGTATTCGCCAAATCAAAGAAAGAGCAATCAAACGTTTACAAAAAGCACGTTACAGCGGTGCGCTGAAAGCTTACCTGGGTTAAGGTAACTTTTACAGGATATTCAAAGAGCCGGATCTGAATTGATCCGGCTTTTTCATTTTACATTGTAGCGGTTCATCTGATCCTGTCTCATCATTATTCATTTCATATTTTTAATTTCTCATTTCCTATTTCTTTCCATACTTCACTTCTTACCGTAAATTTGCAGTATGAATAAACTGATCACGCTCACCATATTCATTGCCGGAATACTCTTTTCTTCCTGCGAAAAAAATATCAATTTCGAATTAAACAAACCAGCCAACGTGTTGGTAGTAGATGCTGAAATTGAATCGGGCAAAGCGCCTACCGTAATTCTTACAAAGAGCATCTCGTTCTTCAGCCAGATAGATCCGGCAATTTTCGATTCGTTATTTGTTCACAACGCCGATGTGTACATATCAAACGGAACACTTACGCATAAATTGAAAGAGTATAATTATTCACTGGTTCCGGGTTATTTTGCATTTGTGTACAGCATCGATTCGTCTTCTTTATCCACTGCATTTGTGGGAGAATTCAATACAGATTATACGTTAAGGATTGTTTCAGAAGGACAGGAATATACAGCGAGTACAAAAATTCCGGCTTTGAACATCTATCCTGATTCTTTTTATTTTAAAGTAGCACCGCAAAATCCGGATACCAACAAACGGGTTATGTTTTTAAAAGCTACCGATCCTCCCGGGCTTGGCAATTGTGTTCGCTATTATACCAAAACAAACAGCGATCCTTTTTTCCCAGGCTGGAATTCGGTATTCGACGACCAGATCATAGACGGCACTACTTATGAAGTGCAATTACCTGCCGGCGTGGATAAAAACAAAGAGCCGAAAATTGACAGCACTTTTTTTAAAAGAGGAGATACCGTTACCCTTAAATTCTGCAACATCAACCGGGCCACCTACGATTTCTGGAGTACCTGGGAATTTGCTTTCCAGAGTATCGGCAACCCATTCTCCCAACCAAATAAAGTTACCGGTAATGTTTCCAACGGTGCACTCGGAGCTTTTTGCGGATATGCTGCCTGGTATGGAACCAAAGTGGTGGAATAACAATAACGCATAAACGAACTTATCTTCAATTCATTTATACAAACATACACGGTAAAACAGGAACAACTCCTTTGGCCGATATAAACAACTACACATCTTTATGAACAGAGTGATCAAAGAAAAAGTAAACTGCCTCATTATAGGATCAGGGCCGGCAGGATATACTGCAGCCATTTATTCTGCCCGTGCCAATATGAAGCCCGTTTTATACCAGGGGATACAACCCGGCGGACAGTTAACCATTACCACTGAAGTTGAAAATTATCCCGGTTACCCCGATGGCATCCAGGGACCGGAAATGATGATACATTTTGAAAAGCAGGCTGCCCGTATGGGTGCAGATATCCGTTACGGACTGGCAACGAATGTAGATTTCAGCGCCCATCCGTTACTGGTAGAAATAGATGAGGAATACTGGATAGAAGCCAATTCGGTTATCATCAGCACAGGTGCTTCTGCAAAATGGCTCGGACTGGAAAGCGAACAAAGACTAAATGGATATGGCGTGAGTGCCTGCGCCGTTTGTGATGGATTCTTTTTTAAAGGGAAAGAAGTAGCCATCATCGGAGCCGGCGATACTGCCGCAGAAGAAGCATTGTACCTGTCAAAAATTTGCAGTACCGTTCACATGATCGTACGCCGCGACCAGATGCGGGCAAGTAAGATTATGCAGGACCGCGTGATTGCAACCGAAAATATAAAGATGTACTGGAACTCGGAAGCTGATGAAGTTCTCGGAGATAAAAAAGTAGATGGACTAAGAATCCTGAACAACAAAACAGGAGAAAAACAGGAAATAGCAATCAGCGCCTTCTTTGTTGCCATCGGGCATGAACCCAATAGTAAAATTTTTAAAGGCTGGTTAGAAATGGATGAAACCGGTTATATCAAAACAATACCCGGCACCAGCAAAACAAATGTAGCCGGTGTTTTTGCCGCAGGAGATGTGCAGGATAAAATATACAGGCAGGCGGTAACGGCAGCGGGTAGTGGCTGCATGGCTGCATTGGATGCAGAACGCTATTTAAGTGAAAAAGGGCTTCATTGATTGTAAGCAGAGATAAATTCAAATCGTGGTAACCATTCACCTTCATAACCTGCAATTTTTCGCTCATCATGGTTTGCATGATGAAGAAGCAATCACCGGAACTGATTTTTCAGTATCGGTAGATATTTTTTTTGATCCGGGCGAAAAGATCACTTCCATTCATCAAACCATAAATTATACGGAAGTATATCAACTGGTAGAAAGGTATATGTCGCACCCGGTAGCTTTACTGGAAATGCTGGCTGAAAACATCTGTGATGCAATATATTCAATGGACAAGCGTATAAAGAATATTAACATCAGCATTAACAAATTACACCCGCCCATCAGCAATTTTATAGGTAGTGTAGGTGTAACTTTTCATAAAGCGTATTGATGAAGTCATCCATAAAAATCCTGTGTTTACTGTGCTGCCTGTTCTTTAATTCACTGGTAACAGGTGCCCAGGATTTTAATGCCATGATAAAAGAAGCCGACAGGCTGGAAGCCATCCCAAACGAAAAAGCTGCACTCCATGAATTTAAAGAAGCACTGAAAATTCAACCGCTGAGTCTTTACGCCTTAACCAAATGCAGCGAGCTTTGCAGCCGGATTGCCGGGCGGGAACAAAATGCTCAATCAAAGGAGAACTACAACCAGGCTGCAATCATCTACGCCAGAACCGCTTTAAAAATTCATCCCAATAGTGATGAAGCCAATGTAGCCATTGCCATTGCTATTGGCCGAACCTTACTGAAAAAAAGCGGCAAGGAAAAAGTTTCCATCATTAAGGAAATAAAAGAGTATGTTGATAAAGCCCTGAAAATAAATCCTAAAAATTTCAAAGCCTGGCACATACTCGGAAAATGGAATTACGAGATTTATAATTTGTCGGGGCTCGAACGAACCTGGGCAAAAGTTTTTTATGGCGGCATACCGGCGAATGCTTCATTAAAGGAAGCGATTACAGCTTACGAAAAAGCAAAAGAACTCAATCCGTCTTTTGCACTCAACTACCTTGAACTCGCAAGGGCTTATCACAAAAACGATGAAACACCCAAAGCCATCGCCATGCTTAAAATTGTACAATCGCTACCTGTGCAAACTGAAGACGATCCCCGCATAAAAAAAGAAGCAGCAACACTGCTTAAAAACTGGCAATAATACATGTACGGCAACAGCAACTGATCTTTTTCGATTACCTTGAAAAAAAATTGATATGCGTGTATTTTTCCTCCTTTGTCTTGTTTGCCTGTACAATAGCAGCAACGCCCAAAGTAAAGAACCATTCCCTGTGTCGGTATATGATCCTCATGTATTATTTGCACCAGCGATGTATGAATCTTTTGTAAACGATTCGAGAGCTGCTACGGGAGAACCCGGTACCGCATACTGGCAAAACAAAGCAGATTACGAAATGAATGTTTCACTCGATACAGCATTGAATACTGTTTCCGGTTCTGTTACCATCACCTATACGAATAACAGTCCGTTTACTTTGCCTTTCCTATGGCTGCAATTAGATCAGAATTTGTTTGATAAAAATAGTCGCGGACAGGCACGCATGCCCGTTGGCGCCCGAAGCCGTTACGGCGATGCAAAATCTAATTTCAATGGTGGTGTGAAACTGGGTGCTGTGAAGATTATCGGCGACAAATCTATCAACGCCGATTATACGGTAACGGATACCCGAATGCAGGTAAGATTACCCAACAATCTAAAATCAAAAGGAGGACAGGTAAAAATTAAGATTGATTATTCATTCACTTTGCCGCAATACGGAGCCGATCGCTGTGGAATCTTAAAAACAAAAAAAGGAGATATTTACGCCGTAGCCCAGTGGTATCCGAGAATGTGTGTGTTTGATGACATAAGAGGATGGAATACCGATCCGTATCTCGGGCCAAGTGAGTTCTATCTTGAATACGGCGATTTCGATTTTTACATAACGGCACCTTCATCCCATATCGTGGTGGCCAGCGGTGAATTACAGAACCCGGCTGAAGTACTCAGCGCTGTAGAACTAAAAAGATACAATGAAGCCCGCCAGAGCGATCAGACGGTAATGATCCGGAAAGAAGAAGAAGTGGAACAGGCCGGTACACAGGCAAAAACATCCGTATTGAAATGGCATTATAAGATCAATAATGCAAGGGATGCATCATGGGCTTCTTCAAAAGCATTTATGTGGGACGCAGCAAGAATAAATCTTCCGTCGGGTAAAAAAGCACTGGCCATGAGTGTGTACCCTGTAGAAAGCAAGGGCATAAAAGGGTGGGGCCGGGCTACAGAATATACAAAAGGAAGTATTGAAAATTATAGCCGGAGATGGTTCGAGTATCCGTACCCGGTAGCAACCAATGTGGCAAGCAATATCAGCGGTATGGAATACCCGGGCATTGTGTTCTGTAGTTCATTTGCGAGGGAAGACGGATTGTTTGGGGTAACCGATCATGAATTCGGCCATACCTGGTTCCCAATGATCGTAGGCAGCAATGAAAGGCGATATGGCTGGATGGATGAAGGATTCAATACATTCATCAATTCTCTTGCACACGAAGATTTTAATAAGGGCGAATACAAGTCGGGGAAACAGAAAATGGAAGAAATCGCACCATACCTTTTTGGGGAAGGCAGTGAATCGATATTTAATACACCAGATGCCTTAAAAGAAAAAAACATAGGAAATGAATTGTATTTTAAACCGGCACTCGGGCTAAAATTATTGCGTGATGAAATTATTGGTGCCGACAGGTTTGACTATGCTTTTAAAACCTATATCAATCGCTGGGCTTATAAACACCCGACACCGTGGGATTTTTTCAGAACAATGGATAATGCTGCCGGCGAAGACCTTGGTTGGTTCTGGAAAGGCTGGTATCTCGAAAATTTTAAACTCGACCAGGCAATAAAAGAAGTGACATACGATACCAGTAATGTGGCTAACGGTGCTGTGGTAACGATCGTTAACCTGCAACAGATGGCGATGCCGGTTACCATTGGTTATGAAACAAAATCCGGCACAAAAGGAACCATTAAACTACCGGTTGAAATTTGGAATAATACAAGCAGCTTTAAAGTAAAGATCCCGGTAACAGAAGAATTGAAGTCGGTAACTATTGACCCGGAAAAAGTATTTCCCGATTTTAATTTTTCAAATAACAACTGGTTAAATAAATAAGAACCGGATCCAGGTTTACAGCCTTCGATGTTCAACACGTCTTCATCTTAAAAAAAGCCCCGCATTTAATTGCAGGGCTTTCCTGTTTTTTACAAACGTATTACAACTTGCCATGTTTGATTTCATTCACCACTTCAGGATCAAGAAGGGTAGTGGTATCGCCGAGGTTCTCCATTTCTCCTTCCGCTATCTTGCGCAGAATACGACGCATGATTTTACCACTTCTTGTTTTTGGAAGTCCGCTTACAAACTGGATCTTATCCGGCTTTGCAATGGGCCCGATGATCTTACTAACGGTAAGGCTTATGTCTAAACGACGCAGGTTTTCGTCGCCATGATGACCATTGTAAATTACATAAGCATAAATACCCTGTCCCTTAATGTCATGCGGGTATCCAACCACAGCGCTTTCCACAACGCCGCTGTGCATGTTGATCGCATTTTCTACCTCCGCCGTTCCAATCCGGTGACCGCTGATATTTAATACATCATCTACACGACCGGTGATACGGTAATTTCCATCGGCATCTTTCAATGCACCGTCGCCGGTAAAATACAAACCAGGGTAAGTGGCGAAATAATTGGTGCGGCAACGTTCATGATCTCCCCAGGTTGTTCGTAAAATACCCGGCCATGGCGCTTTAATACAAAGGTTTCCTTTCATAACACCGTGTTCATCTCTTTCCGTAATTTCTTCACCACGCTCATCTACCAGAACAGGCTGTACACCAGGCATAGGCAATGTTGCCCATGAAGGTTTGGCAGGCGTTACTCCGGCCATATTACTGATCAGGCAGGCACCGGTTTCAGTTTGCCACCAGGTATCTACCACGGGGCATTTGCCTTTACCTACATTTTCATCATACCAATGCCATGCTTCTTCATTAATTGGTTCACCAACGGTGCCGAGTACCTGCAATGAACTGAGGTCTTTACCTTTTAACGGATCCGTTCCATAACTCATAAGGCTGCGTATAGCTGTAGGCGCCGTATAAATACAATTTACTTTATGACGTTCTACAATGTCCCAGAACCGTCCTGCATCGGGCCAGGTTGGAATACCTTCAAACATTACGGAAGAAGCACCTGCGCTGGTTGGTCCGTAAACAATATAACTATGACCGGTAATCCAGCCGATATCAGCCGTACAGAAATGAATATTGCCCGGCTTGTACTGAAATACATTTACGAATGTGTAATTTGTCCACAACATATATCCACCGCAGGAATGTACCACACCTTTGGGTTTGCCGGTACTTCCGGAAGTGTATAATATAAACAGCGGATCTTCTGCATCCATTTCAACAGCGGGGAAATTTACTTCGCCGTTTTTTTCCAACTGGTCCAAAGCAAATTCCATTTCATCTTCCCACCATACGTCGCGGCCTTTTATCATACTAACGGGAGTGCGTGTACGCGTATACACAATTACTCTTTTAATTGTTCGGTTTCCTACCAGCGCATCGTCTATCACACTTTTTAAAGGAATATCTTTACCGCCTCGATAAGCGCCATCGCAGGTAATAATAAATTCCGCCTGTGCATCATACAACCTGTCTGCAATACTTTGTGCGCTGAATCCACCGAATATCACACTATGAATGGCACCGATACGGGCACATGCCAGTACAGCATACGCCAGTTCAGGAACCATTCCCATATATATACAAACACGGTCGCCTTTTTTTACACCATTGTTTACCAGCATCTGTGCTGCCTGGCAAACGCGTTTATGCAGGCGGGCATAAGTAACCACCCGAACTCTTTCTTCCGGATTGTTGGGCTCCCAAATGAAAGCTGGTGTGTTGGCTTTTTCAGGAAGATGTCGGTCAATGCAATTCTCTGTGATGTTCAGCTTTCCTCCTTTGAACCATTCTATTTTAGGTTCTGTGAAATTCCAGTCGAGTACTTTGTCCCATTTCCTGCGCCACGTAAAATTTTCCGCCACATTTCCCCAAAATGCCTCCGGGTCTTCCACACTTCTTTTATAATCGGCGTGATACTGTTCTAAACTTTTAATCTGATAAGGATATGACATAGCAATAGTTTTTGTAACCTAAAAGTACTTGCTTCTGCAATGCCGGGCGAATTATTTCCTGCTAATTAGGTATAGTTTTGCTAATTAAGTATAGGCAATGTTGTAGATTGCTGTTATGAAACATATTGAATGTCCGAAATGCAAAAGCCAGCAGGTAGCTAAAAGCGGCGTGGTTAAAGGGCGACAGCGATATCATTGTAAAGAGTGCAAATACTTTTTTACGGTGTTAAAAGAAGGGCGGAAGATCGATCCGTACTACGTTATCAAAGCCCTTCAGCTCCATATTGAAGGGGTTAGTTTCCGTGAAATTGAAAGGATCTTAGGCATCAGTCATGTAAGCGTAATGAACTGGGTTAAAACGTATGGTGTTAAAGCACCGGAAAACAACAACTATCATCCAACCTACCAGGTGTTGAACCAGGAGGAACTTATACAGTTTTTTGCAGGGAAAGATGCGTTGAAAAATGCAGGCTGTATCGTAACCGAACTTGGAGATAAATTCATGCTCATAAAATGGGAACGTTTCAGAAAAAACAGTTTCTGAAACCTATACCTTTAGCAGCATTATAGGTATGATTTGGCAACAGGCAGTTTTGTGGCTGAAATTCGAATCACACAAAACGCTTGCACTATGACCAGAATTTTATTAACCGGGCTGATGTGTTTAGTATCCATCGCACAAGCCTTCTCCCAGGGAACCACACCCAAAAAAGACATCGACCACAGCTACAAACCCATGACGCTGAAACTAGATGAGAAAGGACAAAAATTTATTAGGATAATCACCTGGCACCAGATGTGGATTAGCCACACGATGAACAATCCGGGAACAACAGACATCAACGGAAAGGTTCAGAAATCATCCAACGATTTCGGTATCCGCAGATCAAGAGTGCTCATCCAGGCACAGATCTCTCCACGGTTCATGATCGTATCCCACTTTGGTATTAATAACCAGAGTTTCAGTAACGGTGGCGGTTCCGGAACATTGGGAACCGGCGCCAGTGCAACCGGGCAGGGCGGTAAAAGACCCCAATTGTATATTCATGATGCATTCACCGATTATGCCATAGTACCAGGGAAATTTCACATGGGTGCAGGCCTGCATTACTGGAACGGAGTAAGCAGGATGAGCAGCAACAGCACATTGAATTTTATGACGCTTGATGCTCCCATCTTCAACTGGGTTAATATTGATGCAACCGATCAGTTTGCCCGCCAGTTAGGTGTGTACACTAAAGGACAGATCGGCAGACTTGATTATCGGATGCACCTGAACAAACCTTTTGCTTTTGGTATCAATGCAGATTCAGCCAATTCAACAACAGCCGTTAATGTATTTACAGAAAACTGGGCAACCGGCGGTTATTTCAACTGGATGTTCTTCGATAAAGAAAGTAATGTGCTTCCTTATTTTGTAGGATCTTATCTCGGTACAAAAAAAGTACTAAACATTGGAGCCGGCTGGTACACGCACAACGGAGCAACAGCCACCAAAGCTTCGCCAACAGACCCCGTTGTAAAACATAACCAACGCAATACAGGCATTGATGTTTACCTCGATATGCCTTTGAACAAGAAAAAAGGAACGGCCATCAATTTCTACTCTGTTTGGTACAATTCCTATTTCGGGCACAATTACCTGCGCAACATCGGCATATTGAATCAACATCCATCAACGGTATCTACTGCAGTTGATGCAAACACAAGCTGGGCAGGAGGGGGAAACCTTCAACCTACTATCGGAACAGGCAATATCTGGTATAGCCAGTTCGGCTATCTGTTACCGCGTTTCAAAAACGGCACCGCATTTATGCCGTATGCAACATTCACTTATAAAAAGTTCGATCGTATCGGTAAAGCTTCCGGGCAGTACGACCTCGGCATGAACTATTTCATCAGCAACCACAATGCAAAAATTACTTTGCAATACAGCAGCAGGCCGGTGTACAAAAGAGTAAACAATAACCCTGAAAGAAACGGTTCAGAAGGCGCATTCATTTTACAAACCCACATCTTCCTTTAAAAATTATAATCATGGCAAACGTTCAAATTAAAACCAAACCAGAAAAGGGGATGGCCTTTGTAATAGGCGCCTCATCTGTAGGTACGTTGATAGAATGGTACGACTTCTACATTTTCGGTATGCTGGCTACCATTATTTCCAAACAGTTCTTCCCGGAAGATTCCGGTACATCCGCATTGCTGAGTACACTCGCCATATTTGCAGCGGGTTTTATTGTACGTCCGTTCGGTGCACTGGTATTCGGCAGGCTCGGCGATCTTATCGGGCGTAAATATACTTTTTTACTTACGCTGATACTTATGGGTGGATCAACATTCGCTATTGGATTGGTTCCGGGTTACCAGGCAATAGGTTGGGCAGCTCCCATCATCGTACTGGTATTACGCCTCGTACAGGGCCTGGCATTGGGTGGCGAATACGGCGGTGCAGCTACTTACGTTGCCGAACATGCGCCGGCAGGCAGAAGAGGATTCTGGACAAGCTGGATTCAAACAACTGCAACCCTTGGTTTATTCCTGGCTTTGGGCATCATCATCCTCGTTCGGCAGTTGCAGGGGATCGAAAAATTCTCAGCAGAGTGGGGAGGCTGGCGTTATCCTTTCTGGATATCATTATTGCTGGTTATCGTTTCCATCATCATACGAATGCGCATGTCAGAAAGCCCGATGTTCGCCAAAGTAAAAGCAGAGGGAAAAACTTCCGTTAATCCTTTAAAAGAAAGTTTCGGTCACCGGGCTAATTTTAAAATGGTATTACTGGCATTGTTTGGTGCCGTAATGGGACAAGGTGTTGTTTGGTACACCGGCCAGTTTTATGCACAAACATTCATCGAGAATATCTGTAAAGTAAACTTCATCGACTCCCGAAATATTTTGCTCATCGCTATCCTGTTTGCCACACCTTTCTTTGTGATATTCGGAGCATTGAGTGATAAAGTGGGAAGAAAATGGATCATGTTACTCGGAATGTTGTTCGCTGTAGTTTCTTACAGGTACGTGTACCAGCAGTTCCTGGATTATACGAATGTTGCCTCAAAACGCAGCATGCTGGATGCATCAAAAACCACCGCCTCCGATCCTGCAGCAACCCTGGATGCAAAAGATAAAAAGAAAGCACTGGTAAGTATCAAATATGATTCTGTGTACACCGATGGAGCGGTATATACTTTTACTAAAACAGATACACTTCACCTGGCCGCTGAATATACAGGCAACACGGCTACACTTGGCTACATCATTGCCGGTAAAGACGATGCCGCTAAGATGGATACGGTGATTACAAAGGTGAAAGTAAAATCCGGTCACACACTCAATGATGGCATCAACTATGTTCAGGTAGAAAAGAAATCTGCCAAACCGGGTGTTGTTATTGAAAAATCACTTGATAGCGGCACATTCTGGAAGATGGTAATGTGGGTATTCCTGCTTATTGTTTTTGTAACCATGGTTTACGGTCCCATTGCGGCATTCCTCGTTGAATTGTTCCCTACAAAAATCAGGTACACTTCCATGTCACTGCCTTATCATATCGGTAATGGTGTGTTTGGTGGATTGGTTCCATTCCTTGGCACACTGATCGTTGAATTTACCAAAACAAAAGAAGTACCGGCTGGTGATCCGCTGGCCGGATTATGGTATCCTATTGGCATTGCTGCGTTGTGCTTCATTATTGGCAGTATTTACCTGCGCAACAAGATCGATGAAGATGTTATGGACTAATCAATCACAATTAAAAACTCATGTATATGAATGCAATAAAAAAATTACTGGGCTTCGTTTGGATGTTACTGGCGCCCGCAATCGTTGGGTTTCTCTTCTGGCAGGCTGCTGATAAAATCGGGAAAGCAACGGAAGCAACAAAAGCCAACGTTACGTTACAATGGTCTATCATCCTGATCATATTCCTTCCCATTTGCATTGGCTTGCTGATCTTCGGATTCTATTCTTTGAAAGGATACTATGATCATTTACCGGAGAATTCAGCAGAGATCACAGATTAATGATGATTCTATTTTTTTGAGCGGGATAACATTTTGCATAAATTGTTGTGCAGTTGTTATCCCTTTTTATATGCCCGAACACATCAGACGACCAAAATATGTATTACTGAGTATTCTCCTGCTCCTGCTAATTTCTTACCCGATACTTTCACTCCCGAATAAAATAAAATTACTGGGGGGAATACCGGTGTTGCTCTTCTATCTTTTTATAGTGTGGCTTGTCATAATAGTTTTGGCTTACAGGATCAGCGAAGAAAATCCGAAGAAAAAAAATGAGTAACCTGCTCGTTGTTATAGCATCTTTATTTTACCTGGCGTTATTGTTCGGTGTGGCATGGTATGCAGAATTCCGGCTGAAAAAAGGAAAAAGCATCATAAATAACGGGTATGTTTATGCGCTTTCTTTATCGGTGTACTGTACTGCCTGGACCTACTACGGAAGTGTGGGACGGGCTTCGGTAAATGGAGTGGAATTCCTGGCGATATATCTTGGGCCTACCATCGCTGCCATTTTATTCTGGCCTTTTTTGCAGAAGATGATCAGGATATGCAAAACGCAACACATCAACAGTATTGCAGATCTTATATCTACCCGTTACGGTAAGAATTTTTCCATTGCCGTTATTGTAACGATCCTGTGTGTAGTTGGTGTTATCCCATATATCTCTTTACTACTAAAAGCCATTTCCAACAGCATCCATTTGCTCACCGGTCCAACAGCAGGAAATTCATCCATTGCCGGTTTCCTTGACGATAAAACTTTTTATATCGCCGCAGTACTTACTGTTTTCATTATACTTTTTGGAACAAGATCCGTGGATGCCTCCGAAAAACATGAAGGCCTGGTGGCTGCCATTGCTTTCGAATCCATTGTAAAACTCATTGCATTTATCGCAGCAGGTATTTTCATTGTGTATGGAATTTTCAATGGTTTTGAAAGTATTTTCACGCCTGCACTCAACGATCCTGAACTAAGGAATCTTTTCACACTCGGCGACAAAACCTCTTACGGCACCTGGCTGGGATTATTATTAGTATCCATGCTGGCCGTTTTCTTTTTGCCACGCCAGTTCCAGGTAAGCGTGGTAGAAAACAACAGTGAAGCGCATATAAAGAAAGCAACCTGGATGTTCCCACTATACCTGTTTCTCATTAATATTTTTGTATTGCCTGTTGCCATCGCCGGTAAACTCATTTTTGCCGGCACCGCCATTGATGCCGACACTTTCGTTTTGGCATTACCGTTACACTATGGACACCAGTTGTTAAGTCTCTTTATTTTCATAGGCGGTTTTTCTGCAGCAACCAGTATGATCATTGTAGAAACGATAGCCCTTAGTACGATGATGAGTAACAATATTGCCACGCCATTGTTACTATCCGCAAAAAAATTCAAACCTGCACAGGATGGATTGCTCAGCCGTTCCATCCTGCACATCCGGAGGATAAGCATTGCCATTATCATTTTGCTGGCTTATATCTACGATAAAACCATTGCACAAAATCAATCACTGGTATCTATCGGGCTGGTGTCTTTTGTAGCCGTTGCCCAGTTTGCGCCCGCTGTAATTGGCGGATTGTATTGGAAAGATGCATCAAAGAATGGCGCCATTGCGGGCATCTTCGCAGGTTTTGCGGTATGGTTTTTTACACTGGTTATACCTTCACTCGTAAGCGCTGGCATTGTTAATGAATCCATTCTTCAAAATGGATTGTTTGGATTGAGTTGGTTGAAACCCTTTTCATTGTTTGGCATGGAGGGTTTTGATTCCATTACCCATGCTGCTTTCTGGAGTTTATTATTCAACACAGTGATTTTTGTTTCTGTATCTGTAAACAGTAAAAAAACATCAACAGAAATATACCAGGCGGAAATATTTGTAGACATCTTTAAACACAGCGCCCGGCAAAATAAAATTGTATGGCAGGGCAGCGCCTATCTTGAAGACATCTATTCCTTGCTCGACAATTTCATTGGTACAGGTAAATCGGAAAAAATAATAAAAAATTATGCTGCAAGAAACAGGATATCACTGGAAACAAAAAAGGCCGATCCGGCGCTGGTGAACTTTGCTGAAAAACTATTATCGGGTGTTATCGGTTCTGCATCGGCACATATTATGATACGCAGTGCAACCAAAGAAGAAGAACTGAAAATAGATGAAGTAATCAGTATGTTGCGGGAATCGCAGCAGATCATGGAACTGAACAAAGAGTTGCGCAGGAAATCGGCTGAATTAAAAAAAGCAACGCAGCAACTATCTGCCGTTAATGAACAACTGAAACAAATGGATTTGCTCAAAGATGAATTCCTGTACACGGTTACGCATGAATTGCGAACACCATTAACGTCAATAAGGGCAATGTCGGAGATCGTACACGACAATGAAGATATGCCACCGGAAGAAAAACAATTGTTCCTGGGCAATGTAATTAAAGAAACGGAGCGATTAAGCCATCTGATTACGCAGGTATTAAATCTTGAAAAATATGAAAGCGGCCGGCAGGTATTGAATTTAACGCCTGTAGTTTTCAATACCCTTGTGAAGGATTGCATTAATTCTGTATTGCCGCTTGCAAAAGAAAAAAGCGTATTAATTGAAGCCAGGATTCCCAATTCAATGTTTGTAGTAAGATGTGATGCCGACCTATTAATACAGGTAATGAATAACCTGTTATCGAATGCCATAAAATTTGTAGAAGAAGGAACAGGCCGGATAAGAGTATGGATACACGCCGGAGATGACGAACTACAGGTTTGGGTGGAAGACAATGGTAAAGGCATACCTGATGAGTTGCACGAACAGGTTTTCGACAAATTTTTCCAGGCAAGAAATCAAACACTTAAAAAGCCGCAGGGCAGTGGTTTAGGGTTAGCCATCAGCAAAAAAATTATTGAAATGCACCAGGGGCGGATATGGGTTGAAAATGTGCAGGATAAGGGAGCCCGGTTTATCTTTACATTACCAAACAGATAATTTATGGCAGCGCCGAATAAAATTCTTGTTGTAGATGATGATCCGTACATCCTGATGTCGCTTGAATTTCTAATGAAAAAGAACGGCTTTGATGTTGTGGTAGCCAGGAATGGAACGGAAGCATTGGAAATTTTACACAAACAAATGCCACAACTGGTTTTGCTGGACATTATGATGCCCGATGTAGATGGCTATGAAATTTGCAGGCAGATTAAGGAAGATCCGGTGCTGGAATCCATCCAGGTTGTGTTCATGAGTGCCAAAACAAAAGATTCGGATATTCGTAAAGGTTATGAACTCGGAGCATCTTTATACGTAACAAAGCCTTTCAGTACAAGAGACCTGATGAAAAAAATAAAAGAATTACTTGCTGCTTAATGCAACAACTTTCAGGTAAAAACATATTAACAAAAAGCCGGTGAGAACACCGGCCTGATATTAATACTGTAATTACTTCAGCAATGACGAGGTAGAGGTAAGCAAGGCCGTAAATAATTACTATCTATTATTTATTTCAATCTTCCCATGGCTATTGCCGCAGCAGGTAACCATTTTAAATCTTTATTCATAAAGCCATTCCCGGTATCAGATGTTTGATATTCCAATGCCATGGCCAATACTGCAATGTCTCCGGTGCCGCCGCTGGTATTGAATTCAAGTGATGTAGCCGGCAATGGATCGTTATTATAATCAAAACTGTATTGTTCCGTACACAAATTGTATTGGTGAACATCATCCTTAAAAGGAGAGGTTACTACAACCAGTTTTATATTCACTTTAATGGTACGAAGTGGTGCTTTGATGTTTATCCTGGGTATCATTTCAGCAAGGGTAATTTTTAGTTTACCATTTCCACAATCCTCAATTGTTATATCTGTATTGATCAGGTCTCTCAGATCTACTGCAGCATTTAACCTGCACATGCCACTATTCTTTACTGATAGTTCCCAAACCGCATCATCTTTATGAACCGCATACAGGTTTCGCATCCAACCCCTGAAATTGTTATACGTCTCACGACCAAAGCGAAATAAAAAACGATCCTTCATCTGCATGATCATCTTTGAACCGTATTTGGAAATAGTCCCGAAAACGGTATTCAGAGGATTCACTTTCGCACCCTGTTTCTTATTCCTCTTGCCCGGCTTTGAACGCACATAATTCTTTCCATTCATGGTATAGAAAACATAATTCCCTATAGCGCCACTAAATCCCTTTTCAGTTACACGAGCCATAAATGATCATTTCAAAGTTTTGTTTTTGGGATGCATGTTACCAAACAACTAGCAGTTAAGTAACATGCATCAACATAGGATTGTTGGATATTCAATACATCAAATATACAATAAATTTTAATTAAAACACATTTCTTGTGGTTTTTTATGAAAATAATGTGGGAATACTATGGTATTGATGAAGCATGAAAGTAGCTTATTTAAAACAAATTGTTTATTACTTAAAAAGAGGAGACTTTATTAATAATTTAATAATCAATTGAATAGTTCATTCGTACTGGTAGCGTGCAAGGGCCTGTTCAAATCAAAATTTTACCGCAAAAGGGCACAAAAAATCCCGGAAAAAATTTCCGGGATGAACAAAAAAGGTTAAAAAAAAGGGATTTATAGATTAATAACCGGGTAGCATGGCAGGCTTTTCTTCATTAAACTTTACTAGCTCAGCCTTCTGTCTGCCCATTCGCCACATCAAACCTGGGAGTTGTAAGTAGCTGGATCGTTCTATCCAATCTTCGTCTTCCACTTTCCTGATCTCATATATAACCACGACATCATAAATATTGACGTCCAGTAAATGAATTCATTACTCCATGCCACAGCAAGCGACACATAATGCAATTTCATAAAATACCAGGTGTAGGCAAGGTATAAGGTGATGGCAATAATCTCAATCAGGAGGTTCACTTTTGTTTTTCCGGTTCCTGTTACGCCATTCAACCAGATATTGGCAATACTCATAAATAGCATTCCAAGCGATATAATGCGTATAACAGGTATTCCCTCGGTAACAAAATTTGCGTCTTGTCCGAAGAGTTTAAAAAAAGCCTCCGGCACCAAATTCAGCAAACTCACCATCACGATACAACAACCAGCACTCAGCAACATGATCTTGTTGATTACCTTCATCACCTGGTCTTCCCGTTTTTGTCCCATTAAATTACTCACCATCACATTACTCGTACTGGCAAATGCCCACACAAACACCCCAACCAGCCCAAACACATTCCGCATCGTATTGCTGATCTGTTTTGCCAGCGTACCTTTTGATTCTATCAGGAAGAAAAACACCAGCCAGGTTGTTACGCTTATAATGTATTGTAATACGAGTGGGAGTGCTACCGTAAAAACTTCGTTACGGATCTTGCGGTTAAAGCCGAAGTCTTTTAGCAGGTTATATTTCTTTTTTAAGCCGGTAATACCCAGTACAACAAATACTACAATTAACCCGGTACATTCTGCAATAACAGAAGCAACCGCAGCACCATTAAAACCCATCACCGGGAAACCAGCTTTGCCAAAAATGAGCAGGTAGTCGAATAAAATATTTACCAGGGCTTCAGAAATAAATCCAATCATCAGGTACCGGCTGTTCAGCGATGCTACTAAAAAAGCATTCCCCATTTGAAATAAATACAGGAAAGGCAATCCAAATATCCGGATCTTAAGAAATTCCATTTCTGCAGGATAAGCGGCCGGATCGGCAACCGATTGCATAATCAGCGGGGCAACAAACCAGGTGAATGCAATACATACCAGTGAGAACTGGAGGCTGATGCGAATGCCTTGCGTTAATATCGTTTTAAAAATATCACTGTTACCTGCACCTGCATATTTTGAAAAAACCGTTTGCATGGAATTATTCAATCCATTACCCGCCACGGCAAAAATCAGGTAATAAACACCTGTAACACCTGCATTTCCCAAAGCTTCTCCACTCAACCTGCCCAGGAAAATGCTATTGATAAGCATGTTTAACTGAGGTATGAGAATGGCAAATGTGATGGGCAACGCAATGGATAATATTTGCTTATTGCTTACTTCTACTTTTAAGTTCGTTATTGATCCTCCACTTTCCATAAGTCAGCAAAATTATCTTATTTTGCCTCCCTAAATATTTTATTTGAAAGCATCATTCAACATACCTGTATCCGGCGATGTAAGCAAACAGGATCTTTTAATCGAAATCAGTGAGCATGGTTGTTTCCTCTTATGGTTTACACGTACACCGTTCACCGTTACAGGCTTAAGTCTTTATCATTTTTCAACCTTACCTGCGGCAGAAGATATACTCAAAATTTTGGATGAGCAGGGGAGTAATAGTATAAATGCAGGAACCGTAACCATAACTTACGATTATAAACATTCGGTTTTGATCCCATCGGCATTTCATCAAAAACAAATTTCTGAAGCCGCGATTTCACTGCTGTATGGCAATTGCGAAAACTTTGCCTATAACCAGGATAGCATTACATCTGCTGAAATCTACAACCATTACAGAGTGCCGGAAGCTGTTGCATCACTGGTGGAAAAAAAATTCCCAAAATCAACTGTATTTCACTCTACCAGTCTTCAACTAGAGTTATTCAATAATGAAAAAGATTTATTGTATTGCATCTTTTTTCAAAGCAGCCTGAAGATCATCTTAATTAAAGATTCTGTACTGCAATTGGTTCAGCAATACAACTATTCGTTACCGGTAGATGCAGCCTACCATTTGCTGAACGCATGTGAGCAGTTTGATGTTCGGCCTTCAGAAATTCCATTACGACTCTGTGGAATGATTGAAGAAAAATCGAAATTATATGCGGAGATACACAACTATTTCCTCGACATCAATTTCGACAGTCCGGCTGATACCAAATTTGCTAATGATGAGCTTTCGGCTTTACCGCTTCATTTTTTCAGTCACTTAACCAGGCTTGCATCATGCGTATCATAAGCGGCATTCACGGTGGCAGGCGCATTTCTCCCCCGGCCAATATGCCTCATACCAGGCCTACAACGGATATTGCCAAAGAGGGTTTGTTCAACATCCTGCAAAACAATCTTGATATTGAAAAACTAAAGACACTCGATTTATTTGGTGGCACAGGATGCATCAGCTATGAACTGGCGAGCAGGGGCGCCACGAATTGCACTATTGTTGAAAAAGATCCAAAAATGTATGATTTCATAAAATCAACGGCTGCTTCGCTGAATTTTACGCAAATTAAAGTTGTGAAATCAGACGTATTTAAGTTTATCGAAACAACCGCTGACAAGTATGATTTCATCTTTGCCGGACCACCATATGCACTTACTACCATTGATGATCTGCCCAAACTTGTGTTTGAAAGGAAGTTACTAAACAAATCCGGATGGTTTGTACTGGAGCATACGCCGAGGAACGATTATAAGAAAACACCGCATTATAAAACGGAACGCAATTATGGAACAACCATATTTTCTATCTTTATACAAGAATAAAATCAACACAATTTCATAATTTTTTTTTACGGGTTAAACAGATCAATTTGCTTAAAAGTTTCAGATATCTTCTATTCCCGCTTTCACTTATTTATGGTGCGATCGTTTGGTTCCGTAATTTTCTATTCGATAAAAACATCCTTAAATCCTCCGGATTTAATTTCCCCTTGATCTGTGTTGGAAACCTGGCTACAGGAGGAACGGGTAAAACCCCGATGACAGAATACCTGGTTACCGTATTGCAATCAAAATATAAAACGGCAACGCTTAGCCGCGGTTACAAACGTAAGACAAAGGGATTTGCCATTGCAGATGAACGTACTACGGCCATTGATATTGGCGATGAGCCCATGCAGTTTCACCAGAAGTTTCCACATATTACCGTAGCCGTGGGAGAGGAGCGCCTGGTTGCCATTCCATTAATTTTACATGAACGTCCCGATACACAGGTAATCATTCTCGACGACGCATTTCAGCATCGTTCGGTAAGAGCTGGCCTGAACCTCCTGCTTACCGATTATAAAAATCTTTACACCAGGGATCTTTTGTTGCCGGCAGGAGACCTTCGTGATATTAAGTCGAGCAGCAGGAGAGCTGATATCATTGTAGTTACCAAGTGTACATCTGATCTGTCGGAAGTTGAAAAAAATGAACTGATCGAAGAACTTGATCCATTAGAAAATCAAAAAGTATTTTTTACTGAAATTGTGTATGCGCAACCCTATCATCTGTTTACAAAAACCACGGCACCTGTTTCATCCGCAGCCGACGTGTTATTGCTTTGTGGTATTGCCAATCCGAAGCCATTAAAAGAATTTCTGACAAAGCATTTCCATTCATACGATATGATTAAATATGCGGATCACCATATTTTTACAAGCGACGATCTGAAAGAAATAAGAACACAATTTGAGAAAATTCAATCTTCCAATAAAATCATCTTAACTACAGAAAAAGATGCCGTACGGCTCGAAAAATTCAATACTGAGTTATCCGACTATCCCATATATGTGCTTCCTGTAAGTCATCGGTTCTTGTTTGATGAAGCTGAAAAGTTTAATCAGCAGATTTTTCAATTCATCGATTCGTTTAATACAAATGTCTAATTTGTTTACCATCGCCTCCACAGGTAGCTTATAGTTACAGGTAAATAATTAATTTTACATCTTACCCATCGCTAATGAGATATCTGATACCGGTTTTCATTTTATTATTTATTACAGGAACCATCCAGGCACAACATACCATTGTAGTTAAAGGAATTGTTACCACTATTGAAGGGAAACCTTTACCTAATGCAACGGTTATGCTGTATTATAAAGGGAGTGCCGATACACTAAAAGCTGTTTCATCAGAAAACGGTTCCTTCCGGTTCAGCAATGCAAAAGCAAAAAACACGGGATTGATTGTGAGTTATGTGGGTTACAACACGTTTACTTCCAGTTACGATTTTACAAATGAAACCGGTGAGCAGGAGATCAGCAATATTATCCTGAGCCCGGGTATTGCCACCTTGGAAAATGTTACACTTGAAGCATCGAAAATCCAGATTAAAGAAGATACCGTTTCGTACCGGATCGACAGTACCATGTATCGGAAAAACGATAACGTAGAAGAACTCCTGAAAAAATTACCCGGTGTACAGGTAGATAAAGACGGTACCGTAACTGCGCAGGGGAAGGAAGTAACAAAAGTAAAAGTAAATGGAAAAGAGTTTTTCGGCGGCGATGTGAGAACAGCCACAAGAGAATTGAATGCAGATATGGTTGACAAAATCCAGATCATTGATGATTATGGAGACCAGGCTGCATTTACGGGTATTAAGGAAGGTGATCCTTCAAAAACAATGAATATCCAGTTGAAGAAAGATAAGAACAAAGGCTATTTCGGAAATGTAACTGCAGGAGGAGGAACAGATAACCGTTATGTAACTTCTCTTTCTGTAAACCGGTTCAATAACGACCAGCAAATATCATTAATCGGCAACCTGAATAACAACAATGCCAGCCCGTTTAATTTTGGTGGACTGGGTGGTGCCATAGGCAACATGATGGTGAGTATGGCAAGAAGTATGGGAATTGGCCAGGGCGGTGGCGGAGTGGCGGCAACCCTGGGAAATTTTAATATTAGTGACGGGATCGGCACAACAAAATCTATAGGATTAAATTATACTGATGACTATGGTAAAAAGGTTTCGACCTATGGCAGTTATAGTTATTCACAAAAAGCATTTACTACAGTAAAAAGTATAGCGCAACAGAATTTTTCAAATACGCTATCTACTACTAATAACCAGTTGTCGAATGATTATACAATTACAGATAATCACCGCTTTTCTTATAATATCGAGGTTAAACCGGATTCGTTTAACAGTATAAAGTTTAGTCCTTCATTTACATACCGGAAAAGCAATAGTAATTTCAATGAAAATCACATCATTCTAAATGGGAATGATGAAAAGTTAAACGATGGTTTTATCAATGAAGAAGCAATTTCAAAACTCCCGAATTACAGTGGCACGCTGCTGTTTAATCACCGGTTTTTAAAAAAGGGAAGAACCTTATCTATTAACCTGAACGGGGGAACATCAGGAACGGAAGGCACAGATGACATTCGTAACATCAATAATTATTATTTACCCCAGGGAACAGGCCCGGTACCGGTAAATCTGCCCAGGGAAAATCACCAGTTTATTCCCCAGGACAATACCAATCGTAATTACGGCGGTCGTGTTTCCTATATTGAGCCTTTAAGTAAAAGAAGAAGCCTGGAATTTAATTACGCATATAATTATCAATATACAGGCAATGACCGGAAGACATACAAAGTTGATTCTTCACTCGATAAAATATTTGTTGACAGCCTGAGCAGTGTGTACAACAATGTGTATGTAACAAACAGGTTGGGTGTGAACTTCAGGACCAATACAAAAAAATATAATTACACCGTTGGCCTGGCCGTTCAACCCGGATCTATAACCAGCAGTAACGACTTAAATCACCGTAACGACTATACGCAGCATCTTGTAAATTTTTACCCCGTAATCAGGTTTGCCTATAACTTTTCGAGGAGTCGTTCATTGAACTTAAATTACAACGGTTCAACAAATCAACCGGGGTATGCACAACTCAATCCGGTGCCCGATAACTCAAATTCGCAATACATAACTATCGGCAACCCGGATCTGAAACCTGAGTTCACCAATACATTCAGCTCGAGGTATAATAATTTTGATTTCGTAAACGGAAATGTATTCTTCGGAAGTATTAATTTTTCATTTACACAAGACAAGATCGTTACCAACACCAGGCAATTGGGATTCGGAACCCAGGAAACCAGGTATAAAAATGCAAATGGTTTTTATACGGTAACGGCATTTTACAATATGTCGAGACCACAACAAAACCGAAAATATGTGGTAAACTGGGGTGGTAATGTTATTTACAACAATAATATTTCGTTTATAGATAACCGTAAGAATACAGCCAGGAACTGGGTAATCGGTCAGCGGTTGTCGGAAGATTTCAAAATTAAAAAATGGCTGGAAACAAATGCAACAGTAAATTTTAGTTTGAACAGTACAAAAAATACGGCTGAAATCCCCGGGCTGCTTAATACAACAATACGCACCTGGATTTTATCGAACTCAACCAGGATTTTCATAAGGGAAGATTTTGTTGTAAGTGTTGATCTTACCCATACTTTTAATTCAGGTTATACAGGTAACGTAAATGCGAATCCAAGGATCATAAATGCAACGGTTGAAAAACAATTCCTGAAAAAGAAAAACCTGTCGGTAAAATTGCAGGCTTATGATATTCTTAATGAAAACAATGGCGTGAGCAGGACCGTGAAAGATAATTATATCACCGACACCAGAACCAACCGCCTGGCCAGATATTATATGCTCACTTTAGTGTTCCGCCTGAATAAATTTTTTGGCGATCAGCAGCAGATGAGAATGGGCGGTATGATGATGCAGGGACCGCCACCGGGAATGCGGCCATAATGTGCATTCCGCGGCGTATTATTTGGCAATAGCCATTTTCACTTTTTTATTTTTAATTTTTTCATTCTTTACGGCTTCCACAACAAATCCAATTTTAGATTTGCGGATAGCAACAAAAGATGAAAAATCTTTTACCTCAATCATTCCGATTTCGTCTTTTTTCAGGTGAGCTTTATTCGACAGGAAACCTACGATGTCTATTTTATTGATCTTATCCTTTTTACCGGCGGCAATAAACAGCGTGCTCCATTTCGGCTTTTCAGGCAGTGGTAAACCAGGCTGCAGTTCGAGGGCTGTTGTATCCGAAGTAATATAAGATGGTATTGTTTCTTCCGGCCCGATTAACAGGTACACATTACCGGTAGCGTTCATCCGGGCGGTACGTCCGTTACGATGCGTAAAACTTTCTTCTGTGGGGGGAAGGTGATAGTGAACAATGCTACGGATATGAGCAATGTCCAGTCCGCGACTGGCCAGGTCGGTAGTAACAAGTATGTTGGAGCTGCTGTTCCTGAATTTGCACAATGCAACCTCACGGTCATGTTGTTCCATGCCACCATGATAGAAAACATTTACAATTCCATTTGAAGACAGGAATTCACTGGTGCGTTCTACCGCGTCGCGGTGATTACAGAAAATAATGGTGGAAGTATTTTTAAGGTAACAAACCAGGTTCAATAAGGTTTCAAGTTTGTCTTTATCGGTTGCATGAACGGTGCGGATACTGAGCGCTTCTGCGTTTTCAGTAACCGGGGACAAAAAATTGAGGACCTGTGCATTTTCCATTTTTGCAAAATCCGGGATCTCAACAGCACGGGTAGCCGAAGTAAGCATTCTTTTTTGCACCTGAGGAATGGTATCGAGAATAAACTGCATTTCTTCCAGGAATCCGAGTTCGAGTATTTTATCAAATTCATCGAGTACCAGGAAATGCACTTTGTCGGTTTGTATGTTTTTTCTCCGGATATGATCGGCAACACGGCCTGCGGTGCCAATTAAAATGGCCGGGGGCTGAACCAGGTTATTTTCTTCAATTTCACGTTTATGGCCGCCGTAGCAGGCGGTTACTTTGAAGCCGGTTTGCATTTGTTTAAGCACTTGTTCAATTTGGAGGGCCAGTTCACGGGAAGGAACCATGATGATGGCCTGGATGTAATTCACGGCCGGATCGAGGGATTTAAGCAACGGTAATAAAAATGCAAGGGTTTTACCTGAACCGGTAGCTGAAAGCAACACAATTTTATCCTGGTTTTCAATTTCGCTGAGCGCTTTTGTTTGCATTTCGTTTAGCGATTTTATACCAAGTCTTTCCAGGCTTTCAGCTTGTGCGTATCCATTTTTTTTCACCTGGCAAAAGTACCGTTTATCGTTGGAATGAAAAGTCATGATAAGAAACTGTGTTTGTAAATCATTAAGTTATATTTCAAAGATAATACTTTCGCCCTATAATTAACATTATGTTAAACAGGCGCACGTCGCCTTTCTTTTTTCTTGGCTCACGCTTCCATTGTAGCGAAGATTTATGTAGTAGATTAGAGCGAAAATTGAGAATATGGAAAGAAAAATAAATTTAGAAGATGCCTCTTTATTTAGAATTCAAGCAATGCTCGAACAACTATTGAGGCTTCATTGTGAGATGTATGCTCACATGGCTAAGAAAGATTTTGAGGAAATATACGGCCTCGTTTGGAAAGAAGTTGATTCCTCAACGAAAGAGCTGATAAAACTTCATTCAAATTTGGGTGGTGACCCAAAGGAGAATTAAGTTTCTTTTTTTTACTCTTTGTCTTTTTCATTTTAAATACTTTTTAACTCGCCTATCGTCTCGTGTGTCCTACCGGACAGCTACAAGAAAAAATAAAAGCTGCCAAGCGATATGCTAACGCTACATGCAGTTTTGTTTCCTGAAAACCTTACAAAACTGCCCTTCCCTTCGGCTAACCTGAATAACATAATATTGGTCTTATCTGCCAAATTACAATATTCTTATTATTTCGTCTTTGCATCCGCTACGCCGGTGGTATTGCCTTTGTTGCGATTTTTCCGTAAGTCTGTTATTAAAAAATGTACGTGAAAAATCGCAACAAAGGCAATAAAGAAATTGAAATTTACAGATAAGAAATTTTTATGTTAAACAGGCGCAATGCCATTTCTTTATTTTCTGCCTACGCTTCCACTGATGCGGAGATATTAGCGAAGAACGATGCGATTGGGTGTTTCCACCGTTTATAGTTTCTACCCTGTTAGGTACATTGCAGGTATGGAAACCAATTTAGTACAATTGGAAGCTGATGACCATGGCGACGAAATTGAAAGATATAAATCTTGTATGCGCCAAACAAAGCAAAGAATGGCGTTTATAAAAAACAGCCCGCTGTTGGAAGCTATGAACAAAATAGAATTATAGGGCTCGCTCCACAAACCTAACCTGAATAACGTATGTACACGTGCCGGAACATTCGTCTATACCTTTCCGTTATAATCTAAACGGAAATTACGGTACTCAAAATACATTTATAAAAACCCATGTTTATTGGGTACTTCTTTTCGTAGAAAATTACTACTGGTTTATATTAGCTCTTTAATATGTTTCAATTTTTCGACCAGGGTTTCTACCCTGGTCTCTTTACCAAAAATCTGACCAATAAATTGTAAATTACAATTCTGAGCATGCGTACAATATGAAAAACAGATTAACAAACGAACTTTAGAATTACACCAACATGGCTATCCACATTTTGTACAAAGCACTATTGCTAACCGGGGCACTTATCGTTGTATTTGGTATCACCAGTATCAGGTCTTTTATTTTTAAAAAGGAACGAGAAGATCGTTAAATCCTTCCCCGCATTAGTAATACAACCGCTTTCATTGGTTATTGGTTAGTGGCAGGTAAAGTTGTATCCTTCATACAAGCACATTCAATCTGCTGCATCGTTCTCACCAAAAGCTTTACCATTCCAGGAATGTATTTGAATCGGGTGTATCAATTCCGCTTCTGCCGGATCATTTACCAGCAGGGTTGCAAATGAATCTGCATTTTGCAGTAAATGTGCCAGCAACAAAATAGGTTTATCCTTCGGTTGCTTTTTGAAAAATCCTGCCACTGCATCCGGTCTGCAACTCAGATCATTTACTTTTAAAATCGTAGTCGGGTCCTTTTCCACCATAAATATAAAATCAAGTTTATCGGGAGTAGTTTGCGCTATGTACACCGACTTTTTATAATCCCTGAATGCCTCTCTGATGTATCTGCTGAATTCCAGGTAATCGGCAACATCCTGCGGCTTAAACACAATGCCGATCTGGCCGGGAATATCTGTTCCACCTGTAAATAAACTATAGATAACCGGGTGTAAAACTGATGCGTAATGCTTTACCGATACATTCTTCTAATTGGGAGTCGGTCATCAAACAAAAGTATGGAATGCATAAGAAAAAGCCGGATACAACCCTATTTGATACACGGTAGCACCCCTTGTTGCTATAAGATTTGGTATGGTTGTATAAGATTTTGAAAAATTCTACGTTATAGCCTAAAATAATACCACTATGAACCAGGTAGTAGTAAGTTTTCCGCTTGATGTAAATATTAAAAGAAGTCATATCTCCGACTTTGTAAACAGTTGCCTTGAAGGCATCCGTAAAGATGTACTTAACTGGAACGGATTTGTTGATCTGAGGGCTACAGAAGATGGCAATTATGTACTGATTGCAAAATGTGATAATGAAGATATCCGGTTCCAGATGCAGGAATTGCTGAATATGGAAATCAGCAGGCTGAATGCCGCGTAATTTTTTGCAGAGCGTTCATGATACGGTTTCAAGATATTTGCGCTATTTGTTAATGTCTCTGTTTCTTCATACACAAAGTATATAACGGTAAGCTATAACGCTTTAATTGCCAGTTTGTAGTATATACTACTACGTTAATATCCATCAATTTACTACTATAACCCTTTTTCATTATCGGTAGTTTGCATTACTTCCAATGCTTATGAAGGATGCACTTAATAATATCCTGAATTTTTTTTATTCAGAAAACGATGTTGTATCTGCCTATAATAACCGGCTGATATTCGGCATCAAGGAAAGCGAATACTTCAAAGCAATTGAATTACTGGAAGAACAACAGTTCATCATTGCAGTGGGTATTCGGCATTCCATTCCCGGTTATAACCTGTATAAGATTACCGACCTGGGAAAGCAACTTGTTGAATCAGGAGGATTTAAATAATAATACCACTATGCAAAAAATCCAGTTAACCAATAAATTCTCCCGTATGAAGAGCTTAACTTACTGCATTTCCCGCGGGCCTTTAAACGACCAGGTATTGCCGGTAAACCTTGATCCCGGATACCTCGCTAATTACAAAACAAGCATCGAAAAACAAATCAGGCCATTCCTCAAACAAATTATTGATGACGGAGCCGAAATAGAACTAACGGTAGCGCCTAATGGAAAAGAAATTATTTACTGGAAGGTTGTTAAATGGACCGCCGAAGGATATGATAAACTCATTACTTCAAATCTCATTTAAAACCGTTACTATAAAAAGTGCACCTCATTTTAACGAAAAAGTCTCCGTTACCGGAGACTTTTTCATTAATCTTTAAGATCCATTATTCTTCAGTTTCTTGTTTACCCTCATCATTCGGAGTTGCCTCATTTCCTTCCTGCGGTGTTTCATTACCTGATGGTTCCTCCCCTGTGATATCTGTTAACGTTTCTTCTTCAGATTCATCCAGGCTACTAATAGCTGCAATTTCATCGCCTTCATCTACTCTTATTAGTTTCACTCCCTGTGTAGCCCGGCCCTGTTCACTGATATCGGCAACTGCCATCCTGATGGTAACTCCTGAAACACAGGTTATCATCAGGTCTTCTTTTTCTGTTACATCCAGTAAGCCAACCAACCCACCAGTTTTTTCAGTTACGTTAATCGTTTTTACACCCTTTCCTCCCCTGTTGGTAATGCGGTAGTTGGGTTCACCGGTTCCAGGGTCATCCAGGAACGTACGCTTTCCAAATCCTTTTTCACTTACCACCAATACTGTTTTCGATTTATCTTCTTTGTTCACGCATATCATTCCTACCACTTCATCATTGCCGGTATCGAGATCTATACCACTAACACCTGTTGCACCACGGCCTGTTGAACGTACCGTTTCTTCATGGAAACGAATGGCACGGCCACTCTTCACCGCCATCATAATTTCACAATTACCGTCGGTTAATCTTGCAGCCAGGAGCTGATCGCCTTCTACAATGTTTATTGCATTGATACCGGTTTGACGAGGCCTGCTGAAATCTGCCAGGTCGGTTTTTTTAATTGTTCCCTGTTTGGTACACAGTACGATGTAATGCTTGTTTACATATTCTTCGTCTTCCAGGTCTTTAATATCGATGATCGCTCTCACTTTGTCGTCTGGCGGAATCTGGATTACATTCTGTAATGCCCTTCCTTTACTGGTTCTATCGCCTTCCGGCACCTGGTACACTTTCAGCCAGAAACATCTTCCTTTTTCGGTAAACACCAGTAAGGTATGGTGCGTGGATGCTACAAACAAATGTTCAATATAATCTTCTTCTCTTGTGCTGCTTCCCTTTGCTCCCCTTCCACCGCGGCGTTGCTGACGGTATTCCGTAGCCGACGTTCTTTTGATATAGCCAAGGTGTGAAATGGTTACCACCACATCTTCCTCTTCAATAAGATCGAGCATATCAATTTCATCATCTGCATGAACAATTTCCGTTTTACGTTCATCACCGAATTTTTCTTTCACCTCTATCAGTTCGTTCTTGATGATGTCGAAACGCATCCCTTCATTTGCCAGTATCTCTTTCAAACGGGCAATAAGCTTCATCAGTTCTGCATGTTCTTCCCTGATCTTATTTATTTCCATACCGGTTAAGCGCTGCAGTCTCAGTTCCAATACTGCTTTGGCCTGTATCTCCGTCATTCCAAAATTGCTGATCAAGCCTTCCTGTGCAATTACAGGAGTGGAACTTTCACGGATGAGTTTGATCACAGCATCCAGGTTATCCAGGGCAATAATATAACCCTCAAGGATATGCGCTCTTTCTTCTGCCTTGCGTAATTCATATTTGGTGCGACGAACCACCACTTCATGACGGAAATCAACGAATTCTGATATCAGGTCGCGGATATTCAACTGGCGTGGCCTTCCTTTTACCAGCGCAACATTATTAATACCAAATGATGTTTGTAACTCTGTATTCTTATACAGTTGGTTCATCACTACCTGTGCCACAGCATCCTTGCGCAATTCAACTACGATCCTTGTACCTTCCTTGTTATTGCTTTCATTGTTTACGTCGGAAATGCCTTCGATTACTTTTTCACTGATCAGTTCACCGATACGCTGTGTTAAAGCATCCCTGTTTACCTGGTAAGGAATTTCTGTAATGATAATCTTCTCTTTACCTCTTGCATCTGATTCAACCGTTGTTTTACCTCTCAACACTACTCGGCCTCTTCCCGTAAGCAACGCTGCCTTTACGCCTTCATATCCGTAGATGCTACCGCCCGTTGGGAAATCCGGTGCCTTTACATATTTAATAAGATCGAGCGGCGTAATTTCCCGGTTGTCGATATAGGCTATACAACCATCTACAACTTCACTGAGATTATGCGGCATCATATTCGTTGCCATTCCTACTGCGATACCACTGCTTCCATTTACCAGCAATTGAGGAACGCGTGTAGGCAATACCGTTGGTTCCTGGAGTGAATCATCAAAATTCAACTGGAAGTCAACTGTTTCTTTATCGATGTCTTCGATCATGGCTTCTGCAAATTTCTCCAGCCTCACTTCCGTATAACGCATAGCAGCCGGTGGATCTCCGTCCTGGCTACCAAAGTTTCCCTGCCCGTCGATAAGTTTATAACGCATAGCCCATTCCTGCGCCATACGCACCATTGTAAAGTAAATAGATGAATCCCCATGCGGATGGTATTTACCCATCACTTCTCCCACAATACGTGCAGATTTTTTATAGGGCCTGTTGCTGTAATTGCCCAGTTCCATCATTCCGTACAATACACGGCGATGTACCGGTTTAAAGCCGTCCCGCACATCCGGAAGCGCCCTTCCAACGATTACACTCATAGAGTAATCGATGTACGACGATTTCATTTGTTCTTCAATATTTACCGGGATAATTTTACCCCTGTTGTTGGGGTTTTGATCGTTGCTTAACTCGTTATTTTCCATATAATTTACTAAGCAGCAAAAGTACCGTTTTTAAGGCGTTTTTCAAGTTAAAAATGAGTGTTTTCAGCAGGAATATTGTTCACATTTTTTACCGGTTGTGGAGAATAAATTTTAATGCTTTTTGCTATTGTGAAAATTAGCCGGTCAATAATTACTAAATCCCGTATTAGTCGTCTAACTTGCGCAAAAAAATCAAGCTTTGAATACAATCCTTCTATTCGGTGCCGGTAAATCAGCCTCCGTTTTAATTGATTTCCTGGTTAAAGAATCGCAGCAAAACAACTGGAAATTTATCATTGCAGATGCGGATAAAAAACAGGTACTTGCCAAAACGAACAATAGTCCGTTCGCTGAAGCTGTAGCCCTGAATATCTTAGATGATGAGAACCGCAGAACCCTGGTTCAACGGGCGGATATTGTTATTTCAATGATGCCTCCCAGTCTGCACATATTGATTGCCAAAGACTGTGTTGAATTCGGGAAGCACCTGCTCACTGCGTCTTACCTCGATGCACAAATAAAAGGACTTGAAAAGGAAGTTAAGGACAAAGGATTGTTTTTCCTGTGTGAGATGGGCCTCGACCCGGGCATTGATCACATGAGTGCCATGCAATTGTTTGATGAAATAAAAGCGGAAGGCGGCGAAGTAACTTCTTTCAAAAGCCATTGCGGCGGATTGGTTGCGCCGGAAAGCGATAATAATCCCTGGCATTATAAGATTAGCTGGAATCCCCGCAACGTTGTGCTTGCAGGGAAAGCCGGTGCCGTTTACAAATTCAATAATGAGATGGTGAAGGAAGATTATGAAGTATTATTTGATGCGGATCGTAAAGTGGCTACCGGTAACGACGAAGTGCCGGTACTGAGTTTTTATCCTAACCGGGACAGCATGCCTTATATCGACCTCTATCAGTTACATCATGCTGAAACATTCGTGCGCACTACCTTACGCTATCCCGATTTTATGCATGGATGGAAAAATATTATTGAATTGAAACTTACAGATGAAACGGTTCAATACCAGACTGATGGTAAAACCTTACAGGATGTATTTCGGGAGCACCTCGAAAAAAACGGATTCGGGGAATGGCTCGAACATAACCTGTCGAATAAACTTGCAGAAACAAAAGCTTTGCTGGAGAACCTGGTAAAAATTATGGAGGCTGAAGAGAAAGCAACGGAAAGCGGGGAAGCATTGCCGGATAATTTTATGGTTGTAAGTGAAACGGGCGACCTGAAAAATATTGAAGTAGACGAAATTAAAACCAATGCTGCAGCAGCAATGGCAGAAAAAATGCATGAGGCAAACCTGATCATGAAGCAATTGTTTTTCCTTGGGTTAAACGACAATGAAACGCTCGTGAACAAAGGACTTTGCAGCGCTGCTGATATACTTCAGTTTGCACTGGAGAAAAAATTAGTGCTGGAACCCGGAGATAAAGACATGATTGTGATGCTGCATGAAATTGAATACACAACCGGTGGAAGCAAAAAATCGATCCACAGTTCTCTTATTGTAAAAGGAGAAGATCATATTCATACAGCCATGGCCAAAACGGTGGGCTTACCATTAGGCATAACCGCAAAGCTTATGCTACAGGGCAAACTCAATTTAACAGGTTTGCACATACCAGTTATAAAAGAAATATATGAACCGGTACTGGAAGCTTTGAAAAAACACGATGTTATTTTTTATGAAACCAGGCGCTAGGTATTGTTGAGCAACACCTGCAATGCTGCCATTCCTTCCGTAGCAGATTTTTCAATTAATACCAGGTTGTTGTACCGGTGTACCGGCGGTATCTTTTTATCGATGATATATTTGACCGCAAATTCGGGCACATAATCTATTAAGCCCGCCGCAGGATACACCTGCAAAGAAGTTCCTACTAACACAAATAGGTCTGCCTGCATCATGATGTGCGCTGCCGTTTCGATCATCGGCACCGGCTCTTCAAACCAAACAATATGCGGCCGGAGCTGTGCGCCATCAGGTGCCAGTTGCCCCAATTGAATATCATCCCGGATTTCAGAAATCAGTTCGTCGTTTATTGCACTTCTCATTTTAAAAATCTCACCATGTAAATGGCAGACATTTGTTGAGCCTGCCCGCTCGTGCAAATCGTCGATGTTTTGTGTAACGATGGTAACCTTGTATTCTTTTTCGAGTTGAGCAAGTATTTTATGTGCAGCATTGGGTTGTGCTTTGGCCACTTCTCTCCTGCGCATATTATAGAAATCGAGAACGAGTTGGGGATTTTTTTTGAATGCACGGGGCGTGGCCACGTCTTCAATATTGTAACCCATCCAAAGTCCATCGCTGTCGCGAAATGTTTTCAGACCACTTTCTGCAGAGATGCCTGCGCCGGTGAGCACTACGATGTGTTGCTTTGGTTGCATGTGAAAGTTTTGAAGTACGAATGTAGGGATGTTCGAAATTTGGAACACGAGTTTTAAACAGGAATTTATTTAATTAACCGGAAGCAGATGCCGACGTTTATTGCTTAGGTTCTACTTTTACTTTTGTTGAAGTTACCCTGCGTATGATGAAAATGAATGCTGACAGCAGGAATATCAGCGGCCAGATGGATAAGATGGCTACAAACAAATCGGCGATCCAGTTAGCACCCGAACGAAATGCGGTAGTTACCCTGGTGAAGAAAGAAGGCTTTTCTTCCTTTTCCGGTTGAACACCAGCGATATCCTGGTAATAAGTAAGATTAATAGTGCTCATGGCAGCTTCATGTGAAAGATAATTTACCTGCCCGGTTGCTGCTTCAATACCTTCCTGTATATTGTTTATTTCCTGTTGCACCTGCAACACGTCTTTCATGTTTTTTGATTCCCGCAGGAATTCGAGGTATTTAAGCCGCATTTCCTTTTTTGCTTCAAGACGTGATTTTGCATCAACGATTCTTCCCGTTACATCATCTGAAGCTATTGTGCGTTCGATAAGTTTTGCATCATCCATTGACAGCGCATTCATGAGAGATTCAAACTGCATCACCGGCACTTTAATGCAAATCTCCGATTCGTTTCTCACGGTAGTGTTGTGCAGGTCTTCTTTGGCAATATAACCACCTGCAGCCTTAACCATATTGTACACATTGCCACTGTATTTTTTAAAGTCTGCTACTTCCATTTTCAATGTAGCGGTCTTGATAATTTTTTTATCCCAATCAATATTTACCTGCTGTTGTACACTTGCAGGTTTTTGATTTGTTGTTGCACCTGAATCGGGCTGTGGTGCAGGCGAAAAATCGGGAGATGGTTCATTTAATTCTGCATTGGCAGAAGCAGATGCAGGTGCTTCAGCAGGTGCAGCTAAATCTTTATTGTGTTGATTATTTGTACAGGATGTGTACACTAAGCAGGTAGCGATTCCCGCTACCAGGAGTATTTGTTTCATACAGTTGATTTTTTATGTGAGTAGATGATCATTTATTCTATCAACATAAAAAATGTAACCGGTGATAGTTGTTAAAGAAGCGGTAAGATGATGAAGGTTGTTACACCGGAAATCAGCATACGGAAAATACTTCTATGGGAAAAACATTGAGATTGAGTAGCTGTTCACTTTTTTTTAATACGACCCTGCAGGCTGATTTCGGGTATTCATAAACGTAAGTTACTTCTCCCCTGCCATCTGCATCACGAGTTTCCACTCGGTATCTTTTACTGTTTGTACAGAAAGCCTGCCAAGCCGTACAAGATCCATATCAGCAAATCGCTTATCTGCTTTCAGTTGTGCAAGCGTAACCGGTGTTTTTAGTGGTTTTACAGCTTTAATATCCACTGCTACCCATGCATCGTCGGTGGTGGTAGGATCCTGGTAAAATTCTTTAACAACTTTTGCAATACCAACAATAGCTGTTCCTTCATTGCTGTGGTAAAACATTACTTCATCTCCCTTTTTCATGGCTTTTAAATTGATACGGGCTGCATAGTTCCTTACGCCACTCCATACGGTTTGTTTTTCTTTTACAAACTGATCCCAGCTATACACTGAAGGTTCTGATTTTACCAGCCAATATGCCATAACTTTTTTTTGTAAATATCAATCATAATAAAATACCAACTACTGTTGAAGGCTGTTTTTTACCAATGTAAAAACAGAAACATAACCAATGAAGGATTAATTATTACCAGCCGCTGGCGAGCACATCAGCAATGTGCATGGTTTGTAAGGGAAGATTTTTCTGATCGATGTATCCCTGCAATTGCATCAGGCAACTCAGATCTGTTGAAATAATATATTGTGCACCGGTAGCAAGGGCATTCTTTGTTTTCTGATCGGCCATGCCCACAGAAATGGGTTCGTATTTTACAGAAAATGTACCGCCGAATCCACAGCAGGTTTCATTATCATTCATCTCCACCAGTTCAAGATCTCTTACATGGCTGAGCAAACGTCTTGGTCCCTCTTTAATACGGCATTCTCTTAAAGCGGCACAACTATCATGGTAGGTAGCTTTGCCTTTTAATTTTGCGCCAAACGCTTCTATCTTCAACACGTTTGTAAGGAATTCAGAAAACTCATATACTCTTCTGCCAACTTCCTTCGCTTCTGTAGCAGCGCTGTTATCTTTAAAAAGTGTGGGATAATAATTTCTTACAAAACCGGTACAACTTGCACTAGGTGCAACAATGTATTCATCGGTAGAAAAATCTTTCAGGAATTTCTGGGCTACTTCTTTAGAATCATTCCAGAAACCTGCATTGAATGCCGGTTGTCCGCAGCAGGTTTGATTGGTATTGTATTGCACCAGGCATCCGGCTTTCTGCAACACTTTAACCATATTGAATGCCGTTTGCGGATACAACTGGTCAACAAAACAAGGTATAAAAAGTTGTATGCGCATGCCTCTGCTTTATTAAATGGAAAGATTAGCTTTTTAAAATTTATTTAGATACCGGTTACTCCTTTACGTTATCCGATTACTATACAGTTACAGGTTTTTGAGCTATAGCCATCATCTTAATGGCAGTTGCAGCAGCTTCTTTTCCTTTGTGGCCGTGTTTGCCCCCGGTTCTTTCGTCGGCCTGTAGTTGTGAATCTACAGTAAGCACTCCAAAAATTGTTGGCACCGGCAATTGTAAGTTCAACTGCATAACTCCATTGGTTACTCCATTGCACACATAATCGAAATGCGGTGTATCTCCCCGCAATACACAACCCAATGCTATAAAGGCTTTTGGTTTATCATCTTTATACTTGTGTGTATCCCAGTAATGCTTAATAGCAAAGGGAATTTCAAAAGCACCAGGTACATTGATTACATAATATGCGATCTTGTGCATATCGAGTACTTCCCTGCAACCCTGTTCCAGCAAATCTACAACAGGTGCATTCCATTCTGTTCGTACAATAACAACACAGGCATCCTTATTTAATCGGATGCCTGTAGTATTGGTAATGTCGGTTGTTGAAATCGCCATCTTACATTAATTCTGTGTTGATTAATTATCGCCACTCACTTCGCCCATGCTGGCCAGTTGCTTATCTACTTCTCCGGTTGTTACCGAACTGTTCGTTGGATAATTATCCTTTAGTTTTTTTAATAGCTCAATAGCTTCTTTGTTTTTGTTGATCACTTTTGCAAATGAAGCTGCACGCATCAACGCATCGGCTGTAAATGATTCATCTTTTGTATTTACAGTAGTTGCTTTTTTGTAGTATTCAAATGCGTCGTCGTTCTTTTTTAATTCTGCGTAAGCATCTCCAATCATCTGGTAAGCTTTCATCTGTACCTGTGTGGCTCCGTTAGCATCAAAATCTTTCAGGTATTTTATTGCTTTATCAAATTCTTTTGTTTGCAGGTAAACAGCCCCGGCCAGGTATTTTGCACGATTAGCCGCAGGTGTTCCGCTATAGCTGCTGATCACGTTTAATAAACCGGTTACTTTCCTTCCTTCCAGTGCGCCTCCGCTTAAAGCGATGGTTACAGAATCTTTACTGAAACTGGTAGTAGCCATTTTATCTACGATCGATTCTGCTGCATACAACGCATCATTTGCTTTTTGTTCGTTAGGCAGTTTAATGAAATTGCGATAGCCATACCATCCGCCGATTAAAAGAATAATTGCGCCTCCTACATAGGTAATTGGTTTGCTGAATTTATCCCAGAAACCTTTAGCCTTATCCAGTACTTCGTTTACTTCTGTATCCGGTGTTACTGTGGTAGTTGTTGTTGTTGTTTTTGCTTCTGCCATATTTTTAATTGTGAATGCTGAATTATTAATGCTGAATTATAGATATACTTTCTTAGTCTGTTATAAAAGGATAATCTTCCTGTACATATACGTCTTTCAGGAGTTCGTCATCAGAAGGCCACGGACTTTCCTCTGCGAAGTTTACACTCTCCTCTACTTCTGCTTTAACTCTTTCGTTGATCGCTTCAATTTCTGCATCCGGTACTTTGAATTGTTTTTTCAAAGTTGCCAGCACCTGTTCTAACGGATCTTTTAATTTATATTCTTCCAATTCTTCCTTGGTACGGTATTTTTGCGGATCACTCATACTGTGACCTTTATACCGGTATGTTTTAATTTCCAGTAAAGTGGGGCCGCCTTTTTCCCTTGCCCTGTTCACAGCCCTGAGTACTGCATTGTGAACGGCTTCCGGGCTCATGCCGTCTACCGTATCGGCCGGCATTTCATACGCATCGGCTGTTTTATAAATGTCAAGCGTTTTGCTGGTCCTGGCCACCGAAGTTCCCATGGCGTAATGATTATTCTCGCAAATGAAAACAACCGGCAGATCCCACAGCATCGCCATATTAAATGATTCGTGTAACATTCCCTGCCTTGCTGCGCCATCGCCAAAAAAGCAGAGTACAACATTATTTGTTCCTTTATATCTTTCGGCAAAGGCCATTCCGGCACCTGTACCAATCTGGGCGCCTACAATTCCGTGACCGCCATAAAAATTTTCCTTCACGCCAAAGAAGTGCATGCTTCCCCCTTTTCCTTTGCTGCACCCGGTAGCTTTTCCATACAATTCTGCCATACAGGCTTTAGCGGAAATACCTTTCGCAATGGCCAATGCATGATCACGGTAAGCAGTGATAAACTTATCATCGGGATTTGTTGCCGTCATACAGCCTGCAGCCACAGCTTCCTGGCCGATGTACAAATGACAAAAGCCCCTGATCTTCTGCATTCCGTATAGCTGTCCTGTTTTTTCTTCAAAACGACGCAACAGCAGCATTAATTCGTACCAATAGAGATATGTTTCTTTTGAAAACTTTGTAGCCAAGACGAATTTTTTTAGGCGGCAAAGATAAGGGAGAAATAGGAAAAAATGGATACCGGATAAGGGAATATGGATAATGATTACAAATTTATGTACGGGCTAATGAGTTGGGTTTTAGGGATTATGAGATCAAGGTTCCGGCGTATCTTGCAGTTTCATGCTCGGCCTCGGAAAAATAACGCTCACTCATTTTAAGAATTACGAATTCAGTTCATTTGAATTTCCGCAACAGGTTACCGGAATCTGCGGGTTAAATGGCAGGGGTAAAACCAACCTGCTGGATGCTATTTATTACTGCTGTTTTACCAAAAGTTATTTTACCAACTCAGATGCGCTCAATGTACATTTCAATAAAGAAGGTTTCAGACTGGAAGCGGCGTTTTACAATAACGGTAAAGATCAGCAGGTAGTTTGTATTCACCGCGGTTCCGTAAAAAAGGAATTCTTATTAAATGGAATTCCTTATGAAAAATTGTCGGCACATATCGGATTGCTCCCGGTGGTAATGATTGCGCCCGATGATATTGAACTCATTACCGGTACCAGTGAAAGCCGGCGCAGGTTTATAGATACAGTAATGAGCCAGGTGGATGCGGCTTACCTGTTGGAACTTATACATTACAATAAGATCCTGCAGCAAAGAAATAGTCTTTTAAAAAAAATGGATACGGTTGAATCCGGATCAGCAACCGTTCTTGATATCCTGGATGAACAACTCATTCCCGTTGGAAGCAGTATCCATTCAAAAAGAAAAGCTTTTTTACAGGAATTGATACCGCTTGTGCAGGAATTTTACCAGCAGATTTCCAACTATGCTGAAAAAGTTTCACTCGAATACATCAGTCAGCTTAATCATGAAAATTTTGAACAACTGCTGAAGCAAAACAGGCAGAAGGATATTTTACTACAGAGAAGTAATGCTGGTGTCCATAAAGATGATGCCGGCTTTTTGTTAAATGGTCAGCCGTTTAAATCGATTGCATCACAGGGGCAGCGAAAAAGTTTATTGTTTGCTTTAAAGCTGGCAGAATTTGAACTTTTAAAAAGGCACAAAGGATTTTCACCGCTGTTATTGCTGGATGATGTTTTTGAAAAACTGGATGCACAACGAATGAATCAATTGTTACACTGGGTGTGTAATGAAAACAGCGGAAAAGTATTTATTACCGATACGCACAGGGAAAGACTGGAATCGGCATTGGAAAAACTGAATGTTGCTTTTTCGATTATAGAATTGTAAGCATAACGCTACACTAACAGTTGAGGCTTTTTATTTAATTTGCAGTTATGGCCGAACTCTCCTTCCAGGAAGCAATGCAGCAATTTTTAAAACAAAGCCGTTTGAAACATGGTATTCAAGCGGTGCAAATTGAAGAATTGTGGGAAAAGCTGATGGGAAAAACCATTGCAAAATATACAGACAAGATCCAGATCAGCGGCAATACATTATTCATTACCTCTGCAGTTGCTCCATTAAAAAATGAACTGCTTTATCAGAAAGACAAAATTATTGAAAGGGTTAATGAAGCGCTTGGTGAAAAACTGATCAAAGAAGTGGTGGTTCGGTAAGATTATAATTTCTTTTACCTGTTTACAATGGGTTTAACGGTATACCCTTCCTTACGAAGCAATGCGATCAACCCGTTTTTACCAATAAGATGTCCTGCTCCAACAGCCATGAAAATATTATCTGCAGGAAGAATTTTTTTTAACTGCTGAACCCAGTTCCTGTTTCTGCTTCCCAGCATGATCTCTTCATTTTTTTCATCCATATTATAATGCGGATCGCTGAATGCACTTTCGATGCCGGTAAGATCCTGCTTTTTATAGGCATCAACCATTTTTTGAAAATACACCGAGTAGTCCCTGATACTATCCACCATTTCCAGTAATTCCTTTGCCTGGTCTTTATAGGGAATACTATCAAAAACAGATGCCTGGAACATGATCGTTTCAAAACCCCTGATCTCTTTCTTACCGGCTTTTGCCATGGTAAGCAGTTCTTCTTCTACTCCACTCATACGGTTACAAGCCAGCAGTTTCGGGTAAACCATTGCTTCTAAAAAAAATGGTTTCATTTTTTCGATCATGGTTAAGTTTGTTGACAATGAATCTTTGAAAAAATTTTTCAGGCGTTGGTATTCATCTTCCGAATACAGGTCTTTCAGTTTTACACCGTTGTTCATATTTACAAACATCAGCATGCCCAGCACATTTTCCGGTTCATCGAGATCAATTTCAAAATATACATTGTTGGATTGCTGCACTGCTTTTTTCAGGTTGGCAGAAAACTGGATGTCTTCTTTGCACAACACATGAAAAGTTCCGTACAGGTAACTTGGTTTCTGTACGTTGTTTCCACTGATTTCCCAGAGTAATGTATTATTATCTGCATTCACCGGCAATGTTTCCGTTGATTGGGAATGACAGGAAAAAAATAATACAACCAACATTGAAAGCATCAGGTATCTGATCATAAAAATCATTTAATGAATATTCGCTTCAATAAATTTACCAAGATTATGGTATTGAAGAATCAATCAGTTTTTTAATTTCCCGTATAAACTTCCTCCTTTATTGAATAGGGGTTCAATGCTTTTTTCTACTGCCGTATCTTTTTCCACAGGCGGCGCATGATGTGGTTTTATCCTTGCATCAATGATCAGCGGGCCTTTACAGCCCCAATGTTTATGTACAATAGTTTCAGCAATTCCGTACATATCGTACGATGGATTACAGCGGGTAAATGTAACCCAGAGAAAATTCTGAATAGACGCCGCAACAAAATCGGGTTTATCGGCGATAACCAGGATCGGCATTTCCTTTAATTCATCTATATGGTTGCGCAACTGTTCATCCAGTGCTTTCATCTCCTGTTGTGCACTCGTGTAATCTGTAAATGATTTTGCAGCTATAATTACAATGCCCGGGAGCACCAGCATCGGATGTTCAAATTGTTTTAGTGACTGTAAAATGGCCGGTATTTTGGTGGTGAGTTCCCGTTTGGGTTCTCCGTATGCTGCCAGTACTACTTTACTGCCGCTGTTGAGTCCGTTGCCGGAATAATCGAGTGTATCAATGGTTGTATTCGTATAGAAATGAATATCTCTTTCAAGATCGATCCGTTGTAAAATATATTGAAGGAATTCAGGAATATGATGTGCGGATAATCCCGGTTCATCTCCTGCGGTTATGAATAAAAACTTCGCAAGGCTCAGTTGCCCGGTTCCGAGGATGTGGTTGGCGATCGTTAGTAATTCTGCCGGTTGTTTGGCTTGTGCATACGGTGTGTAGCGTTCGCTGCCAATTGCTAACAGTAACGGGTGTACGCCTGCGGCATCAACAGCATGTACTTCTTTAACGCCCGGAATTTCCTGTTGAATGGCAGAACCGGTTATGGCATGGATGAGTTGCCCGAAGCTGGTATCTTCCTGCGGCGGCCTGCCCACAACGGTGAAAGGCCAGATGGCATTTTTGCGTGCATACACTTTATGAATCTTCAGCACCGGGAACAAATGCTGTAAGCTATAGTAGCCAAGGTGATCTCCAAACGGGCCTTCGGGTTTATTGATGCCGGGCATTACTTCACCTGTAATTACAAAATCAGCCTCCGTGCTGATACAATATCCATCGGCATATTTATACCTGAAACGCCTGCCGCCTAATACCCCTGCAAATTTCAATTCACTCATGCCTTCGGGCAGCGGCATTACTGCAGCTACCGTGTGGGATGGCGGGCCGCCAACAAAAATGCTCACTTTTAAAGGTTTGCCCAGTTTATTTGCAAGGGACTGGTGTACACCTATACCCCGGTGTAACTGGTAATGCAGGCCTATTTCATTATTGAGTTTGTATTCATTGCCAGTCAACTGGATGCGGTACATCCCAAGATTAGAATCGTTGATCCCTGGCCTGGTTATATCTTCTGTATATACCTGTGGAAGGGTAACAAAAGCACCGCCGTCCATAGGCCAGTGATGAATCAAAGGGAGATCTGCTATGGATATCTCCTGTTCCATAACGGGAACGGATAAAGGATTTTTTTTGGGGAGCGCTTTCAAGGCTGCTAACCCGGTATGTATATTTTTAAACGGCTGCCTGATCGCTTTTACCGGGTCGTTTTTTAATTCTATTAATTGTTGAACGATGGAAAGATTGTTACGAAAAATAAATTTGCTTCTTTCAAGCGTGCCGAAAATATTGGAAGCTGCCCTGAATTTTGTATGCTTTACATTTTCGAACAGCAATGCCGGTCCTTTAGCTTCATGTACACGCAGGTGAATGGCGGCCATTTGCAGGTATGGATCCACTTCTTCCTTAATCCTCACTAATTCGCCGTTTCTTTCAAGATCCAGTAAACAGGATTCGAGGGATGAGTAGTTCATGCAGGTGTAAGTTGTAAGCTGAAAGCTTTTAGCTGTATGCTTCTTGCTGCGAGCTGTTCGTTGCAGATTGGTTATTGAAATAAATTAACAGGTGCAAGTTAGAGCATTTCAGTTTTGCCGGGAACAACTGTTGAGTATTTGAACACTTCGATGGACGTTTTACCAAACAGGTTTCGGACAGGTTACTCTTGATTTTTCGGATCGGTACACCTGCGCTTTTCGACCACGGATATTGGGTATGCGTACCCGTAAGGTGAGACCGGAGAAATAATACCAGTCTTTATTTGAAGGATTTCCTCTTGGCGTTCCGTCTGCGGGATAAGGAGCTGCATTGGGTAATTCACTTCCACG
Source organism: Bacteroidota bacterium (assembly GCA_018268085.1). Lineage (GTDB taxonomy): Bacteria > Bacteroidota > Bacteroidia > Chitinophagales > Chitinophagaceae > Ferruginibacter. The sequence goes on from JAFDXE010000001.1 coordinate 144,886, forward strand.
GTAGGCATATTTTACGGCATTTGCGCCCCGATTGTGGATCAGTGTATTCTTATCTACATAGGTTTTGCTCACATCATCCAGGTAATCGGTGAATGTTTGCCTGATCCCGATGACGAATCCAATTCTTGCATTATCTGAAATAGCCCATTGCACGCCACCGCCATAAGGAATAACAAACTGTGACAGTTTATATTTTTTTCTTCCATCATAAAATCCCTGTCCTTCGGTATCAAGTTCATATAGGCTTACGGGATAACCATTTTCGTCTTTTGCATACGGCGCGAATTTGAATACAGAAACGCCGGCAAACACATAAGGAGAAACTTTATACTGGTACAGATCCAGCAATACATATTCGTAACCAAGTGTGAACTCGGAAATGCTGGAATAGAAATATAGATTACGGGAGATGTTTTTGGAACCGGATGCATCACTGCCGCTGATTTTACCCGAAGTAAACTCGGCACGAATCAACATGTGTTCATTTAATTCGAACATAAACCCCAGGCCCCATGCAAGGTGTGTATGTTTCGGATCGTATAATTTTTCTGTGAGATCGCCCTGGTAGTTGGAGGTGCCCGCAAAAAAACTCGTAAAGAATTTCTGAGAGAATGACTTGTGGCCAAACAACAGGAGGTAAATAAATAAAATACGTTTCACAGATTTTTTTTTATCTGCTGCGCTATTTTTTCAGGTACATCACTTCTTTGACCAGTTTTACAGTACGTGTGACATCCGGTAAATACGCAGCAACAAGGTTAGGTGCGTAATGCATGGGCGCATCGGCTGAGGTAATCCTCCTGATCGGTGCATCCAGGTAATCAAACCCTTCCTTCTGTATACGATACGTAATTTCAGATGAAACGGATGCAAAAGGCCATTGTTCTTCCACTATTACCAGCCGGTTTGTTTTTTTTACGCTTTGTAAAATAGTAAACCAGTCGAGTGGCCTGATTGTTCTGAGATCAATTACTTCTGCGCTGATATTTTCTTTTGCCAATTCTACTGCGGTACCTAACGCTACTTTCATCATTTTATTGAATGATACGATGGTTACGTCTGTACCTTCTCTTACCACTTTTGCCTGCCCGATCGGGATCAGGTATTCTTCTTCCGGTACTTCGCCTTTGTCTCCATACATCAATTCGCTCTCCATAAAAATAACCGGATCATCGTCGCGTATGGCAGATTTCAGCAATCCTTTTGCATCGTAAGGATTACTTACCGATATAACTTTAATACCGGGTATGTTGGCATAATAACTTTCAAAAGCTGTTGAGTGTTGTGCCCCTAATTGGCCGGCACTGCCATTAGCTCCCCTGAAAACGATGGGGCAACCTACCTGGCCACCACTCATGGCGAGCATTTTAGATGCAGTATTCAAAATCTGGTCCATTGCCAGAACGGCAAAATTCCAGGTCATGAATTCTACAATTGGCCTCAGGCCGTTTTGTGCTGCACCTACTGCAATGGCTGAGAAACCAAGTTCAGCTATTGGGGTATCAATTATTCTTTTTTCACCAAATTCTGCAAGCATGCCCTGGCTTACTTTATAAGCTCCATTGTATTCTGCCACTTCCTCTCCCATTAAAAAAACGCGGTCGTCACGTCTCATCTCTTCTGACATTGCTTCTCTTAAAGCTTCTCTGAATGCTATTTGTCGCATGCTTATTTATCGTTATCTGTTAGTTTATAAAATTTAGCGCTGGCAAATTTATCTCATGAAGAGCATACCAACAAATTGTAAAAGGACGGGAAATGTTTATAGCAAGCGTTTGGGGTTTAAATAAAAAAAAGGATGCTCTCCTGTGAGCATCCTGATACAATTGGTTTTTCCGGTTTTTTCTGATTGAATGCCCCTTTTTTACGAGGAACAAGGGTTTGTTTACCAGCCGGCAAATAAGTTTGAGGCTGGTTGTTAAAAGGGTGTATGTTCAAGGGAGCTCAGCATATAGCTGAATGGTATTACAGTTAGTTTATTGTTAGCAAATCTGGTAATCGTATCAACAGGATATGTATGCTGTTGCCGGAGGATTAACGAATTGTTCAAAGGATGAGAAACTTATCTTACAACTGAAATGAACCAGTTACAATAAATCTCAGATAGTGGATGAAGATGCTTTTTTGGTTAGCGTTTATCAAGGGACCGTGGAAATTGTTACTCATATCGTAACGGTTCGCAAAGTAGAAACAATTTTCAAATAAAACAACAGGTACTGAAAAAAAATTTTCTTTTTTTACCTGTAGGAATGAAAAGAGTTGAAAAGTATAATACTGATCAACTCTTTTTTATTATTACTTATAAATTTTCTATTACCATGGCGCTCGCACCTCCCCCACCGTTACAGATACCCGCAGCTCCATATTTACCATTATTTTGTTTTAGTACATTGATCAACGTTACAATGATCCTTGCACCACTGCATCCAAGCGGATGTCCTAATGATACGGCACCTCCGTTAACATTCACGGTTGCCGGATCCAGTTTCATGCGCCTGCTGTTTTCGATACCCACAACAGCAAATGCTTCATTCAATTCCCAGAAAGCTATATCGCTCATTTTTAAGCCGGCTTTTTCTACTGCTTTGGGTACTGCCAGGGAGGGTGTTGTTGTGAACCATTCCGGTGCCTGTTCTGCATCGGCGTAAGAAACGATTTTTGCAATGGGTTTTAAACCTAATGCTGCAGCTTTTTCTTTGCTCATCAGTACCAGCGCTGCTGCACCATCATTCATTGTAGAGGCATTGGCCGCTGTAACGGTGCCCTCTTTTACAAAAGCTCCTTTCAATTCTGGTATCTTATCAAATTTCACATTAAATGGCTCTTCGTCTTTTGCAAACATAACCGGATCTCCTTTCTTTTGGGGAATGGCCACCGGTACAATTTCGGCTTCAAATTTTCCGGTGTTTACAGAAGCCTGGCTGCGTTTATAACTTTCGATGGCAAAAGCATCCTGGTCTTCACGGGTAACGCCACAGGTTGTTGCACACAATTCAGCAGCATTTCCCATGGCTTTTCCATCGTACACATCGGTTAAGCCATCTTTAGCCAAACCATCGATAACCTGTGAATTACCATATTTATTTCCCCATCTCATATTATCAAGGTAAAAAGGCACATTACTCATGCTTTCCATTCCACCTGCTACAACGATGTCGGCATCTCCCAACATAATGCTTTGGGCTGCCTGTGCAATGGCTTTCATTCCACTGGCACATACTTTATTTACAGTGGTGCAATTTACTTCGTTAGGTAAACCGGCAAATTTAGATGCCTGCCTGGCCGGCGCCTGTCCAAGATTGGCCTGAATCACCGACCCCATGAGTACATCGTTTACCATTTCAGCTTTAATACCGGCTCTTTCAACCGCTGCTTTAATAGCGATACCACCCAATTGCGTGGCTGAAAATCCTTTAAGTGATCCACCGAAACTGCCAATTGGCGTGCGGACTGCGGAAATGATATACACTTCTTTCATGTTTTGCTTGTTTTAGGCCGCAAAGTTAATGGGAATCGCCACAGAATTTATGATGATCGTAAAAATTTGGCTGCCCGGAAGGGCATTTTAAGAACCGGTACCCAAACCGAAGGTTCGTGAATTGATACCGATAGGAAATTCTTTTAAATTTCCGTCATATTTATTTGCATATTAGTATATAGATTATTACTTTTGGCGAATAAATGACAGTATTTGAAGCTGTTATTTAGTCTCTTGCTTATCCAAAACTTCTGAAAATCGACACGTTAGTCTCCAGTATCAGCTAAACCACTGAATTCATTCCTAAGAACAAGTCCTCTGAATTGAAGTAACCATTACTTCTTTTTACCTCTTTTAAAATCCCATGCCGCGAGAAAAATCTCCAATTACAAGATTTTTATCATCCAGTATAATTATACAATTAATTATAAAAAGATTTTATGACTCGTTCGCTTACATTCCTGGCTATTATTGTGATGATGCTTTCCTGTTTCAGTTCATGTGTAACTACAGAAAAAGCTACCTATTTCAATAATGCTGAAGACACCACTTTTGCTACAAGGCCGGAAGAACCAATGGATGCAGCCATTCAAAAAAATGACATCCTCAGTGTAACGATCAGCAGTGCAAATGCAGAAGCTTCTGCGCTCTTCAATACTACCAATAATTATCAGACTACATCTTCAACCAGTTCGGGAAATATTACGCAAACTTCGGGTTACCTCGTAAACAATGAAGGTTATATCCAATTGCCGATCCTTGGCAATATCAAAGCTGCCGGTGTTACCAGGAAGCAATTGAAAACAGATATTACCAATATGATCCTGGACAAAAAATTATTAATTGATCCTATTGTTACGGTACGTTTCCTCAATTACGAGGTAACAGTTCTTGGTGAAGTTACCCATCCAACAGTTATCAGTGTTCCTAATGAAAGGATCACATTGTTAAAGGCACTTGGATTAGCCGGTGATATCACGATCTATGGTCGCAAAGACAATGTGTTGCTGATTCGTGAGATCGATGGTAAAAGAAAGATCAAACGTATTAACCTGAATTCAAGAAATTTCCTTATCTCTTCCTACTACTACCTGCAGCCGAATGATGTTGTGTATGTTGAAGCTAACAAAGAAAAAGTAGCCGCTGCAAGTCGTAACCCACAGTTATTACCTACCATTTTAAGTGGATTATCGGTTGTAGCTGTAGTGATAACACAATTAATTAAATAAACCACGGAGAAAGAAAATTAATGGCTAACGCTAAACAACATAAAAGCTCTGTACAAAAAGAAGACAACCTGGTTACCCAGTTGTTGGCTAAGTATATCACTTACTGGCCGGCATTCCTGATTTTTGTTATCGTTGCAGTATCGGGCGCTTATGTATATTTAAGGTACACCACTCCATTGTATGAAGCTACTGCTACACTTATCATAAAAGATGAGAAGAAAGGTGCAGATGATTCTAAACTGATGGAATCGCTGAATATGATCAGTACCAAAAAGATCATTGAAAATGAAGTAGAGGTGTTACAGTCACGCAGCCTGATGGAAAACGTGGTAAAAAGTCTTCATTTATATGCGCCTGTTTTCATTGAAGGAAAAGTAAAAGCTCAACCGGCATATACAGCATCGCCACTTGAAATTGTGGTAGCAGATCCGGATTCAATCACTGAAGCACCAAAGGTTCCTTTTAGTTACGATCAATCAAAAGGAAGTGTTTTCTTAAATGGCAAACAGGTGGGTGTTGTTAATGAATGGATCAGTACAGGTTATGGAAGGCTGAAATTCATCCCTAACAAAAAATATGTTCCCCACGAACTGGGCAAACAGTTTTATTTCTCCCTGTTAAAAACTAAAGATGTAACCAACAATATTCTGAAAGGTTTGAAAGTAGCTCCTGCGAGCAAATTGTCGAGTGTGATCAGTCTTAGCTACAAAGATCCTATTCCGCAGCGTGCAGAAGATGTATTGAACTCACTGATTTATCATTACGATCGTGCTGCTATTGATGAAAAGAACAGCCTTGCAAAAAATACACTCGAATTTGTTGATGATCGTTTATCGATCGTAAAACATGATCTTGATTCGGTTGAAAGAAATGTACAGCAATACAAAGCATCCAGTGGCGCCACTGATATCAGTGCAGAAGGCCAGATCTATTTACAAAGTATGGGTGCCATTGATCAAAAAGTAAGTGAGTATAATGCACAACTTGCAGCCGTAGACCAGGTAGAACGTGCGCTCAGTTCTGGAAGCAATGGTGGTGGAATGATGCCGGCGGCGATGGGAATTTCAGATCAGACACTCACAACCCAGATGAGCAACCTGAATGCTGCTGAACTGGAATATGAAAAATTAAAGAAAACAGTTGCAGAAAACAACCCGATTCTGATAAGTGTAAAAGACCAGATCGAAAAATTAAAACCGGCTATTATACAGAATGTACAGAACCAGCGGAAGAACCTGGAAGCCAGCCGTGCTAATTTACTCGCTACCAGCAACGGTTATACTTCCAAACTGAGTTCTATTCCGCAAAAGGAAAGACAACTGGTGGAATTGACAAGGGATCAGAACACAAAGAACGGCATCTACTCGTTCCTGTTACAAAAGAAAGAAGAAAGTGAATTATCGTATGCTTCTACTTTGTCTGACAGCCGTGTAGTAAATAAAGCCCAGTCTTCTAAATTCCCTGTTAGCCCTAATAAAATGCTCATCTATTTTGCTGCCGTAGCGCTGGCAATAGGCGGATGCATCGGGTTTATCAGTTTAAGGGAAATGCTAAGCCGTAAAGTTTTGTACAGGCATGAACTGGAATCAATGACAAGTGTTCCCATCATTGGTGAAGTTGCTTTCAATAAATCGAAAGATGAACTGGTGATTAAATCGGGACAAAGAAGTTTTATTGCAGAAGAATTCAGAAAAATAAGGGTATCGCTTCACTTCCTGGGTATTGACCAGACAAAGAAAAAAGTATTGGTTACTTCAAGCATTCCGGGAGAAGGAAAAAGTTTTATCGCAGCCAACCTTGCCATCAGCAATTCATTGAGTGGTAAAAAAGTAATCCTGGTTGACCTGGATTTGCACAAACCGGGATTGAGTAAAATGTTCGACAAATCAACTGATGATCCGGGTATGAGTGATTACCTCACAGGAGATAAAGAATTAAACGAGATCATAAAGAAAGTTCCGAATTACGAAAACCTGTATTTTATTTCATCCGGTTCATTGAATGAAAGTCCATCTGAACTTTTACTCAATGGAAAAATAGATGATTTTATTGCTGAACTGGAAAGTAAATACGACCTGGTGGTATTGGATACAGCGCCTACCGTTTTGGTAACTGATGCTTTTGTATTAACCAAACTGGTAAATGCTACTTTATACGTGGTACGTCATAAGTACACACCAAAAATTCTGATCAAGAGAATAGATGATAATCTTTCGATAAATCCACTTACAAATCCTGGAATTGTGTTCAACGGAGTTAAAACAAGAGGATTTTTCAAAAGCAATTATGGTTATGGATATGATTATGTTTACGGCGACAGGCAGACAAAGAAAGAAAAAAGGGAAATGAAGTTAAGAACGGAAATGAAAGCGAAGAATGTTGAGAAAGCCGTTGCAAAAGTTAAGTAAGAAATCCGCTTTAAAATATAATATCACGTGAAAAACACATGGCTGCAATGTTGCAGTTTACCGGTTCTCTATATCCTTTATAAAAGCTAACAAACTATCTAATCCAGTGAGAAACTGCATAACTCACAATTAAAAAAGACCAAAATGAAAAAGAATTGGTATGCAGTTTACACTAAGTCACGATGCGAAAAAAGAGTATCGGCTTTGTTAACAAAGAAAAAAGTTGAGAATTATTGTCCGCTTAACCGTTTGACAGGTTCTTCAACAGACAGAAAAAAAGCAGTGCTTGAGCCACTGTTCCCCTCTTATGTGTTTGTACACATTACCGAGATGGAGATGACAGCTATCAGGCAAACCAGTGACGTCGTAAATTTTGTTTATTGGTTAGGCAGACCAGCCGTTATCAAAGACGTTGAAATTGAAAGTATCCAGCATTTTGTAAGTGAACATACAGATGTTCAGTTGGAAAAAACTGCAGTTAACGTTTCTGATATGGTTCGTATCGTAAGCGGCCCGTCAATGGAATTCGAAGGCAATGTGGTTTCAATCAAAAACAACAAAGTGAAAGTTACCCTTCCGTCTTTGGGTGTTATGATGACTGCAGATGTTCAGAAATCAAACGTGGAACTGCTCGATTATTCCTACAAGTTGAGGAATATGGTATCATAACCGTAAAACAGTAATTGAACACCTGAAAAATAATAATGCAGCCCAGGCTTCGTTATATGCGGGAATATATGAAGGTGATGTTGATTGAAGCTTCATTTATTTGTATTTGCAGAATTCATTAACTTCATTTTCATGGTTTTCAATAAACGGAACATTGCGGCTTACCTGCTCTCCCGGTATTTAATGCTCACAGGCAAGGTGAAGCAAATTAAAAACAGGGCTGATAAAGGTGAATTTATTCTATCAGTATATTTCCACGATCCCGACAAGAAATTGTTTGAATCCTGTGTACGGTGGTTTTTAAATAACGGGTTTAGCTTTATTTCAACAAATGACCTGGAAGCTATCGCCAAAAAAGAAAAACCATTTCCGAAAGCCTCGGTACTTTTTACGGTAGACGACGGCTGGAAAGGAAACAAAGAGAATATTGCTGAAGTTGCCAACCGATATAAAATTCCGGTAACCATTTTTGCTTCAACGCAACCCATTGCTACGGGTGAAGCTTATTGGTGGTCGTATATTGCCGAAGCAAATAAAAAAGGACTGGTTAGCCAGTCGGTTTCGGAATTAAAAAAAGTAGCAAATGAAGAAAGGGTAAAAATCGTACAAGCTGTGAGAGCGAAAGTACCGATACAACGGGAAGCACTTACAGTTGATGAATTGAAAGAGATTTCTGCTGATGGTTTGGTTTCCATCGAAAGCCACACAGTAACTCATCCGATTTTAATTACCTGCTCCGACGAACAGTCCCGCTTTGAAATCCTTGAGTCTAAAACCATCCTTGAGACCTGGCTGCAGAAGAAAGTAAAGCATTTTGCTTATCCAAACGGCCTTTTTACTAACAGAGAAATTAAGTTTTTACAGGAAGCGGGGTACACCTCGGCGTATACTACCGTTCCCGAATACATTACAGCAGAAAGTTTCCGCGACATGTATCGCCTACCAAGGTTCGATGTACTGGAAACGGTTTCTTTCGCTGAGAATATTTGCAGAATGACAGGTGCCTGGTTCGATAAACCTTCATTGAGTGCAAAAGGATAATAATGAGCATTTTTAAAATATTAGCTTACCTCAACCTGGTTATTTTCCTCTTCGTCATGCTTACCACAAAGGGCGACAGGAACAGGAATTTTATTCAGTTTATTCTCATCTCCTATCCCATTCTTGCCATCTTCGTAATCCCTTTAATGGATTGCTTTGATACCTGCGTATATTCGTTCCTGATATTATTTTATAAAAGACGGCATGTTTCCTTCCCTTCCGGGATAATTTACTGGGTTTTCTTTGTACTGTTATTGATCAGTATTGCAATGGGTGGAATTTTATCCGATGACCTCAATAAGCCCGAGTTTATGCAGTATTCGGTGAGTGTTTTCTCCATCTTCATTTTTGCAAAAATATTAATAGACGAGTTGGTTGACGATCCCTCTTTTTTTTATGAGGTATTGTCTTATTTACGCACAACACTTATTGTATCCTTCGTATTTCTTTGTTTACAGATGGTATTAGGCGTTGAAGCGTTCACACTTTCCAAAACCATTAATTCAAATATCATATTATCAGACGCCGTACGGTATCCAAGTTTTCTTTCAGATCCACAGGTATATGCACAGTTTTTGGCTGCGCTCAGCTTTTTATGTTTTATAAAAGAACCAGGGCAGGCGAAATTGCCCCGGAAGAACAATATTCTTATCATCCTGGCGTTGGTGGCTATTCTTGCAACGGGAGGAAGAGCCGGTTTACTTGGCTGGGGTGTTGGATTGATGCTGGTGGTATTGTTTGGAAATGCAAAATACCGGGTAGCCATTGTGGTTACCTGCGTGGCATTGTACCTGGTTGCCTATAATTTCCAGGATAGTTTTGCCATCTTTAAAAGAAGCGGAGATATGGAAGAAACCTACGATTTCCGCTATGCCATCTGGCAGGACGCGATCGATATTTTTATGAAAAATCCGTTTTTTGGAATAGGACTGGGCAATTATTCTAACTATGTTTCCGTTCATAACCCCGACCAGGTGTGGGTAGTAGATAATGAATTCGTGTATTTCGATCACCCGGAAAGTGGCTATTTAAAATTTTTAACGGAACTGGGATTATCCGGGTTCGTAGCCATTTATGGATTTATACTAACGCCAATGATCAGAGGCTTTTTTACGTATGTGAAAACCCGCGACCTGTCGGTGATTTTATTAACTGCTGCAGTAGTGAGCTGGATGGTAGGCTTCTGGTCTACCTATTCATTCGGAGATGTACGCATCAAAATTCTGATCGTAACCATACTTTGTTTAATTATAACCTCTAAAAACAGGATAGAGACAGAGCAACAAGCTGCACTCGCCGAAGTAACGGAAGATGGCGAATAAACTAACTGCTTCAATTTCCGGAAAATTAAAATCGAAACTATTTACCAATAGTGTGTGGGGAATCGTTTCCAATATTCTCCAGAATATACTCCTGAGCATTTTTTTTATTGTTATCGCACGCAAATACAGCACAGATGATTTCGGAAATTATATCATCGCCAACACACTGTATGGATTTGTTGTGGCATTTTCATCCCTCGGATTGGGCTATTGGTTTGTTCGTGAATTAAAGCATGCTGAAGATAAAAAAGTACTGGTTAGGAAATTCTTCAAAATACAGTTGTACTCAGGACTGATCTTTTACGTGGTGAATGTGATCATGGCCTATGTTATTTACGACAGCGACCTGGTAAGATCATTATCTATCCTCATTGGCATCAACGTAATTTTCGACAACATTATTTATGTAATCAAATTCATAAACGTTGCCGATTCCGAACAGAAGAAAACTTTTGTGATCCTCACGATTGAAGCCGTTTTAAAATTTGTGGTGGCATGTGTATTGTTTATTTATCCTATCCCGATTATTTATTTATCTCTGTTCCTGATCCTGCTCAGGATCATTTCACTCAATCTTTTTATTAAGTACGGAAGCAATAATATTATAAAGTTGAGAGAGATCGTTTTTTCAAAGATCTCCCGGAAGGAAATTAAACAGATCATTGGTTCCAACTGGTCGTTCATGATCATCGGCAGTATATCAGTGATCTACTGGAAGATCGGAACCATACTTGTTTCTAAAATACTAACGTTAACGGATGTAGCTAACTACGAAATTTCTTATAAGTTATTTTCGATGGGATATATATTGCCCATTATTGTTTCTACTTCCATTTACCCTTTACTGATTGATGCGTATAAAGAGAGTAAGGAAAAGATGGCCAAACTGTATCACAATGCATTCCTTGGATATGCATTTTACGGATTACTGGCGTACACTTTTATTTTTTCTTTCTCAGATGATATTATTCCCTGGTTATTTGGTAACAAATATCCCAATACGGCTTTTTACTGTAAAGAAATGTTTTTAACGATGATCCCCTTCCCTACCGTTTTTTTGCAGGCGAATGTACTTATTACCATGAAACTCGAAAAACTGGATATGCTGTGCAATTTCGTTAGCCTTGTATTAAACATTGCTTTTTGCGTTGTGGGATTTGTTTACTTCCAGAAATCACTGTCGGTTGTAAATTATGCCATCTTCTTTTCATTTACTGCATTTCATTTAATACAGGATGTGGTACTGATCCGCAAAGGCGTAACCACGCTAATGCATGTACTTGGATTTTATGTTGTGTGTGCTGCTGTTGTGTTCTTCTATTATTTCCTCTCTGATAAATTCAATACGGAATGGCTGTTTTTTATTTTCTGGGCAATTGTTGCAGTAATTGCCGGATCCCTGTTTTTCTATAAAAGAAAATCGGCAGCCATAATTGAAGCGCAGTTTTCCAAAATCCACAATGAACTATAATGAAAAAAAAGACGGTTATATATTATACCTCCACACATTATCTTGACGTAATTCTTGAAACCATTCAAAGCATCAAGAACGACGTGGAATTACATGTACTGATCGAGATTACGCCGTCATCTAAAAACACTACGATCATAGATGTAGATACCCTGGATGGAATGAATTTTATTGAAACCCCTGAAAAATTACTCGGCGCAGATAAATGGAACAACCAGTTAAAAAAATATTTTAATGGCGTAGCCAGTGTACATTTTGTTGTACACACGCATAAAAGAGCATTGTCGTTTGAAAGCATGCGTAAAGCCTATTCGCTGGGCAGATTCCTGAAAAAATATAAAGCAGATATCGTTCATTTTGATTCCGTAACATCGCGATCTATAGGCTTATATCCATACCTCAGATCAAAAAAAGTATTCATTGCCATTCATGATCCGGTGCAGCACTCTGGTGAATCAGACTGGAAAGAAAAAGTACCACCATTTGTTTTTTATGGAATGGCCAAAGGATTTTTCTTTTATTCAAAATTTGCACGCGACCAGTTTAAAGCGCATTATACTAAAATAAAAGCGCCGTTCCATGTGATCAAACTGCAACCCTACACGTTCGTATCACAGTTCCTCGAAAAAAATAAAACGAGCAAAGGAAACAGTATTTTATTTTTTGGAAGGTTATCGTATTACAAAGGCATTGATCTGTTGTTGGGCGCAATCCCTTCAGTACTGGAAAAATATCCCAACGAAAAATTTATCATTGCCGGTAAGCCTTCATACGGCTACCAGTTAGATGAAGACACCATTAATAAATATAAAAATAACATTGAGGTAATATCAAGGTTTTTAAGTACGGAAGAACTGGTAAGGCTTATCCAGGATTCAAAATTTGTGGTTTGTCCTTACAGGGATGCCACACAGAGCGGTGTGGTGATGACAGCATTTGCAGGAGGAAAGATGGTGATCGCTACCGATGTAGGTTCATTTTCTGAATACATAGTTAACGATGAAAATGGTTACCTGGCTGCTGCTGATGCATCGGCCATTTCATCTAAAATAATTCATGCGCTGGACGGAAACAGGTACCTTGCAATTGAATCTGCGATGAACGCCGGCTATGATGAAAAAGCAGGTGCTGCTAACCGTGATATAATCCTGAATGCTTATACAGCAAAATAATCACAAGTAAAAATTCGTTATACCAAATTGATAAAGTGTCTCAAATGCGAATTATAGTCCTGGCAATACATTTCCCGCTGGATATTGATAATATCCGTGGCGGAGTGCATTCAGCTATAAGCAACCTGCTGAAAGGTTTTGCCAGCTACGACATTCAGGTGCGACTTGTTTCGTTTAATACAGAGATCAGCGAGGAAAAACATGTTCAGTTAACAGACAAAATAGATATCGTGTATTGCCCCGAAGGCAGTTTACCCTTTCATTCGCTGAACTATCTTGTTAATTGCGGCAAGCAGGTAAGAAAACACATCAGGCTATTTAAACCCGACCTGATACATTACGAAGCAGGTGATGCGTTCCTGTTTACCAAAATACTGGGGCTAAAAAAAATAAAACATCTTCAAACCATTCACGGCATCGCTATTGCTGAAGCCAGGGTTGCAAAAAAACTGAAAGTTAAACTCAGCTCTTATTTTAATGGCATGATTGAAAAAGTGATGTTCCCCAAAAATATCATTCACCTGTCTAATTATTCCAAACGCACGTACGAGAATAAAAAAACGGACAACGACAGCATTATACCCAATGCTGTAGTGAGTAATTATTTCGACATCCCTTTAAAAAAGAAAACAGATAACCGGCTGCTATACGTTGGCGTTATAGACCGGAATAAAAATATCCTTTTCCTGTTGAGGGGCTTGCATGAAATGGTAGAAAAGGGAAAGCCTTATCATGTAGATGTTTTGGGTGGGTTTAAAGACATGATGTTTAAAGAAGAAGTTGAATGGTTTATAGAAGAACATAAACTGGCAAACTATATCACCTTTCATGGCTGGGTACCCCAATCAAAAGTAATTGAAACGGTAACCAACATTGATATATTAGTAGTTTCGTCGAACCAGGAATCATTACCTATGGTAATTGCAGAATGCATGGCCGCAGGAAGAGTGGTGATTGCTTCAAAGGTTGGTGGTATTCCTGAAATGGTAGATCATGGCAACACAGGTTTCCTGGTAAACAATAAGGATCTGAACAGCCTTGTTGTAATCCTGGATGAACTGCACAATAATAATGAACGGGTATTGTCTGTTGCGGCTAATGCTAAATCTAACGCAACAGAAAAATATCATTGCGTAAGTGTAGCAGGTAAAACCATCGAGTTTTACAGGAAGATTTTAGGAAACAATGTTGCTTAATTTTAATTTAATAACAGACTTAAATCGGACCTGTCACGAAGATTTTTGTCTCTCTAAAGGAAATGATACGATATTCTAAAAAGTTTTACTTTTTTAAAGTGTACGAAACCTGGTTTCAGTATAAGTTCAGGTTTACAGACCTGTTTACGCTGAACACTTACCAGCATGTTAAAGATAAGCCGGGCGGAAAAGTAATGGGTTCAAAAGCAAATTCATGGACGGTAGAACTTGATCTTACGCAGGACGAAGAAACGATCTTTTCAAAATTCAGAACAACCAATAAACAGGAAATAAAAAAATCGGAACAGGATGGCGTTGTTTGTGAATTTGATGGCGATACGGAAACGTTTGTTGAGTTCTATAATGATTTTGCAAAGGCCAAGAACATTTCGCTAACCAGCAAAAGAAGGATTGATGAAATGAAGGGCCATTTCTTTATCAGCTTTGCAAAACTGGGCGAAGATATTTTAACGGCGCATAGTTACTTAGTAGATAAGGAAGTTGGTATAGCAAGGCTGTATCATTCCGCATCCAAAAGGCTGGATGAAAATTTTGATCGTAAGATTATCGGCAGGGCAAATAAACTGCTCACCTGGAAAGATATTTTGTATTTCAAAAAAACAGGCCTTAAAACATTTGATTTCGGTGGTATCGCAGAAGGAACAACAGATAAAAGTCTTGCAGGCATCAACGAATTCAAACTATCATTTGGCGGTGAAAAAACCGAATGCATCAATTATAATTCGTTCGGATACGCATTTTTAAAGAAGCTGGGAAGGAAAATGGGCGCAACGGGAAATGGTTAGGAGAGCTGTGAGCTTCGAGCTATGAGCTGTGAGCTGTGAGCAGGGCATGATGATTTTTGACTTTTGATTTTTGACTATTGTCTATTGACTATTGACTATTGTCTATTGTCTTTTGACTTTTTAATTAATTATTAATGAATCTCTTTCAAAAAATAACAGATAAGTTGTTTGTGAAACAATGGAATGTTGGCCTTGCCCGGGTTGATATGAAAGAGTTATTGTCATCAAATAAATACAGTCCCGATTTTAAATGGATTCCTATTGATAATGTAAAGCGGTTTTATGCAGATCCTTTTATTTTTAAAAACGGAAACGACGGAGAAATAAATGTGATCTATGAGGATTATTCACTCGACGACCAGTATGGAAAAATTTCACTAACTACGGTTGATAAAGATTTTGAACCACTGCATTCCAAAGAAATACTGGATACCAGGAGTCATCTCTCCTATCCAAATGTGTTTGTTGAAAATGGGACTACCTACATCATCCCCGAAGCAAGTAAGAGCGGCCATGTTACCAGCTATGAATTTGATTTTGATAATAAACGGCTGATCAATCCAAAGAACATCATACAGAATCTTCCGCTACTCGATTCAACAATTCTCGTTCACAACAATAAATATTGGTTGTTTGCCACAAAACGTGGTGAGCACAGCAATAGCAAATTGTATATCTACTATGCAGATAAAATGGAAGGGCCATATATTCCGCATGCAGCCAACCCTGTAAAAAATTCGCTGAATGGGTCCAGGCCTGCAGGAAATTTTATAAAAATGAACGGGGAAATTTACCGGCCATCGCAGAATTGTGCACAGTATTATGGTAAGTCGGTAACCATTAACCGTGTAACTTTATTGAACGAAAAGGAATTTGCAGAAGAAGCAGTGGTTGATATTGAACCACCAGGCAAGAGCAGCTTTAATTTTGGCATTCATACTATAAATGTTGTTGATAACGTTATAGTGATCGATGCATTAAAAAGAGTTTTTATGCCTGTAGAACAGGTGAAAATATTTTTGAAGAAGATATTTAAAGGCAAAAAAGCTATACCTGTTACCTCGGCTGGTTTTATTACGTTGTACCAACAATATGAACCAGTGTCGGAATTGATTGAAACTACTTTTTTATGAATGAATTTGTAAAATACTACACCAAGAACAATCTGCTTACCAATCGCAAGATCAGAGAAGTAAGGCAATGGAGCAAACTCGACAGAACCCAACTGCTCAGTAAGTACAATGAAGCATTCCTGGAAATGTTCAGGAGAGCTTATAAATATTCTGAATTTTATAAAAATCTATACAGGGAACACGGTATTCGTGTATCAGATATCAAGGATCTTACAGACATCACCAAACTACCAACGATTGATCGTAACCTGATCAAACATGATGTAAACAAAATTTACAACGGTTTTGATTTCCTGAAAGTAAAAGGCTTAACTAGCGGAACCTCGGGCACGCCACTCACTGTTTACCGTACGCCATTTAATATAGCGGCAGAGCAGGGATATATTCGTCATTACCGTTCACAATTTGGGTACACGTTCGGACAACCTTTATTATCTATCCGTGGCGTATTGGGCAAAGCTGTTACCCATGAGTATTTTAAGAAAGCAAATATTCTGTACATCTCCAGTCCGAACATTAATCCCGGCACCATTGAATTTTATCATAAGCTTATCAAGGAATTCAAGCCGGTTGCCATAGAAGCATTTCCAAGTTACCTATACAAGATTGTGCTGGAACTGGAGAAGAAGAACCTGCAGTTAACGATACCAAACGCATTTACTTCTTCGGAAACATTATATGGATTTCAGCGTGAAAAAATTGAACCGTATCTCGGCACAAAAATTCACGACTGGTATGGCAATGTGGAAAGAACGATTGGTATTGCCCAGGATGCAAACGATGTGTACACCCCACTCCCCTTATATTCTATCAATGAATTTCAGCAGGATAAAGTGATCACAACCGGTTTGATCAATCGCAGTTTCCCGCTCATACGGTATGCCGTAGACGATAAACTGATTGTAGAAGGAAATGATCTCATCGAAAATATTTTAGCGCCTAAGATCATGAGAATTGAAGGCCGTGCCGGTGACACAGTAGAACTGAGAGATGGCAGTGTGGTAGGTTGTATGGATCACTCATTTAAAGGCGTACCACACCTCGAAACCGCACAAATACACCAGTACATCAATGACAAAGAACGTCCGCTTGAAATAAAACTGGTAACGACTGCAGGATGGAATAACGACAACGAAATGCAACTGAGGGCCAATCTTCAAAGAATGATTGGTGATATGCCGGTAGAATTTAAACTGGTAACACGTGAAGATCTTACTTATTCTGCCAACCAAAAATACAAGCTCATCATCAAGCACAAGTAGTGCATTGTTTACCTAAAACTTTTATTACAGCCCTGACCAGTAATGAAAAAAAAGCTTACAATACTTTTAACCGGCCCGGTTCCCCCACCTGCCGGCGGGATAAGCATACATATTCAGCGGCTGTCGCACTTATTAGAAGACGAATTTACTATTGACTGGATTGATGAATCGAGGCAAAAGAAAGCCGGCATCTACAACATGCATAGCATGAACCCCATCCGGTACTTCGGTAAAATAAGAAAGGCGGATATTCTCTTCATACACAGCGGAAACAAACTCTTTAAGAAGATACACATCATTGCAGGGAAATTATGCTGCAAAAAAGTGATCATTACCCTGCATGGTTATGGCAACAGGCGCAAACAGCCATTCCGGTTTATAGATTCAATGATCTTCCGGATGGCCGATAAGATCATTCTTGTAAATGAAGGCATAAAAAATAAAGTTCCGTTACCCGAACAAAAATGTATAGTAAAACATGCATTCCTACCCCCGGTAATGAAACACGAACCAGCGTTGCCTGCATCCATCCTCAGTTTTACTGTAAAAGAAAAAGCGGTTGGCCGTGTACTCATTTGTGCCAATGCATCTAGACTTGATATGCACAATAACCAGGATTTATATGGCCTGGATATGACGATTGAAGTGGCAAAGAACCTATTGGCGAAATCATTGCCGGTAAGTTTTGTGTTTACAGTTTCTTCACTCGAAAGTGGCGCAGATGTTTTCAACAAAGGTTTAAGCAAACTAAAAGAATACGGAATCACAGATCATTTTTTGTTAATAAGTGAAAAACTATCCTTCGTGCGACTCATAGAAAATGCAGATATTGTAATCAGGCCAACAAATACCGATGGAGATGCGCTTACCGTAAGAGAAGCTATTTACTTTGGCAAAACAACCATTGCATCAGATGTAGTATCGCGACCGGAAGGAACAGTGCTTTTTAAAACACGCAACAACGAAGATCTTGAACAGAAGCTGGAAACTGAAATCAACAGGGTATTATCTGCAAACCATCCATTGGGAAATGCAGTTACACCACAGGAAGATTATAAAAGCTTTTATTCGGGGCTGATGAATAGTGTTGCAGAATAAACCCATTAATTTTTAACCAAAAGAACGATAGAGCGGATTTCTCATGCTTACCAAATTCCACGAGTCATTCAAAAAACTTGCAGCTTATTGCGAGAAAGAACAGTTTAAAGGTTATGATCCTTATGATGGATTGAACAGTAAATTGTTTCAGAGTATTCCTCTTATCCCGAGAAGCAGGATCATGCGTCTTGCCTGGATACAATTCTTCAAACGATCTCCACTCAACCTGCGCAAAGTTGTGGGTATAAAAAAAGAATACAATCCAAAAGCATTGGGTTTGTTCCTTTCGGCTTATTGTATTTTGTATAAGCACGATAAAAATCCGGCGCATGTAAAAAGCATTGAATTTTTTGTAGAAAAGATAGAAGCCTGCAGAACCAAGGGATATTCCGGTGCCTGCTGGGGATATAATTTTGATTGGGAATCGAGGGCATTTTTTCAACCAAAGTTTACACCTACAATTGTAGCCTCTTCCTTTATTGCCAATGCGTTAATGGATGCATACGATATAACAGGCGATGAAAAGCTGCTCACAACGGCAAGGAGTACCTGCGATTTTATTTTAAAAGATCTCAACAGAACTCATGATGCGGCAGGTAATTATGCATTTTCCTATTCACCGTTAGACAACAGTGTTGTGTTCAATGCATCGTTGCTGGGCGCAAGGTTGCTGGCCCGCGTATATTCGCATACAAAAGAAACATCGCTGATCTCTGAATCAAAAAAGGCCGTGGCATTTTGTGTGAATTACCAGAAAGAAGACGGTTCCTGGAGTTATGGCACCCTTCCTTTTCACCAGTGGATAGATAATTTTCATACAGGGTATAACCTGGAATGTATATCGGATTATATGAAGTACAGCAGGGATATCAGCTACTCGGAAGTATTGCACAAAGGCTTTAAGTATTATATAGAAACATTCTTTACAAACGAAGGCGTTTCAAAGTATTACAGTAACTCTATTTACCCGATAGATATACATGCACCTTCCCAGTTGATCATTACATTACAGAAGCTCGGAAAGATGGATGCACATAAGGAATTAATGGATAAGGTAATTAACTGGACGATAGACCATATGCAATCTAAAGAGGGATTTTTTCGTTATC
Source organism: Bacteroidota bacterium (assembly GCA_018268085.1). Taxonomy (GTDB): domain Bacteria; phylum Bacteroidota; class Bacteroidia; order Chitinophagales; family Chitinophagaceae; genus Ferruginibacter. The sequence continues at coordinate 164,280 of JAFDXE010000001.1, forward strand.
AGGTTAATAAATACGTAACGTCGAAGATACCCTATATGCGTTGGTCGCAGGCGTGGATGTTTGTTTCGCTGAGTATTTATTTAAATCATTACATGCCTAAAACTGAAACTATATTATGAGAATCTGGTTCGATTTATCAAATTCACCGCATATAAACATGTTCTACGATCTCATCAGAGACCTGGAAGCGGATGGGCATACCATCATTATCACTTCGAGGCCATTGGCAAACACGGTTGAATTGCTCGACCAGCGTGGATTGAAACATACCGTTGTGGGAGAACATTATGGAAAAGATTTTTTCAAAAAAATGTTTGGCTATCCCATCAGGGTAATGCAATTGCGGAAGTTTTTGAAAACGCAAAAACCGGATCTTGCTGTTTCACAAAGTTCATTTCACTCCCCGGTAGTGGCAAAACTTTTAGGCATCCCTTCTATCTATACCAACGATAACGAACATGCGCTGGGAAATAAACCGGCATTTTATGCAGCAACAAAAATACTGATACCGGAAAATTTACCGGTTGAACGTGTTGCCAAAGGCGGCATATCTGCAAAGAAAGTTATTCAGTACCCCGGTGTTAAAGAAGGAATTTATTTATGGAGTAAGGGAGAGATGATTCAGCAAAAAAGAAAAGAAAATCCACCGAAGGGTGTGAATATTTATATCAGGCCGGAACCACAAACAGCTCAGTATTATAAAGGAAAAGAAAATTTCTTAGACGATACCATACTTGCGTTGCAGGATAAATATGCAATAACCGTATTACCTAGAGATGCCAACCAGGCGAATCATTATAAACAATCAAAATTTAATAAGATACAAGTTCCCGATAAACCCATGAGTTTTGATTTTATTGCTGCAAATTGCACCATATTTATCGGGGCTGGTGGATCAATGACGAGAGAACTTGCCATATTGGGCATTCCAACAATTTCTGTTTACCAGGATGATCTGCTGGAAGTTGACCAGTTTTTATTAAAGAAAGGTTTGATGTTGCATGAACCGTCTTTAACAGCAGCAAAAGTTGAAAGCTATGTAAACAGTTTACAGAACTCTCCCCCTGCTTTGGAATTAATGGAAAAAGGAAAAGCAGCATATACATTATTTAAAAAGGAAATTTTAAAATTCGAAAAGAAATGATCAGGACCGCATTAATTGGCGCAGGTAAAATGGGACTCTCCCACCTTTCTATCCTGGGAGCACATCCCGATGTAGAAATAGTTGGCGTTGCCGATACCTCAAAAATGGTAACCGATGTGCTGGAAAAATATTCCGGCTTTAATTGTTTTGCAGATTATAAAAAAATGCTGGATGCAACAAAACCGGATGCATGTATTGTTGCAGCACCAACAAAATATCATGGCGAAATTGTTGCCGATCTTTTAAAAAGAGGCATCCATGTGTTTGCAGAAAAACCGTTTTGCCTCAATGTAAAAGAAGGTGCAGAACTAGTGAAACTGGCGAAAGAAAAAAAACTGGTGAACCAGGTTGGATATCATAATAAATTCATCGGCACATTTGAAGAAGTAAAGAAACTGGTGCAGAGTGGCAAGCTGGGCGAGATTACGCATTTCACCGGCGAAGCTTACGGACCGGTAGTAATAAAAAAGAAACAGGGAACCTGGCGTGCAGATCCTAAAGAAGGTGGTGGTTGTTTACTCGATTATGCATCGCATGTGATCGACCTTGTAAATTATCTTGTTGCACCCATCAGTAAAATTCACGGCGCATTATTAAAACCGATTTATTCGGATACGGTTGAAGATGCCGTGTATTCACTGGTAGAAACAGAAAATAAAATTTCAGGTGTATTATCCGTAAACTGGAGTGAAGATACGTATCGTAAGATGAGTACTTCTGTTACGATCCTGGGTACAAAAGGAAAAATTATTTCTGATGCATCAGAACTGAAAGTATATTTTAAAACAGACGATGTTCCGGCAGGTTATTCAAAAGGCTGGACAATAAAATATGTAACCGACCTTACGGAAGAAGTGGATTTTTATTTACGTGGTGAAGAGTATTCTGCGCAACTGGATTATTTCATTAAAGCGATACAGGGCAAAGTTCCGAATATTAAAAACACATTTGAAAGTGCCTGGATAACAGACAGGGTTATTGATCAAATAAAAAATCAAAAAAATAATTAATTACAATGGACAGGATATTATACGGCGACAACCAGTTTTTTGCAGTGAATCACATCTCTGATGAAAAATCACGGGCACAGTCGATCAAATTCAAAGACGATAAAACAATTTTAGAAACCATTGATATAGCCCGTAATGAAGGCGTGGAAACGTTTATGTGTACTACGCATGATCGCATCTACAATATCTGCAACATGGTGCGGCAGGATCCGGAGAAGTATAAAAACTTTTCCATTTATCCCTGTATGCCTTATGCGCACAAATATGCAAATGCAGTAACGGAGCTGGGCATCATGGGCACGATCAAGCAATATGTACCGGGAAATTTCTTTGGCTCTTTGTTTAAAGGCGGCGTGGCGTTCGTATCAAAAGATTATATCTCTATCATGGAATTATTAATTGATGCAGAGATGAAAATGTTTAAAGGCATTAATACGCCGGTGATCTTTTTGCAGAATGTAATTACCGATCTGTTGCTGGGGTTAAGGATGAAAGATATCCTGAAAGCATATCATGATTATGTGATCAAGAAATACAATGCAGAGCCGGGATACATAACGATGAACATGCCGATGCTGCTGGATACACTGGAAAGTGTGGGCATTAAAAACCCGATCATTTGTTCATCAATCAACAAAGCCGGGTTCAGGATGTCGGGTGGAATGGAAATTTATGAGAAAACATTACGCACCAGGCAATTGAGGGCGATAGCGATGCAGGTGCTGGGCGGCGGTGCCATTCCTGCAAAGGAAGCCATTGAATATGTGTGCAACCTTCCGAATGTAGAATCGATTTTATTTGGCGCCTCATCGAAAGGGAATATACAGCAAACAGTAAATTATATCAGGGAATTCGATAAAAAGAATATGAATCAAATGGTAGGCTAAGCCATACCGTTAGTACAACTGCATGGCAGGATCAAAAAAAATATTGCTGAGTATCAAACTTACATTCTACAGCGTGTGGTGTTTACCGCACCTGCTGGTTTACAGGCTGCATCCGAAAAGAAAAATTGTAGAAGCGGATGTAACACGCTGGCTGGAATTGTACGGTTATAAGTATGGGAAAATAATGGGCTTTATTTTTTTAATCGCCTATTATAAGGAGTTCAGGAACTTATTTTATCACCGGGTAGGTGCGGTTCATAACCTGTTGAAGATTTTGTGCCCGCAGATGTCGAGTTTATTTATTGTAACCCATACCATCGGCGAAGGCTTATTTATTCAGCATGGATTTGCCACGGTGATCGCTGCAAAATCTATTGGTAAAAACTGTTGGATCAACCAGCAGGTAACCATTGGTTATACCAGCAATACCGATTGCCCGGAGATCGGCGACAATGTAACCATCAGTGCAGGTGCAAAAGTTTTGGGGGGAATTAAAATCGGGAACAATTCAATCGTTGGCGCCAATGCAGTGGTGGTAAAAAATGTACCGGAGAATTGCGTGGTGATTGGAGTGCCAGCTTACATTATTAAGAGAGATGGGGTTAGAGTGAAGGAGGAACTATGAGCTTTGTGCTTTGAGCGGTTAGCCGGGAGCTTGCAATCTTTTTGACTTTTGAATTTTGATTTTTGACTTTTGAATTTTGACATAATTACATCCTTATGATAGTAACAATCGTAGCCGGCGCAAGGCCAAACTTTATGAAGATCGCTCCAATTATTAAAGCGATCAAAGCGGCTTCGGCCCGCGGTGAAGATATACAATACAGGCTGGTGCATACCGGTCAGCATTATGATAAAAAAATGAGTGGTGATTTCTTTGAGCAACTGGGTATCCCGGATCCGGATGTAAACCTCGAATGCGGTGGCGGAACACAGGCCGAACAAACTGCCGGCATCATGGTAAAATTTGAAAAAGAACTGATGGAATTTCCGCCTGAAGTAGTGTTGGTTGTAGGCGATGTAACCTCCACCATGGCCTGTAGCATTGCAGCAAAAAAATTGTGCATTGATGTAGTGCATGTAGAAGCGGGTATCCGTTCGGGTGATATGACAATGCCGGAAGAGATCAACCGCATTGTTACCGATTCTATCTGTGATCATTATTATACAACCACTACCGTTGCTAATAAAAACCTCGAAAACCTCCAGGTTCCGAAATCGAGAATACATTTTGTGGGCAATACAATGATCGATACATTGATGCAGAATATGGAAAGGTTGCGCAGGCCTTCTTTAATGGATGAAGGCAAGCTCACGGAAAAAAATTATTTCCTGCTTACGTTGCATCGTCCTTCAAATGTAGATGATGCGGTGAAACTGGAATCTATATTAACGGCCATTATGGATTCAACGGCAGATATTCCCATTATCTTCCCGGTGCATCCACGAACAAGAAATATTTTAAACAATATACAGTTTGATCATGACCGCCTGATTATGATTGACCCGTTGGGTTACCTCGAATTTATTTACCTGGTAAAAAATGCAAAAGGCATTATTACCGATTCGGGAGGCATTACGGAAGAAGCAACAGTATTGCATGTTCCCTGTTTAACCTTACGAAATTCTACCGAAAGGCCTGAAACGGTTACCATCGGAACCAATGAACTTATTGGCGATGATATTCCGAAACTCAGATTTCACCTTGGAAAAATCCTGGCCGGCGAATGGAAGAAAGGAAATATTCCTGAATTCTGGGACGGTAAAACATCCGAAAGAATTGTTGCATCCCTCTTATCAATTTATTCAAAGAAACTGGCTACGGTAAAATAGTGAACAAATGAACCGGCAATTTAAGCGATACTTACAACTCTCATTGATCATACTGGATATACTGGTATTGAATATTGCATTTGCATTTGCAAGGTTCTTTTTTGAAATACCGGGAAACTTTTTCCAGAACTATCTTGCCCTGTTCCTGTTTTTAAATTCATTCTGGCTGTTACTTTCGTTCATCAGCGGAACGTATCATGAGAAGATCATCATCAACTTTGAAACATTTACCAAACGTACCGTTCAGGTGTACACGCTTTGGATCATTGCCATCTTCTTCTATTTATTTTTCTCTCATGAATACCAGGTTTCCAGGTTCTTCATACTGGCTATCATTACTTTTTTTGGTGTGGGCTTATTTGGAAACCGGTTTTTGTATGTAGGTATCCGGCAATATTATAAATCGAAAGATTACCTGGTGAACCGGGTTATCATTTTAGGATATAATGACACTGCATTGAAGCTGGCATCTTACTTTGAAGAAGAAGCCATTAATACGCATTTGCTGGGATTTGTGGAAGACGAAAAAAATGTAAAAGAGCTGACGCACTACCCTATTCTTGCCGGCCCCAATCAATTGATACAGGTGGCGAAAGATATGGATGTGCAGGAAATTTTTTCTACCATCACTCCCGAACAAAATGATTATATCTATACACTGATGAGTGATGCTGAGCGTGAATGCATCCGTTTTAAAGTTGTACCCAACCTCGCCTATTTTTTCAGTAAACCGGTAATCGTGGATTATATCCGCGACCTGCCCATCCTGTCGCTGCGCAGCGAACCATTGGAAGACGTAGGCAACAGGCTGAAGAAAAGAATACTTGATGTTACGGTAAGTTTTCTTGTATGCATATTCATTCTTTCCTGGCTGATCCCTATTCTTGGCTTGCTGATCATTATTGAATCGAGAGGCCCTATATTCTTTTCACAGAAGCGTACCGGCAAAAATGGACAGGAATTTAATTGTTTGAAATTCCGCAGTATGAAGCCGAATAAAGATTCGGATACCAAACAGGCTACCAAAGGTGATATGCGTGTAACAAGGATCGGAAGGTTTATCCGCAAAACAAGTCTTGATGAATTTCCACAGTTCCTCAATGTATTAAAAGGTGAAATGAGCCTTGTAGGTCCGAGGCCTCACATGGTTAAGCATACCACAGATTATTCAAAGATTGTAGACCAATATATGATCCGTCATTTTTTAAAACCAGGCATTACCGGTTGGGCGCAGATCAATGGTTTCAGGGGTGAAATAACGGATCCAAAGCAAATTAAAATGCGTGTGACCAATGATTTGTGGTACCTCGAAAACTGGAATATCTGGCTCGACCTTAGAATAATGTTCTTAACGGTGTACAATGTGTTTAAAGGAGAAAAGAATGCGTATTAATGTTGTACAACTAACTGAACTGCATAAACGAAAACTAAAACTGAACTGCAAGAACCATGGACCTGTTTAATTCGAAATACATACTAAGCAATAAGCGATTCGGATGGATCGACTACGACCGGGGGATCAGTATCATCCTGGTAACCTACCGGCATTGCTATGAGAGCATTGAGAAAGCAGGATTTAATATGCATGAACACCCGATACTTGAATACATCAACGTATTCTTCTTCGGATTCAGGATGCCCTTATTCTTCATTGCGTCCGGTATTTTTGTTTCCGGCAGTTTAAGAAAAAGAGGGTTGGCTCCTTACCAGAAAAATCGTGTGCAAACGATTTTATACCCGATGATGATTTGGGGAATAATACAGATAACGTTGCAGATGCTTTTTTCGGGGTACACCAATTCCGATGTAACGCCAATTAGTTACCTGTACCTGCTGATAGACCCGAGATCAACCGGCCAGTTCTGGTATTTGAATGCATTGTTCTTTGTAGGAATAATTTATTCTTTCTTAAAAGTAAAATTCAATGCGAAGTTGTGGCACCAGATGGTGCTTGGATTAGTATTATATTTCTTTGCGGCATATATCAGCACTACAACACATGATATCGGGTTCTTAAAAGACATCTGTAAATATTATTTGTTCTTTTGCATCGGCGATATGGTTTCGGAATACATGCTGAGTGAAAAAGCAGCCAGGCAATTTACCAGTTGGAAATTTGTGTTGCCTTTGTTTATCGGTTTTATGGCTACACAATATTTCTTTACAAAGATCAACCTTGCAGAAGGTGATAATTATTATGTAGAGAACCGCATGCCGTTCTTCTTTATCATTGTAGCCCTGGTGGGTTGCGCTATTTCCATGTGTGCTTCGTTCTCACTAAAAAAATATGAAGGCCTGAAGTTCCTGCGTGTAGTAGGTTATAATTCTGTTCATATATATTGTATGCAGATCATCTCCATGTCGGTTGCACGGCAATTCTTCTTTAAAATTTTACACATTAATTACCTGCCTTTGCTGGTGATACTGGTATTGTCATGTGGTGTGGTTATCCCGATGCTGGTGTACAATATCTGTTTACGGTTAAATATGTGGTGGATGTTTACCCTAAAAAAGCCGGAAGAAGAGATACAGTATTTACAGGATCAGCGCATGGCCACTTCAAAAGCAGTTTAATAAAAAATTCTGAAACCAATTATTATGAGTATAAAAAGTTCTTTAGCTACAGTCGCAAAAAAAATTGCTCCCGGTATGTACTGGTCGAGGAAGATCAGGCAATACCAGCAACACTTCAGTGAAGTTGAAATGAGGCTGTTGCCCTATTTGTGTAAAAAAGATAAAACGTCTATTGATATAGGAGCAGCCGGTGGTGTGTTCATTGCAAACCTGCTTGGACTTTCAAAAAATGTAATTGGATTTGAACCGATACCGGAAGATGCGGCGGTAATTCAGCAGATGGTTGAATCTACAAATTCGAATGCCATTATAGAACGGGTTGCTTTATCAGATAAAGCAGGAGAAGCTATTTTAAAGATGATCGTAAATGATTCGGGCAGAAGTACCATTGAAGAATCGAATGATTTATCGGATGACAAAACAGAGAAAAAAGGGATTCGTGTGCCCATTCGCAAACTGGATGATTATGATTACAGCAATATTGGTTTTATAAAGATAGATGTGGAAGGACATGAACTTTCCGTACTGTATGGAGCAAAGGAAACGATACAAAAAAACTTACCGGCTTTGTTGATAGAAATTGAAGACAGGCATAAGCCAAATGCAACAAAAGAAGTTCCTGCATTTTTAAAAACATTTGGATACAGTGCTTATTTTATTCACGAAGGAAAACTAAAACCGATGCATGAATTTAATGTAAGCATTCACCAGGATAGCCGGAACATCGGAACTTACCTGGATGGCTACCAGCGTAAAGGTGTGTACATTAATAATTTTGTTTTTGTGCCTGAAAAAGATGTACAAAAATTTCTTGATGCGGTAGAGCGTGTAAATCTTGCTTAGGTAAAAAGGTTGCCACTGATTCACTGATTAAAAATTTGATTTTGGATTAACAGGCAATGTTAACACTGTTGCAAAACAATAAATAAATGCCACTGATTCACTCGTGAAGAATTTTCATTTCACTTCACCAGGCAATGTAACCCTGTTGCAACGCAATCAGTAAATGCCGCCGATTCACTGATTAAGCATTTTGATGTAACATAAACAGACACTGTAGCGCCATTGTAAAAAAATCACTCAATCAGTGAATATAATATTTTGTACCTGCTATGCACTGTGCAAAAAAGGAATGATCCCTTTTTTTACTACCTGTAAAAATACTATCTCATTAGCCTATCATTCAATTCCCATCGCCGCTTTATATTCTGCAATAATGTTGTTGGTAGTTCCGGCAAGGAATGAATAAAAATTACTCAGTTCTGTATAATTGTTGCTGGCACCTTCGATGTAGGTATTAAAGGTTTTGATGAAAGCAACAAATTCTGTTTTTTTATCTTCAGGTAAATCAGACATAGATTCTACAAGGGTTCCGAAGCTGCTGATCGTTGCGCCCATTTCTTTGAACAGGTCGGTAGATCGATCCATATAAGGTGCGAATTTCTCCAGGATCTGAACCATGAGGAGTGTTTTTTCTTTTTGGGCCAGCATAGTATTATTGTGCAGCGGGTTTGTTTGCGCTAATAATGTAAGTTAGTCGAATTCTACATAAATCATCTTTTGGTACCGGGCAGCATCCATGAACAATGTAACACAGCCTTCCCGTTTCCCCTGCTACTTTACTTTCTGCCAGAAACTGTATTAAAAAAATCCGCTATCTTTCAGGCAACACTAATTTCAATAAGGGCATCTCTTTTCATGGCTACCAGTACAAACAAAACATAAGTATCCAAAACCAAAACAATCAACAATGAAATTAAAAACAATGTATTCTGCCATGCTGGCTTTACTGATCAGCTCATTAGCATGGTTGTCTTGTAAAAAAGACATTAAAAACCAGGATACCAATCAGCCAACATCCGATTTTGTTATTCCTGCTGCAACACCGGTAAACGGATCTGTAAGTGGTGTAGTTGTAGATGAACACAATGTTCCGGTAAATGGAGCTGAAGTAAAAATCGGGAGTTCAACTGTAACTACAGATGCAAGAGGTTCATTCCTGGTTAAAAACGTACAGCTTGATAAATACGTGAGTACGGTTACCATTAATAAACCGGGTTACTTTAAAGCTGTTCGTTCATTTTCTGCAAATGCTACTTTAAATTATGTGAATATTAAACTGATTCCGAGAACACTGGCTGGAACGATTGACAGCAACAATCCATCGGCTGTAACACTTTCAAACGGCACCAATATCAGTTTACAATCAAATTCAGTGGTAATAAAAAGCAGTGGAGCGGCTTATACCGGCCAGGTAAAAGTGTATGCTGCCTACATTGATCCAACCTCAACAGATATGAGCACCGTTGTTCCGGGAAGTTTAATGGGACAAGATGCCAATAATATGTATGCTTTACAATCAACAGGAATGATCGCAGTTGATCTTGAATCTGCCAGTGGTGAAGCATTGCAACTTGCCGGCAGCAAACCTGCTTCCATCAAAATGCCTATCCCTTCTTCATTGCAATCTAAAGCGCCAGCTACCATTGATACCTGGAGCCTGGATGATCGTGGTGTTTGGATAAAAGAAGGAACAGCCACTAAAAACGGGAATGTGTATGAAATGCAGGCTACCCATTTTTCTTTCTGGAATTGCGATGTACCTGCAGTATCTACCTACTTATCTATTCATGTGCAGGACCAGGCAGGCAATCCACTGATAAATACACTGGTTTCACTTACCGTACCTAATAATACAACCTGGTGGTCTACTACTTATGGATTCACTGACAGTCTTGGTAATGTGGCCGGTATTATACCTGCGGGTACAGAGCTGGAACTGAATGTTTTTTCAAATCCTTACAATTGTGCAGGTCCGTTGTACACTCAAACAGTTGGACCATTTACGAGTGGTTCCGCCATTACCATTACTGCAACCCTTGCCAGTTCAAGCGCACTTACGGTAACCGGTACTGTTACAGATTGTAATGACCAGCCTTTGGCTAATGGAACGGCTATAATTTATGCTAATGGTTCTGTGTACTACACAGGTATCAGCAACGGTTCTTATACACAGGACATTATTCATTGCGGATCTGTGGATTCGTTGTGGGTTACTGTTGTGGATCTTTCTAACGGTTCACAGGCTAATTCCGGGAACATTACTGTAAGCGGAAATACGGCTACGGTACCATCGATGCAGGTATGTGGCAGTGGCGGTGGAGGATCGCAAACCGCCGAATTCACTTTTGGAATAGATAACCAGGGCAATTGCATTGTACAAACCTATTTAGGTGTACTTACTGCGGGCGTACCACTTAACGGAAATAATATTATTGGTGTAACCGTTTATGTAACGGTGCCTGGTACGTATAGTATCAGTACGGTAACGGCGGGAGGTATATACTTTGGTGCTACCGGTATATTTACGCAAACCGGAACACAACAAGTGCAATTGATTGGATTCGGAACACCTGCTGCACCCGGTTCCTATTCTTTTACAACGCAGTCCGGAACAGTTACCGGTTGTTCATTCACGGTTAACGTGGGCGCACCTCCGGCTTCAATCAACATCGGACCGAGCGGCGGAAATTGTGCGAATGCAATTGTTAACGGTACGTACATGGCCGGCACAGCGCTGAACGGTACCAATACCATTACCGTTGTATTGGATGTAATCAGTGCCGGACAATATTCTATATATGCAACCAATAATAGCGGTATGAGTTTTTCTGATTCAGGAACGGTAACAGCAACGGGGCCAACCACTTTTGTGTTGCAGGGTTCAGGAATGCCGGTAAATGCAGGAGTTGAAACATTTATGCTTACTTCAAATGGCATGGCCGGTTGTAGTTTTTCGGTGAATGTGATTCCGGGAACACAGGGTATATATGTTTTTGAAGGAGCTCCCGGAACCTGTTCGGGTGCAACTATTGCCGGAACATACCAGGCAGGGGTAGCGTTGTTAGGGCCTTCTAATTCGGTTTCATTAATGGTTAATGTAACAGCAACTGGTCCGTACAATATTTTTGCCGGACCGATCAATGGCATCAGCTTTTCGGGAACAGGTGTATTTAACCAAACGGGAATACAACCAGTATTACTAACGGCTTCCGGAACGCCGCAAACAGCCGGTACATATACGTTTGTAAGTCAGACATCAACCGGGGGAACAGGCTGTATATTTACTCTGGATGTAGTAAATTAAACCCTTAATAATATCTATGGCTGCCCCCGCAATTAATTTTGTTGGGGCAGTTTTATTTTGCAGGCTAATTAGTAAATTGTAAGTGAAATTTTTCGGGTTGAATGATGAAGATTGATTATTTTGTAATCGTTAGCGCTTCATCAGCAACTTTACTAACGTTTAACAATAAACTAAATCGTATTTAAATGGAACAGGAACCTAAAGACAATTTTACGGGACAATTTGAAGGCGACCCATACGCCAATACACCGTTGAAATTTTTAACAGCATCAAGCATTATCGGAGACAAAGTTCTGGATGCCGAGGGCAGGCACATGGGCTCTATTAAAGACATCATGCTCGACATCAGGGTGGGAAAAATTGAATACTATGTGATTGAGTTTGGTGGCTTTTTAGGAATAGGGGAAAAATATTTCGCCATTCCTTTCAACCGGTTGAAAGTAGACCCGGAGCACAAGGTTTTCAGGTGTAATGAGAAGAAAGAAGTGCTGGCAAAAGCGCCGGGCTTTGATAAGCATCACTGGCCTGAAACCAATGAACACAAAACAGAGTACACAACCTTGAGTTACAGCTATTGGGATAATCCCAGTTAGTGAAGTAGTTTTAGATTACGAAGGAGGTTAAAAGCAATTGAATACAGATTCAAGATTGTTTTTAACCTTTTTCTATTGGGTGGTGATGGATTTTTTGGGAAGATTTTCATTGGAGATGACATCTGGAAGTCAACTGGCAGACAACAAGAAGACATCGAGAAGGCATCCTGATTACTTCTCGTTGACATCAAGATGTCATCCTGACTACATCTTGACTACATCTTGATGACATCTAGATGTCATCTCCATCCGCCCTGAAATCCAATTCTTTATGCAATTTTTCTTCCAGGTTTATCCACCAAAAAAGCCCGGAACTTAAAAAAACAATCCGGCTTTCAACATGAAAACACTCTTCTCTTCTGAAATACCATAACTGAGATTAACGGCAATTTTATTGTAGGGAACAAACACAATCCCTCCACCGTATCCGGTATGTATTTTATCAGAACGTTCATGATCAACCCATACCCTTCCATCATCAAAAAAAACATATACACCTAAAGTTCCTCTTAATATATATCCACGAAGATTTGCGATCATAACCCGTAATTCTGTATTCTGGTAAAATGAACTTCTACCAGTAAAGCGGGTTCGCCAATATCCTCTTAGATAATCATGACCACCTATTGCATTGGCCTGGTAAAATTCATAGTCACCAAAATTTGTTGCCGCACCGGTTCTATGAGCAATACTCAGTATTTTTTTTATGAGGGGTAAATTAAATTTTACATAGCCTTCCAACTTCACATGATCCCGTTCCAACTCTTTTAAATTCGTAAGATACCGCACTCCTGCCCCGAAACCGAAATACCCGGCGCTGGAAATTTTTTTTGCATTTGAAATATACCTGTACGATACCATTGCGCCTCCAAAATACTTATGAACAAATACCGATGAATCCAAAATACCCGGTTCAGCTACGTACTTGTTATCAGCATGCTGAATGCGTACAGATTGTGCTATTAACCCCGTACTGAAATAACTGTTCTTCTTTGTTCGACTAACAGCAGGGCTAAACGAAAATCCGGAAGAACGTACCCTGAAATAATCAATGTCATTACCATTGATCCTGGTTTCATTTCCAAAACCATAAAAATTCAGCACATATTTTGGCGCCCGGTAATCTGCTGCAAGTTCTATGTCCCACTTACCAATTGCCCGTTTAAATATCCCATTATAGGCAACGCCTACAGAACCTGTAGCTGTAGCCAATGTACCCACAATACTTTGCTCCCAGGCATAAGGTGTTTTGTGCCATTCTTTTTTCCTGTAAACAATGCCCAGGTTTAATAATACTCTATCATCCGGACTAAATCCAGGCAATAAAACCGGTTTCCACCAATCGTATTTAAACCCACGTCTCAAAAACGTTGTGTACGAAGTATCATCCGTATTTTTAATCCTGTACTGTTCGTTCAACAAAACCTTATCTTCTTTATTTTCATAAATTCCTGATTTAATACCACTACCGGTTACTGCAGCACTGTCTTTATACATATCTTTTCCATCGCCTCCAAAACAACGCAGGTAAATCTTATTTTTTCTCCTGCAGGTAAAAATAAATTCATCTTCATTTCCAAAACCGTACAGGTTAATTTCTTTGGTAAGCTTCCTGTTAAATATCCGGTGAAACAAAGTATCTCCAGGTATCATCTCCTTATTTAATTTTCGGACAGTGATCTCCGTTATATTCCTGTCTTTCCTGTTAACAATAAATTGTTCATGCTTGTCGGTTCCTAAAATGGTAATTTTCTTATTAATGATGCGATAATATTTCATCCCGTAACGCATCATGTTATCTCTTCGCTTTTTCAATATTCCTTCCACAAATTCACCTGAATGCCTGTTCACCGGTTCCGGCATTTCGGCTACTGCCCGATGAATAGCCTCATCAGATAGAGCTGTTTGAACTTCCTGTATTGTGTGTTTCCAATCTTCCTCCGTAAGTGCATTGGTAAATTGCTGATCAATGCTGACAGCAGCAAGATTCACTCCGACTATATCATGCGGATAAGCTTTAAAATCCCTCACGCTTCTAAGAATCCAGGGCAATGAAAGAAGGAAAATATTTACGCCATCGGTACGGGAAAATGCCTGGTCGCGATCCTTTGCAAACGGATAATAAACAGTTTTACCGTCCCGCTTATAACCCGTCCATATCCATTGATCTGGATGCCGGTCCCAATCGTTCACCAGCATATCCAGCAACCTTATTTTTAAAAATTCATATTGATCTACATACCGGTCGTTATCTTCCTGCAGTTTTTCATATAGCTTTTCAGTGTTTATTACTTTGTCGGCATATCTGGTAAATGCCGTTCGCTCCCAACCATCACCGTTAGGTCTCTCTTCCAGCAGGCAGAGTTTACCGGCAAATATTGAACGGTATTCTCCGAATAATGTATCATCCGCAACATACACAATGACAGGATTGGTATGCAAACTGCCAATACGCTCCGTAAGACTGGCAATAGCCAATGGCCCATAAGGATGAGCCGTTGAAATCTGGTCATTCACAATATCCTGCACTATAGATCCTTTAAATTCATCAGGGATGAGCAATTCAAGGTCTTTATCGATCGTTCGCAACACCCACTCTCTTCCTTCTTTATCGAGAATGCGCAGCGACTTTGTTTGATGACCGCCACCAAGTTTTTTGGGTTTATATCCACCATTGGTAGATGACAGGTGAAAAACCGGGAAACGTACGGGTTCAATCCACTCCTTTCGCCAATGCTTTCCCCACCAGAATTCTTTCCAGGCTGATGCTTTGAATTGTTGCCCGGCAGCCTTTATTTGCATTTCTACGGTATCAGGCGAAACAGTATTGCTTTGAGTAAATCCGCTACACCAATAAAAAAGAAAAATCAACGATAGCATCAACACCCGGTAAGATCTCGTCATTGCTTAATTTTATGATATCGGTATTACAATCGCTGTACCGATGTAGCTCATACAATAGCAGATCATCAACAGACGGATAAGTTACCTGCAGATAAATAATGTAATTGATACTGATTAGTAAAAAACAGGAATGAGCAATTGAACACAATAAGATAATGGTTGTGGAAACGGGAAATATTTTACACAATGATTGCCAGAATTAATGTTCATGATGATCGAGATCACCACCACAATGCGGACAAACATGATTGCCATTATGCTTCATTTTCCGGGTTTCTTCGAGGAAGCCCGCTGTTATAATACCTGCAGGCAGGGCAAGCAAAGCCAATCCGCAAAGTGATACAATACCACTGAGGATTTTCCCCAAAATTGTAATCGGAACCATATCCCCATAGCCAACAGATGTAACCGTAACAACCGCCCACCAGATACTTGCAGGTATGCTGGAAAATACCCGGGGCTGTGCCTGGTGTTCTGCAAAATATAATAAACTGGAAGCGATGATGATGAGGAAAAGAATCAATACCAGGCTTAGCTTTAATTCATTGGCTCTTTTTGCAAAAACATCTCTTACCAGCTTTGCAGATTTCATATAAGATGTTAACCGGAACAAGCGTAAAAACCTGAGTAAACGCAACAATCGTAACACACGTAAATCCAATCCAACAGCAATATGAATATAAAAAGGAAGTATGGCCAGCAAATCTATCATTGCATCCAATGAAAAAATATATTTCAGCCTGCCAAAAAATGAATGGCCATAACGTGGATCATGATTGGCACTCCAAAGGCGCAAAACATATTCAATAGAAAAAATGATTACGGATACAAGATCGAATACCCGGAAAAATTTACCATAATGTTCCAGTAAAGGTTGCTCGGTTTCAAGGAAAACGGCAATAACATTAAGTATAATAAGTGTGATGATAAATCCATTCAGAATTTTATCCCACTTCGTTTCGCCTAATTCCGGATGAAGCAGGATATGAATTTTTTTCTTGGTTGTTTTGTACATTCTTCCCTGGCAGTTGTTTGCCTGCTAAAGTTAATGAATTGGAAAGAATGAACACTAACACATAGGTAAATAATAAAGGAAAATCCACGATAATGATTAACCGTATTATTCCAGTACTTTAAAAGCAAGTTTACTTTACCGGCATACAAGAAGCATGGCATGCAGCAAATCCATACATGCAATTGTCAAATAGTAAAGCGCTTCTTTTAACCGTACCTGTGATCTGCACCTTCTTTTGAATCTGTATTATCAACGTTCAAATCTTTCATTATGCGAAAATTTATACAGTTGCAGGTTTCAGCCTGCAGTGAAGATATATCAGGTATGAACAATCATCCATGCGGTAAATTCTGCAACTCATGCAATAAAACCGTTGTTGATTTTTCTACCATGACCGACAACCAACTGGCCGGATTTTTCAAAACACAGCCAACGGGCATTTGCGGCATGTTCCATCCCGAACAATTGAACAGGCCACTTGAACTTCCTGTAAAAAAAATATCGATGCTGAAGTATTTCTTCAATATTGCGTTGCCGGCATTTTTATTATCTGCAAAAGCTGATGCACAAAAAATTGTAAAACAAAATCAGCATACGCTGTTCCAGAAACCAGGATTAAAAAAAATCACGATACCGGCTGCAACAACCATCAGCAGTGTGATTCAGGACGAAGAGGGCAAACCTGTACCTTTTGCAACCATCATGGAAAAAGGCAGTTCAAATGGAACTGCTGCTGATGAAAAAGGAAATTTTACACTGGTTGTTTCTGCATTCAACGCTGAATTGATCATTAGTTCTGTTGGTTTTGAAACAAAAGAATGTACCGTAGCAGATTGCGTTAAACCTATACCATTAAAAATTGCAATGAGCGCCCCGGTAATTGTTTCCGCAGGTGACAAATACAGTTGCAGAATGGTGGCAGGTGGAATCAGCAGCAAAATAGTTACTATAAATACTTTTTCATCAGAACAAAAAGCAGCATCCCCTTCCCCGGTTGCCGCTTGCACAATATTCCCTAATCCAGCAGGCAAAAATGAAATGATAACCATTCGATTTAAAGAGCCGCTTAATAAGGACTACCTTGTTTCCGTTTTCAGTACAAACGGAATGCTTGTTCAGCAACAGCAATATTCTAAAATAAAAAATTTAAACGAACTTCAATTCCAATTGCACGTTTCTGCTGCAGGAATGTATAGGATAGAAATAACTGACCTTTCCGCTAATAAGAAAACAGGACAATTAATCCTTGTTCATTAAAACGGGCATTAAAAGCAAAAGTATTTTGAAATATATCACACGGGTAGTTTGGATTTTATCGATTGTAAGTTTACTTACCGACACTGCAAGTGAAATGCTGTATCCGATCATGCCCATCTACCTGAAAACAATTGGATTTTCAATCGTACTTATTGGTGTACTGGAGGGAATCGCAGAAGCTACTGCAGGATTTAGCAAAGGATACTTTGGAAAACTTTCCGACGTTACGGGCAAAAGAGTGCCGTTTGTACAATTAGGTTACGCATTAAGTGCACTCTCTAAACCGATGATGGCTGTTCTCGTATATCCACTCTGGATATTTTTTGCAAGAACAATTGATCGTATCGGAAAAGGTATTCGAACCGGCGCCAGGGATGCCCTGCTTTCCGACGAGGCAACACCTCGAACAAAAGCGAAGGTTTTTGGCTTTCATCGCTCCATGGACACATTCGGTGCGGTACTGGGGCCGATAATAGCGCTGCTGTATCTATATTATAATCCCGGACAATACAAAACACTTTTCTATATTGCTTTCCTTCCAGGACTTTTGGCAGTACTCGCTTCATTTTTTCTGAAGAAAAATAATATACCTTCAAACAAATCAAAAACGTCTGTACCTTTTTTTTCATTTTTACAGTATTGGAATGAAAGTCCCGTACCATATAAAAAGCTTGTGATCGGACTGCTTGCATTTACCTTGTTCAACAGTTCAGATGTTTTTCTGTTGCTTAAAGCGAAGGAATCCGGACTTGCCGATACAGCCATCATTGGCATCTATATTTTCTACAATCTCATATACGCCCTGTTTGCTTTTCCATTGGGCATTATTGCAGATCGTATAGGCCTTAAAACCGTTTTTATATCCGGGCTCGCTTTATTTGCCATTGTTTATTTCGGAATGGCAATCGCTACCAATATCTATTTCTTCTTTTTACTGTTTTTTTTCTATGGCATGTATGCTGCTGCAACTGAAGGAATTTCTAAAGCATGGATTTCTAACATTACAGACAAAAAAGACACAGCAACAGCAATAGGAACATTTTCAGGTTTACAAAGTATTTGTATGATGTTGGCAAGTTCATTAACCGGATTGATATGGTTTCAATTCGGTGCTACTACAGCATTTCTATTAACGGGTTCGGTAACAATTATTGTAATTTCCTATCTTCTTACAATACCCAAACCCGCCAGTTAATCAAAAGAAAAAAAATTGCAAAAGGATAATTTCAGATGATATGTAATTAAATTATACCACGCTGCCATCTTCCAAAAAGTAAATACAATTACCTGCAGCGTTAACGTACCCATTCATTATTCTTCATTTTCTGCTTGCTCAAACGTTTTATTAAACTGTCAGGCTCTTGTCAATTTTTTCCTTAAACTTTTCATTATGAGGTCAATCATAAACAAACGGGTGAAGTTTATTGAGCTTTATAAAAATCAGTTGTTTAACCAATGAGTTACGGTGTATTAAAGAATAAATGTATTTTATTTACCCAGGCACTTCCTGCAAAAGTGCTGATAGCCCGTTTACAGGCAATTTTACAAAGATGTCGTAACGTATCAGTCGGTATAAATAAAAACACGCTAATCGTATTTCAAACACTACCCTAAACTGAAATAGCTGTTGTACAGGAAGTTACTGCAACGCATTGGAGTAGTTTTTATTCATTTCATGCTATATTAAAACGGGTGCCTGACAAGCATCATCATACAAATTGACAATGGTTATATGTTTCTTTTTATATCAAAACTATTTTAGTGCTTTATTTCAATTCATATTCAATAAAACAAAAGCAAGCTTAATTAATGTCAACTGTTTCGTCTAATTCGTACAACATGCTGTTTACCTCACCTGCTTCAAATAACAATTTTTTTATTCAACTTATAGAACATTCGCCGGATGCCATCCTGGTAAGGGATGCATCCAAAAAAATAGTTAGCTGGAATAAAGGAGCTGAACTATTATTAGGCTTCAGCAAAGAAGAAGCTATTGGGAAAACAGCAATTGAACTCGGTATGATTAAGTTCACTGCTGAAGAAATTGTAAATATTGATATGACGCTTTCAAGTTCCGGAAGCTGGTCTGCTGAAAAAGAATACTTTCATAAAGACGGATCACGCCTGTTCGGTACCGTATCTGCAAACGCAATATTAAATCAAAGAGGTGATGTAGAATCGGTTTTATTTATCATTAAGGATGCAACCAATAAAAAAATAAAGGAAGAAAATTTATGCCGCACAAAACAGTTGCTTGAAGAAACCATTTCAAAAAACGTACAGCATATCACGGAAAGCGATGAATTGTTCAGGCTCTATATAAGTAATACACCCGCTGCCATTGCCATGTTTGACAAAAATATGAATTACGTACTGGCGAGTAAACGCTGGATGGAAGATTACGGATTAACTGAAGTAGCGATTACGGGCAAATCGCATTATGAAATATTTCCTGAAATCTCTGAACAATGGAAACAGGTGCATCAACGCTGCCTCCATGGTGCTTCCGAAAAGAAAGATGAAGAATTATTTGTGCGTGCAGATGGCAGCCATACCTGGATCAGGTGGGAAATATTACCGTGGTATCATGCATCAGGTTGCGTTGGCGGTATAATTATTTTTTCTGAAGACATAACGCAAAGAAAACTGGCGGAAGATCAGGTAATACAAAATGAAGAAAAATACCGTAGCCTGGTAGAAAGGATTTCCGACGGGTTCATCGCCCTTGATGAAAACTGGAACTTTACCTATGTGAATAAAATCGCAGAGACCATGTTCACACGCTCTGCAGATGATCTGCTACATAAAAATATATGGACTGAGTTTCCTGAAAAAGTACAGCACAGTTTTTATAAAATATTTTTTGATGCCATGCAGCAGCAACAACATCAATTTGCAGAACAATATTGCCCCACCCTTGATTTATGGCTACAGGTAAATGTGTATCCATCTGATTCCGGATTGTCTGTTTTTTTCCGGGATATTTCAAGAGAAAAAAATGCCGAACGTAAAGCGAACAGGAATTTTGAGATCAAGAAGAAGATCATGAGTTATGCATTGGATGCCATTGTATGTACAGATAAGAATGGCGTTATATCAAGATGGACAGGCCAGGCAGAGAAATTATTTGGATGGACCGAATCGGAAATAACCGGAAATAACATAAGTGAATTGCTTTTACCGCAAAAAAATAAACTATTGCATGAAGCAGGCAATACTAAAAATAACGGGAATGGATACCCCCCGGCGTTAAACAAACTCGTGGAAGTTACTGCTATTGATAAAGAGAAAAGAGAATTTCCGGTTGAAGTATTTATTGTTTCGATTGATGAATCAGATGACGTGTATTACTGCGCCTATATTAGAGATATCAGTAAAAGAAAAAAATCAGAAGAATACATTATGCGTAACCAGTTTAGGTTAAACCAGGCTCAGCATATAGCTCATCTTGGTAACTGGGAAATCAATTTTAAAACGAAAAATTCCCGATGGTCGGATGAAACATACAGGATCTATGGGCTGGAACCTGCAGATCATAATATCTCACAGGATGAATGGCTGAATTTTGTACACCCGGAAGACAAAGAACGGGTAAAGGGAGAGTTGGAAAAAAGTAAAGAGAACTGGAATGGCACATCGTTCTATCACAGGATTATCAGGCACGATGGAATGATCCGTTACCTATATGCCGAAAGCAGGTATGAATTTAACGAAAAGGGAGAAGTGATCGGTATGTATGGCATTGCTCACGACATTACCGATCTGAAAACGCTGGAACAGGAGTTACAGGAACAGCAACGTAAGGAACAACAGAAACTCATGGCGGCTTCGCTGGCTGCACAGGAGAAAGAACGCAATTCCATTGCAAAAGAACTTCATGACAATGTGAACCAGATTCTTGTTGGAACCAAAATAATGATGTCGGTTATACCGGCAATTAAAGACCAACCCGAAAAAATTGAATCCATCGCAAAATCATCCATTGAAAATTTACAAAATGCCATTAGTGAAAACAGGAAAATTGCGCATGAACTGGTATCGCCCAATTTTACTGACAATACGCTGCTGAAAAGAATTACTGCCATTGGCGATACAATGCTGATACCTGCAGGTATTAATATACAAATGAAAACAGATGGTTTTAATGAAACCAAACTGCACGATGAAATGAAACTTACTTTATACCGCATCATACAGGAACAATGTACCAATATTGTAAAATACTCAGAAGCAAGGTCTGCAGTGATCCAGTTGAACAATGAACGTGGCAAACTAAAAATGACGATTACTGACGACGGCAAAGGCATGGAAGAAACAACCTCCTGCAATGGCATCGGTTTAAGAAACATCAAAAGCAGGCTGAGCATCTACGACGGAAAAGTAGAAATTAAAACTGCACCCGGCAAAGGATTTTCATTAAATATCATTGTACCGTTGAGAGCATAAATAGGTAAAAGAACACGATACTACCGGAAATGTATAGCCGCAATTTTTACTGGAATAGCAATGTATCAGTTTTTAATTTCCTGCAATTGCTTCCATCTTTGCTCATTCATGTTGTCATCAAGGTTTGGATCGTAGGAATTCATTTGTGTACTGATGTATTCTCCATTGTTATTCATCCAGTATTGATTGGCACCTGCAGTAACTTTATACCGCTCACCGGTTTCAGCATCCTGAACATTTGTTCTTTCGTAAATGGCATCAACAGTACGTTCCTGTTGTTTATCGGAAGCAGCATTGCGCTCTCTCCAGCCATTCATAATGGCATCGTTGATAGCGTTGCTTTTATTTACAAACGCACGCTGACTCGCTTCAAATGCCGCCTGGTTTTGTGCCATGCGCTGGTTGAAAGCCGCCCAGCTCTGCCCTACTCTTTGTGCTTCCTGTTGATTGTATTTGGCAATCGGCTCAAGGTTATACCGCATGTTCGCCAGTGAAAAAATCAATTGCCTGCGTGCAGCGTCAAAATATTCCTGTTCTGCTTCGAGACCGGAAGCCATATACCACCAGGTTTGCATGGCATTGCTCGTACTAACATTAAGATGTATGATCATAAAATAAGATTTGCCTTCAGCATTTTTCCAATCTGTACCAATAGCCACAACATCCGAACGGGAAGGCATTGCTTTGAACAATTGATCGCTGTACCATTTGTCCATTTTTGAAACTTCGGGTATCTCATAATATTTTACCAGTTGATATCCCTGTTGCTGTGCTCCGGGCACAAAATCCTGTTGCACCAATTGTTCAACACCCGGGAATGCACGCATCCGTTGCCCCGCCATATTGTACGATTGCTGCAAAGAAGGATTGTAATTGATCATAAAATTTTTCGCCGGATAATCAGTTATCTTAATGCCGTTAGGTCCGGTGATCGATGGATCGCCATGTCGCCCGGCTCTCGTAAATTTCCAGGATGCTGGCATTGGCATTACAGCACTGATCACACCGTTCTGGTCTCTCAGTTCATTCATAACGAGCCGTTGCCAGAAACCATTTGATTGCTTATCCGGATCCTCACCCGAATAGCCGTTAATTGCATGGGCCTCTTTCGCCGGAAGGCCACTATCCGTAACCGTTTGTTTTGATGCAGCACCACTTTCACTTTTATCAGATGAACTATTGCAGGCCATCAGGAATGCCGGAAGAAAGAAAAAATATCTGAGTTGCATAGTTTTATTTTAAATCGTTCAAGCTAATTGTTATTGTTGTACCAGGCTATACTCCTTTTGGGTACCATGGCAATTCCATCTTACCATAGAGAATATTATTAAATCGAACCACAGTTCTACATAAGGTAATGCTCAACAATCCATACCTGCCGAAATTATGGATATTCAGTTTACAATCTCCAAATCAGGTTTTATCACGGTGCATTATGGGTGTTTTTCCCCTATAAAGAACCACAATAAAATTCAACATTTGAATCATACAAATCAGCATCACTACATTAATATCTTTTTTATGAATATCTGGGAAAAATTCAAATCATTTTTTAAAGCCGGTTCCCAAACATCCGACATTGTGCCTGATGATGGTACCAACCTGAAAAAAGTTTTACGCAATAGTGTGTACATTATTTCTCTTTTTTCCATTGTATTACTGGCCGTTATTACTTTTTTAAAAAAAGACAATTCCGCTACGCCCGAACTTACTTTTTTTAACGGTAGCTGCTGCCTGCGCCATGGGCGGTTCGGCGATGGGTTTCCTGTTTGCCATTCCACGTACAGAAAAATTCAGGTTTCGTGCGGATGCAGATCACGGAGCGAACTCGTATTATTATTCAGACAATACAAATTTTGAAGAAATTTCAGACTGGCTAACCAAGATCATTGTTGGACTAACGCTGGTAAAATTTCAAACGATATTGGAATGGATGAACAACGCTGCAAAGAATATGTCAAGAACAATGCTGAGTGATCCGAAATGTGAAGATCCCTGTCTTCAATTTTATGTATTCAGTTATGCGGTGATCGTATTGTATATTCTGGTGGGCGGCTCCATGACTTATTTATGGCCCCGGATCAATTTTGCAAGGATGCTTACTGCCAACAGGAAATACCTCGAAAAACTAGAAACAATGAAACACGACCAACAGGCGGCCGGTTTAAAAACACTCAACCCACAGTTGATAGATAACCTATTTCAAACTGAAATGATTCGTGGACAGGTGCCGGGCACCGGAAGCAATCAGCCTCAGATTTCAAATGCATTTAAAGCAACGGTTGAAAAAGAATACCAGACGAGACCCATAAAAGACAAAACAGATTTGCAAAAAGACCGTTGGGGAGGAAAGGCTGAGAAAAAAGATTGCTGGCTCAGCGCCAGTGTAGAATCGGATATCAATACAGGCTTTTATCGGCTGCTGATAAAGGTTAGTCCGCTTACAACAGAAAAAAACATCGGCAACCAGATTGCATTCTTTTTACATGATACTTTTCCTAAAGAAATTGTGTATGTAAACAGCAATGCTGCCGGTGAAGCCATACTCATGTTAAATGCCTATGAAGCTTTTACCGTTGGCGCTTACCTGGAAGATGGTACCGATCTGGAACTCGACCTTAATAACGTTCCAGGATACCCGAAAGGATTTTACTGGGGAAAGAAATAAACGTATGGTAACAATTGTATTGCAACCAGGCCTTCATTCGTTTCGTATAAAGCGCAATCAAATGCAGCATGCAAATGAACGACTCAGCAGACATATAGATTGCCGGAATTTTCCAGTGGCTGGATTTCAGTCAGGTATTTCATGGTTATTGAGGACATTCGTCTTCAATGTCTTGCCTATACCCTTAACCTTTTTTCTTATTGATTTTATACAGCGCATATCCAAAACCAACAACCAGGTGCAATAATACGATTCCGAATATGATGATACCAGTGCTGTCCATGCTAACAATTTATCGCAATTTCCAACATGGAATCATTATGTACTGTGACTTTAGTTACGTTGAGCCTTAAAACATTTAAACAGTGTGAGTAAACAGGATGCATTACAACAACAACTTCCCTTCAATGGAGTCATCCGGGTTTTTGCCCGCTAACGCACCAATAGCAATTTTTAGAAAGGCAACGGGATTTTAAGCTTATTATCCCAGGATTTGCCGGACGTCCCATTTAGTTTTTCAACCGCCTTAATTCCGGTTAAATTTTCACATGGTGTTCTGTTTGCTGTTCATTAATGCTATTCATAAGTTTTCTATTTCCTGTTTCAATCATCAATTATTCCATCTGCAAACCTCGCTGTTAGCCATAAGTTTGGTTAAGCAGGTTTTAAACGATGATTAAAAACGGGAACTACAAGATACAATGTTGCATTATCGAAGATTTATTTCCCCTAATACTATTGCATGGCTGTTGTTCCGAATGCTTCGTTAAAAGTACCGGAAGCATCAAATATTTTTACTGCTTTGAAAACTATTAATTTTATCCTTCAACTATCTTTATACATTGAAAATTTATCGCACAATAAAGAAATTATTCCTGCTCTCGATTTTAGCATTGATAAACACTACCGGGTTTTCACAAGACTGGACGGATGAGCAACTCGATAATGCAGCAACGGCATCCAATGCAGGTTACCTCACTGAAGATG
The DNA here is from genome assembly GCA_018268085.1 of Bacteroidota bacterium. Classification (GTDB taxonomy): domain Bacteria; phylum Bacteroidota; class Bacteroidia; order Chitinophagales; family Chitinophagaceae; genus Ferruginibacter. The sequence goes on from JAFDXE010000001.1 coordinate 189,745, forward strand.
AACAGAACGCCATCATGTACATTAACCTCGCCCGAATGTATCCGCGGGATTTTGTGAGAATTGAACTCGATAACCTCACTGATTTTGACGTACGCAATCTTTCTTTCCTGAATTCATTAAAGAAGGAATTAAATAGCATGGAAGCTGAAGTACCGTTGGCGGCTGATGAAGCCATATATGAATATGCCAAATGTTTTGCAAAAGAATCAGGTGCGATGGGATCGGTGGGACATAAACGAAAGCGATGCCCGAAGAATAAATATGCCGAATGTTGTTCTTATGGATATAAAGCCGGTTGGGATATTGTTTTTCAATGGTTGATTGATGACGGAATTGCCGGTGTGGGACACCGGAAGAATTGCCTGGATAAAAACTTTACAAAGATTGGGTTGAGTATTCAGCCGCATAAAAAATATTCAGTGTGTGCGGTGGCGGATTTTGGGTATTGAGGTTTTTATAACAGAGCATATACAGTTAACTTATGTTATACGGTAGCCTTCTCCTCTTTCTGCGGCAATGAAGGATTCTCATCAGTTCTTAGTCTTAATGCTTTTACGATAGCATCCAGTGAAGCTTCACTTTCCTTATCCCAATAATTGGTATGACCACCTGGTAGCAGCCAAATTGATGAACGTGGAATTTCGCAGTCTTTTACCCCGCTACCAAATATGCGGCTTCCTTTGCCTCCAATAAAATCAGAAGAAAAGAAAATGTTTGTCCAGCGTGTAATGCCAAACATAGATGAATGACTTAACCGCAAGATTGTTCTTGGCTCTGTTTTTCCATTAACAACTACATCATAACTTGTATCCAGATAAGATATACTATTGTCTTTATCGTCGGGAATCGGAGGACAAACAGGGAACTCTCTTTCTTTTTTAAGTTGCTCAAAACTTTGTTTGGTAACAAGGAAATAATCTGCATAACAGATAGCTGCGCCTAAAGTTATAAAATCTGATATAAGCCATTTATTACCGGTTTGCCTTTGTTGTAACCAGGCCAGGTATTGAATCTCCTGGTAATCATCGGTTGTTTTTCCCGTTGGCCAGTTTGTACTGTATGCATCCAGTTCTTTTACATAATGCTGATTCACTTCTTCTTTTTTTTCAAAAGTAAAATAGTAGTCGTTCCAGATAAACCTTAACAGATCATAAGCAACGGCACTACCCAGGCTATGGGCTACCACTACCACCCTGTCGTAACCGTTACCTTCATTTTGTTCGTGTAATTTTTTCAGAAATGCAATACCCTGCTGGCGAATATTATTTCGCTGTTCAATATTTGAAGGAACGGGCGTAAAATATCTTGCTGCATCGCCAAGAGTAGATAAAAAAAGGTTACCGGCAAATTTCTCTAACAGGCTTATAACAAAAGTTAACAATGGAATACCTGCAAAAACAGAAATAACAATTTTAATATCGTCCACCCCGGTTGCAATTAATATAACGGGAATGGCAACTATAATTGCCCATATCGTTAACCATAAGCTGCGTAATCTTTGCGGAACTTTTTTATAGCGGCTAAATATCAATTTGAATATCCACGTAAATGTGTGTGTAAATTTTGTGTCCCGCATATTATGTGCCCAGTAGAATTCATAAAAATCGGTACGAGGCCGGTTGCGTGAGCTGCTAAGACTTAATTTCCGTGTTTCAAAAGTGCCCGATATCCAATCGGGTTTACTTCTAACGGTTGTATTTATTTCAGAATTGTCGGTTTTAGACAGGTGCGTTTTTACCGAATCTACAAATGAACGCAGGGTATCCATAGGTCGTTGCTCGCCCATTCCATGAATGACCACTACTGCCTGTTTTTTTATTTTATCCGGCATTGGCTCTAGAGTATTTGATTTCTTATTTATTTAAGAATCTTAATGTATCATTCATGCACTTCATACTCGCAATACAAATCATTTGAAGATGGCTTAGCGGGAAGTTCGTCCCAGGCTTTTGCTTTTGAAATGCCATCATCCATTCGTATAATTCTGTTCCTGCTTCTTTTTTTCAATTCTTTGTACAGGTTTACAGCGGGCATCTGCCAGCCTTTTCCGTAGTTCACCATCGGATCAGATTTTTCAACGGGAATTAAAACCACCAGTTCATCATGCGTCATATTATTCAGGGCTTCAGCCAATGTAGAATTATGGCTACCGTGATGCCCGGTTTTATACAACACCGTATTCTGCATTAAAGAAAGCCAGTTAAAATCTGCAGGTTTCTTCTTCCACTTTATGTCTTTCCATGAACTCCAATTTCCAGCCTGGGCATCGGCAGCAAAAAGTAAAACCTTTTTAGTTTTTACAATTTCAAAAGCCAGTACCAGACTGCTGTTGTTGGTAAATCCATCTAACCATAACGCCAGTTGTTCTGCCTGGTTGAGCCAATCCATATCAATCTGCCGCCATTTTTCCCTATCATAAGCATGTTCAACAGGCGCAAAATTATCCGAATCCCGGTATGGCTCATCAAATGGAAACGGATCATCATCTTTATTTGCGGTTGTACTGCCCGATAATTTTTTCATTGCAGTTAATAGCTTCTCTGCATTAGCCCCGTTTGCCGCAAGTTTATGATCGAAAGTTTCATTTTTTTTAGGATCCTTCCGGTATAAACTTGTTTCATCTTTCGGTGGCCCCAACACATATACTTTTACTGCACCTGCAGATATTCCAGGCAAATTAAATACTTCGCCGGGAGAAAGATACCTGGGTTTCTTTTTTCCCATTTTCTGCAGCACCGCTCTTGCCTGTGCTGGTAAATCTGCAGGAAGTTTATTTGTCTTGGCATTTACCTTGTCGCTCGAACTAACACCGTAAAAACCGAGGAGGCTGTCGATACTATTCTTCAATTGTTTTCCTTCTCCAAAATAATTTTTATTCAATTCTTTACTGATATGGCGAAGGTTACTGAGATAGTTATTATAGTCTTCACCAATTTTCCTGCCCAGCTTATTTTCCGGGCTGGGGTCATCTAACCAGGACAACCATATTTCTTCCGGTTTCATGGAATTAAAAATGCTTTGCGCATGAATGAATCCCGATAAGTGATCGTTGTGTTGGTGCGTACCCACGATGATATCCAGTTTATGTCCTGCTATCTTTGTTTTGATATCTGCTGCGATTTTTTTCATGCGTTCTTTTGACGTGTTTTTATTCCAATAGGAACCACAATCTATTAAGATATGCGTTACTTCATTACCATTTTTAAAACGAAGTAAAAAGCAATCGCCTAATTCACCAACACGATACATTTTAATATTTACTGAAACTGCCATTGTAATTAATTTAATTGATTAGTGTGAATGAAGGCTTTTAAAATCTACCGTAAAACTTTTCCCGGGCTTATCATAACTTGATGAAGGCATCGACAATCCGGCACCTATACCTAACTGGTAGTCGGCCTGGTTATGTAAGCGTTTATCTTTGTCAAACCTTTTCAGAATTATATATTCCAGTTTCATTTCATCATTCAGAATGTTTAGTACAATAGTGCTTCCGCTCCTGAATTTGAATCCCCTGTACGCTCCCGTTTCTACACGATGGGTTTGCGTAAGACTTATGATTACCTGTTCCAATTGCCTGTTTTCTCTTCCTATTCTAAAAGCGTGCTTAACATTGTGTACTTCTAATTTAGGATTGCCCGAAAATTCAATCCAGTCGTCATTATAATTTATTTTATACGGTTTTGCATTTCTTACTACTCCTATCTTTTTTAAATATCCTTCCCAGTCTTTCTTAAGTAATTTACTGGCTGTCCATTCTTTTGGTGCCACTGTTTCAGGATTTTCGAGGAGGAGATGTAATTTTCGTTGCAATGCTTTGTACTTTGTTGCTATTTGCTTGCGTTCGGCAAGACGACTGATTACTCTTATATCGTCTTTAATAAATGCAGCCATCAGGTTCATTGCTTTTTCTTCCTTCCTGGAAAGATCCGGTGGGAACCATCGCAAGCTGTACACAGATAATGTCTTTACTTTCTCAGGAAATATTCCCCATGCCCTGAATGCATCTATCAGTGAAACACGGTAGCCATTGTTATCCTCCGGGCTAAGATCGGTATCGGCCGTAATAAGTGCTTGCAGGTAATCGCCAAATTTTATATCAATGGGTGGACAATAATCCAACGCCCTTATGCAAATGGAAAGCATGTGCGATGCAATCTCTGATGCTTCTGCAGCCAATCTTTTTACCAGGTCGGGATGAATAGAGCCCTGTGGTAAAATTCCGGAACCCTGCGTTGCAATACGGAGCAAATCCTGCACACGGAAATTATATATACGCATGAATGCTTCAAAAACAGTAGCTACCAATATGGCGCCACGGTCATGTGCTTCCACTGTGTTTTGATAGGCAGCCGGGTTAGGAATGATCTTTTTCCATTTACCGGATTTAGGATCGTAGCCGCCAATGGCACTGCGTAATGCACCTCTGCCCGTTTCCAATGCCTGGCCAAATTGAGTGGCAAGCTCACCCATAATACTATATTCGTCTAAGCGTCCCCGTGTTTGTTCAATCTGGTGTTCGAGTAACCTCGTATTTGCAAAACGCTGAAGCAACGCAACGATATCGGCAAATGCTTCATGAAAAGCAGGTACATCGGGGTTTGTATTTTCCATGTAACGAGGATGAATGCTGTCGAGAATGGCATGCGTGGTTTCATGCGCAACGATATCCGGAGACAGACAGGTAAATACTGCACCGCCGGGAAAGTTTGCGCCTTCAATTTTATTGGCGGCCTGGAAATAACCAAACAGCAGCGCTACTTTTTCTGAAGTATAAAATGCATTGGAATCCATCATTGCATGAGGATATACTCTTAACCGCTGAACATATTCCTGGCTTTCATCTGCTTTCCCGTTTTTCCATTTCAGGTTTGAACGCCAGATAATTTTTCTGCCCAATGCATTTTCGAAATTTTCAATTGTTTGCATGATAATCGCATACACAAATTGCTGGTGAAACTGTGCATTGCCTTCGCTGGGCGTAAGGCCGTTCATAGCCAGTATTTCCTTTGCATCCAGGTGTACCGGTTCATAGAAGCAGAAATTCACCGGATCAAAATCAATTACTTCAATGTATTCTCCAATCGGCCCGGGCTGAAGCGTTTCCCATTTTATTTTATAAATAGATTCATTGATCACCATTGTTTCAAGCCGTGTGGAAAAACCGGGATCAATGGTATAACCTCTGAGGCATCGATGACGTGGAGTTATCATATTAAGTGACATTAGTTGATTATTATTTTTTTTCGATGTTAAGGAATGTAACGGGATTGATCCGGGCTATTTGATCAAAGTCATTTTTATCTAATCCTCCCATCATATCGGCCAGCATATTTTTATCGCTCTTGTGATTGCGTACTACAAAAAAGTCAGTCCCGTATAAAATTTTCCCCCGGAGTTTTTTATTGAGTAAAGATTGTTTGAGTAAGGGAAGTATTGCAGAATTGTCATGTAATATATAGCTGATATCAGCATACACATTTTTATGTTGTAACATCATGCTGCTAATAATAGAATACCAGTCTGTATATTTCCAAAGTTGCTCCGTTTTACCCAGGGAGCGTTCACTAGTTGATTGCCCGTTTTTGATTTTGAAAATAAAATCGATACCGGAATCGGGCCTGGCTACCAATTGAGCACTATGGTTAAACCGGTCTTTTTCGAAATATCGGTTCCATTCGTCGCCTCCACCATAATGCCCGATACAGATTTTCAGATCATTTAACCAGGTAACTACATCTGCCGCCGCATTTTCTGTTGCCGGTCTGAATCCAAATATTTCTTTCAATGAAAGTTTTGTGGAATCATCTGCTTCCCTGTAAGCGATTTCTACCGCTTTAATAAAAAATTCTTTTTTAAGCAGGCATAAGAAATTCATTGGATGCGTAAAGTTTGCTGAAAATTCATCATTCCCCGATTGAGGCAGTAATAACTTTGTAAAATCCGTTGGCGTTTCGGTTCCTTGTTCAACGGGTTGTATTAACTCCTCAAAAATCGGATGATAATCCCAGCTTCTTTCTTTCTTCCCTCTAAAATACATTGGCCCGCGAACACAATGTGTAAGGATCGGCAGTCCTTCCTGTTCGGCGTATTTCCATAGTGGTAATAACAGCGGATGAAACGGATAATAGCCGAGCGCAGGATATATTTTAAAACCATAGAATTTTGCCACACCAATTTCTTTTCCATCCTTTCCTTTTACAATATGACCTTCGATGTAATCTTTAATAAAACAATTTTCAAGAACAACTTTTCCATCGAGCACAGAATAATTAAAATAGGCCGTTCCTTCATTTGCTATCCGCCGTGGATCTACAAAAACAAAAGGATAAATATTTTGATTTTCAGCAGCAATTGCTGCCAATTCTTCCATCTGCTGTTTATAAGAAATGGCAGGCTGCCCCGCATCCATAAATTCCATATCCATGGGAAGAATAACAAAACGAGTGCCGTCAGGATATTGCCCTTCCAGATCCTTTAGTGTACTGAGCTGCTTTGTATGAAAAGCAAAACGACCGATGGTAAGATAGCGCTCATATAATTCTTTTGTTTTTTTCCCAGGCAATTTCTTCAATACGGAAACTGTAAGCCTGGCAAAAGACATAAGCAGGTTTCGCCCGGATTTATAAAACAATATAACAATGGTAAGAATGAATACCTGCATCCAGGTTTCCTTTTTGTTGATCAACAAGTGAAAATTAACCAGCAGGTTGTGTAAATCTATAATTCGCAGCCAGAGTTTGTTCGGATGTTCAGGTACAGAAAATATCCAATGACAAAGTATATCCAATGATTGTATAGTGAAGAAAATACCTGCGATATGATACAGGTAAAAGAGCACAACTGATTTCTTAAATTTCCTGTCGCTTTCCAGCTTCTTCCTGGCTTTCAAATTACCGGCACCATTGAATCTTTCTTTATCGGACTTCCTATAGTAACGCCTGAAAAACCAAAATATCCATTTAAAATTTACCAGGTAATACAATGGCCATTGCAGAGTGGATTTAGCGAGCAATGGAGCTACATGATCTCCGGTAAAAATATGCGTATGGCAATTTATAATCGGCGCATCTGATGTTGCACTCAAAGACTGATGTATGCTTTCATCCTGTGCCATTAAAAATATTTCATTGTTATATAGGAAAGGTAAGTGTAACCTGGTTACTTTTCAAAGGTGTTTTAACGGTTTTTTTTAGATGATTTCATGGTGTTTTTCTCATTTGGTTTTTCCCAGGTATCGTTTTGAAACAATTAATCTTATTCAATTTGCTCTGCTGACAGGTTAGCTTCCTGCTAAAAAAGGTTCTGTACTGACATCTCCCGACACCTCCAGGTACAAAACTATGCTGCTGTTCTCCAACGATGCCTATTAACGTTTCCTTGTTAACTTTTCCCACCCTTTTTGCGTCTGTAATAATAAAAGGAATTACATACGAAGAACAATTGTATTTACGTTCTATAATTTCAGACGTTATGATTAACAGGAATAAACTATATAAAAACAACGGCAAGCAACAGGTTAACGAAGCGTCGTTTAACAGCATGTCGCAGGAGAAACAACCTGCCTCCCCCCCATCCGACCATCACCGCCAGTTACAGGCAATATGTGCCAAACAGGCATCCATGCAACAGCAGGCTACTATGTTAAAATCGGTTATTGACGATTCCACGACAGAAAAAAATGAAAAAGAACTCGCCTGGATGAATAGCATGTATTTACATATCATTACCATACTTCCTCAAATTGAGCATACAAAAAAAATGTTGCAGGAAAAGCTGATGAAGTAGATGATGGGGGCTTTGCTATTTTTTAACTACATAATTTTGCCACTAAGTCACTAAAGCAGAAAGTACCACTAAGTTCATTTGAAACGGATTCTAACTTTCTTATTCCTTATTTAATATTTCTTATTTTTTTTCATGTTAACCACAGAGGGCACGAAGTTTTGTCACAAAGTTGCACAGATGTTTTGCCACTAAGCCGCTAAAACACAAAGAATCATAAAGAAGGTTCAGTTCCAATTTGAAATACTTTTGACTTTAAACTTTTGACTTTAAACTTTTACTTTTTACTTTTCCCTTTACCCTTCAACTTCCCCCAAACCTTTCAAACGACTGCCAGTACTTATCTTTATAAATATGGTAATCTATTTTAAATGAACCGGCATATTTTTTTTGTATTTCATATATAACCTTTGATGGCTTTCTGAATTCGCTGCAGGCAAAATATATTTCACGAAGGTTATCGGCAGTTTGCCGGCCAACATTCAGGTAACCTTCGTAGTCTTTTAGTTGAAACATAATATCATCTTCTATCTTCTCAAGGTAGCCGGAACTCTCATCATCCGGTATACCCCGGTTGCCTTCGGCATGATAACCTATGCCAACTGCAAGTATCCATGGATGTGAGGATTTGCAATCCCACTGCATCAGGTCTTCATTGATCATTGCAAACAACGGATCGCCATTTTCAAGTTCTGCCTCCAGTAATGCATAATGATCATCATCTGTATTATGCCTTGTTCCCTTATATTTTTCAACAAATTCAGTTTGCCGCCATAAAAGGTATTCTTTCAATTTCGAAACAGGTATCAGTTCCGCATCTGTTTCTGATTTTCCCAATACCTGGAGATTATCAATGTTCATGATGAAATCAAGTTCACCCAGGTAATTATCAAGGAAAAGATACACCCCGTTGGCAATGGTATCCCTGTTTTCATCTGTTACTGCTTCATCATACACAATGCAGATGTCAATCTGATCAGGATAACCCGGTGTTTCGTTTGCAAAAAAATGAAGATTTTCAAAACTGAATGTATAGCCCCCAATGCTCACCGTTACATCAGTCATATCCTGGGCCGGTTTTAGTGTAGTAAATTTCCAGCCTTTCAGCTTAGGGGCAACGGCAAGCAATTCTTCAACAAAAATGATATTCTTAATATTGCCATCAACTGTAAAAGTGAGTTCAACTGTTTGGTCGTCGTGCATACCGGCCAGGTAAAAAATACCTTCCTTAACCTGGTCGAGCTTTTCAGAAAGTTTGTCAAAAAAATCTTCATGAATATTGTCTCCTTCCAGTATGACCTTAAAAAAAGCAGATTTATTCTTTTTAAACCAGTTCCAGAATTCCTTATAAGAATCGATAATATTACTGTTGAAAGTTGCCTGCTGTTGCGGTTTACTCATCGGGGAAATAAATTGCTTTTGTTTCGTTCCTTGAGATTGTTATTACAATTTAACGAATATTGAATTTATTTCCGGCAATTTATTTTAGAAAAAACAACCGTAATGTATTGGATATTCGTGTTTGAAAATTAAACAGAAGTATTTTTGCTGTTGCACAGCATTCATTGTAAAAAAGTGAATCCTTCCTTCAACCCAATTCCTTCACTGGTAATTTATCTATCTTTATACAATAAACTATCAATACATGAACAGGCAAATACTCCTGGCTATTCTCCTTGTGCTTACCATAAGCGCCACTGCACAAACAAAAAAACATTCCGATAAAGACTACGCCAAAAAACCTTACTGGATACAAATGATGGACATTGAAGGCGTGAATTATAAAGAAGTACTGAAAGCTTATACAATTTACTGGAAACATCATTCCCTGCCGGAAGAAGAAGCAGACCGTTACATTGGCAAAGGAAACCAGGCTAAAGAAAAACTTTCCAAAAAAGAATTGAAAGAAAGAAGAGAAGGAGAAATCATGCGCTTCCAGATAAAAAAATTTGAACATTGGAAAATAAAGAACGAATCATTTGTGAAAGAGAACGGAAATGTAATGACCGCAAATGAACGCCTCAAACTTATTCAGCAAAACCAATAACCCGCTATGAAGAAATTATATACTACCTGCATATTATTTTTACTGATTAATTCTTTCTCATTTGCACAAAGCTGGAAACAAACAGGGCCTGTGAATTTCCCGGTAAATGTAAGCGGGCAAATCAACGGCATCGGCCGGGTTACGCAACTTAAATTTCACCCCACACTCGCTAATAAGATGTATGTTACAAGTGCCAGCGGCGGATTATATGGCAGTAGTGATAACGGTAACACGTGGACAATGATGGGAACAGACAGACTTCCTGCGGCTGCCTGTGCTTCCGTGTGCATCGATTATACCGACGACAATATCCTCTATCTCAGCACCGGCGATCCGAATTATTACGGCACAGACTATGGTATTTATAAAACGGTAAATGCCGGAACCACCTGGACACTCGCAAATAACAATATTGGTAACCGCATGGCTGTAGAAATGTTGATGGATCCTGCAGACCACAATACAATTATTGCTGCTACAAATGATGGGATATGGAGCACTACCAATGGCGGCACTTCCTGGACAAATGTAAAATCGGGCGGTGCTTTCCGCGATATGAAACGACGCCCGGCAACAAATACATTATATGCGGTTACAGAGAGTGAATGCTGGATCAGCAACAACTATGGCGTTTCATGGACGCAGGTTACCAACGGTGTAAACATCCCTTCCGGAACCGATGGATTACGGTTAGGGGTAAGCGCTGCTGATAACAATGTGGTATATATCGTTGCCAACGGGAACAACGGCGTATTGTTCAAATCTGTAAATGCAGGAATATCATTCACACAGGTGTACAGCAGCAGTACTCAATGTATTGTTTGCTATGATGAAGATCCCGGAAGTGGCACACAGGGAAACTATAATCTCGGCATGTGTGCGGATCCGTTTGATGCCAGTCATGTGTATGTAGTTGGGCATTGTTTATGGGAAAGCAACGACGGCGGAAATACATTCCAGCAAAAAACGGAATGGTATGATGAACTGCATACAGATCATCACCAGGTGGAAGTAGATCCTTATGATGCAAATCAATTGTGGAATATTAATGATGGTGGTGTGTGGCGCAGGCAGGGCACGAATGATAGTTTATGGGATCCTAAAAGCGACGGTGTGGGTGCAACCGAAATTTACCACGCCGGGCAGGCAACTAGAAATAAGAAACTACTGAGCATCGGCACGCAGGATAACGGTGAACTGTTTTATGACGGCACCTGGAAAACAAACCGCGGTGGTGACTGGGGAAGCAGGGTGTATTTCGATTATTCTGCAGGCAATACCATTTATTATCTTTCCGAAGGTGAAAGAAGAACGTTTACTCCTTATGGAGGATCATCAAACTATAACTCGCCTTTTACGCCTACGAATGATTCACGCATCGCATTCCATCAAAATCTCCCGGATATTGCCTTATTATCAGAGAACGCCGTATGGATGACACGTAACCTTACAGATGGAACACCTTCCTGGACCAATATTTTTTCTACCACAAACGATACCAGGGACCTCTGCATATCGACGGCAGATTCAACCATCGCTTTTGTAATTTCAGATAACAACAGGTTTACACGCATTCAAAACCTCTTAACAACACCCGTAATTACCAACCTTAATACACCCGCTTCCACCTCCATACGGGGATCTGTAGCCGCAGTTAAGGGAAATGTAAATGTGGTGTACATCAGTTGCAACAACAGGGTGTATCGCTCAGCCGACCAGGGAAATACCTGGACGAATATTACGTATAACCTGCCTGCCACCAATATTCTTAAAATTTACCATGACGATTTCAGCAATGATGAAACTGTATATGTATGTACGGGCAACAAAGTGTATAGTAAGAATAATGCAGCTACAACGTGGACAGATATCAGTTACAATCTACCTTCGATAGCCAATGTTACGGATTTCATGATGTACAATAAAGGCGATATTACCAGTAAACTACTGGTAAGCTACTATGGCCGTGGCGTGTGGGAATTAGCTTTGCATCCCAATTATCCGCCTGTAGCAGATTTTACCAATGATAAAACCTATGTTTGCCCGGGGCAATCGGTACAATTTACTGACCTCAGTGAAGGGGACAATCTCATCTATAACTGGAATTTCCAGGGAGGAACGCCGGCAACTTCTGCCGCACAAAATCCATCGGTAACTTATAATACGGCCGGAATTTACAGTGTAAGCCTTACCGTGAGCAATAGTAATGGAAACAATATTAAAACGATCAATGCCTATATACTTGTTGGAACCGGAAGTCCGGAAATTGTTGCCGAAGGCTTCCAGTATGCCAGCTATCCGCCTGCAAACTGGCGTTTGATGGATGGAGGCAATGATGGGGTGAACTGGTTTAAAAATAACGCAGCCGGTGGTTTCGGTAACAGCAGCACTTCATCTTCGTTCGATAATTACAATAACGACACACAGGGAAACAAAGACCGTTTACTGCTGCCGGTTATGGATCTCACATCCTTTTCATCAGCAACGCTGACCTTTGATGTGGCTTATGCACCTTACAGCACAACAGATTACCTGGATAGTTTGCTGGTGGCTGTATCAACCGATTGCGGCAGTACTTATACTTACCTCTACACAAAATATGGCAGCACGCTCGCCACAGCGCCTGCAAATACCGGCGGAACATTTGTACCAACCGCCACTCAATGGCGAACAGAAACGATTAATCTGAATAATTTCATATCGTCGTCGAATTTACTGATTGCATTTGAAAATCGTGGCCATTATGGTCAGCAGGTATTTATCGACAATGTAAACCTTCGCCTGAACCCGTTCACCGCATTTACGGCTAACAATACAACGATTTGTGCAGGATCAAGCGTGAATTTTACGGATCAGAGTTCCGGTTTGGTGAATAGCTGGAACTGGACTTTCGCCGGAGGCACACCAGCAACTTCCACGGAACAAAATCCTATAGTAACATTTGGCAGTGCCGGTGTGTACAATGTTACATTATCTACCGGTAATGCAACCGGGGGCAGCCAGCAACTTATAAAATCCGGGTATATAACGGTAACGGCTAACCCGGTTCCGCTGATTACTGCAACCGACAGGATACTCACCTGCAACCTTGCAGCAACGGCGTACCAGTGGTACTTAAACGGAAATATCATTTCAGGTGCAACGCAACAAACCTATAACGCGGCAGATGACGGTAATTATACAGTGATGGTTACAGACGCAAATGGTTGTACCGGTGTATCAGCGGCGATTGCCATTCCTGTTGTAGTTCCGGCAAACGGCGTTCCAGGCATACAAGTTTATCCTGTTCCATCATCGGGAATGGTGTACATAAGTTCGGGAGACATAACCGGTGCAGCAAAGATGAGGTTATACAATGCAGCAGGACAACTCGTAATGGAAAAAACATTTAGTGATATGACCACCAGGAATGAAATAAATATTGCAGGATTAGCGGCTGGTGTGTATGAACTAAAACTCATCACAGAAAAAGGAACGTATGTAAAGAAGATACAGCGTAACCAGAATTGATGAGTGTAACGAAACGCGCTCGTTTGGTTTCAGGCAAATTCTGTACAATAATTTTAAATTGATTGAGAATCATAAGAAGGAATTATAGTATTTAAACACGTCGTACATGTACAACTTCACCTACTTTAAAGAAAAAGATCAGCAGGTAATATTGGATTTACTGAAAGAGTATCCTTTTGCATTTTTAACCGGAAGTACACTGGCGGGTGAACAGGTAGCCACACAGATACCAGTGTTGTATGAAGAAAGAAATGGCGAATTGTTTTTGCAGGGGCATATCATGCGTAAGACCGATCATCATAAAGCTTTTTTAGAAAATCCGAATGCGTTGCTTGTATTTACCGGCCCGGGTGCGTATGTAAGTGCTTCCTGGTATAGCAATCCGCAAATGGGATCTACCTGGAATTATATGAGTGTACACGTGAATGGTAAAATGAAATTCATGACCGATGAAGAACTGGAGCAATTCATGCGAAAATTTACGCTGCATTTTGAAGGCGGGAACACGGCCTCTGAAACGATCTACGACAATCTACCGGAAACCTATGTACATAAAATGATGCAGGCAATCGTAGGTTTTGAAATAAAAGCAGATAACATACAAAACGTTTTTAAGTTAAGCCAGAACAGGGACGAAAAAAGTTACCTCAATATCATCTCGAAACTTGAACAACAGGGAGGCGCTGCAGCCTTGGTGGCAATGGAAATGAAAAAAAGAAAAGAAACATTATTTCCGCCGGGCGTTGAATGGGATGAGTCAACATTTGATTCTTAATTTCAGCACACACAAATTCTGGTAGCAGGGTAAGCCCCACTCCTCACCCGAAAAATAAAAATAATTTTCCGGTTTAATTTTGCGAAACCAAATAGTTGCACATATATTTGCAACCGAATGGTTTCTTAATTAGATTTTAATAAAATGAGAAGAGATATTTTCCAGGCCATAGCCGATCCAACCCGCAGGGCGATCATTGCATTGATAGCGTTTCAGGCGATGACACCGAATGCCATCGCTGAGAATTTTCATACCACACGGCAGGCAATATCGAAACATCTACGCATACTCACCGAATGCGAATTGGTAACACAGGAGTACCAGGGTAGAGAAATTTATTACAGCTTACAAGTTGAAAAAATGAAAGAGATCGATACATGGATCAGCCAATACCGCACATTATGGCAAAAACGATTTAACCAACTTGATAAAGTATTATTAACGATGAAAAATCAAAAAAATGAAAAATAATCTTGCATTCGATTTTACCGTAGACAAAGCTGCCCAAATGGTATATATAACCCGTGAGTTTGATGCGCCACTTTCGCTGGTATGGGACGCATTCACTACAGCGGAATTACTTGATCAATGGGTAGCGCCTGCTCCATTTACCGCCAGGACCAAACACATGAATTTTGAAGTAGGTGGCAAAAGATTTTATGCAATGGTTTCACCTGATGGAACGGAATCATGGGCAATACAACAATTCACTTCTATCACACCTCATGCTCATTTCAAAATGTTTAACGCATTTGCCGACAAAGATGAAAATCCGCAACTGCCAGGATCCGAATGGGATTACAGCTTCAGCGAACATGATGGCATCACCACCGTTCGCATCAGCATCTATAACGAATCGCTGGAAAGACTGGAACGCATACTCGCAGGATTCCAGCAGGGATTTACGGCATCATTGGTAAACCTCGAACAATTGCTCGACACATTATCAAAAAAGTGATTTACGTATTTAAAACTTCTGTACAAACAAAAACGCAGGCTGACAAATTAATAGCGCAGCTCAACAAAATCCAATCGGTTCTTCGGTCGAATTTCGACCTCGAGGATTCCGATCGGATTTTACGCATAGACAGTATAGAAAACCTGTCGGCAACCATTACAGCATTGTTGCAACGACAGCATTTGTTTTGCGAAGAAATTTTATAATGAAACTTATTACCACAAAAAGGGGTGTCATTGCACTTTGTAAATACCAAATAGAATAATTTAGTCTGCTGAAAAAAAACGGATAATTGTAAAACAAATTATTATGTCAAAACAAATATTTATCAATCTGCCCGTATCAAACCTGGATAAATCAATGCAATTTTATGCAGCATTGGGCTTTACCAACAATCCGCAGTTCTCTGATGACTCTGCCAAATGCATGGTATGGAGCGACAATATTTTTGTAATGATCATGACGCATGAAAAATTTTCGGGCTTCGCAACAAAACCAATTGCGGACACAAAGAATAATCTTGCGGCACTCTTTTCATTGTCGGTAGATAGTGTAGATGAAGTAAACAGCATTACCGAAAGCGGATTAAAGGCAGGTGGCACTGAACCACATGAAATGAGAGACTATGGATTTATGCAACAGAGAACCATTGAAGATATAGATGGGCATAGCTGGGAAATATTTTATATGGATATGACGAAATTCCCCACGCAATAAAAAAATTTAGCGTATAAACTTGCCACTTTAGAAATTTCCGGCAATAGAATAAACCAATACACAGTAACCTGCATTCATTTTCAAAACAGAATTCCTTGCGGGCCTGAAGCAGCCAAATACCGAAAACAAACTGGAAATGAAATTTGCCTATGATGGTTATGGATACATACAGGAAATCAGGTATTTTGTACATAAAAATTATAAGTACAGTAAATTATACCTGTATAAATACAACAATTGATAAATTAATATCTGCACTTCAATATGAAACCGCGGTTCTTTAACAGCATTGCATTTTACTTTGTACAGGCGGTATGCTCAGTAATACTGGTAGTTTATGAAATCTATTCCTTTAAAAATGCTTATGGCGCCGGCAACAATAGGCGAATATTTGGTTCAGCATTTCTCTTTTCCTTTTTTTTGGCGACTTTTATAAACGCCGTTATTTCAGTAAGAAAAACGGTTGCTACCCGTAAGCATCAATAGTAAGCAATCCTCCAGGTTCTTCACAGATTTTTTGCCATTACCCGAAAGTTTCGTTACTTTAAAAAGTATCCAATCTATGAAAGCTTTCGCCTTGCATCTTATTTACACCCATTCAACCGTCTTTTACAGCTAATCCTGTTTAAACAAAAATTGCTTTCTATTGATTACACCTTTATTTATGTGCATAATAAACCATGCCATAAAGCAATGAGCATATCATTAACAACACTATAAACCAACTATTATGAAAAAGTATCTTTCTGAATTTATCGGAACCTTTTGGCTGGTGCTTGGCGGTTGTGGAAGCGCTGTATTGGCTGCAACATTTCCTGCGGTAGGCATCGGTTTGGTGGGTGTTTCCTTTGCTTTCGGTTTAACTGTACTAACGGTTGCCTATTCTATGGGACACATTTCCGGTGCTCACTTAAATCCTGCAGTAACCATTGGATTGTGGGCTGGTGGCCGGATAGATGCAAAAGAGATTCTTCCCTATATCATCGCTCAGGTTTTGGGAGGCATTGCAGCGGCTGGAATATTATATATAATCGTAACCGGCAACGGAAGCGAGATCGGATCATTTGCTGCCAATGGATATGGCGAACATTCGCCCGGAAAATACAGCATGACCGCCGCCATTGTAACTGAACTGGTGATGACCTGTATGTTCTTACTCATCATTCTTGGTTCTACAGACGAGAAAGCGCCTAAAGGTTTTGCCGGTTTGGCCATCGGACTTGCGCTTACATTAATTCACCTGATAAGCATCCCGGTTACAAACACTTCAGTTAATCCTGCAAGAAGCATCAGCCAGGCAGTTTTTGTTGGTGACTGGGCGATTAGTCAATTATGGCTATTCATTGCTGTTCCCATCGCCGGTGCAGTAATTGCGGGTATGCTGTACCGGTATCTTAAATCTGAATAAAAATTACAGTGTTATACACAAACAGAAGCCGTCTATCAAAAAAAGACGGCTTCTTGTTTTATGATATGATAACTGAATAGAATTTTACGAATTGTTACACTAAAACCCCTATCCTGCTGTATTTCTGCTTGTATTCCAATGGTGTCATGCCTGTTATCCTTTTAAATAATTCCCTGAAAGCATTAACATCTGAAGATGCCACTTCGTACATCACTTCATTAATGGATTTACGGTTTCTTTCAAACGCCTTTTTGCTGCTTCTATTTTTACTCTTTGTGCATATTCCAAAACGCTTGAACGCAATTGGGGCTTAACAATAAAACTTCAGCTTTAATTATCTGATCCTTTTCAGTAAATCGGTTTGACAATTTCTATTACCGCCGCCAGTTTTTGGCTATGCTCTTAGTGCTGGCGACTGGTTTGGTGATGCAAGTAAAATTTCGTTTTTTTGTTGTGTTGACGAATCAGGTAAACGGAATACTAATACCAGTACTGCGGCAAGCCGTGGTCGTTGACCAAAAGCAAGAAGATTATGAAATATTTGTTACAAATATTGTTAGTGATTCTGTGTAATCAAGCTATAAGTCAGGATATAAGCGGTGTATGGTATGGAAATTACGAAAAACAGCTATTAATTCCTCACCCCACGCAATTGGTAGTAGAGATGAGTATTTCAAGTGACACACTTATAAAAGGAGCTTCTCATCTTTATTATAATCATAACAAATATGAGCATTATGTTATCCATGGAATTTATCATCAAAAGGATTCAACTGTGTATTTTAAGGAGGATAGTGTTCTAGCAATTAGACTCGGATTAATGGGATCAAATTGTGCTGGTAATTACAAAATGAAATTAAGAATTACAGATTCATCTTATATACTGGAGGGAAAATGGAGGGATAATGAGAAAGGATTTTTGAATTGTCCTGTAAGCAAGGTTTTCTTAGAAAAGAAGTTTAAGAAGGCTGATAGTTTGAAAACTAATATGCTTACAACCAGGGCTAATGAAATACAAAGTTTGATTGAATATAAGCTGCAAGAGAAGGATTCTATAAGAATTGATGTTTATGATAACGGGCAAATAGATAATGATATAGTAAGCATTTATTTTAATGACAGTATTCTGGTAGGTAATCTGAGAATAACTGATAAGGCTGCCACTTTTTATATTTCACTAAGATCAGATATCAAGTTTAATAAAATTTACATGGTTTCAGAGAGTATGGGCGAAATTCCACCATGTACAGCTTTGCTAGTCATAACGACAAATAAGAAGCGGTACGAAGTAAACCTATCGGGCAACATGTCGAAGAATGCTGCTGTTGAGTTTTTCTTAAAGGAATAAATGCCGTCGGCCAACACTGCATTGAACGACAATTACGGTGGACACTAATAAAATCGGCATTTCTGCATCAATCATCTTCTGTTGAACGGGCTTACAGTTCACCAAACCGCCTGCGCATTTTGTCCCGAACAAAAAAATAGTCTGGCTTGTTACAAACAGCAATCTAAGTTTTACAAAAAGCAAAACTGATCGAACGAGAACACATATTATTTTCGTCATTGATGTTGAAGATGAACAAACCCGCCTTCGCTTTACACACCAGGGATTGCAGCCTGGCATAGAATGTTACAACGGTTGTTCTAATGGCTGGGAGAATTTGTTCAAAAAAGATTGTTGAGTTTTATTACAAAAGGCAAAGGCGTTGATATTTTTTGATTTAGGATTTGATGTGTATTAGTATCAATTTTAAAAGGGTAAATAAAAAACGACAGTTCAGCATTTTAAACATTCGCTGTAATAAGATTTTAAGCACCCAACCATCTTGCAAAAAATGGAAAGGCTGTAAAATAGATATATGGATAATTATCTTTCACGTTAAAATCTAAAATTCACTCCAGCTTGCCCATAAAAAGGAAACAATGGCTGTGATTTAAAATCCTGTTGTAACACCCTTGCAGCTCTAATGGTAAAATCCACTTTTTTCATAGAATAGCCGGTATGCAATCCATAATAAAAGTTACCACCTGTTGCCGGCTCATACCAACCATCTTTAACATTTGCGTAAATATTACGTTTGTACCAATCGCTATGTTTAAAGTTTGTTACAATAGCTTTATCAAAGCCTGCTTCAACGCCTAAAAACCAATGATGGCGATAATACCCCAGTGTTCCGGCGAAATCACATCCAAAATTGAATAGCCTTACCAACTGATTTTGATAGCGTCTTGATAAACCTTGTAGCCTTGCTGAAAATTGAAAATGATTGAATGCAACAATCCTGATTTGTGTACCTATTTTCACTTTAAAATCATCGACTAGCCTGTTTCCAAATGGTATAGAACATTCGCCCCCGATCCAAAAAGGAAAACGTTTAACAGGGATTAAATGATAATAACCCAGACCAGCCGTTATGCCATATTCTCCGGCAATATTTACATGCAACAGATGCTTGTGTTTATTTGAAATATTTTCCCAATTAATAAACTGTGCATACATTTTATTTTGAAAAAAAGAAAGGGAAATAATTAAAATAGATTTAAGGGTAATTGCCTTCATATATGTTGTTATAATGAGTGTATATAAGAAATAATTTTAGGCTCCATGGTTGTAGTCCAGAAATTTACCTGGTCTACCATTCCGGAATGGCCTACTCCTTGTGCCTTAAAAATTTCTTTATTTGGATAGACCAACGCTATTTTTGCAGCCCAGCTATCGGGATACGCTTTGTTATTAGAACTATAAATAAAAAGAACTTTAGTTGAAAAATTCTGGATCCCTGAAGAGAAGTCTGGCTTTTCATCCTCTCCCAATTCAAATGCTGCAGCATTAACTACTGCGCCGCTTCTGGAGGAAGCATACCTTGAAGCATTGGAGCCCAAATCGGAACCAACATCACCTACTATTTCATTCGTTGATCCGATGAGAGACGATTTATAGTCAAGTATCTCGTGCTGATCTTCTTTTCCAGAAATGAATTGATCAAGATAGGTGGCGTCGTTTAGTGCTTCACTCCACAATTTAAAAGATCGTGAATTGCCAACATATTCCTTAACATCATCCCACTTAAGGCCACCCGGCTCTGCTACAATCAGGCCATCAATTTCATCGGGA
The DNA here is from genome assembly GCA_018268085.1 of Bacteroidota bacterium. Taxonomy (GTDB): domain Bacteria; phylum Bacteroidota; class Bacteroidia; order Chitinophagales; family Chitinophagaceae; genus Ferruginibacter. Next base: position 210,063 of record JAFDXE010000001.1, read on the forward strand.
TATTTACCTGCATATCCGGTAGCTAGTATAGCGCCCCAGGACTGGCCTAAGAGAATTACTTTTTGCGAAGGATGAATTTTATAATGCCTGATAACTCCCCTTAATTCGTCATAGAAAAATTTATTGATGCCATCAGGATTTTGTGCCTTATACCAGCTCATTGGAAATCTTTGCGATAGTCCCGCACCTCTTTGATCATAAAAAACCACCCGATAACCTTTTGTAGCAAGTGTTTTGCAATTAAGCATATACCTATAGTCTCCGCCCGGGCCTCCATGAATACATACTATTAATGTACTGTCTTCCGGACCGAAAGCTTCGGAATGTAACAAAGCTCCGTTAACTGAAATCGATGGTAGCGAACTGTCCTGGTCAACTGTTTTTGGCACCAGGTTTCCAGGCTCATCAATATATCTTTCCTTACTACAGGAAATTAAAAATATAGTTAGCGCTATAAATGATAAATAAACTTTGAAAGAATGTTTCATGCTTGTACTTTTTTGCATTAGATATTAAACCCCACTATTTTTATCGGAAAATGTATGACAAGGCTGAGTTGAATGAAGTATAAGTCTGGGATTTTACAACCTCGTTATTGACCAAAATTTGAAGCTTCACAGTTTGAGTCGGATTGGCAAAATATCCAAGGGATATAATAGCGTATTTGTTCACCGTTTTTGTAATAGTTTTAGTGAAAGGCAATGCAGGATTATCAACAGATGTTTGCCCATTGGTCTCATTGTCATAGGTTATTGATTCCAGATTATTGGTAGTTGTACTGCTTACCCTGTAAGTGATCATTACCTGAATGGGGTAAACATCGTCAGTGTTTGAATGTTGCTTTTTGCAAGAGACAAAAAACAACATCACTAGTCCAATCAAAACACATGTTGCAAGAAGTTTCATATTGTATTAAAGCATTTAGGAAGGTTATATAAAAAGAAAATTATTTTTAAATTATTTTTTTGTACCACTTCAGTTGGCCAAATTCTCTGTCAACCTGCATTATTAATTCTTTGGCCAATTCCAGGCCTTCCATACTATTACGAATGAAATAATGCTTTCTAAAAAAGACAACATCACATAAAATATTTTCCATTCTGCAAAAGACGAAATCCCCACAACCAAAGTAAACAGGGCCAGGAAAGCGCCAATTGAAATATTAAAAAATCTATTCCATTTTGGTTTCATAATGAGCGAAAGAAAAATCATCAGAGAAGGAAGTGTTAATATAGTTGTTGCAAAAAGCAATTTGTAAGGAGTATTCAACATGTTTTTTCTATTCAGGAGGCCTTCAACTTTTCCAGGTACATATAATTCAAAATAGTCGCCATAGATGTAAAGAAACATCAGGGAAGCCCAAAGCGCTGAAAGGATCAGTTTGACATTAATTTTAAAATCTTCAAATTTCAAATTTCTATTTTCCATTTCTCTGTGCTTGTAAACCATAAAAAAGTAACCAGACACCTATACTGACTTCTGCAACCGCCGGTAGCTTACTCATATATTTACCAATTCCGATTTGTGCGTAATTTTCAAACAAAGTATTGCCGGTAAAATTGATCAGATAGCCAACAAACCCCATCATCAATAAAATGCCTAAAAACTTCGGTATAAAACCCGACTTGTAAACCAGCAGCCCAAAAGGAAAAAGCCAGAGGCCCCAAAACAGCGTAGCAAGCAATATCCCATCATTATACTGATGAAGAGAAAACATAAGTTTGGATTGTAATTCTTCTGTTGAAATATGCTGCAAAAAGGATTCTTTAGAAGTAAGCGTTAGAGCTGCATATTTATATTGCAAATTATTAAACGACAAAGGCACGCTTAACAAAGCTAAAACCATCATTGTCTTTGCCTGAAACTCATTCACCGTTCTTAACAAACTGTATAATACAAGTATCAAAAAAACAAAGGCCACATAGCAAAGTACACTGCTGTAAATGCCAATCCGGAATAAAGAAGACGAAAAAGTAATGTTATGGAATGTTACACTGCTATTATTCCAGTTAATAAGTTTTTGAGGAATATAGGCAAGGCTGAACATTCCTGTAATTACTACAATCAGGTAAATAAATCCAGCAGTTCTTGCCATATTTTTTTTTGTGTTCATATTTCTTTGTTCAAAAGAGTTAAATGATTTTTACTATTAATTTTAAAAAACCGATACAAAGCAAAACAGGCAATTAGAGTATGCCTGAAAGCACTTTCATTCTTTACCAGTTTTTTAGAATTTCATATTTATGTTTTGATCGCCTATTTCCTACTGCAAAGTATTTTTTTATTTACTTCAATAACCGCAGGTTTGTAAACAGACAATTACTTGAATTAATGAAAAGCAACTTCGATACAAATTTGACAAAACAGCCAATTCAAAAAAAGCAGTGTCAATGAAAAACAGTTTCTCATATACAGAAAACAAAATGTATGCAATGACGATACGTAAAAAGCAGCGCACTTCAATTTTCGTAAAAATTACTTTACAAAATCATGTAGTTGGTTGACAACAATGCCCCTTTCATAGACATTGTAGGCAAATAAGCAGGTTTGAGGTATTTTTACGATACAAATGCAGGAATGAAAAAGGAAACAGATAGCAGGCAACTAAAGTTTTACTTATATACGGGTTTATGTTTTTTGTTGTTGTATTCTTTCGGAGAATTTTTTGCGTACCGGGAAACCTTTGTGCGCAAAATGATCAACAGCATATTCCTGGTTAGTTATCTTACTCTACTAAACTATATTGTATTTGAAAAAATTTTACGTTTGTTTAGATGGCCTTGTAAAAATAATCAACGGGCATTTTCTTTCTTATTTATAGCTATACTGTTTTATACATTCGGATTATATGGTTGGCGCCAGCTATGGATAGAGTTGGGTATCTATATAAATTATACTCCACAACTTCCCTTTTTGAAAGCAGTGTTTACGCATGCTCAATTTAGTATTGCATCCATCATTTTTTTTGCTGTAGTAAGAAATGTGTACAATAACATCAGGCTTAGGAAAAAAAACAATCAATTGAGAATAGAAAAGAAAGAGGCTGAATTGAACTATTTAAAAGCTCAAACAAATCCGCATTTTCTATTTAATACCCTAAACAATATTTATTCATTGGCAAGGGATAAAAGCGACCTGGCTCCTGAATCAATTTTGAAGTTATCTAAAATCCTGCGTTTTATGCTATATGAAACCGGGAGCGATGTTATCGCAATAGATGATGAATTGAAAATAATAGCTGATTATATTGCCCTTGAAAAACTCCGTTATGATGATTCCCTGATTGTAACGCTGAATGCCACTATTGAAAATTCAAAACAACCTTTACCCCCTTTGCTACTTATTCCATTAGTAGAAAATGCTTTTAAACATGGTGTTTCAGAAACAAGAAACAAACCATTTATAGATATTAATCTTTCAGTAAAGCATCAACAACTATTGATTATTGTAAAAAACTCCATAGAAGAAACTTTTACCACACAGGAAGTAAAGGAAAATATCGGACTTTCCAATTTGCGCCGGCAGTTGGCATTACTCTATAAAGATTATGATTTGACTGTAAGGCGTGAGAATGCTGTTTTCATATCAACATTAAGAATTAATTTAACAAGCTATGTCTAAAATAAAATGCATAATAATAGAGGATGAACCGCTTGCCGTTAAGGTGCTGTCAGACTATATTACACAAGTTCCATTTTTGCAATTAGAGGGCAGCTTTAAAGATGCCTTACTAGCAACAGAATGGTTACGTACACATGAAGTGCAACTAATGTTTTTAGACATTCATTTGCCTAAATTAAAGGGAATGGCGTTTTTGAAGACGCTTGCCCAAAAAACCGCAGTTATCATTACTACTGCTTATCACCAATATGCAGTGGAGAGCTTTGAACTGAATGTAACAGATTATCTCCTCAAGCCCATAGAATTTGAACGCTTCTTAATTGCCGTAAATAAAGTAAGGGTTACCAATAACAACACGCATTCAATGAACGAAGCTGATGGAATGAAAGACTATTTGTTTCTTACTGTTCAAAAGAAAAAAGTGAAAATATTATTTTCTGAAATTTTGTATATAGAAAGTCAGCGGGAATATATTAAAGTAGTTACTGAAAAAAAGGAATTCTTGTCACGAATGAGTACACATGAAATAGAAAAACTTTTACCCAGCCATATTTTTAAACGCATTCACCGCTCATTTATCATTTCAATTAATAAGTTGGAGTCATTTACAGCAGAATCAGTGGAAGTAAATGGTTTGTCCATCCCTATTGGAAGAGGTTTTAGAGAGGCAATTGAAAATCTTTAGTTTTATCATCGCTAATTTTTGAATACTTAAATCAATCAATATTGTATTCCTGCTTTCCTTCGGTTCCAGGGTTTTGAGATAACATGGCACCTTTTAATTTTCAGATGTTCCGGTAACCTATTTGGTTACTTAATTTTTATTTCAGAAAGTACTTATGGATGGCAGCCTGGTTATTTCGTTCTCCATAGTGACGCAAAATAAATAGAGAAGAATAAAGCTGAAGGTTTGTTGCTGGCGTAAAAACCATTGGTACACTTCCCTTTGAACTGTATTATGAGTTTAGAAACAGATCAGCCTTTAGGTAACAGAAGAAATTAGATTTTTTACTTTGTTTGGTGTAACCATAAAACAGAATACGCTGCAAAATTTTATTTTACAGCGTATTGTATTTTTTGTATTAATTCTGGCGGAGAGAGGGATTCGAATGCCGACGATGAATGTCGGCATGCTGACAGGCTATGCCTCGTCAGCACCCC
>JAFDXE010000020.1 GCA_018268085.1 Bacteroidota bacterium
ACTAACGACTAACGACTAACGACTAACGACTAACGACTAACGACTAACGACTAACAGCCCACAGCTCACTTATTCACATATTCACATTTCTCTTCCCTCCACAATTTGATAACATATCCCTCCTCAAAATTTCGTAAATTTAGAGAAACTCATTTTTTATGTTATGGAGAAAATTTAACGGTGATGCGATACAGCTCCCCATAAAGGATGCTGTAGAGCAGGCCATAAAACGGGAAACCGCCCTCGGCTATAAATTGAAAGTGTGCATTGGCACCGACAGCCAGGTAAAAGGACGTGATACAGAATTTGCTACCGTTATTGTTTTTTTACGGGAAGGCCATGGCGGCTTTATGTTCATTCACAATGAAAAAACACTGGTGAAGTACAGCATCAAAGAAAGAATGCTGGTAGAAGTTGCCAAAAGCATTGAAATTGCTTATGAACTGTGCAACCTGTTTACCCTGTACGATGTAGACATGGAAGTACATGCCGACATCAACACCAACCCAAGTTTTAAAAGTAATGAAGCACTGCGGGAAGCCATGGGATATATCCTTGGAATGGGTTTCGCCTTTAAAGCCAAACCGGAAGCTTTTGCCAGCAGCAGTTGCGCCAACAAAATTGTAAACTGATACAATTTACTGCTCTGCTTCACTGATTGCCAGTGTACAACTTACACTGAACGCTATATTCTTCGCTCTTATATAATTCAAACTACGTTTACCCGGAACCGAAAGCCGGCTATCTGATTTGATTCACCTGTTTTCAACAATGCCAATTTATTTCTTCGCTGCCTTTTCTGCCAGCTCCTCATTTATTTCCTCAATAAAAGCAACCAGCTTGTCTCTCCCCTGCTTTTTAACTGCACTGGTTACAAAATGCCCCGGCAAAAACTGCCAGGTCTTTCGCATAGCGGCCAGGAAATCTTTTACGTTCTTACTTACCACCCGTTGCGTTTCCTTATCCGATTTGGTAAATACAAGGCTGAACGGTATCTGCCATTTTTTTAAGTTCTCGAGAAACTCAAGGTCAATTTTTTGTGGCGAATGCCTCGCATCAATCAGTACAAATACCATGGTGAGGTTTTCACGCTTGCGCAAATAGTTTTCAATCATCTGCTCCCACCGCCGCCTGCTGCTGATACTCACTTTTGCAAATCCATATCCCGGCAAATCCACCAAAAACCATTTGAACGTATTTACCTTTTTCTTGCCTTCTGATTCATCTACGCTGCTTGTAATTTCAAAATGATTGATCAGTTGTGTTTTTCCGGGAGAGCCGGAAGTTTTCGCCAGCTTATCAATATTACAAAGCATATTGATCAGCGACGATTTTCCAACATTACTCCTTCCGATAAATGCATATTCGGGTTTGTCGGGCAAAGGGCATTTTTCAAAACCCGGACTACTAACGAGGTACACTGCATTTTTGATACTCATGAGACTTATTAATTAATTCACAAAAATACTCTTTCTATAACCAATGCATTCATGAACCCGAAAACCAAAACTTCAAACTGCTTATCTTTGCAAACCTATATGACAGAATTTGCACATGATACGGTAGTTCCCTATAAAGACTCGGGTTTGAGTAAGAAAGAACAGGTGGCCGGGATGTTTGATGATATTGCAGACAGGTACGATTTTCTGAACCGCTTCCTGAGTGCAGGTATCGATATCAGGTGGCGTAAAAAGGCAATCGCTTATTTGAAAAACGATCATCCAAAAAAAATACTGGATGTGGCTACAGGAACTGCAGATGTGGCGATCATGTCGGCAGCCATTTTGAAACCGGAAAAGATCATAGGCATCGACATCAGCGAAGGCATGCTGGAAATAGGCAAAAAGAAAATTGAAAAATCAGGTTTATCCAATACCATAGAACTGGCGAAGGGTGATAGTGAAGCAATAAATTTTGAAGAAAATACGTTTGATGCTGTGACCGTGGCTTTTGGCGTGAGAAATTTTCAACACCTGGAAAAAGGACTCACAGAAATAAGGCGGGTACTGAAACCGGGCGGCAAATTAATTGTTCTTGAATTCAGTAAACCAAGCATGCCTTTTGTAAGTTTATTTTACCAGTTTTATATGAAGATGGTAACGCCAAACATGGGCAAACTTTTTTCGAAAAACCGCAGTGCATATAAATATTTGGATGAATCAATAAAAAAATTCCCTGAAGGAAAAAATTTTACTAAAATTCTTGATAACATCGGTTTTAAAAAAACATTCAGCAAAGCGCTGAGTTTAGGAATATGCACAATCTATTGCGGAGTAAAATAATTTATCTTTTAGCGGTCATCCTGCTTCCTTCAGTTGCGTTTTCACAAATGGGTGGAGACTTCGAACTCAATCTTCCGGATCACGATGAGAAAAAATTTCATTTCGGTATCAATGTTGGTATCAACCGCTCCCATTATCATTTCAGTTTTAATCCAAGGTACATTAGTCCACTCAACGATAGTATTTCAAGAGTGGAAAGCATTAACAGCACCGGTATAAACCTGGCCTGGCTCGTAAACATGCGCCTCGGTGAACATTTCGATTTAAGAACATTTCCACTGGATCTTGTATTCACCGAAAAAGCATTTGAATACCGGCTTGCCAAACCCGATCCTTTCCAGGATGAAGACAGCAGCACCATCAAAAAAATTCAAGGCATCACACTTGCATTGCCGGTACAGATAAAATTCAGCAGCGACCGCATCAAAAACTTTAAAGTGTACATGATGGCCGGAGGTAAAGTAGAATATGATTTTGCTGCAAACGCCGGTAAGAAAAATGAAAAATTAATCAAGCTCAGTAAAATAGATTACGGCATCGAAGCCGGCATCGGCTTTCATTTCTACTTTGATGTATTTGTACTTACCCCGGAGTTGAAACTGGGCTGGGGACTAAAAAATGTACACGTAAAAGATGAAGCCATTAAATACTCCAATATCATCGACCAGGTAAATTCCCGTACATTAACGCTTTCACTAACGGTAGAATAAACGAAAAGTACATCCGGGATTGATCACCGGTTAAAAATCATACGCCTTTTTGTACATATTGATGCGCACGCCCGCGCTGATGAATGTTGTATTTTGATCTGCCGCAGGCGTAGCGGAATACTTCGCATTTCTTTGCTGAAAAGTAAGTTCAAAGAAAACATTTTGTTTGATCTCGTACGATACTTCCAGCAATGCATTTAATACGGTAAGTTTATTGCCACTGCCAACATTAAATCCATTTTCAAAAGACCTCGTGGTATAATTCCTGAAAATATCACCTCCGTAATTAACGCCGTTCAAATCCAATCCTTTGTAGTAGTAGATCATTCTCGCATTTACATACAGCTTTTTCATTGGCTGGTATTTAATAATTCCAATGAATTCCTGGAAATTAGATCCAAGCGGATGCGCCAGCGGCTGATTGTAATGCGTATAATTGGCTACAGTATCATAATGAGAATAAGTAAACGGACGAACCCTGTTCATCTCTAATTGAATATCGAGGTTCTTCAATCCAAATGCATCCACATATTTAACACCGGCCTGAATACCGAACTTGTTTACCCAGTTGGTGGGATCATTTTTCAGTTTAGATAAAATAAATTCGTCCAGCATCAATTGACCATACAATTGAAAACGATGGGCAATATTTGCTTTAACATCAAACCCGGCCAACGCGTTATCCGGGCTGCCAATGGTTCCTTCCACATGCCGGTAAAATATAATTGGGTTTAAGTAACCAAATTCAAAGTGATTTCTTCTGCCAAATACCACACCTTCAAACAAACCGATATTAAGCCATTTGGTAACGTTCATGCTTAGGTGATGCATGGCAGCGTACTTTTTTGTTAGCAGCGTATCGGCTGTTCTTGTAAACTGTGGTTCCAGTTCCATAAATAAATTCTGGTAATTCAGCTTCCAGATCTTAGTATTGAGCTTAAGGAACAAATAACTGTTTCCCCAATCACTCAGGAACAAACTGCGGTATCCATTGCCAATAAAATTCTTATCATAGCCAAATTGCAGATCAATGTATTTAGCAACATTGAAACTGATATATCCTCTTCCGTCAAAATAATCCTGCTGATCTTTACGATTCTTAAACGGTTTATAAAACCCAACACCAGGCACTGCCCTGCTGCTCACTACATAATCATTGTAAAAAGACGGTCCCCGTTCCTGGTTATCGATAATGGTGGTAGAAAAACCAACCTTTCTTGCAATCATTCCTCGCAATGTAAGCCCCCTGCTGCTCAGGAAACGCATGGTACTGGTATCAGATTCTTTTCCAACACTAACCTGGAACACCGGGTTGATCGCCAGGAAAAAATCTTTTGTATTTACTTCAAACAAATTGGCCTGTGTGCGGTAAAATGTTTTGAACCAGGGAAGTTTGCTTTTGAATTCATCGTGCTGCCCCGTTACCCATTCACTGTTATTCATCAGCAAACTCTGCATGTTGTATTGATCTACTTTGGATAAGCTGATCGCTGATTTTCCTTTGCCCGGATTAACCAAACCCTTTGCAACGCTGTCAATGTATTCGGCTTCCTGCACAATGTACCTGCGGTTATACGGTTTGAGTGATGAAAAATTCAGGTCCGTATTTTTTTGTTGTTTGATCTCCAGCCGATCAATGAACTGATTCTCCTTAGATCCCTGGTTAAGATAAGTTGACTGTGCACTCACAGTAACAGGTAAAACAAAAGCAATAAGTTTGATAAAGGTTTTGATAATTTGCATCGGGATTTGATTTAAGAATCTTAAATTCAAGATATGCAAAAATATATTTTTAAAGACATACATGTTGTAAATGAAGGAAAAATACAGTGCATGGATGTTTTATTAAAAAATGAAAGAATTGAAAAGATCGGAACAAACATCAGTGAAAAAGGAAATGTGGTTGAAATAAACGGGAATGGCAAACATCTCTTTCCGGGTGTGATAGACGACCAGGTTCATTTCAGGGAACCGGGTTTAACGCACAAAGCAACCATTCACTCTGAAAGCAGGGCCGCTGTAGCGGGAGGCACCACCAGTTTTATGGAAATGCCCAATACCATTCCCAACGCACTTACAATTGAGTTGCTCGAAAACAAATACGCCATCGCTGCGGAATCATCGCTTGCGAATTATTCTTTTTTCATGGGCGTGAGCAACGACAATGCATCAGAAGCACTAAAAGTAAACGAACGTAAAAATGAAATTTGCGGAATAAAAATTTTCATGGGCAGCAGTACCGGCAATATGCTCGTAGATAATCATTCTACACTCAACAGGCTGTTCAGTGAAAGCGAGATACTCATTGCCACCCATTGCGAAGACGAACGGATCATTCGTAAAAATTATGATGCACTGAAAAAAATAAAACCGGAATTATCTCCGGCTGACCATCCGCTTATTCGCAATGAAGAAGCCTGTTATGAATCTTCGTTGATTGCAGTTCAGTTTGCAAAAAAACACAACAGTCGTTTACACATCCTGCACATCAGCACAGAAAAAGAATTACAGTTGTTTGGCAATATGTTGCCGTTACAAGATAAAAGGATCACGTCCGAAGTTTGCGTTCATCATTTGCATTTTACTGCAGATGATTATGCACAACTCGGGTATAAAATAAAATGCAATCCTGCCATCAAAGCGCCATCCAACAAAGCTGCTTTGTGGCAGGCGCTCCTCGACGACCGGCTGGATGTAATTGCCACCGATCATGCACCACATTTACCCGGTGAAAAAGAACCACCGTATGAACATGCACATGCCGGTTTACCATTGGTACAACATTCTTTGATGCTGATGTTATACTATCATTCGCTTGGAAAAATTTCGCTTGAAAAAATTGCAGAGAAAATGAGTCATGCTGTTGCCACCTGTTTCCAAATTGCCGACCGGGGATTTATACGGGAAGGATATTTTGCAGACCTGGCGGTGGTTGACCTGGCAAGACCGTACCGGGTGGAGCCCGAAAATATTTTATACAAGTGCGGATGGAGCCCTTTGATGCATTTTAATTTCCCCTCTTCAGTAGTACAAACTTTTATAAATGGGAACATGGTTTATGAAAACGGTGTTATTCATGAATCTAATGTGGGTAAACGTTTATTATTTAACCGGCAATAGCACCGTATGGAAATTGATAAAACAACACTGAATGATCTTTCCATTTTCAACAGCGAGGAAGAATTTTCTGTTTTCAGTAAGCTGAATTATACGGTCACCAGCAATGGCAAAGACCAGTTGATCCGGAATTTGTCACGCCCGCTCCCTTCTATTGAAGCCATAAAGGGAATTCAACAAACCCTTCAGCAGATTTTACTACAGGAAAAAGACTGGCCGGGCCAGATCAGCAACGGAACAATTAAAGTGGTAGAAACCTTTTATGAATCTACCATTGATCCTCTACCCGAGACCGTTACCCAGTTAACAACCTATAGTTATAAACTATTGCATGGCCCCGATTATTCACTGGTAAAATATTCAGCCATTCATTGTTTTGATTTTATCAAAGGCATGCAGTTACTGGTAAAACATTTCCTTCACAATGAAACCGCAACACCTTTAAAAATATTGCTGGAAGAAGCGAAGCAGATCATTAACAAGGAACAATTTTCAGTAGTTGAAAAACACAATGCTTCCGCTGAATTAACAGTGGCCGATAATTTACAGTTTGCCCGTTTTCTCCGGTTCAGTTTTAAAGTGAACATGCTGCGGTTATTGCAGATACATGCACAACTGGATGCCTGGTATGCGATGGCGCTGGCGGTACGAAAACATCGCCTGGTATTTCCACGCATACAGGAATCGGCGCAGCCTTTCATTGAAATAAAGGGGCTCTATCATATTCTCCTGCAGCAACCTGTAGCCTACGATGTGCAATTGAACCGGGATACTAATTTCTTATTTTTAACCGGTGCGAATATGGCAGGCAAGAGTACATTCATCAAATCGGTGGGCACAGCGGTATTCCTGGCACATATTGGAATGGGTGTTCCGGCAAAAGAAATGCAATTGAGTTTGTTTGATGGCGTGCTCAGCAATATCAACGTGATGGACAATATTGCCAAAGGTGAAAGTTATTTCTACAACGAGATACAACGCATCAAAGCCACCATTCAAAAAGTAAACGACGGAAGAAAATGGCTGATCCTCATTGATGAATTGTTTAAAGGAACCAATATACAGGATGCAATGAAATGCAGTACGGCCGTGATTGAAGGCTTATTAAAAATCAAAAATTCTATTTTCATTTTATCTACGCATCTCTATGAAATTGGTGAGGGATTAAAAGTTCATTCCAATATTCATTTCAATTATTTTGAAACCAGTGTAGTAAATGATCAACTGCAATTCAACTACCAGTTAAAAGATGGCATCAGCAATGATCGGTTTGGTTATTTGATATTGAAGAAAGAAGGAGTGGTGAAGATGTTGGAGGAGTTGTGAGTGATGATTTTTAATGTAATGCCGGTGGCAGCTAGCGAAATTTACAAGGCTGTATAGCTCTCTTACGCTGTGGTTCATGCCTCACGAAACACAAAGATCCAATAAAATTTAAACAATGGTTATCAGATGTTGTATCATGTTAACAGTTATTTTTTTATTGTTGGGATGTCAGAAAAATAACGAATCAAAATCGCTGGAAAGAGATGCAGAAAATGCCAGTCACGTTTATTGCGATTGCATCCAAAAAAATATTTTTAAGTATAAGTATATAGAAGACTTGTATGTACACTGTAATATGAAAATTTCAAAACAATTTAGGTTATATAAATACCAATACGATTACGACAAACTTGATGAGATTAGAAAATTAAATCCAAAATTGTATGATAGTATAGAAAAATTTACCGCTTATTTATTTAATAAAGCAGATAGTTGTTCCCGCTTGCCTATATTAAAATATCCAAGGAGATTCTGACCCGCAATTTTATTTTACCCCTCCTGGCGCATTCTATGACAAAATCCAAATAATTAGGCTGCAAATTTTTGCGTATTTACAAAAGGAGTTTGTCTGTTGATGATGGCAAACACCCGACTCAGTATTTTACATCTTATTGCATTCAGCACAAGCATCTTGTTTTTACCTTCTTCAACTTTTCGAATATAATATTCACTTAGTTCTTTATCATGTTTCTTTGCACTCAACGCCGCCATATTAAGCAATGATTTCAATTTTTTATCAGCTAGATGACTTACTTTGGTTCGGCCTTTTATACTGCTTCCCGACGAATACTCAAAAGGTGCTACACCTGCATAGTAAGCAAACTTTCTCCAGTTTTTAAATCGTGTAAAGCATCTGGTTTTAATGATCATATAAACAGCAGATTGTTCTCCAACGCCAGGAACTGTCGTGGCCAGATTAAAGTTATTTTGAATAATGCTATTAGATTTTATTATTTGCCTGATTATTTTATTGATTTCGTTAAGAGATTTCCTAAGTGCTGCAACTGATTTTTTATTTATTAAAACTATTTCTTTAATAACATGTTTAGGTAAAAAGCCATTTACTTCCGTTGATCTTTCCAATGAATGAATTGATTTTAATATTTTCTCTCTTTCACTATAAAGTAATTGAAGCTTAAGAATGTCGGTTTCGGGAACTGTGCATAATTTTAGTTTATGGCTATGAGTAATAGCATAAAAAGCAATATCGAGAGCATCTGATTTATCATTTTTTCCTCTGGTTAAACCCTTTGATTTCTTAATTTCTATTGCTGGAATATCCCAATAGTTCAGGTTATGAGTATGAAAGTAGATAGCCAGGGGCATGCTATAAATTCCGGTATTTTCAAAACAAAAGATAACCTGTTGAAAATCTATTTCATATTTCTTAAGATTAGAAATAATAGTTTTAATCCCTTTTTCATTATTAGCTACCAGGATATGAGGATGATGCTTTTGTGATGGATCAAAAACAAAACGTGCATCCAGTTTAGATTTGGAGACGTCAATGCCGATTGTTACAGAATACTTTTTCATAAATTTGATTTAAGGAAGAAACAATAAGTTGAATTTGCATTAAAGCCTTTAATAGACCTTTAAGTCTAACATTCTATTTGATGCTCTTCAACCAATTTGGAAAGGGAGGCAGAAGACTCATGCGCCAGATAAGCCAGAAGCTTAGCAAGTATGATAGTTCACTTCTGCTTTCCTTTTAAAAGTTAAATAATAATTCCGAAATCAAAGTAAAGGCAAGTATGCAGCCCTGCTTTGTGCACTGGCGTACTTGTGCCTTGATTAAATATTCAACTATTTTCCGCAGAGGTTCCTGCCCCAGGAACCACAAAAAACAAAGTCTTTTCCCCCACCTCATCCCGTTAAAATCTTTTAAAACCACGGTCGCTTCAACAACTACCTATACTCAATTCTATTCATTTTTACCTTATGCTAGTAAAAACATTTGGCAGCGCCGTATATGGCGTGGAAGCCATTACCATAACGGTTGAGGTAAACGTAAACAACCAGGGACAACATTATTTCATCGTGGGCTTGCCCGACAATGCCATCAAGGAAAGTTTACAAAGAGTGGAAAGCGCCATCAAGAGCAACAATTTTCACATGCCCCGTACCAAACTTGTTGTAAACCTTGCGCCTGCGGATATCCGTAAAAGCGGTTCTGCATTCGACCTGCCCATCGCCATCGGTACGCTCGCCGCCACCGAACAAATAGATAATCCCGAAAGGCTCGCTTCCTATGTAATTATGGGCGAACTCAGTTTAGACGGATTCATCAAACCCATCAAAGGCGCACTACCCATCGCCATACAGGCTAAAAAAGAATCCTTTGAAGGGCTGATCGTTCCGTTAGCGAATGCCAAAGAAGCGGCCATGGTAGGCGGGCTTAATGTATATGGTGTGGATCACCTGAATGACGTCATCAATTTCTTTAAAAACGAAAACTCACTGCAACCCATACACGTAAATGTGGAGGAAGAATTTGCAACCGCACAAAGTAATTTCGAAATAGATTTCTGCGATGTAAAAGGACAGGAAAATATTAAACGGGCATTGGAAATAGCCGCAGCCGGTGGTCATAACGCAATACTGATCGGTCCGCCCGGTGCCGGTAAAACCATGCTGGCGAAAAGATTGCCTACCATACTTCCACCGCTCACTTTACAGGAAGCATTGGAAACAACCAAAATTCACAGCGTTGCAGGCAAGCTACCGGAAAACGCAACGTTGGTGTGCAAACGCCCGTTTCGTAGTCCGCACCATACAATATCAGATGTAGCCCTCGTAGGCGGAGGCGGCAATCCACAGCCAGGAGAAATTTCATTATCGCACAACGGTGTTTTATTCCTTGATGAATTACCGGAGTTTAAAAGAACGGTACTGGAAGTTATGCGACAGCCGATGGAAGAAAGAAAAGTTACCATCAGTCGTGCAAAAGTAGCGCTCGATTTTCCCGCAAGCTTTATGCTGATTGCCAGTATGAATCCTTGCCCCTGCGGCTTTTTCAATCATCCCGAAAAAGAATGTACCTGTGGCCCCGGTGTGGTGCAAAAGTATCTTGCCCGCATATCAGGCCCGTTACTCGATCGCATAGATCTGCATGTAGAAGTAACACCGGTTGCATTTAATGAACTGAGTTCACAACGTACGTTTGAGAAAAGCAGCAGCATTCGTGACCGCGTGATTGAAGCACGTAACATACAATTGCAACGCTATCATAACACAGCAGGAATTTATGCAAACGCCCAAATGAGCAGTAAGATGCTGAAGGAAATTTGTGTCATCAACAATACTTCGCAAACATTGCTGAAATCGGCCATGGAAAAATTAAATCTTTCTGCAAGAGCGTATGATCGTATTTTAAAAGTGAGCAGAACCATTGCAGATCTCGCTGCCTCCCCTGCTATCCAGCCAGAACATATAGCAGAAGCCATTCAATATCGCAGTCTCGACAGACAGGGCTGGGGCGGCTGAATTGGAAATGATCCGGTGTATACCATAGATTCAACACCTGCATTGAAGCCCGATTGTATAGCTTAAAGCCTGTTTATTCTTCCAAAACTTTTTTTAGTAACCACGATAAAAAGGGTAAAAACCCAAATTCATTTCCGGATAAATGGTTGGTTTTCTGCTGGCAAAACCAACTAACAAAAAACAAGGCGAATTATACCCTTTTCCCGAACTTACAACTTATTTGATACATTGAAATATTTCGATGTATTTTTGCATCCGCAATTTAATACTGCATGCAGTATCAGAAAGCCCTGTTTAAAAAATCGCTGAATGAAAATTTTATTTAAATACCTGCAACCCTATCGCTGGCTGGTTGCACTTACATTATTCCTTGCCGCCATCAATATGGGTTTTTCCCTGGTAGATCCGATCTTACTCGGTAAACTCATCAACCTTGCCAATGATCACCGGGCTAACAATCATTCGTTTAGCCGTGACCGTTTTTTTAATTCATTTTCATGGGATCAACCCGGTGTCTGGTTCCTGTTGATCTGCTCTATTACAGTTGCCATGATCAGCCGCATCGCAAAAAATTTCCAGGATTATTGCCTGAATGTGGTCATACAAAAATTCGGCGCCCGCGTGTTTACCGATGGATTGCAACATGCCATGAAACTCCCATACCAGCAATTTGAAGACCAGCGCAGCGGCGAAACCCTGTCTATTCTAACAAAGGTTCGTGCGGATGTAGAAAAATTCATGATCAATTTCATCAACATCTTATTTGGTGTATTGATCGGGGTGGTATTTGTATTTGTATATGCAGCCGTATTTATTCACTGGAGCATTCCCATTGCCTATATTGTTGGTATTACCGTACTAACGCTGGCCACAAATTTCTTAAGCAAGAAAATAAAAATCATCCAGAAAAATATCGTGAGTGAAACGACAGCACTCGCCGGTTCCACAACAGAATCTTTGAGGAATATTGAATTGGTAAAAAGTCTCGGACTTACCAAACAGGAAGTACAACGTTTAAATAAAAACACATATAAAATACTCGGGCTGGAATTAAAGAAAGTAAAACGCATCCGGAGCATCAGCTTTGTACAGGGAACAATGGTGAATACTTTGCGCCAGGTGATCCTGTTTATTTTAATGAGCCTGATCTTCTGGAATAAAATGGATGCAGGGCAACTCGTAACCATGCAGATATTTTCATTCTTTGTGTTTGGTCCATTGCAGGAGATCGGGAATATTTTACTCTCCTACCGGGAAGCAGAAGCATCGCTGAATAATTTTGATACCTTAATGAAGAAAGCACCGGAGCAGGAACCCGTGCATCCACAATCACTGGGGCCGATACAAAATTTATCTTTCAGGCATGTATCCTTCAAACACCAGACTGCATCTCACAAAGCCATTGATGATATCAGCTTCGATGTTAAAGTGGGAGAAACAATTGCATTTGTTGGACCGAGCGGAAGCGGTAAATCTACCTTAATGAAATTGCTTGTTGGTTTATACCGGCCACAGGAAGGAAGAATTTTATACAACGGCCTCGATGAAACAGCTATCCATTTCGATGATCTCAGGAAACAAATTGGTTTTGTAACGCAGGATACCAACCTGTTTAGCGGAACAATCCGGGAGAACCTCCTGTTTGTGAATCCATCGGCAACACAACAAGACCTCGACAATGTATTGATTAAAGCATCCTGCACAAACTTGCTGGCACGTGCTGAAAAAGGCGTGGATACAATGATTGGCGAAGGCGGACTTAAATTATCCGGAGGTGAAAAGCAACGGATATCCATAGCAAGAGCATTGCTGAGAAAACCACATTTATTGATTTTTGATGAGGCTACCTCTGCATTGGATTCCATTACCGAAGAAGAAATTACCAATACGATAAGAGATATTTCATCACAAAAAGAACAGGTAACCATTTTAATTGCACATCGGTTAAGTACGATTATGCATGCAGACAGAATTTACGTACTGGAAAAAGGTGAAGTAGTAGAAACCGGTAGCCACCACTCGCTTATTGAAGAAAAGGGATTGTATTATGCAATGTGGCGGCAGCAGATTGGAGAGAGAAAATCTATGGAGAAATCAGCTATGTAAATTTATCAGCAAATGGACTAATTGTATTCATCCATCATTATCAGTAAATTTGCCGCATGAAAAATGAAAAGCCGCCAAAACCTGGTTACCTCTGGAGCATGCTTACCATGAAATGTCCCCGGTGCCGCAGAGGAGATATGTTCTGCGACAAAAATGCTTACAGGAAACTTACGTTAAAACATATTTTTGAAATGCCGGAACATTGCAGTGTGTGCGGACAAAAATATGATCTCGAACCTGGCTTCTGGTATGGAACCGCTTATGTTAGCTACGCACTCGCAGTTGCTATATCTACTTCAACCTTTGTTGCCTGGCTGGTGTTGATTGGTGTATCTACCGACGACAACCGCATTTTTTGGTGGCTGGGCATTAACGCCGTTTTACTGGTTGTGCTGCAACCCTGGATGATGCGCCTCAGTCGCGTTATTTATATGCGGTTTTTCATTCGTTATGATGAAAATTACGAGGTAACAAAACCGAAGGAATATAAATAGGATATATCACTGGAGAGCAAGGCGGTTAGCTATGAATGGCTATCATTTTTTGTGGTTATTACTTACCGCATAAAAAAGTAAAGGGTATTTGCAAAGGAATTAAAAAAATCTTCGCAGCCAGATCTGGCTTGCCCAACATCTTACTCCCCTTTTTAATTTTGAATTTTTACTTTATTAGAAACCAGGTGGACTAAAAAAAATCTTTGTTACACCATCTCACACCCCTTTTTACTTTTGAATTTTTACTTTTTCACTTTATCAGAAACCAGGTGGAATAAAAAAATCTTTGTTGCACCATCTTACTCCCCTTTTTACTTTTGAATTTTTACTTTTTACTTTAATCCACTTACTCAATATTCTCTATTATCCCTGCTATACCTTGCCCTCCGCCCACACAAGCTGTTACAATTCCGTATTTTTTATTCAGCCGTTTCATATCCTGTGTAATCTGGATGGTAAGTTTACAACCGGTGCAACCCAGTGGATGTCCCAGGGCAATGGCTCCACCATTGATATTCACTATGTCTGGGTTCAATCCAAGTTCACGGATAACGGCTAATGATTGTGATGCGAAAGCTTCATTCAATTCTATCAAATCTATTTGAGAAAGATTCATTCCGGCTTGTTTCAAAACTTTAGGCACTGCTTCTACAGGTCCGATGCCCATGATACGGGGATGTACCCCTGCACTGGCGCAGTTTACCAGTCTTGCGATCGGTTTTAAACCCAGTTCATTTATCATCCGTTCACTCATCACAATTACAAATGCACTGCCGTCGCTGGTTTGTGATGAATTGCCCGCCGTTACACAACCACCGGCGGCAAATGCCGGTTTAAGTTTTGCCAAACCTTCAACGGATGTATCTGCTCTTACACCTTCATCTGTATCCACTACAAAATTTCTCTTTTGCCTTTTTCCTTTCTCATCAAGATATACTTCCTCAATGGTTACAGGCAAAATACCGGGTTTAAAATAACCGGATTTAATGGCATTACCAGCTTTCACATGACTATGATAACTAAAGATATCCTGGTCTTCGCGACTTACATTGTATTCTTTCGCTACTGCCTCAGCCGTTAACCCCATGCTTAAATAATAATCTGGTTCATCTTTGGCAATGGAATAAGCGGGCACTGTTTTCCATCCTGCTGTTGGCACCAGGCTCATACTTTCTGTTCCACCGGCTACGATACACTCAGCCATGCCGGTTCTGATTTTGGCCGTTGCCGTGGCAATACTTTCCAAACCACTGGCGCAATAACGATTGATCGTAATGCCTGCAGCATGAAAGCCAACGGCTCTTGCGGCAATAATTCTTCCCACTTGTAAACCCTGTTCAGCTTCGGGAACGGCATTCCCCACAATAACATCATCAATTCTTTTCGGATCCAATTGCGGCACACTGGCCAGCAAACCCTGAATTACCTGAACAGCCAGGTCGTCGGGACGAGTAAAACGAAATCCACCTTTTTTACTTTTTGTAACTGCGGTACGAAAGCCCGCAACAATATATGCTTCCTGCATGTTTGCTTTTTTCCTTATAAAAATGAATCAATTTACAATAGTTGTTTATGCAACCTTGTTGTTCAAAGTTATTGATTAATCGTAACAAAAAACTGTATTGATGTGCTAATTTCGCAGCGCTATGTACAAAATTATACGGGCCATTCTTTTTTTATTCGATCCGGAAAAAGTTCATTACTTCTCTATGAATGTGCTGAAGATGATGTGTGGCATTGGTCCGGTAAAAAAAATAATCCGTCTTTTTTTTGCATCAAATACCAACGATCCATATTCTTTATTCAATATTCAATTTCCGAACAGGATCGGATTGGGTGCCGGGTTCGATAAAAATGCAAAATACCTTCGTGAACTGGAAGCGCTTGGGTTTGGTTTTGTAGAAATCGGTACCGTAACGCCGCTGCCGCAGGATGGAAATGATAAACCGAGATTATTCAGGCTTCCAAAAGACAAAGCACTTATTAACAGGATGGGATTTAATAATGATGGTGTAGAAGTGATTGCCGAAAGATTGAAAACATGGAAGCAAACCAACGTTGAAGCACAAACGAACAACACAAAACGATTAATTATCGGGGGAAACATCGGTAAGAATAAAATTACTTCAAATGAAGACGCCTGGAAGGATTATGAAAAATGTTTTATTGCATTGCATCCATTCGTAGATTATTTTGTGGTAAATGTAAGTAGCCCGAACACCCCGGGCTTACGTGCCCTGCAGGAAAAAGATGCACTGGCAAAAATTCTTACCAACCTGCAACAATTGAATAAGAAGGAACCATTGCCCAAACCCATTCTTTTAAAAATTGCACCCGATTTAACTGTTGAGCAGGTAGATGAT
This sequence comes from Bacteroidota bacterium, assembly GCA_018268085.1. Lineage (GTDB taxonomy): Bacteria > Bacteroidota > Bacteroidia > Chitinophagales > Chitinophagaceae > Ferruginibacter. The sequence goes on from JAFDXE010000020.1 coordinate 15,885, forward strand.
GTGATTAATTTATCACTTGAAATTAACCTGGATGGTTTAATCGTTTCCAACACAACCATCAGCCGGGATGATTTACAAACGGATGCTAAGGTAATAAGCACAATGGGCGCAGGCGGATTAAGCGGACTACCCGTTAAAAATAAAAGCACAGCATTGATTCAATATATAAGCAATACATCAGGTAAACGGTTAACGATAATCGGTAGTGGTGGCATTTTCACCGGTGAAGATGCTGCAGAAAAAATAAAAGCAGGTTCTTCACTGGTGCAGGTATGGACAGGATTTATTTATGAAGGCCCGGGAATTGTTAAAAGGATTTCGAATTATCTTGCGAAGCATTAGCTGTTACCGATAACAATTCATAAATGAAGATTAACAAGATCATATAAAAAACAAATAGAATAATAAGCAGGTCAAAGTTGGAATAATATGCAGGCAATGACTTTTACAACATTAATTATACAATACAAATTATAAACCCCGGCGCATAGCTCAATGCTAACAGCTACATCACCATGCAACATCTCTTCACATCCGAAAGCATCATCAGTTTTATCGTTCTTGTTGTACTAGAAATTGTACTCGGTATTGATAACGTAATTTTCGTGAGCATTATCATGAACCGATTGAAACAGGCTAAAGACCAGAAAAAAGCGAGATATACCTGGATGATCACAGGAATGATTTCGAGAAGCCTTTTATTAATGGCGTTGGGATGGCTCTTGTCTCAAAAAGGAAAAGCAATTTTTACAATCTGGAACAAAGGTTTTGATCTCGCCAGTATAGTAATGCTGGCCGGAGGAATTTTCCTGATCTATAAATCTGTAATGGAAATTCACCATAAACTGGAAGGAGAAGATCCGAATGCATCCTCAGAAAGAACAAAGCAATTATCTTTTATGCAGGCTGTTGGACAAATCGTGTTGATCGATGCGGTGTTTTCATTCGACAGCATCATCACCGCCGGCGGTACAGCAAAGCATGTGGAGATCATGATTGCCGCAGTGGTAATTGCTATGATCATAATGTTTTTATTCAGTCCGAAAATTGCAGCCTTTATTCATAAACATCCAACACTGAAGATGCTGGCATTGTCCTTTCTCGTTATGATCGGTCTCAGCCTGGTAATGGAAGGCTGGGATTCGGAAACTGCAGAAAAATTACACCTGAAAAATTATATTTATTTCGGTATGGCATTTTCGTTTGCTGTTGAAATGCTGAATATGATCATGAGAAAACGTATGGTAAAAAACAGGGTGGTACAATTAAATGAACCGATTTTGGATGATGATAAAGAAAGATATTCTGATAGTGCACATTAATTATAATGAAAGAATGATCAGAATTCATTTCATGTCAATAATAAACAGCATTCTTTCATAACAATGGGCTTACACTTCGATAAAATAGTTTCAACAAAAATGGGCTGTTCATAAGAGCAGCCCATTTTATTGAAGATTCTTAAAGTTTTACTACCCGTCGCTTTTCGGTTTTATCGCCCTGCCGTATTTCTACCAGGTATGAACCCGGCGCCATATCCGATCCAATAGCAATTGCAGTATTCGCATGCATGGTAAATTGTTTCAATGCCCTGCCCTGCATATCGAGTACACGTATAGTCACCTGCTTACTATCGGTGCTGCGTACACGAATATTAAACTGGCTTGCTGTGGGATTGGGTGAAATACTTACATCAAAGCCCGGGCTATCTTTACCAGTATCATTTTGATCATTAGCTGGCAATTTGCTGGTTGATTCTCCCTTACTGAAAAATAAAGGACATGCCGGTAGTTTTATATTTACTCGTCTTACGGCACTTACCAAACCACATCCATTAGTAGCTTTTACTTCAATATAGCCATTCACTGCGCTTGGAGGAAACGTTAAACGTACACTCGTTGGACTGGGATACTGAGCACTTACAGAGCCGGTACTTGCCCATTGTAATTGCGTGGCGTTAGCCGGCATTTGTGCAACCGTGTAACTATATTTTCTTTCCAGGCATTGTTCAAGCTGTATCACATCTATTGCACCAGGTGCTGACGGAGCTGCTATGCCTATATTCAGCGTTCGGGCTGCACTGGTTCCACAACCATTGCTGGCTTTTACAGTAACGGTGCCACTTGTAAAACCATACGGGTAAATGAACCTGAAGAAATTTGTTCCCTGTCCCTGGATATTAGTTACACCGGGAGGAGAGGTCCAGGTATAGGTTATATCACTGTTACCCTGAGTAACACTGTACGGTGCAGGACTGCCATTACCGAAATTTATAAAACTACATACCTGTGTAGGTCCGTTGATTGGCCCCGGCATAGAAGGATCGGTACGTACAATGCTCAATGTTCTTGCCGTACTCACACCGCAAGGATTAGCTGCCTGTACAGAGATATTGCTTGTAGTAAAGGCACTATTAAATCTCACTTCTACAATCGTATCATTTGGCCCAGAGCCGGCAGGATGTGTTAATTGTGTTGTTCCTGCCTGTGCCGACCAGATATAATATGTAGCGCCCGGCTTTTTTGGTATTGTGTACACTACAGGCACATTGGTGCCGATACTCGGGCATATATTGGAAGTGGATGCAACAATAGCTGCCGGTGTGGTGGGGCCTGAATTTAGGGTGAGCGCTAAACTCCTTGCTGTACTGGTTCCGCAATTACTTACTGCCTGTACGCTGATATTGCTGTTCGCAAACCCGGGTAGAAACCGTATTTCAACGATCGTATCATAATATGGCAGCGCAGCAGGATGATTAATAATGGTATTGTTAGGAGCAGTCCACAAATACGACGTTGCATCCGCTGATCTTGGGATTTTATAAGTGATCACGTCGTTCTGGCCTATAATCGAACAAATATCTGTGGAAGAAGCCTGTATTGCAACTGGTGTTGAAGGCAATTGTGCAACCAGTTGCAGTGTTTTTACTTCCGTAGGATTACAGTCTGTTGTTGCATACACGCTGATGATCTTGTTTGCCGATGCGACAAATCCATTGTTAAACTTTACAAAGATTGTTTTTGTACCCTGGCCGGCAGTGATCGTAACTGTTGGCGGAACTGACCATACATAACTTGTTGCATTGGTAACTGCTGCAATGCTGTAATAAACCTGTTGTCCGGTACCAACATACGCACAAACATTTACCTGCCCCGTAATATCTCCGATTGCCTGTATGATATTCGTTTCATCTATGATACCGTTACAATTATCATCAATACCATTATTGCATATTTCTGTTGCCCCCGGATATACTGTGTTTCGGGTATCATCACAATCTGTATTGTCGGCAACATACCCTGCCGGCTTTTCACATGCCTGTATTTGTATATTCGGATTACCATAACCATCTCCATCGGCATCTGCATAGAATGTTGTCAGGCCTTTCCCGGAAAGTTTTACAACCCATTGATCAGAAGATCCATTATTGCCTGATACATCACCATTATTAGAATAGGAGTTTCCGGCTACCACATAACTTCCATCTGTAGATTGCCTGATGGATTGACCATTTTCCGATCCGGATCCTCCGAGCGATCTTTGCCATTCTAACACTCCATTCGCATCTAACTTAACAACCCAATAATCATCCATTCCATGATTACCGGTAACGTCTCCATTGTTAGATCGGGAAGAACCTGCTACAATAAATCCACCATCAGTTGTTTGTTGTATAGCGTATGCATCGTCGAAACCCGAACCTCCAAATGATCTCTGCCATACGATATTCCTGTCTGCATCTAATTTTACAATCCAGTAGTCGTAGGATCCATGATTGCCCGAGACATCGCCATTGTTAGATTGAGAACTCCCTGCAATCACATAACCTCCGTCAGAAGATTGTATTGCGCACATTCCATAATCGTTAGATGAGCCTCCTAATAACTTGTGCCACTGAATATTTCCGTTTGCATCAATCTTTGTAAGCTGGTAATCATAATTGCCATGATTAATAAACACGGTACCATCATTGGAAGTGGTTGATCCACCTATAATGTATCCACCATCTGATGTTTGTTTAACAGATACTGCTAATTGCTGTCCGTTACCAAATGCCGTTCTGATCCATACGACGTTGCCTGTGGCACTTAATTTCAAAATATACATTTGCCTGAAGTAATTGCCGAAATTTATTTGTGTGAATTCTCCGACAGCAATATAACCGCCATCACTTGTTTGTTCTATACTTCTTATTTCTGCATCATTAGAACCATCAATAAATTCTCTTGTCCATAGAATATTGCCCGCAGCATCCAGTTTTACAACAAGAATATCATTGCTATACTCAAAACCGTTATAAAGATTCCGGGAGTAGCCCGCGGCAATATAACCGCCATCACTTGTTTGTTTGATGTCATTAATAGATTCATGTGAACCGTAGTGTAATTGTTTTTGCCATTGTACTTGAAACCCTGCATTAAGTTTTGTAATCAGCCCAGTAGTTAATTCTTTTTTGCCGGCAAGTATATAGCCACCATCAGTTGTTACTGCAATTGAATAACAACTTTCCGCTTCCGATGTACCTATTGTTTTTTGAAATATAATAGCCCCTTCCTGGCAGGTGATGGCATCATCAATCAAACCGTTACAATCCTCATCGATTCCATTTGGAAGTTCGGTGGCACCGGGATGTATATTTATGTTCCCGTCATTACAATCCAATGCATTCGCAACATAGCCTGATGGCTGTTCGCAGGCTTGTACAGCAATGGCAGCATTGCCATAACCATCACCGTCGGCATCTATAAAATAAGTTGTAGAAGGAATTACGATGACCTCTATTGTTGAAGAAATTTCACTATTGCATCCATCAGGACTTGTAACAAAAACACTATAAACACCTGGACTATTCACCGTAATATCCTGTGTTGTGGCGCCATTGCTCCAGGAATTTCCGGTTGTTGCGCCGGATGTCAGCACAACTGTTTCTCCCTGGCAAATAGTTGTTGGCCCGCTGGCAATTATTGCTGGTGTTGCCGGAACCGGGTTTACCGTAACAACAACCGGTAAAGATGGCTGGTTTGCACAACCATTTACATCAGTATGTTGAACTGTATAACTGCCACTACTGTTTACTGTTATACTTTGTGTTGTTTCGCCAATGCTCCAAAGATTTCCGGTCGTAAAGCTGGAAGTAAGTATTACACTTCCTCCATCACAAAACGTTGTTGGCCCATTTGCAGTAATAATTGCTCGAACCGGTAAAGGGTTTACTGTAACAATTGTTGGAAGTGAAGTAGAAGAACAACCATTTACATCAGTATTAGTTACGGTAAAACTACCGCTGTTTGAAACGGAAATACTTGATGTGGTTTCATTTGTGCTCCAGCGATTTCCAGTAATACTGCTGGCTGTTAAAACAACACTTCCGCCTTCACAAAACGATAATGGCCCGGATGCTGATATAACTGGTACAGAAGGAAGCGGATTTACAGTTACTGCTATTGGTAAAGACGTAGCAGACATACAACCTAATGCGTCTGAATAAGAAACAGTGAAAATGCCACTACTGCTAACAGTGATACTTTGTGTTGTTTCTCCATTGCTCCAAACATTTCCGGTTGCTGCACTGGAAGTAAGTGTTACAGTTCCACCTTCGCAAAAAACTACCGGCCCGTTTGCAGCAATAGCAGGTGCAGGAGAACTGCCCGTAAAATATTTAAATTGGAGGTAGGCTACCAGTTGCTGTCTTTCAGCAGCGTCTAATATCCTGTCATATACTATTACTTCTTCTATATCACCGTTCCAGGGTGTGACAAATCCTTCCCCCCTTGCTCCAATATAACTGTTGTTGTTTCCAAAACTATTGGAGTTGTTTGAATTATTTGTTGCGGTTGTCCTGGCCTGTAAAACATTGTTTAAATAAACACTCGTTTCATTGGATACAAGCGACTTATCAAAATTGGTGTTTAATATGCGGGTAGTATTAATGGATGGCAAAAGCGAAACCTGGTTATATCCCACATTTCCTCTGATGTTGGCGGCCAGTCCATTTAAGGTGTTTGGAAGTGATGCATCATTATCAGAAATCAGAAACCCTGTGGTAGATGAATTATAATTTTCAGAATTCTCAAAGACAGTAGCCGGATTACTGCTGATCGTGCGGTAAACAATAAAGACATCCACCTTGTTGGTACCGGTAAGATCAATTGCCGGGATTCCCAATTGCTGGTTACCCGAAAAAACAATTCCTGGTTTATTATTGACTAAACCGGTGCTAACAACCGGCTGATTTAAAACGTTAGTTTGTGTGGCATGTTTATTATTTCCGCTTTGATCAAGCCATTGATTTACTTTACCATTAATGTCAACCATCACACCAGCATCTGCCCTTAACCACAATTTCATATTTGGAGAAATCATGGGAGCTAATATTCCTGCGGTTACTACGGTAGCTGCAGATGACGGCGATACACAAGCATTAGCATTTGTATTTACTACAAAATAACTGCCACTACTGCTAACAGTGATACTTTGGGTAGTTTCACCTGTGTTCCAAACATTTCCTGTTACCGCACTGGAAGTTAACGTAACACTTCCTCCATTGCAAAAGCTGGTAGGACCGGAAGCACTGATGGTTGGTGCCGGGTTGTTGCAAAACTCATTCATCATAAACACCGGGGTAGCAATTGTGCCAAAAGTAGTTCCATTTAGTAAAGTACCTGTTGCAGTGGCTTTATTTGTCACTGTTAATCCCGCACCCTGTCCGGTGCGGTTCATATCCCAATATCCAACCAGGCCATTTTCATTGCCAGAAAGATGGGCATTCATACTAATCCGGATCTCAGCTTCTGTTCTTGCTGTATTCCAGATGCGTATCTCATCCATTGAACCATGAAAAAACCAGGCATTATCCGACCGCCTGCCAATAAGTAACGGCGAAGGATCATAACTAATTGGTTGGGTAGTATTCTTCGAAGCACCCAATACACCATTCTTATATATTCGCAGGGAAGAACCATCATATACTGCTGAGATATGGATCCAGCTATTAAGGTCATTGTTGCTAAGTGGTAAAACTGTATGGTCTTCTGTTCCGTTATTAGCAATGAGGAATCCAATGCTTGCATTATCCAGCCTGAGTTGATAACCAAACCTGTCTACAGTACCGCCTTTTTGTAATATCTGCCTTACGGTATTATAACTTGTAGGTTTCACCCACGCTTCGAGTGTAAAGGGTCCGGCAATATTATATGCTGCATTGTTGCCTGCATTGATATAATCGGAAGTTCCGTTCAATAGAAGATTGTTTTGAAAGCTGCTGGTATAATTTGCATTAACCGGGCTGCTGTGAAATACGGGTGTATACGTGGCATTACCAATGGTTGTTCCGTTAAATGAAGCGCCAGTTGCGGTTGCTTTATTGGGAACCAATATACCTGTACCCTGGGTAGTAAGATTCATATCCCAATAACCAACCAGCCCGCTTTCATTTCCTGTAAGCTGCACGTTCATGTTATCAGCAATTTGTAACGCAGTTCTATCAATATTCCATATACGCACTTCATCTATTGATCCTTTAAATAAAGTTTTTCCCAGCCCGTCGGTTAGTTCCTGTGAAACTTTACCTATTGTCCAGGGCTGATTATTACTACTGATCGTAAAGTTTGCAGGAGCGGTAGTCTCCAACACGCCGTTGATATACAAAGCAAGGCTGGTATTGGCCTTGTACACTAATGCGATATGATACCATTGATTGATTTGCAAAACAGACGTAGATAAAACAGTTGCATCAGGCAAATAATCATTTCCCCGGGACAATAAACCGTAAACTCTGCCTGTAGATAATATATCTAATGCTACAGGAAAATCAATATGACTGGCAGCAGCATAACTTCTTTTATTAAGTATTGAATACAAATAGCCGGGGCCCTGTGGAATTGCGGGCAGGTTTACCCATGCCTCCAGGGTAAAAGCAGCCTGTAGGTTTTGCGTAGTGCCTCCACAATTGATGTAGTCGGTGCCTCCATTCAACTGCACACTATTGCCAAACTGTGCTCCATAACCGGGCGTTTGAGCTTGCAAATACATTTTACCTGTCAGGCTAACAGACAGGAGAAATAGAAAAAATCGCTTCATCATTTTTGTTTTAACGACCATACGCCATTATTTAAACGACGCAACTTATCAATGAATAAAAAATAGTGATTTTAGAAAGGAAAGCAGGGTAGTAATCCCGTATAACACAGGAATTTATTATTATGTAAATATGGCTTAAGGATATATCTTATACAATCCCATAAATCTGGTATATTACCAGATAACAATAGAATCTACAATCGGCTTATATTTTAGAATCATTCTATTGTACACGAAAAGCTAAGTCACAGACCTGTATTTTGCAGACAATTCCGCACGTGAATGAACATTCAGTTTACGGTAAATATTCTTTATGTGAGAATTAAGCGTTTCCACAGAAATGAAAATAGCTGCGGCTATTTCTTTATAGCTATTACCAAGCATAAGTAACTCCAGTATTTCCTTTTCCCGAACGGTTAAAGAAGATTGATCTACCTGGGCAGTTTTGGTTTTTTGAAAATAGTCGAGCACTTTTGCTGCAATCATTCCATTCATGGGAGATTCACCTTTGTGTACAGCATCAATGGACTCCATTATTTTTTGTGGACTGTCTTTCTTTAACAGGTAACCATTTGCCCCTGCTTTTATAGCTCCGAATATTTTTTCTTCATCTTCAAAAACAGTCAGCATCAGCACTTTTATATCGGGGAATGTTTTTTTTATTTCCCAAACTGCCTTGATGCCATTCATGCCGGGCATATCTATATCCATTAAAACAACATCAGGTTTTTCATCCGTAAAACAGGTCATCATATCCAACGGGTTTTCCAGCATATGCAACAACTGAAAATTATTGTTCAATTGTAATATCATGCCGATGGCCTTCCTGTATTGTAAGTTATCTTCTATGATTGCGATCCTGATCATCGGGTAAATGTAAAGCAAATTAACTTGCGGGGCTGTCCCATGAATCTGGTATAAAGAATGGATAAGGAAATACAATGGTAATGATGGTTCCTTTACCCGGCTCACTGTTGATGGTTAATTTGCCCCCGATTTTATTTGCTCTTTGTTGCATATTCAGCAAACCATTCCCCGTTCCTTTTATGCTGCCATCAAAGCCCTTTCCGTTATCACTGATCGTTACCGTAAACTGTTTAGCTATTATGTTTATTTCAACTACACAAGCAGTAGCTTCCGCATACTTCACCATATTATTAACCGATTCTTTGAATATCAAAAACAAATGCTGCCTGATTTCACCTGGCATCTGTAAATCATCATCCACACCCTCATTGCTTACCCGGAACTCAATGCCTTTCACATGACACAGGGGCACGGCGAATTTGCGTATCATACTTTTCAGGCTTCGTAAATGATCATGCACATGGTTGGTTGACCATGCAATCAACTCTAGCCCCTCGATCATTTCCGAAGAATTTGCACTGATCAGTTCGGCAAGCTGTGGGTCGTTTGGACTTATCTTTAATATTTCTGAATAAACTTTTATACTGCTTAATGTTGCACCTACATTATCATGAAGGTCGCGGCTGATCCTTTCTCTTTCTCTTTGTAATGCCATTTCCTTTTCAAGTATAACGCGTTGTTTTTTCAGTCGGCGATTGATCAAAAATTTTATCGAAACAACCATCGCAACAATAAATAAAAGAAATACAGCAATTTTGAACCAGGCAGTCTGCCACCAGTACGGTTGTAAAAAAATCGGCAAAACATATACTTTCTCCGTCCATTGTCCATTTGAATCTGTGCTGATAATTTCAAATTCGTATTTGCCTGGTTGCAGGTTTACAAATCTTGCCTTGCCGGAATTATCCGAAACGACCCATGCATCATTGTAATTCTTTAACCTGTATTTTACCTTGATATTGCCTGGATTTAAGAAATCGATTGAATTGTATTCGATCTCTATTGCAGTATTGCCTGGTGCCAGTATTATCTCTTCATACATCCCGTTTGCCTTTGGGGAAATATATTGTTTCTTATCCGATTCTATTCCTAACAATTGGAGATTGGGTGGAGGCATTAAAAAATCATCCGGAATTTCATCGTCAACTTTATTAATGCCATTTATTCCACCGAAGTAAAGATTTCCAGTGTTGTCAATACTCCAGGCATTGGTATTAAATTCAAGATCCTGCAGGCCAAATTCTTTACTGAAACTTTTAAAACTTTTCTTCTCTACATTCCACCTGAACAAACCTGTGTTCGTACTGCACCAGTAATAACCTTTTTTATCCTTTAGTACAGAATAAAGATACAGGTCCGGCAGTTGTCTGTTTACTTCGTCAAAAGCCGTAACGGTTTGCCGACTGATACAATAATGGTACAAACCAACGGTAGTGGCTAGTAGCAGTGTATCCGCAGAAACCGGTAGTATTGATTTGACAAATAAAGCAGGATCAATAATTTTAACCATTGAATAGCCGTTATCCAGTGGTTTGTATAAAGTAACGCCTTCATCCCGCTGGCAACCGAGCATATTTTTATCGGGAAGTTCATATACTACGCTGTAGGCGCTTCCAACATGTACACCGGGCAGGTCTTTTATCTTTTGCTGCTCTTTATTGAATAAACGGATACGATTATACGTGCCCAGAAGTAAATTTCCATCTGCCCTTTCATGTAAACAGGTTATCCTGTCGGTGCCGGTACAGAAATCCGATTCATACTCCATCAGTTTTCTTGCAGTATTATATTTCTTTAAACGTTCGCCTCCCATCCAGATATTATTCAGCCTGTCTTTTAAGAGGCTTTCATAGGGCAAATAAACAGGTGATAATAGCTTTTTAATAAATACTCCGTTGCTATCTAACATAACAATGCCTCCTTTTTCCAAAGCTGCATAAACATTTCCGTTATCGTCGGCCGACATAGCCCTGACGTAATTATCAATGCGATTTTTTTCAGCGATCTCCTTTGTCAGCAATTGTTTGAACTTAACACTACCAAGCTTTGTATAATTTATTCCTTTACCCCAGGAAGTGAACCAAATTATATTATCGGTATCTGCCAGTGCCGGAATACTGTTAGGGAACACGCTGGAAACAGCTCCGGGGTCATGTGCATAATAATTGGCGAATGTCCTGCCTGCAACATCAAAAACGCAAACACCATCAAGCGTACTTATCCATAAATGATTGTTCCTGTCGAGGAGCAGGTTATGATACATGCCTTGTGAAATTGCCTGTCCATTGTATAAAAAACTGTCTTTGCTATTTGCTTTCCAGTTATAGTTAAATAGTTTTCCCTCGTGAACAAACCATATATTGTCTTTATCAGAAAGTGTATTATACATGGAAACATGCATAGCTATTTTCTGCTTACTGTGCCAGGATAGCGTCAATGTGCTGTCGATACTTCCCCTGTGCATCGCAGCATTTTGCTTATCATTAAGATAAAAGACTGACTTGTAAATATTTTGCAGATCAAAATAAACCTGGAGCGGTATTTCAGACTGGTAAACCAACCTTAGTAATTTGCCACGGGTGTCATACACAGCAAGATGAGCGTCGTTTATCCTGAGCCATATCCTATCGTACTCATCTACATGAAGAAATTTAATACTAACAGTTATGATAGCAGCCTGTTCAAGTTGTTTCTTTAACGCAATCACTTCAAACTTTCCAGTCTCCGGATCATATTTTACAAGCTCAGTGTTGTATTTGCTTAACCATATATTGCCATTTTTTGTTTCAACAATATCAACCAATGCATGTCCCTTTAAAAGATTATCGGCCCTTGTAACATCAATAAAATTTACACCATCATACCTGAATAATCCGCTGGTAGCAGATATCCAGATAAACCCACGGGAATCTTTAAATACATCATTGCAAACGCTCTGTGAAAAGTTTTTTTCTTTATTGAGTGGATGAAAAACAAGATTGCCATACTGCGACATTCCAAAAAGAACAGTGTGCAACAAAAGCACAGCAATTAATATCCTTTTTTGCATAGCAAAGATTATGGAAAAAATATTTTGATTGAATATATGTTAAACAATGCATAAGTTGATTAAAGCCGTACAATTATTTTAGTTATATCAATTCAAAATTAAAGAGTGAAATCTTAAATATGGTTTGAGCAATTCCCTGTGTATGCCATTCAATTGGTGTAAGGTATTTGAAACTACAGGTTTTGATATTGCGCATGCACAAAAAGAGAAAGAAAATGAATACAAATTAGCTTAACAGGCGCACAACCCTAACAACCTGGCGGCAATTACGTTTATTCATGTACACCTATTTATTAGTATTTAGTATGGATAAATAATCATGTCGATTCAATTGATGCGCAACAAACAGGCAGCTACAATGCCAGCAGTTTCGGTTCTTAATCTTGTTTCACCAAGACTTACGGGAATGAAATGATTGTGTAACGCCTGTTCAATTTCTTCATGGGTAAAATCGCCTTCCGGACCGATGATGATCTGACAATTTGATGCGGAGGCAGATGGATGATGGAGTGATTGTTTATTTCCTGACGGCAAACAATGTGCAATGTATTTTTTATAATCATTTACCTGTTTCATTACCAATTCATCAAAGCGAACAGGTTCATGTAAAACCGGCAGCCATGCCTGTTGCGATTGAAGCATGGCACTGATTAAAATGCCATTCATTCTATCAAAACGAAAATGCTGCTTTTCAGTGCGCTTACAGAGCAATGGAACAATTTCATTTATTCCAATCTCCGTTGCCTTTTCTAAAAACCATTCGAAGCGGCTGGTATTTTTAATTAAAGAAATAGCAATAGATATTTTTTTCCGGGGAGGTTCTATAGATGAGGAGGAAAGAATCTTTACGGATGTCTTCTTTTTATGTTCATTCGCTATCTCTGCTGTAAACAAGCCCCCTTTCCCATCCGTTAACTGCAGTTGCTCACCCACTTCCATGCGTAATACCTGCACCACATGCTTTGATGTTTCTTCATTCAGCATGAGGTCGGTGATGCCTGTATTTATTTCGCTACTATAAAAAAAAGGAAGTGCCATAAAAAAGAGAATGACATGAATCATTCTCGAAAATTTTTTAATTATAAAATATCATTTCAATACATAAACATCTTTATCACTCAAATAACTGCTCCTGCATGATCACAACGCTGCATTTCTATTTTACTTTTGAGTTTTTACATTTTACTTAAAACGGCGCATCATCATCAAACTCTCCATCATTCATCTTACTTCCTTTCTGGATATACAATTTCGCTCCTTCATCGCCACCTGCGCCGGATACAGGCCTCCAGTTTCCCTCTTTGGGTAAACCCGGGTTAAAATCGCCGCCGCCTTCATCTTCAATAAATTTCTGTATATGCAGCAATGCTTTCAGCTTAACGGTTTCCAGGCTACCGTTACGATGCTTTGCAATACGAACGTGTGTTTCACCTTTATTACTTTCGCCGAATTCATTGGCAGTTATGTCATAATATTCCGGGCGATACAGGAACATAACCATGTCGGCATCCTGCTCTATCGCACCCGATTCTCTCAGATCGCTCAATTGAGGCATTTTATTACCTTCTTTTCTTTTTTCCACCTCACGACTCAACTGTGAAAGAGCGATAATAGGAACCTGTAATTCCTTCGCCAATCCTTTAAGGTCTCTTGAAATTTTACTTATCTCCTGCTCACGGTTACTGTTACGGTCGGCACTGCCACTCATCAATTGTAGGTAGTCGATGATGATGATACCCACATTGTGCTTGTTTTTTAAGCGACGACATTTCGCACGCAATTCAAAAATATTAAGCGCTGCAGAATCATCTATGTAAATAGGTGCCTTACTTAATTTATCAATGCCTTTTTTATACAACTGGCGCATTTCATGTTCTTCGAGTTTACCACGGGCAATTTTTTCGAGCCAGATCTCACTTTCGGCACTGAGAATACGCTGAACCAATTGTGCACTACTCATCTCAAGGCTAAAAAACCCAACTCCTGTAGGTTTGGTGGGATGCATGGCCGCACTACGGGCAAGGTTAAGCGCAAATGCTGTTTTACCCACAGAAGGTCTTGCTGCAAGAATGATAAGATCTGTAGGTTGCCACCCGTAAGTTATTTTATCCAGTGAAGGAAAGCCGGTAGGCACACCAGTGATATCTTCCTGGCGATTGCGCATATCTTCAATGCGTTGTATGGTTTTAACCAAAACCGTATCAATGCTGTCGAAATTTTTCCGAAGGTGATTGTTAGTGATCTCAAACAATTTTCCTTCTGCCTCATCCAGCATATCAAAAACGTCGGTACTGTCTTCATAGGCATCGCCCAGTATTTCGCCGCTGATGCGTATCAGTTCTCTTTGAATAAATTTCTGTAATACAATTCTCGAGTGTGCGTCGATGTTAGCTGATGATACTACTGCATTGGTAAGTTTGGAAACATAGTATGGGCCGCCAACAAATTCAAGGTCCTCTTTCAGTTTCAGTTCTTCTACAACTGTAAGCAAATCAATAGGCAGGCTTTTTATTGCCAGCGATTGCATCGCTTTGTAAATACGCTGGTGTGCTTCCACATAGAAACACTCGGGTTTTAGTATTTCCACCACTGTATCAAATGCACTTTTCTCCAGCATAATGGCACCCAGTATGGCCTCTTCCAGCTCTTTTGCCTGCGGAGGAATCTTGCCAAATACCATGTTGCTGAGATCAACATTTGTTTTACGTCTTATTTTTCTGTCTTTATTTAAATTTGTAAACTCCATGATTTGCTTAATGTCGGTTAGGGTTAGTTGCATTTTTTACTATCTAACATTCACCTGTACATGATGTATGTCAATAGTTTGTATTTAGTTCCTGTAATCAAAAACGATGCATTTTTGTTACAGGGCGGCTAAGGTAAAAGCAATTCGGTAATGATTAATTAACATTGCCTGTTATTAACTTTCTCCAGCAGATTTTCCCCGTCCTGTTCACATACAAATCTAGCTTATTAACGGCTTATGCACAGAATAATTAACAGCACTATGCCCATCTGTTCTTCATACCTGTAGTTTATACACATTTCAGAATGGCGAACATTTCAATTTGTACACGCCTGCTGTTTTTTTCTCACTTGTAATTTTCGCATTGAATTGCTAGATTTTTCGCTTTCATTCTTCATACGTGTTTACCTGTAAGTTCCAATACTTAAATCACCCTTTAAAACTATCTTTGCAACCGAAACTCAGATGATACATGACAATTTCTTACAATTGGTTAAGTGAATACCTGCCGGAAAGGATAGACCCGGCAAAACTGTCCGGAGTGCTCACTTCGATAGGGCTGGAAGTAGAATCAATGGAAGCACAGGAGGAAATCCGGGGTGGTTTGGAAGGATTAATTGCCGGGGAAGTAATTACCTGCGACAAACATCCGGATGCCGATAAATTAAAACTTACAACAGTATCTGTAAACGGAGAACGACTGCTGAACATCGTTTGTGGCGCTACCAATGTTGCCGCAGGACAAAAAGTAATTATAGCTCCTGTTGGTGCAACCATTCATCCTGTAAAGGGCGATCCTGTTAAACTCAAAAAGGCGAAGATCCGCGGCGCCGAAAGCGAAGGAATGATTTGTGCTGAAGATGAGATCGGGCTGGGAACCAGTCATGATGGTATTTACATTCTCCCTCCTGATACAGTTCCGGGTACACCCATTGCTTCTATATTTAAACCGAAAACAGATTTCATTTACGAAATTGGTCTTACGCCAAACCGCATGGATGCCATGAGTCATCTCGGTGTGGCAAAAGACGTTTGCGCCTGGCTTTCCTATCACAATAAAAAAGAAACCCAGGTACAATACCCATACCCTGCCGGTTTCAATTCAACTGCTTCCAACAATCCTGTCAGCGTATCTATTGAAAATTCAGATGCGTGCAGGCGTTACAGCGGCATCAGCATCAGCGATATAACGGTAACGGATAGCCCCGAATGGCTGAAACAGAAATTACAGTCTATTGGGCTCAACCCGATTAACAATATAGTGGATATCACAAATTTCATCCTGCATGAAACAGGTCAGCCTTTGCATGCATTTGATGCGGATAAAATAAAAGGAAATAAGATCATTGTTAAGAATCTGCCTGAAGGAACAACATTCATAACGCTGGATGAAAAAGAAAGAAAACTATCAGCAGAAGACCTTATGATCTGCAACGCCGAAGAAGGAATGTGTATCGCCGGTGTGTATGGCGGTGCAAACAGCGGCGTTACCGCAACCACGAAAAATATTTTCCTGGAAAGCGCCTGGTTCAATCCTGGCAGCATCCGGAAAACATCCTTAAAACACGGATTGCGAACAGACGCCGCCAGCAGGTTTGAAAAAGGAGTTGACATCAGCAATACCGTAAAAGTATTACAGAGAACTGCCTTGTTAATAACTGAAATTGCAGGCGGACAAACCCAGGGTGATTTGATTGATGTTTATCCAGCGCCTTTACAAAAAACAAGGGTGGTTTTGCCGAAAGATTATCTCAAAAAGCTAAGCGGTAAAAATTATCCGTCCGGCGACATTGAATTTATTTTAAAGCAACTCGGCTTCGATATCATTAGTAACAACGAAATTCAAACCGTTGTTGATGTGCCATTCAGCAAACCGGATATCAGCCTGCCGGCAGATATTGTGGAGGAGATTATGCGGATAGACGGGCTTGATAATGTGGATATCCCTTCCCTAATTTCAATAACACCCTCGGTAGAAAAAAACTACAGCAGGTTTTTGCGTAGAGAAAAACTCTCCGATTATTTAACCGGCCTGGGTTTCTTTGAAATATTTACGAATAGTATTACCAACAGCCATTTATATACGGAGGAGGTACTTACACATTCAGTGAAAATGATCAACAGCCTTAGTGCAGAACTGGATATGCTTCGCCCTGAAATGCTACAGGGTGGTTTACAGGTGATTGCGCATAACCTTAACCGTAAGAATACCGACCTGCGATTGTTTGAATTCGGAAAAACCTATACTGTTTCTGCCGAAAAAAGATATACTGAAGCCATGCACCTGGCAATTTATATTGCAGGAAATACAGTAGAACAGAACTGGAAATCGAAACCTGTAAAAGCTGATTTCTTTTACCTGAAAGGGGTAATTGAAAAAATACTGATGCTAACCGGAATTAAACTGTACACTATTGAACCTGCACAGAAAGAAAACTGCAAAAACGCCGCACTCATAAAATCAGGAAACAAAACAATTGGCTATTTTGGAGAACTGAATGATAAAACACTGAGGAAATCGGATGTAAAAGCACAGGTATTTTTTGCTGATATTCATTGGGACGACCTGCTGGCAGCAAAAACCAGGGAGATCGAATACAGGGAAATATCGAAATTCCCGGCGGTAATGAGAGACCTTGCACTGGTGGTGGATAAAAATGTTTCTTATAGTCAGATCGAGGGAATAGCTTTATCAGGAAAAATTGCAGAATTAAGGTCTGTACAGTTGTTTGATGTATTTGAAAGTGATAAATTGGGACAAGGGAAAAAGTCGATGGCAGTAAGTTTTATGTTCCAGGACGAAACAAGAACACTTACCGATAAAGAAATAGATTCTTTTATGCAAAAACTGGTGTCGGCTTATGAATCATCGGTTGGCGCAGAAATCAGAAAATAATATTTATGCAGGATGTAATGGAAAAGATAGCAGGTATACAATCAAAACTCCAGGAGTTGTTGAAGAAATATTATGCACTGCTGAAAGAAAATGAACAACAGCAAAAAACGATTGCATCCCTGCAGGCGCAACACCTTAACGATGGAAAAAAGATCCGTTCCCTGGAAGAGCAGCAGCATATACTAAAATCTGCCGCAGGAAATATGACGGATAAAGACAAAAAAGAATTTGAACACGTAATCGGGAAATATATACGTGAAATAGATAAGTGCATCGATTTACTCAGCGAATAACCCTACATTATGGCAGAAGAACAACTTATTCCAATTAATATTACGATTGCCGACCGGACTTACCGTATTCGTACCAGCCCGGAAGACGAAGAGGTAGTACGCAAAACGCTGAAGATCATCAACGATAAAATTGTTGAATTTAAAACCCAGTTTGCCGGGAAAGACATGCAGGACTATATTGCCATGGTAGTGATCTGGTATGCAACGCAGTCTGCCTCCGAAAACAAATCTGGTATATTACCCGAGGCTTTACTGGAAAACCTGCGCAGGATGGAAGCACAGTTGGATAAAGCCTTAATACCCGCCCTTTAACTTTCTGTTCCCCAAATAGTTACTTGCTGTTAAAACTTGGCGCAAAATTCATATCTTCGCCCATTAACCGTCTTACTCAATAAAACCGGGTAGATATATTGTGAATCAGCTAAAAAACATATCATTTAATGGAACCGACCATAATTTATATCATCATAGGGGTTGCCGCATTGGTTGTGGGCGTCTTGATGGGTAAAATCATTTTCGCAAAAAACACTCAAAAACAAATAGAAGAAGCCCAGGCAAAGTCAGAAAAAATAATCGCAGAGGGCCAGTTACAGGCAGAAACACTTAAAAAAGAGAAATTACTCGAAGCAAAAGAAAAATTCGTTCAGTTAAAAGCCGACCATGACCGGGACGTACTTCAGCGCACCCAGAAAATAAACGAGTCGGAAAACAGGATTAAACAAAAAGAACAAAGCCTCAACGCAAAAGAAGGCAACCTTGATAAGCAACTGAAAGAAAATGAGGCGATAAAAGAAACCCTGAATCGCCAGATTGAAGTCGTAAACATCAAGAGAACCGAATTGGAAAAACACCAGGAGGAACATATCCGCAGGCTGGAAAAAGTAGCAGGTTTATCGGCTGAAGAAGCAAAAGCACAACTGGTAGAAAGCCTGAAACAGGAAGCGCAAACAAGAGCGCTGGCTTTGCAGCAGGAAATTATAGAAGACGCCAAGCAAAAAGCCAATAAAGAAGCCCGTAAAATTGTAATTCAAACGATACAGCGTACGGCTGCTGAACAGGCAATTGAGAATTCCATCACCGTTTTCAACCTCGAAAGCGACGAAATCAAAGGATCTATCATTGGAAGGGAGGGAAGAAATATCCGTGCTATTGAAGCTGCAACCGGTGTAGATCTTATTGTAGATGATACCCCCGAAGCAATTGTACTTTCTTCATTCGATCCTTTGAGAAGAGAAGTTGCCCGTTTATCCCTGCAAAGATTGGTAGCCGACGGAAGAATTCACCCTGCACGTATTGAAGAAATTGTGGAAAAAACCAAACGCCAGCTAGATGACCAGGTAATGGAAATTGGTGAACGTACCATCATGGAATTGGGTATTCATGGTTTACATAAAGAACTGATCAGGATGGTGGGAAGAATGCGTTTCCGTTCTTCTTATGGCCAAAACCTGCTTATGCACAGCCGTGAAACGGCCAATCTTTGTGCGATCATGGCTTCAGAACTGGGCATGAATCCAAAACTGGCAAAACGTGCCGGCTTATTACACGATATTGGTAAAGTTCCCGATGAAGAAACAGAATTAAGCCATGCATTATTGGGTGCGAAACTGGCTGAAAAATACGGTGAAAACCCGGCAGTGGTAAACGCTATCGGCGCTCACCACGATGAAATGGAAATGCAGTATGTGATCTCCCCGATTATCCAGGCTTGTGATGCGATCAGCGGTGCAAGACCCGGGGCAAGAAGAGAGATCATGCAACAGTATCTTCAGCGCATAAAAGACCTGGAAAACCTTGCACTGGCTTACCAGGGCGTAGAAAAAGCTTATGCCATCCAGGCAGGCCGAGAACTAAGGGTAATCGTGGAAGCAGATAAGGTTTCAGATGGCGACAGCGACAAACTAAGTTTCGAAATTGCCCAGAAAATACAAGAGGAAATGACCTTCCCCGGACAAATTAAAGTAACGGTGATTCGGGAAAAGAGGGCCGTAAATATTGCCCGCTAATTCCTTTTAGCCTATAATACTAAATGAAATGTTCAATGCCTAACCGTATTGAACATTTTCTTTTAAAGTTTCCTCTTTAAAATGACAATCTTTAATTATTTCCCCCTACCTTTGCCCTCCGTAAAAAAATAAAGATATGAACGCAGTTAATTTTGTTCATGAGCAGTTGACCAAGAAGGCAGCGCTACCAACATTCAAAGCAGGAGATAACATTACTGTTAACTATAAAATCATTGAAGGTACCAAAGAGCGTATCCAAAGCTTTAAGGGTGATGTGATTAAACGCCAGGGAACAGGTGCAACAGCAACCTTCACTGTACGTAAAATCAGTGATGGTGTAGGTGTAGAACGTTTATTCCCTACTTTTTCACCAAATATCGAAAGTATCGTATTGAACAAAGTTGGACGTGTAAGGCGTTCAAAATTGTATTTCCTTCGTGAAAGAAGCGGTAAAAGTGCCCGTATCAAGGAAAAAAGACAAGCGATCGATAAAAAATAGTTTAATTACCAACGATTACTATAAACTTACTGATGCAAAGCGGAAATTTATTTTCCGCTTTTTTGATGCAGGTACTTGCATTTCTGAATATCGATTACTATTTTTGATCTGCTTACAACATCCTCTTCAGAATTTCCACCGCTCCTTTTCCTGCTGATATTACCCTAACCTTTCACCTTATTAAAAAACTTACCATGAGAAAGAGCTTAATGTATTTATTAATTGTATTTACTGCAATGTGCCTTTATTGTTTATCATCCTGCGCCCGCGGCATATCAACGTATGATGCGGCCAATGGCAAAGCAAAATGTGGAAGATATATCAGGTAAACTTCACATACTTATCATTACCACAAGACGGTTATGTTAAAAATATTGCAACCTGCGATTATTCCCCTGCAATCACCGATTAATCAGCATTGTACTATCTAAAAAGATATATCTTTGCGATTCAATTTACATTTATGTTATTTAATGCAATCTTTCTGTTATCCATGCCAGGTGGAAGTGAGTGGATTCTCATTCTGCTGGTGATTTTATTATTTTTTGGAGGTAAAAAAATTCCTGACTTAATGCGGGGAATTGGTCGCGGCGTTCGTGAATTTAATGACGCTAAGGAAAATGTAAAGAGTGAGATTGAAAGTGGAATGAAAGAAAAAGACAGGGAAAAAGAAAAAGTTACGCAATAAACATTTTTTATTTTAGTTCAGCCGAAGTGTGCATGTTCCCGAAACGGATAACGGCATGCTTCGGCTGATTTTGTAATAGCAGTACATGTTCAGCTTCAGCAATATTCAGCAATACCATGCCCAACTTCTATCCGGTGAAACGAGTTGCACCGAAGCGGTAAAGCACTTTCTTAAAAACATAGCGCAAAATGATCATCTCAACGCATTTGTAGAAGTGTATGAAAACGAGGCACTGGAAAAAGCTGCTGCACTCGACCGTAAGCGAAATGCCGGTGAGTTAAAAAAATTACATGGCGTAGTAATCGCTATAAAAGATGTGCTATGTTATAAAGATCACAAGGTCACCGCAGGTTCAAAAATATTAAAGGGATTCGTTTCGCTGTTTACAGCTACAGCCATACAGTATTTACTGGATCAGGATGCCATCATCATCGGAACATGCAACTGCGACGAATTTGCCATGGGAAGTTCCAATGAAAATTCGGCCTATGGAAATGTATTGAATGCGCTCGACAACAGCAAAGTGCCTGGTGGTTCTTCTGGCGGAAGTGCGGTTGCAGTTCAGGCAGATATGTGCATGCTGAGCCTGGGAAGCGATACCGGCGGATCGGTGCGTCAGCCGGCAGACTTTTGCGGAATCATTGGTTTAAAACCCGGTTACGGACGTATCTCACGGTACGGGTTAATCGCTTATGCCTCTTCATTCGACCAGGTGGGAATATTTGGAAAAACACTGGAAGATGTGGCATTATTGCTTAGTATCATGAGTCAACCTGATGCATCTGACTCTACAATGGATTCATCCCCTATTGAACCCACTGTCACTGATTTTCAGGTAAACATCAATAAAAAATTCCGCTTTACTTACTTCAGGCAGGTGATGGAACATTCATCCCTCGATCCGGAAATCGCAGGATCAATACAAAACGAATTAAGCAATTTAAAAGCAAACGGCCATATCGTTGAAGAAACGGATTTTGATTTACTCGATTATATTGTACCTACCTATTATGTACTCACAACTGCTGAAGCCAGCAGCAATCTTTCCCGCTATGACGGCGTGCGTTATGGTTATCGCTCAAAAGAACAGGCTGCATCACTTACGGATTTCTATTTGCATAACCGGAGTGAGGGATTTGGCAAAGAAGTGAAAAGGAGAATCATGCTGGGCACATTTGTATTAAGTACAGGTTTTTACGATGCTTACTTTAATAAGGCACAACAGGTGAGAAAACTCCTGCATAACCAGGTAAAAGATCTTTTCGAAAAATATGATGCCATAATACTTCCCACAAGTCCTACAACAGCATTTTCCATAGGACAGAAAGACAAAGATCCTTTAGCGATGTACCTTGCGGATATTTTTACCGTTTTTGCTAACCTGGCGGGATTACCTGCTATATCCATTCCATTATACAGGCATAGCAACAGAATGCCATTTGGTTTGCAGGTATTGGTAAAACAACAACGGGAACTAACTTTGCTAGCGGTTTCATCTTTGTTGATGCAACAAAAAGCGCACATTCAGCACGAGGAAATACTGTGAAACAATTTCTGACCATATTATTAATCATCAGTTTTTTTTCAATAAAAACGAAGGGAAGCAACCTTCAGCAAAATGAAAACACCGGGCAGGAACTACTGGCTGACACAACAATAGTAAACAGTGAAAAAGAAAAAAAAGCGATAGCGGAAATAATCACATCAAAATCAACTCCGGATAAAGACAAGGTTCAATACATCAGCCAGCTAACGCGGTATGGATTTAAAAATCTATTTACATCTTTCGGTTACAATCCTTCCTTACCTTATTCATCGCAAATAAATCCGCATGCAGAAATATATATGCAGGATTACCTGAAGCACCACAACAACAGCCTTGTAAAAATGAAAAGCTGGGGTGTTCCTTATTTCAATCTCATTGATAATATTTTTACGCAATACGGTTTACCTAGAGAATTAAAATACCTCGCTGTTATTGAAAGTAACTTACAAACCAGCGCCACCAGTTGGGTGGGCGCAGGTGGCCCCTGGCAGTTTATGCCGGCAACAGCACGACGTTTAGGTTTAACCGTTAGTAGAACAATTGATGACAGGCGTGATTATTTTAAAAGTACACATGCAGCAGCCAGGTATTTACTGGAGTTATACCAGCAAATGCAGGATTGGTTGCTGGTGATAGCAGCGTATAATGGTGGCCCGGGAAGGGTGTATAGCGCTATGAAAAAAAGCGGCAGCCGGGATTTCTGGAAGCTGCAATATTATCTTCCGGAAGAAAGCCGCAATCATGTAAAGAAATTTATCGCCACACACTATGTAATGGAAACACCTGATAACGGTATCGTATATAACAGCAATTTTTTTGTGGCAGGAAATCAAAAAGACCTTTACAACAAAAAGGCTGAGCTTTCCGCTGAAGAACAGGCTGCATCAGAAACACAAACCATTTCAGGGAAATACAATGCGGCAATAATTTCAAAAAACATTGGTTTATCTATCGACACATTCAATCGGTACAATCCCGGGTTCAATGAACGTCTTTCTGCCAACGGCCAGTTTGATCTTACATTACCAAGGGAAAAGATGCAACTATTCCTGGCAAATAAATACCAGATATTGAATGAATGCGTACAGATGCTGATGAGTGATGATAGTATTCCAAATGCAAGGATTAATTATCCTGCAGCTCCTGCGCCGGGTAAAAAAAAGAAAAGAAAAAACTAAGTCTTTTACCAACAGTTGGCTAATAAAGGAAAATTTTTCAACCGAACTTATGGCTTGTGAAGTATATCTGAAATAGCTTTTGCTTTTAACAGGCTTTCCTCATACTCTGCATCTGCATCACTGTAAAAAGTAATGCCACCCCCTGCTTTAAAAGAAAGAAATTTATTTGATTCATTATAAAACAAACTCCTGATCACCACATTAAAATCAAAATCGCCATTCGGCTGAATGTAGCCGATTGTACCTGAAAATAATCCCCGCGGTACTTTTTCATAACGATCAATCAGTTCCATCACTTTCAATTTAGGTGCACCCGTCATCGAACCCATAGGAAAACAGGCATCAAGGATGGATGTCCAATGTGTACAATCGTTAACCGTACCGGCTATCGTACTTATCATCTGGTGTACCTGCGGAAAACTATAGATACCAAATAACTCCTTCAAGTGTACAGAACCTTCTGTGCAAATGCGACTCATATCATTACGCACCAGGTCTACTATCATAACATTCTCACTCTTTTCTTTCTTACTGAGCAAGAGGGAATTTTTATTCGTATCATCTTCATATGCATCAGCCAGGTTGCGTTTAGCCGTTCCCTTTATGGGTTGAGAAATAATTTCATTGCCGGATCTTTTTATAAATCTTTCAGGGCTTGCACACAAACAATACCGATCGTTTAATTTGTACAGTGCAGAGAAAGGGTTGGGAGAAACCGAAGAGAGTTGATGGTAAATATACACAGGATCAATATCCGCATCTTCAGCATAAAATTCCTGGCAGAAATTTATTTCGTAACAATCACCACGTCGAATATGCTGATGTATAGATTCAATAATGGAAATATATTCCTCTTTTGAATAACGTTTTTGTATTCCCGGTTTCGATCTTGATACATTTACAACAACTGAAGGCTGCTGCAAAATTGCTTTATAAATTTCTTCCGGCTGCTCACTGTCAGATTCAATTGTGATGATATCATCCTGCAACCATACCATTGTTACTGCAGTAAAAAAATAAGCAGCGGGGAATTTTATTTTATCTTCACAATGCTCAGCAAGTTTACCTGGTGCCGGGTAACTGATATGACCAAAGACCCAATCCTTATGTTGCTCAGAAAATTGTTTAAGTGCTGTTATTGATTGATTTTCATTTAGCGTAACATCTTCTTTACAACCGGCTGCCAGCATCCATTCGAAAGCGGGTTGCTCAAATGTATAATTGTTGTTATCCAGAAAACAAAAAATGTTGAACCGGTTTACCCAGTTCAACATTTTTATTTTAAACTTATCCCGGTTGGATACGGGAAACTTTTCTGAATATTTTTTCACCTTATATTAAAAATCATCGTCGTCATCGAAGCCGTCGCCATCATCATCAAATAAGCCGAGATCTTTAAAATCATCGTCTTTAAAATCTTCATCCTCATCTTTGGATGCCTTTTTAGCACCGCCTGCTGCTTTCTTCCCTTTTGATTTTGGAACATCAAATTCATCAAAGTCCGGATCCCAGTCATCTTCTTCTTCCGGCTTTTCCCAATCATCATTAATATCAACATCATCATCGTCATCATCTTCATCGTCTGCTTTCTTTGATTTTGCAGATTTTCCTTTTGCAGTTTTTGACGTTATCTCTTCAGCATCTGCATCAGCATCATCTTCATCATCATCGTCTTCATTTTTTTTAGGCGCTTTTTTTGCAGGTGTTTTCTTTGGTGCGGCAAATTGATGCACCACTACTTTTTCTTTTTTCTCTGATTTAGATACCATATGTAAAGAGGATTAATTATTGTAAAATTTCCACGACTTTTTCAATTAGCCAAATATTTTCCTGATTTTTTTGGTATTATTTTTTAACATGAACAATTTGTTCCCTGCCTGGCCCATTGCTTATATAATTTACAGGAATCTTCAAAAAGCTATTCATGTAATTAATATATGTTTTCATTTTATCGGGCAGATTTTCAAAACGATCTATTGAAGAAATGTTAGTGTTCCATCCATCAAATATTTTATATATCGGTTCTATGTTTACCCTGTTCATCTGGAAGGGTACATAATTTTTTTCTTCCCCGTTTACCCTGTAACTATTACAAACCTTTAGTTCTGCCAGTTCATCAAGCACATCTGCTTTTGTCATTACAATTTGAGTAACGCCATTGATCATGCAGGCAAACTGTAAAGCAACAAGATCTATCCAACCGCAACGTCTTGGTCTTCCAGTAGTACTTCCAAATTCATTCCCGGCATTCCTGATGAAGTCCCCGGTACTGTCTGATAACTCTGTTGGAAACGGACCACTACCCACTCTTGTGCAATAAGCTTTCGTAATACCGATTACTTCTTTAATTTTTTGTGGTGCTATACCCAAACCCGAACATACGCCAGCAGAAATCGTACTACTGCTGGTTACAAACGGGAAAGTGCCAAAGTCAACATCCAGCATGCTTCCCTGTGCCCCTTCTGCCAGTACTTTTTTCCCGGCCTGTAATTTTTCATTGATAAAATATTCGCCATTTACAATTTTAAATTCCCTCAATAATTCCACGGCTTCAAAAAATTCTTCCTCCCATTGATGAATGTCTTCCTGGAAATTAAAATTATCGAGTAGCCGTTGATGTTTCATCCGCAGCTTAATGTACTGTGTTGTAAAATTTTTATCCAGCAGATCGCCAACACGTAATCCATTTCTCCCGGTTTTATCCATGTAGGCCGGACCGATACCTTTTAAAGTACTTCCGATTTTTTCCTGTCCTTTGGATAATTCACTGGCTTTATCCAGTGCACGGTGTGTAGGTAAGATCAGGTGAGTTCGTTCGCTTATAAAAAGATTTTTCTTATAATCTACACCTAATGACGCTACGGCATCGCATTCTTTTTTCAATACTACCGGATCAAGTACAACACCGTTGCCGATAAGATTGGTTTTATCATCATGAAAAATGCCACTCGGGATCTGGTGCAATACAATTTTTTTGTCGCCCACATACAATGTGTGCCCTGCATTGGGCCCGCCCTGGAACCTGGCGATCACATCATAATCTTTCGCAAAAAAATCTACAATTTTTCCTTTGCCTTCATCGCCCCATTGCAGCCCGAGAATAACATCTACCATGAGTTTGTTTATTTAGATTTTAATTGGCAATTGCTGAACATTTTTGCCAGTGGCGAAAATATATTGAATTACCACAATTACCTAAAAGATAATCATGAGTTTTAAAAATGTGAAAAAAAGCGGAATGCCACCAATAAAAAAAGGAGCAGCAGCTCCTTAATAATATATCGCATGTAAATTGTCATCAGGCAACTTTCAGCATGCTCAATTTGGTTGTGTTGAATTTACGTTGTGCGTATTCGAGTGTTACCTCAAAACTTTTTACTTTCTGGGAGGGCAACTCGTACATGGCATCGGTTAAAATACCTTCGCAAATACTTCGAAGGCCTCTTGCTCCCAATTTATATTCCAGGGCTTTCTGAACCATGAAATCATAAACGGCAGGTTCAAATTTCAAGCTGATTCCTTCTATTTCAAATAACCTGGTGAATTGTTTAATCAGAGAATTTTTTGGTTCGGTTAAAATACTCCTGAGTGTATCTGCATCCAGCGGATTGAGATAGGTTACTACGGGTAAACGGCCCAGCAACTCGGGTATCAATCCAAAATGTTTCAGGTCTACCGAATTTACAAACTGCAGGAGATTCTTATGCTGATAATCCTGTAATTCTTTATTTACATTAAACCCGATTGCATTGGTATTTACCCTTCTTGCAATAATGCGGTCGATGCCATCAAATGCACCGCCACAAATGAAAAGAATATTCTGTGTATTTACTTTAATTAATTTTTGTTCCGGATGTTTACGTCCGCCCTGTGGTGGAACCAACACTTCACTTCCTTCCAGCAATTTTAATAAGCCTTGCTGAACACCTTCTCCGCTTACATCCCTGGTGATGGACGGGTTGTCGCTCTTCCGGGCAATCTTATCAATTTCATCAATGTACACGATCCCTTTTTCTGCTGCAGCCACATCATAATTGCAGGATTGTAATAATCGGGTTAGCATACTTTCCACATCTTCTCCTACATACCCTGCTTCTGTGAATACTGTTGCATCAACAATGGCAAAAGGTACGTTTAGCATTCTTGCGATAGATTTCGCCAGCAACGTTTTACCGGTACCGGTTTCTCCTACCATAATGATATTGCTTTTTTCTATTTCAACATCATTTTCTACTTTTTGATTAAGCCTTTTGTAGTGATTATAAACAGCAACGGAAAGGATCTTTTTTGCATCGTCCTGGCCGATAACATAATCATCCAGGAATTTTTTAATCTCAATTGGCTTTTTAACGGTGAGTTTGTGCGTAGATGCGGCGTTGTGCTTTACATCCGAGCTATTAGCCAGTTCCTGCACAATGATCTCCTGTGCATGTTCAACGCAATTTTCGCAGATATGGCCATCCTGGCCTGCGATGAGTATTTTAACTTCATCCCGGCTTCTTCCGCAAAAGGAGCAATGTAATATCTGTTGTTTAGCCATATTGAGGAAGCTTTTGAAGCGGTAAAGTTACGAAAACCCTATCAGTTCCCTGCCCAAAAAAGACTAAAAAAGCAACAATAATGTTGCTTTTAGGTTTTGTATAATCAGGTAATGAGGTGTTCTGTTTATATTTTGCTTAAAACAGCATCAACGATTCCATACTCAACCGACTCTTTTGCGTCCATCCAGTGGTCACGGTCGAAATCTTTCAGAATTTTCTCAAGGGTCTGGCCGCAATTATCAGCCAATAGCTGGGCGCCCAGTATTTTCGCTTTCTGAATCTGTATGGCCATGATTTCCAGGTCGGCACTGGTTCCTCTTCCCCCGCCGCTTGGCTGGTGAATCATTACTTCTCCGTGCGGAAAAATGAAACGGCGTCCCTTTTCCCCTCCACTCAGCAATATACTTCCCATGCTGGCGGCCATACCCATACATACAGTGCTCACCGGCGAGGAAATCATTTGCATGGTATCATAGATTACCATTCCACTGGTAACTATTCCTCCCGGGCTGTTGATGAAAAACGTTATCTCTTTTCCCGGATCGAGGGCTTCCAGGTATAATAAACGGTCGGTAATGTCTTTTGCTGATTTATCATCTACAGCACCCCATAAAAAGATCTTGCGTTGCTCAATAAATTTTTTGTCAAACATCCATCCACTCATCATTTTTTCCATCGGGTTCTCCGGTGCATTTGCCGGGCTTTCTTCTTCTTCATCCATTCTGATATTTTTATACAGGTTCATATTTTTATATTGAGATTGTTGATTAAATTAAATTGCGCTGCTGCTTATTTTTCTTTTTTTGCTTTTTTAGGATTCATCAATAACACTTCATCTACCAAACCATATTCTTTTGCTTCCAGAGCTGTGAGCCATTTATCGCGGTCGCAGTCGATAGCAACTCTTTCCGCCGTTTGCCCGGTATGATGTGCAATAATATCGTACAACTCTGTTTTTAATTTGCGTATCTGGTTAACCGTTATCTCGATGTCGGAAGCCTGCCCACCGGCGCCTGCACTTGGTTGATGCATCATTATACGGCTATGCTTTAGCGCAGTGCGTTTACCATGAGCACCAGCACACATTAATACTGCACCCATACTCGCTGCCATCCCTGTACAGATCGTAGCGATATCAGGTGTTATAAATTGCATGGTATCATACATTCCGAGACCTGCATGAACGCTTCCTCCCGGGCTATTGATATACATCTGGATGTCTCTCGTACGGTCGGTGCTTTCCAGAAAAAGTAATTGTGCTGTTACAATATTCGCCACTTCATCAGTGATGGGATAACCCAGGAATATGATACGGTCCATCATTAAACGGCTATACACATCCATTACTGCAACATTCATTGGCCGTTCTTCAATGATATTGGGCGTTAAATTAGTAACGTTGTGCTGTACATAACCATGAAGCGTATTGCTGCTGATGCCTTTATGTTTAACTGCATATTTTTCAAATTCTTTTCCAAGATTCATATTGGTGATTTTAATTGATTTTACAAATATAACGAAGAACGGTAATGGTAATCTTTATCGGGAAACGGTATTGGATTCAAAAAATTGTTTGCGCAATAAAATCAACCCGGATAATGATGCAGCAGATCACCATTTAAATACTTTGCTTAATTAATCCCTGCTTCGTTGCTGGTAAATTAATATGTACTGAACCAGCATGGCAATGGATGCCAATGCTGCAACAACATACGTTAACGCAGCCCATTTAAGTGCATCTTTTGCTTTTTCTTTTTCCGGTGCAGTTGTTATGCGTGCATTATCTAACCATGCCAGTGCTCTTGATGATGCATCAAATTCTACCGGCAATGTAATTAAGGTAAACAATGTTGTTACTGCAAATAATATAATACCGATCAGCAACACGGTAGGGTTTCCGCCACCAAAACCAAGGCCGATACCTGCAAAAATTATCCATTGCGAAATATTACCACTGATCTGAACCAATGGAACCAGCCTGCTTCTCAACATCAGCATTGAATAAGCCGTTGCATGCTGTACAGCGTGACCACATTCGTGTGAGGCAATAGCCGCTGCTGCTACTGATCTTCCTTCATAAACCTCAGCACTGAGATTAACTGTTTTATTCAAGGGATTGTAGTGATCTGTAAGGCTTCCCTGTACTGACGTAACCTGAACATCATAAATTCCATTATCCTTCAACATTTTCTCCGCAATTTCCCTTCCGCTCATTCCGCTGCTGGTTGGAATATTACTATAAGTTGAAAATTTACTCTTTAACCTGTACTGTACTGCCATACCGATCAGCATGAATATTACAGATACAGCGATTATTCCCATTGTCATCTTCCAAAAATTTTTACCTGGGGTGCAAATAGTGTTCCCGAAGAAACTTACTGACAAAATAGCAAATTGGTATTATGAATTTTTGAAACATACAATAAAAAAAGAGACCGTTCTTCAACGATCTCTTCTATATTAAGGTTATTTTTTTTATTTGTACTGACCTGACAGGTTATTCGCCAATTCAGTCATTTTTTTCAACCCGTCTTCCGGTAGATTTCCTTTTTTAAACTCAGCCAAAATCTCAGGGTATTTATTTTCCATCTCCAGTAAGAATTGTTCTTCAAAAGCTCTTACATTTTTTACGGAAACATTTCTCAACAATCCCTGTGTACCCAGGTAGATTATCGCAACCTGTTTTTCTACAGAGAATGGTGTGTACTGCGCTTGTTTCAATATTTCAACGTTACGTGCACCTTTGTCGATTACATTTTTTGTAGCGGCATCCAGGTCACCACCGAATTTAGAGAACGCTTCCAGCTCACGATAGAGTGCCTGGTCGAGTTTAAGCGTACCAGCCACTTTTTTCATGGATTTGATCTGTGCATTACCACCTACACGGCTAACGGAGATACCTACGTTGATGGCCGGGCGGATACCTGCGTTAAACAGGTTACTCTCGAGGAATATCTGCCCGTCAGTGATGGAAATTACGTTTGTTGGAATATAAGCGGATACGTCACCAGCCTGTGTTTCGATGATTGGCAAAGCGGTTAATGAACCTCCGCCTTTTACCAGGTGCTTAATAGAAGCAGGGAGGTCGTTCATTTGCTGAGCGATCTCGTCTTTAGCTACTACTTTCGCAGCTCTTTCGAGTAAGCGGCTGTGCAGGTAAAATACGTCTCCCGGATAAGCTTCACGTCCCGGAGGCCTTCTCAACAACAGCGATACTTCACGATAAGCAACGGCCTGTTTAGACAAATCATCATATATAATCAATGCAGGACGACCGGTATCACGGAAGAATTCACCAATAGCTGCGCCGGCAAACGGAGCATAGAATTGTAATGGAGCCGGATCAGAAGCCGAAGCCGCTACAATGGTAGTATAAGCCATTGCGCCATTTTCTTCCAGTGTTTTCATGATCCCTGCGATGGTAGATGCTTTCTGACCGATCGCTACATATATACAATATACAGGTTTACCTGCTGCTGCGAATTCTTTTTGGTTGATTATGGTATCGATAGCGATAGCCGTTTTACCAGTCTGGCGATCCCCGATGATTAACTCACGTTGTCCTCTTCCGATCGGGATCATCGCATCAATCGCCTTGATACCGGTTTGTAATGGTTCTTTTACAGGCTCCCTGAAAATTACCCCTGGCGCTTTACGTTCCAGTGGCATTTCGTATAGTTCACCTTTGATAGGTCCTTTACCATCAATGGGCTCTCCCAATGTATTGATAACACGACCGCTCATTCCTTCTCCTACTTTAATAGAAGCGATCTGTCCGGTACGTTTTACTTTATCTCCTTCTTTGATCTCACTGCTGTCTCCCATCAATACCACACCCACATTATCTTCTTCCAGGTTCAGTGCAATGGCCTTTACTTCATTTTCAAATTCTACCAGTTCACCGGAGCGAACATTATTTAAACCATAAACACGGGCAATACCATCTCCCACCTGCAATACCGTACCTACTTCTTCCAAACTGGCACCGGCGTTAAAGTTGCTTAATTGCTGGCGAAGTATCGCCGAAATTTCGTCTGGTTTAATCTCTACCATAATTATTTGAATTTATTAGTTATCCCGGCTGAATGCTTTGCTGTACTGGTTTTGCCGGCTTAAAAAGCAGACATTTTTTTTGTTCAGCCTGAGGTATCTTTTTTCAGGGTGCAAAGGTAGGGGAAGGCGCCCGGAATGGCAAAAAAAATGGAGAAATAAAAAGATTCATTTCTGCGGGTTAATTCTTCCGGGATAAACTTACATCTACAATTTATTTAAAGAAAATGATGTAATTTTCACCCTCTGTTTTAAAAGCAGTATACCAATTTATACCAAACATTTTCAAAACACAATTAATTAAACTCCAGTTTTAACAGGCAAACCTATCTGCAGGAAGCATGTTAGATTGTTTGTATTGTATCAAAACCGAATCAGCATTATGAAAAAAAATCTACTCCTACTGGTGTTCCTTGCACTTGGCTTTATGGTTCAATCGCAGGATATTGCAAAAAATGCAGCACTGCAATTGGTTAGTAAAAATCTTACAGCAGCCCATATCACAGCAGCCGACCTTAATGATGCCATTGTTTCCAGTGCGTATCATGATCAATCCACAGGACTCGACATGGTTTATCTTCAACAAAGCTACAAAGGCATTCCTGTGTACAACCAGATCCAGGTAATGGCTTTCAGAAATGGAACGCTTGTTTCCAATAGCGGTGGAAGAATTACTGACATTACTAAATTAACCGGTAGATCTTATACCCCTTCTGTTTCTGCAGATATGGCGGTACTCACGGCCATTGAAAGCAAAAAGTTTTCAACCAGCCAGAACCTGGCCGGACTTACTATTGTTCCGGGTAAACTTGATTTTGGAAAACTGGGAATTGCACATGAAAATATAACTGCTGAATTATTGTGGGTTCCTGTAAATGAAAATAAAGAAGTAAAACTTGCATGGCAGATTTATTTTACCCCCAATACAACGGCTGATTACTGGATGATCAGGGTTGATGCTGAAAAAAATAAAGTGCTCAACGAAAACAACCTCACTGTTTATTGCAACTGGGATCCAAATAACAAAAGCTTATCGCAAAGTAATTTTGTTCTTGCCCCTAAAGACAAAACGCCTGTTAGTAAGGCCATGGGTAAAATTCTATCTCCGTTAAATGTTGATGAAAACGGGGTTGTGTCTTCCAGTCCTTCTATTGTTAACGGTGCCAGTTATAAGGTAATTCCTTTTCCTGCTGAAAGCCCAAGACATACAGGAGGTAACCCGGCCCTTGTTACCAATCCATGGACGGCGGCTCCGGGAAATGCCACTTCATTAAAATGGCATAGCAACGGAACAACAGATTATAATATTACCAGGGGAAATAACGTATGGGCTAAAGAAGATCATGCGGCAAGTAACAGCAACAGCGGTGCCCCGGCTACTTCAACAACACCCGATCCGCTTACATTTGATTTCACACCCGACTTTTCAAAAGCACCAAATCAAACTTCACCAGTACCTAATCAACAGTTCAACATTACCAACCTGTTTTACTGGAACAATATTTATCACGATGTTTTGTATCAATACGGATTTGATGAACCGGCAGGTAATTTTCAGTCTAACAACCAGGGCAGAGGTGGCCAGGGAAATGACTGGGTATATGGGGATGCGCAGGATGGAAATTTTGTGGCGCCGAATCAAAGCAATGCAAACTTCTCTACCCCTGCCGATGGCGGAAACGGAAGAATGCAGATGTACCTGTGGGATACAGCAGCAACCCTTTTTGTAAACACACCTTCAAGTATTTCCCGTTTTTATTCTGCAACAGAAAGCGGTTTCAGTACTGCTAATAAACTCATTAATGTTGGGCCTGTTACCGGCCAGGTAGTTTGGTATAACGACCAGGCGGCAACAACTCACGATGCCTGTGTGGGAGCCAATGGTTCTCTGGCAGGAAAAATAGCGCTTATCAACAGGGGTAATTGCAATTTTACCGTGAAAGTAAAGAACGCACAGAACGCAGGTGCCATTGCTGTCATTATGGTGAACAATGTTGCCGGACCAAATGTGATTATGGCCGGAAGCGACAATACAATTACAATACCTGCGGTGTTTGTAAGTCAGAATGATGGCGGATTATTCGCTAACTATGTAAACAGCAATCTTACCGTAACATTATGGGCCGCACTAATTGATGGAGATGTAGATAATGGAGTAGTGATGCATGAACATTCACATGGGTTGAGTAACCGTTTAACCGGTGGCCCGGCGCAGGCAAGCTGCCTTAGCAATGCCGAACAAATGGGAGAAGGATGGAGCGATTATTACAGCCTGATGCTTACACAAAACTGGGCTACTACTGATCTGTCTTTCGGATTTGAATCTCCCAGAGCAATCGGAACATATGCAATCGGGCAGGTACCAACGGGATCGGGTATACGCACTCAACTGTACACAACCGATTTCAGCATTAATAATCTTGTTTATGCCAATAGCATAGATGCAGAATCGCACAATCGTGGAGAATTGTGGTGTGCAACTTTGTGGGATATGACCTGGAATATTATCGACCAGGTTGGATACATCAACCCGAACATTTATGATATTGCCGGCGGTGGCGGAAATAATATTGCCATGAAACTGGTTACGGAAGGAATGAAACTTCAGCCTTGCAGCCCGGGTTTTATTGATGGAAGAGATGCTATTCTGCAGGCCGACCAGGTGCTGTACGGTGGTGCATACAGTTGTGCAATAAAAGAAGCATTCAGGAGAAGAGGCATGGGTCCAAACGCATCGCAGGGTTCCTCAAACAGTGTAACCGATCAAACACCCGACTTTACAGTGGTTCAGTGTGCAAACTGTACTGGGGTAACCACGGTAACCCAGCCTGCCAGCACTACTGCATGTACAGGATCAACTGCAACATTCACTGTTGTGGCCAATGGATCTAACCCTACTTATCAATGGCAGGTGAGCACCGGGGGTGGACCATTCACAGATATTACCGACGCAACTTCAGCTACTCTTTCCTTAACAAATGTAACCGCAGGTATGAATGGTAATCAGTACCAGGTGGTGATCAGCAATACCTGCCCGTCTACCATTACCAGCAATGCAGTTACGTTAACCGTGAATAACCCGGCAAGTATTACATCACAACCATCTGATGCAACCGTTTGTTCCGGGGAAACTGCAAACTTTAGTGTGACCGCTACCGGTAGTTCCAATACTTACCAGTGGCAGGTGAGCACCGGAGGCGGTCCGTTTACAGACATTCCGGGAGCAACTTCCCTCACTTATAGCCTTGCAAACGTAACGTCGGCTTCCAATGGTAACCAATATCACCTGGTGATCACGAGTTGTGGCCCTAACCCGGTTGTATCAAATAATGTTACATTAATAGTTAATTCAGCAACAAATATTTCCTCCCAACCAGTTAACACCAGTGCGTGTACAGGTGGCGGTGATGCAACATTTACCGTTTCAGCAACCGGAAGTTCCCTGAGCTATCAATGGCAGGTGAGTACAAACGGACCAGGCGGACCTTTTACAAATATTGCGGGAGCAACTTCAGCAACATTAAACGTTACGGGAATTACTTCAGCAATGAATGGCAACATATACCAGGTGGTGATCACCAATACCTGTACCGGGCCGATCGCATCTGCGCAGGCGGTATTAACTGTAAGTGATCCTGCAACGATTACCACACAACCCGCCGCCAGCCAGGGGGCTTGCGCCGGATCACCCATTTCATTTGCCGTATCAACTGCAGGTACAAACGTCACTTATCAGTGGCAGGTTAGTACGAACGGAACCGGTGGACCTTTCACTGATATTCCCGGAGCAACCTCATCTACCTATACCATTAATGCAACTACCCCTGCGATGAACAACAATGTTTATCATGTACTGGTATTCAGTTGCAGCCCAACCGGATTGATTTCAGGCAACGCACTCTTAAATGTATATAGCCCAGTTTCTGTAACTACACCAGTGGCAAATGTTGGAGCATGTGTAGGTTCAAATGCAGTTTTCAGTGTTGGAGCAGATGGTTCCAACAATACCTATCAATGGCAGGTGAGCACTTCAGGTGCAGGCGGGCCTTTTACTGATATCCCGGGAGAAACCTCGCCAACACTTACGCTTTCAAACATTACATCAGGAATGAACAATAATGTTTACCAGGTAGTAATGTCAAATAGTTGTACTGCGGCACCGGTTATTTCCGGTGGCGTACTAACCGTAACAAATGCAGCAGTAATTACTTCACAACCGGTGAGTGCTACTTATTGTGCAGGACTTGATGCTACATTTACAGCAGCCGCCAGTGGTTCTTCCTATCAATGGCAGGTTAGTAACAATGGAAATGCAGGACCATTTACTGATATTCCGGGTGCAACTGCAGCAACGCTCACACTTACGAACGTTACGGCAGGAATGGATGGAAACGTTTACCAGTTAGTAATAGGCAGTTGCGGTTCAAGTTCCATTACATCGAACCAGGCTACATTAACCGTTAATGCACCTGCTTCTTTCTCAACACAACCGGCAAATGTTACAGTTTGTTCTGGAAGCAATGCAACCTTTACTGCTGCAGCAACCGGAACAAATCCTATCTCTTACCAATGGCAGGTTAGCGTAGGCGGCGGCGCATTTACCGATATCGCCGGAGCAACAAGTGCAACGCTTACACTTCCGAACGTAACAGATCCTATGAGCACCAATCAATACCAGGTGATCATTGGCAATACCTGTACCGGCAGTGTTACGTCTGCAGCGGCTGTTTTAACCGTTACTCCTGCAACAGCAATCACCGGTCAACCCAATGATGCAACTGTTTGCGAAGGTGGTAATGTTACCTTTAACGTAACGGCTTCAAATATTTCCGGTGGAAGTTATCAATGGCAGGTAAGCAATGGCGGTCCGTTCACAAACATCAATGGCGCTACAGGCGCAACACTTACTATATCCCCGGTTACAGCAGCACTGAATGGTAATGCGTATCACGTAATTGCTACAGGATGTGGTTCTGTTACTTCTGATGATGTAACCATTACAGTAAATCCGTTACCGGTTGTAACAATTTCAGCATCGCCCTATAGTAGCATAACAGAAGATCTTACGACTACACTTACTGCTACTGCTAACCCGGCAGCAACTACTTTTACCTGGTATAATAACAATAGCGTTGTTCCAGGTGCAACCGGTAATACACTGGTGGTAGACCATGCGCATATCGGTGAATACACTGCAGAAGTTGCCAGTGTTGCCGGATGCGTGGGTAAATCTGACGTATTGGTAATAGCAGATTCTGTTATAAATATTGCCTTCATATATCCTAATCCGAACACAGGATTTTTCTGGGTTAGATTCCAGGGCATAGAATTCAACAACAAACCAAGAATGATTACTATGTATGATGAAAAAGGTGCAAGAGTATTGCAACAATCTTATGCAATCATTACACCATACCAGGCACTTCCGGTACATGGCGAATTCCTGAGTTCAGGAAATTACGCTTTGGTACTTACAAATGCATCAGGAGAAATCCTTGGAACAGGTAAGGTTATCATTAGAAGGTAGTTTGTTTTGTTGAGTGAAATATTTTAAAAAGGGCTGTTCGGTTGAACAGCCCTTTTTAGTTCTTGTTTGTTACCAAATTCTTGAAAAAATAGTGTAATTTTCGCCGAAATTTTTTTTCCTGCCCCATATAAACTCATTCATCAAAAAACAATGCTTTCTTATTCCGGTGTAATTAACCGGAACCATTTTCCGAAAACGATTAATACACAATATGAAAAAAAGTCTACTCCTACTTGTTTCGATTCTTGCTATTTCAATTGCCAAATCACAAATTAATGACAGAGCTGAAGCCATGAGGCTTGTTGTAAAGAACAATGCTGCAATTGGTTTGTCGAAGCAGGATTTGGAAAATGTTTTTATCAGCGATTCTTATTTCAACAGATCAGCAGGCACAAGGATGGTTTACCTGCAACAGGCTTACAGGAATATTCCTGTTTACAACCAGATACTGGTGCTTGCATTTAAGAACGATCAGTTGGTTTCCAGAACCGGCAGATTCATAGAAAGCCTTGATAAAAGAGTAAACATCAAATCGGCTGTGCCTGTGGTTACGCCGGTAGAAGCAGTGATTGCGGCTCTTGCAGACAGGAAACTATCTACCAAACAGCAACCTAAAATTATAAACGTTCTCAATAGCGGCAACAGGTTTGAGTTTGGTGACCTTGGCGTTTCAAAAGAAAATATTACTGCGCAGTTAACATGGGTTCCATCAGAAAAATCTGCGAGCGTTCAGTTGGCATGGCAGGTATATTTATTGCCCCGCACCACTGCTGATTATTGGATGTTGAGAGTAGACGCATCGAATAATCATATTCTTGGTATGGACAATTATACAAACTATTGCAACTGGGATGCACCCCAAAACAAAGCTCCGTTTGTAAACCACGGTGATCACCACCTGGCTTCCGAATATAAGTTTGATTTTATGCCCTCGCCATTTTCAGCACAGGGAAATGCTACAAACAGTCCGGCAATGGTAAACAACGCCAGCTACCGTGTAGTGCCGTTTCCTGCGGAAAGCCCCAGTCACCCGGGAGGAACTCCTGCACTGATTAACAATCCCTGGACTGCAACACCTGGCAATGCAACCAGCCTCAAATGGCATACCGTAGGAACAACAGATTACAATATTACAAGAGGAAACAACGTATGGGCACAGGAAGACCGCAATGACAATAACGGTATAGGTGTAGCCGCAACTTCAACTACTACACCGGATCTCACTTTTAATTTTGTGCCCAACTTCACAGTAGTTGCCACACAAACAACCCCGGTTCAAAACCAGCAGTTTAATATTACCAATCTTTTTTACTGGAATAATCTTGCGCATGATATTACTTACCGGTACGGCTTTGACGAAGTTGCCGGGAATTTCCAGGATGATAACCAGGGAAGAGGAGGCGCAGGAAATGATCATGTTAATGCAGATGCACAAGATGGCGGTGGTACCAATAATGCAAATTTCTCTACACCTGCAGATGGACAAAGTGGAAGAATGCAAATGTATTTATGGAGCGGAAGCCCGCAAAAAGACGGCGACGTTGATAACGGTGTTATCGTACATGAATTTGGACATGGTATCAGTAACCGTTTAACCGGCGGTCCTTCACAGTCGGGCTGTTTATCAAGTGCAGAACAAATGGGTGAAGGATGGAGTGATTATTTCTGTCTCATGTACACACAAGACTGGGCAAATTCAAATTTGAATACCGGTTTTAATTCACCAAGAGGAATCGGAACATACGTAATTGGCCAGTCGCCAACGGGAAGCGGTATACGCAACCAGAAGTACTGCACCAATTTTGCAGTTAATAACCAGGTGTATAACACTACTATCTCCGGAGAATCACATAACCGTGGAGAAATATGGTGTGCAACATTATGGGATATGACCTGGAACATCATCAACCAGGTGGGCACTATTAACCCGGATATCAGGAATCCTACTACCGATGGAAATTCAATTGCACTTCGTTTGGTTGTAGAAGGAATGCGTTTGCAACCTTGTAACCCGGGATTTATTGATGGACGGGATGCAATCATCCAGGCTGATCAGCTTTTATATAACGGCGTGCATGAATGCGCCATCAGGGAAGCATTCAGGAGAAGAGGTATGGGTGCATTTGCATCACAGGGTTCTGCCGGAAGTGTATCTGACCAAACACCTGATTATACAGCGGGTGGCGCCAGTTTCAGGTTCTCACAAAACGGAACTACGCAGGTTCCGGAAGGCGGATTTATTACGTACACAAATACGGTAACGTCATCACCTTGTGCGCCGGTTTCAAATGTGATCATTACAGATACATTGCCAACTAATGTAACCTGGATCTCAGGTGGTACGTATAATAGCACAAACCGTGTAGTAAGTTTTAATGTGAATGTGGCAGCGGCGCAATCACAGGATTACAGTTTTACCGTACAGGTAAATGCCGGTGCTTATTATCCAACAGTAACGCTGTTTGAAGATATCGTTCCGGCACTGTCAATTCCTTCTGCGCTGTGGACAACAAACTCAACAACTTCTACTAACTGGGTTCCTACGAATTCCCGTAGCCATAGTGCTGCTAATGCTTATTTCTCGGAAGAAATAGATGTAACCTCTGATCAGAAGTTAACCATGACCAGCGCAGTTGCATTGGGCGCCACTCCCCCGCCATTGTCGTTCTGGCATTATTACAATGTAGAAAGTACATACGACGGTGGTGTATTAGAAATTAGTACAGATGGTGGAACAGTGTGGACGGATCTTGGGCCAAACATCATTAAAAACGGTTATACCGGAACAATGGATGCTTCCACTATTATTGCCGGAAGAAGAGCGTGGACGGGAAGTTCCAATAACCAGTTTATTAAAACAAAAGTAAACCTCAATTCATATGCGAATCAGAATGTAAAAATCCGGTTCAGGTTTACTTCCGACATCGGTACCAATCCTGAAGGATGGTATATTGATGATATTGCAATTAAAGACCAGGCGGTTGTTGAAATGACCTCTAATTTCTTTACACAGGCTGGTATTAAAATTACCTCTTTCGATACCACAACAATTATTTTACCCCCGGTATCCTGCAATAGCGTTGCTGTTACAGGCCAGCCAACAGCTACCAATGTTTGTACAGGATCGAATGCAAGTTTTTCAGTGACTGCAACCGGCGACAGCCCCACTTATCAATGGCAGGTAAGTACCAATGGTGGAACCAGCTATACTGATATTCCCGGTGCAACCAGTGCTTCAATATCCCTTACATCCGTAACAGCCGGCATGAATGGAAACTTATACCAGGTAATCATCGGCAATACTTGTCCATCCTCCGTTACTTCTACACCTGTTGCATTAACAGTAAGCGATCCTGCAAGTATAACTTCACAACCAACAACATTCAGCGGTTGCGAAGGAACCAATGCAACATTTAGTGTAACCGCCACCGGTACTGCCAATACTTATCAATGGCAGGTAAGTACCGACAATGGTGTTACATTTACCAATTTACCCGGCGCAACGGCTGCAACGCTTACGTTAAATAATATTATTGGTGGCATGGATCATTATCAATACCATGTGATCATTTCCAGTTGTACCGGTGTTCCACTGGTATCCAATAGCGTTATGTTAAACGTGTTCATCCCGGCAGCATTTACAACACAACCGTCAAATGTTACGGCCTGCCCATCAACAAATGCAGTATTCAGTGTTGTTGCCAATGGATCTACCCTTAGCTATCAATGGCAGGTTAGTACCAATGGCGGTGCAACATTCACCAATATAGCAGGTGCAACTTCTGCTACACTTACTATTCCAAACGTATCTGCAGCCGACAATAACAATCAGTACCAGGTGATCATCAATAACACTTGTACCGGTGGTATTACTTCCAATGCAGTTGTGTTATCTGTAAGCAGTGTTGCTTCTATAAACAGCCAGCCTGTAAATACTACTGCCTGTGTAGGAAGCCCTGTTTCTATTCCGGCAACCGCATCCGGTACAGCTTACCAGTGGGAAGTAAGTACCAATGGCGGCACAACATTCAGCCCTGTACCAGGAGCTAACGCACCTACACTTGATCTCACCAACATTACACAATCCATGGATGGCAACCAATACCACCTCGTGGTTTCTACCTGTGGTCCGAATGCTATCACCTCCAATAATATTACACTCACGGTTGTTACACCCATTTCTGTTAGTACACAGCCTACCGGCCAGAACGCATGTGCAGGCAGCAATGTTAGTTTCACCGTTACTGCTGCAGGAACCAACCCTGCCTACCAATGGGAAGAAAGTACAGATGGCGGGCTTTCCTTCCAGCCAATCACCGGCGCTAATGGCCCAGTATTAAATCTTCCAGGCGTAACCGTTAGTATGAATGGGAATCAATACAGGCTCGTTATCAGCAATGCATGTTCTGTTAACTTTACATCTGATGCGGCTGTACTGCTGGTAAGTGCTGCAACGGCAATAACAACCCAACCTGCAAGCCAGGACTTCTGCGAAGGCAGCAGTGTTACATTTACGGCAACAGCTACCGGGGCAGGTTTAAGTTATCAATGGCAGGAAAGTACAGATAATGGAGTTACTTATAATAATATCAGCGGAGCTACAAGTTCAACATTAACCATTGCAGCCGTAACCAATGCTATGAACGGACATGTGTACAGGGTGCAGGTTGCAGGTTGCGATAATGTAACTTCTTCGGGTGCAACATTAACAGTTTATGCATTACCGGTAGTTACTATTACCGCTTCACCATATGTAAATCTTACCGATGGCTTAAGCACTACACTTACTGCAAGTGCTAACCCGCCTGCAACTTCATTTAGCTGGTTTAAAAACGGAAGTTCAATTGCCGGTGTTACCGGAAATACATTAGTGGTTAACTATCCTGATACTGCAGAATATACCGCTTCGGTAACAGACGGAAATAATTGTACCGGACGGTCTTCGATTCTTAAGATCGGTGATTCTACCATTAATATTGCATTCATTTACCCGAACCCGAACAACGGATTATTCTATGTACGTTATCCGGGACTTGAGTTTAATAATAAACCAAGAATCGTTACTGTTTACGATGCAAAAGGTTCAAGGGTGTTGCAACAATCTTATGTAATCATCACTTCACGCCAGGAACTGGCAGTACACGGCGAATTCCTTAGCGCAGGAACGTATGCAGTAGTACTTACCGATTCATCCGGAAATATTTTAGGAACAGGTAAAGTAGTGATCAGGCGATAAGTTCCATTGCATTTATTTAAAAAGCTGTTTCGTAATGAAGCAGCTTTTTTATTTACCGTGATTTGAACATTTTATTGTACCTGGCGTTATTTGCTCAACCCTACAGCGTATGAAAAAAATAATTCAGCTCATTGATAAACTGGATTCGTTATCTGAGAATGCAGCAACAGTTAATACATCCATTTCAAAAGTGCCGGTAGCATGGCACATAGAGCACGTATTGATGGCAACCATTTTAATCATTGACCAGTTACATAAATCAGATCCTTCCTTGTACAAATGGAAGTTTAATAAGAACAGGTTCCTTGTTTTTTGTTTAAACAGGATTCCAAGAGGAAAAGCTACAGCACCAACGGTTGTAATGCCCAAAAATAACATCAGCATGGGCAGGTTAAAAAAACTCATTGAAATCGCAAGGGAAAAAGCAGAAACGACAGATCAATTACAGTCAAATCAATTTATTGTTCATCCTCACCTGGGCATGCTGAACGTATCCGGTGCCAGGAAATTCATGTGTATTCACCTGGCACACCACATAAAAATTATCCGGGATATAGCCAGGTAAAGAACAACGTTGATAGCAATAAAATTTCTTAAAAAATATTTTCAGCAGATGCAACCCTTTTTTTCCGAAATCTATCTTATAGACAGGGTTACCGGATGAATGTCTGGTAAGTAAGATTGGCGGGGGCTGTATTTTTACAGCTCCTTTTTTTTCGATTATCATTCATGAATAAAAAATGGTTGAAGCATATACTTACCGGATCACCAAAAAACAGGATTGCTATTGGATTCATTTGAATGAACTGTTATTTGGAACCATAGAAAAAGGCAAGTCGGCCACCTGGTTTATAAACCTGAATGGATCAGCAGGAAACTTTACATTAACTAACAATGGTATTTTCAGGAAAAATATCCTGGTAGAAGACATCGATACCAACAACAGGATAGCGCACATAAAATTCCCCCTGCTCACATCAATAATTCCACGAGTGAAATTAATCGCATCAAATAGAACATATTCCTGGGTGTCAAAAAACTTCTTTTCTTTTTACTGGAGGTGGGAGCAACAGGAAACGATTATCATTGAAACCATAGAAGATATTGTAAAGCGTGATAACTCAGGGATCATCACACTTAAAACATACAGCGAGCAATCGAACCTGCTTATCATAACCGGGATATTCCTATCCCTGTTGAGAAAAAAAAGACTAACGCTTGGATTGTACAATTTCTACAATAAGAATAAAAGAGATGCAGATAATACTTTCGACCTGGAGGAAATGTCGCAGGCAACCTGATGTACCGTTGAATAATTAATCGGAACTGTTTTTTAATGCATATTCACCACCAGGTTCGTTAAATACAGTTTCACTTATTTTATTTCTTTTCACCTTTGCCGCCTGGAAAATTAAAGTTCCGTTTTTCTGAGCGTACTCGTATTTTAACACAAAGCCCGGA
The DNA here is from genome assembly GCA_018268085.1 of Bacteroidota bacterium. Classification (GTDB taxonomy): domain Bacteria; phylum Bacteroidota; class Bacteroidia; order Chitinophagales; family Chitinophagaceae; genus Ferruginibacter. The sequence goes on from JAFDXE010000020.1 coordinate 60,547, forward strand.
ATGCAGGCAAACATGGGTTCAATTTCTTTACTAACCGATGGAAGCAATTCAGTGAAGTAAGCAGTAATAACAGTGCCATTTTGCAATTTTACTTTTGCCCGCTTACAATAATAGCCTGCAATTTGTATAGAATCTTTTTCAATTGTGCACTGGGCATTTTCATATCGGTTATTCAGTTGTTTCCATTCATCGCCACTTACAACATATTTGTATTTATCTTTTCCCGATTCCTTGCTTACCAAAATTTTTGTTCCGTTGCCGGTACGTCTGAAATATACATTCTGAACACGCATCAGCGTTACCATCCTGATCCTTGTATTATTTCCAGACTGCATAAACGTTTTTATTCCACCGTTATAGGTTTCTTCAATTCCCGCTTCTTTTTTATCGTCTTTAACTTTTATATCGTACACAACCGTGATATCATTGCCTGTATTTGCAACATAAGCAGGTTTTTGCGAAATGCATACAGAAGCGCAACTTAACATCAACAAAAATATTTTTAGTCGCAACATGTACTATTAATTTTTAAAGATAAAATCAGAAAGGTCAATAATATCCAGTGCATTGTATTTACATCCTTTGTCGAAATGACGTTCATCTTTTTGCTTCCATTTCTTAAGCTTTTTTTTCATTTTCTTTGCAAGCTTTGTAGGCTTATCATTTTTATTTACCTCGTACAATTTTTCGAGGAACGCACTCATTTTACCTGAGATATTAACATAAGAAAACTCATTTATAAATACCAGTGCATTCCTTTTAATATCCGCTAAAAATCGCTGCGATTCTGTAACTGTGAAATTTGTATAAGTAAATATGAAATCATTATCCTCCAGGTTTGTTGCTACCGTACGATTCTTCGCTAACAATTGCATGGATACATGTTCGATCGGCAGTTCAGCATTATTATTCTTATCATTTTTATTTACCGATTCGCTTTGGCCGTTGTTGCGCTTGTTATTATCTGAAACGAGCTGTTGCTGAGGCAAATGCTTATTATGACTGCCGGAATTACTTATGAAAAACCATGCTGCTATCCCGATAATTGCTGCTGCCGCAATAGAAATACCTACCCTGCTAATGCTTAATACTTTCTTCCTGCTTTGGGAATCCGTATCCTTTATTTTACCTGTAGGCGGATATTCAAAAGCAGGTGGCGTATGTTCGGGATCGGTATAGGATTGCAACTGAGAAAAAATGGAAGCATAGCCAGGTTCATGGTGAATACCCGGATGCTCAGCTTCCGGCAAAGAGCTACCGCTTCCGGAAGAAACGATCTTCTTCCAGATGGCAGCAAAAAATCCATGAGGCGGCGACGCTTCATAATTTTTGAGCTCTTTGAATTTTTTATTACCTGTCATAATGCGCTGCAATACTCTTTTGTAAAAGTGTTTTTGCTCTCGACAACTGTGATTTACTTGTTCCCTCAGAAATGCCCAGCATTTCTGAAATTTCTTTATGATTATATTCCTCCACGAGATAGAGGTTTACTACAGTTCTGTATCCTTCCGGAAGTTTTTGAATTAGTTTAAACAGGTCGGTATGCGAAAGTCTTTCCACGCCTGTTAGCTCATTTGTTTCTATACTTATTTCGTCATTTATCTCGCTGAAGTTCAGCTTTTGCTTTTTATTGATATGATCGAGGCATGTGTTCACAAAAATTCGTCTTGCCCAACCTTCAAAAGAACCAGTTCCTTTAAAATTGGCGAGATTACGGTAAACCCTGATAATACCATCCTGGAAATAATCGTTTGCGTCATTTGGGTTGCCGGCATAACGTAAGCAAAGACTGTACATTTTTCCACTCAATGCATCATATATAGCTTTGAAAGCCTTTTCATCTCCATTTTTAGCCATCTCCAGTAAGACTGGAAAAGGCGTTTCCTGGTTGCTTTTATTAAAATTAGTTTTGGTACTTCCCTTTACTAACATCAGGCAAATATAGGTTAGTGAAAATGAATTACTTGCTTTGGGAAAACAGTTTGGGGCAATTCATACAATAGCGCTTCCGGCTCCAGGTTAAGATTAATGAAGAAGTTACGTTTTCTAAAAAACACCAGTGTAGGTAGGCTGACACATGCATGAAAAATACCTGTTACGGTTGAGTTTGGAATATTATTACTAATGGTACATGTTATGCAATGGCCAGCAGTATTTTTAATACAACATTTTTATTTTTTTAATAGGGAGAATAATTCCTGGTGCAGCCGTTTACATGCACGAACAGAATGGATATATTTAATATCTGCGGTTGCTGAATGCAGGATTTTTTCCAATTGCATTTTTTCATTCCTGCTCCATGTATTGCAATTGCCAATGAAAGCTAACAATAAAGACAAATGTTCAAATCGAACACTTGTTTTGTTTTCATTCGGGAGAAAAGATCCAAACTGGTTGCCGGCAGATTGTAGTGCAGCTTTCCTGTTACCGGAAAATTTTACTTTAATCATTTCCGTTATTTTTTTGCTGATGATTTCCGGATCCATATCGCCTTCTAACATTGGTGTAAAGCACAGTTCAAGATTAGAGGTTGTAAAATATTTCAGCCTGGATATAGACGATCTTATTTTATTGTTATAATCGTTCGCTGCAGCAACCGCTACTATTTTATCTGCCGGCCTGAATCCCATTTTATAGTAAAACCAGAATGCACCTGATGCTAATCCTTCCGGATTCCCTTTTCCAAACTGGTAGGGTTTAACAACAAATCGCTGCAGGTGAAATTCCTGCTTATACAAAGAAATTATTTTATCGAATAACGTATATGAGTCACCTTTTCTGAATGGCGGGTAAATATTCAAACCAATTTTGCAACGATCCCCGAATATCCAGGCACCACCATAGGCAACCGGTACGTTGTTTTTAAAAAGCATATAACCAATATAGGTTTCTATAGCTAACATCCTGTTTGGATCTATTCCGAATAATGCGATAGTAACAGCGTTTCCGCAATCAAATAGTTGAAGGGATGATGCATGTACATAAGTAATCGGTTCTGTTTCCCTGCAATACAATGCAAGAGAAGCACGTGATAGATCAATGATCTTCTGTTGCTTGTTTTTGGTTAGTTTGATCTTCCGAAATTTCGGTTTGCTGTGAGCATACTTCGGGATATATCGTTCAAATGGTTTACGCTGGTAATAAGGCGCAAGCCAATTGCCCTGCAATAGTGTATGATTAAATAGTTGATCATTTAATTGCCATGATATATATATTTTAAGCTGATCAAACAATACTTCACGCATCGGCATCTCAGGTATATTTTCAAATGATTGCATGAGATTTTCTAACGTTGAAGATTGGCCGCAAAGTAATAGTATTCTTTTCGTTGCGGTAAACTCCTTTTGTGTACAATAATAGTATTCTATACGGGGAAACAGGAGTTGCAATACAGCCTTCGAGGTTTCATTATCCGCTTCTGCAGAATAGAAAATTACATTACTGCTTTGTACCCTGAGCAACCATTGAACAATCGTATAGCTGTACTGGCATATGATGGAACTTCCTGCTATACCGGTACCGCTTAAGGAACGTTGCATTTGCAGGGAGTTGGGATATGTTGATTTCACAACAGATGCAATCCGCAAAAGTTCCATCGATGCCCTGTGAAGTATTTCCTTGTTGTCGGGATAAGCTTTTATAAACAACAGCAGGTCGTGATATTGTTTGAGCACTTTTGTATTAACAGGAGAACAGGTAGCAAACCTGCTGAGCAATGTGTATTTCAGCTCAGTTGATGCTTTATCAAACTTGTTTACAATTTCCGATAGTACATTTATACCAGGCTGATCAATAACGGCAGTTACCATTTAAGGAAAGTAATCAGTTCATTGAAAATGAAAGCTGATTTTAGTCAGTGGGGTGTTTGATCCTAAACAGTTGAGCGGGTTTGGTTTTATTTACAGGAACGTTAACTCTCCATCGTAAGGTACTCCATGTTACCATCTTCATTAACAACCACAACAACAAGGTATTGCGTATATTCTTTACCGATAGAGTAGTCAAAAACAGCAAATTGTTCCCTTTCACCAGGATACAAACCCAGCCTAACCAATTTAATCTTCTTCAGCATCTGCAATTCATTTGACGTTTTTTTATCACCGGCATCCAGCAATTCGTTCAATTCATCCTCCCCCATCTCTTCAAGATGAGATTTAATGTAGGTTTTAACCGTATCGGCATTTTCGTTGTTAAAGTCATCCGCAATATATTTCCTGTTCTTAAAGTCGAAATCTGTTACCTGCTCCAGGAATCGCTTTGCAATTTCCAACCGGGTTGGTTCAATGGAAACCAGGTCGAAATTCAGATCAACATTAATTTCCAACCCGTTTATAGTAATACTGCTGTCGTAATATTCATCAAGGCTATCAGTATCTAACTGGCCGAAATAGGGAAGTATGTATTTAGACATAAGGAGTTTATTTTTTAATGAACCTGCCAATCGTGTGCTCAATAAATTTCAAGTTGACGTTGAAGCCAGGAACGGATGTAATTTATAACATTTGACTAAAAAATTTCCTTCCATTAATTAAACCACACGGCATATCCTTTCTTTCTCAACTCCCAGGCAAGTTTGGCTTCCATGTCCAGGGCTTGTTGCCGGGTCATAGGTTTAGCATTTAAATGTTCATATAAGCTCGGACGTAAATAAGTACCATATTTCCGAACAATGGCAGCAGAAAGATCATGACCTTTTCTATTTACGAAACCAGTTTTATGTTGCATAAATCTTTCCTTCGGCGTTTTACTGGTCATTCCAACATATAAACATTGCAATACGCCATTGAATTGCGGATTGGCAGCTCTGAATTTTGAATTTTCAGAAAATACCTTTTTGGATAGTTCTATAACATAAACACAATAACTGGCCATAATAATGAGGAGTTAATAAATTAATATCCGGTAGCATGAAATAAATCCTTTAATTTGTTTTACCAAAATTAATTCACCATGAAACAATTATCTGTACTCATTGTATCCATTCTTTTCTTTAATTTCTTTTCAATCGCACAAAAGGATAGTTCTCTTGAGGAGCAATTACAAAGCATCAAACTAATGGATTCAATTGTAAAAAATCTTCACTGGAAAACCGGTGATGTTACCATTGGCGAAGGTATTGCGCATGTTAATGTTATACCCGGATTTAAATTTCTTGACGCCGATCAAAGTAAATATGTGTTGCATGATTTATGGGGAAACCCGCCAAGAGAAGATATTCTTGGAATGATTTTCCCTGAGAATGGCGGACCATTTGCCGATAGCAGTTATGCATTCATCATTAGTTATGAAGAAACCGGTTATGTAAAGGATGAAGAAGCGGATAAAATAAATTATGATGATATGCTCTCCGATATGCAAAAAAGTGAAGCTGAAGCAAACAAAGAAAGAGCACAAAAGGGATATGAACCCATCCACATTATTCAATGGGCACAATCTCCTTATTATGATAAAAACAGGAAAGTATTGCATTGGGCCAAAGAACTGAAGTTTGGATCTGATTCTATTCATATACTTAATTATGATGTAAGGGTGTTGGGCAGAAAAGGAATATTATCATTAAATGCCGTGGCAACAATGGCCGAATTGCCATTGGTAAAGCCAATATCAGCAAAGTGCTTACAATGCCTGAATTTACAACCGGGAACAAATACAGTGATTTTAATTCGAGTACCGACAAAGTTGCCGCCTACGGCATTGGCGCAGTTGTGGCCGGCGGAATACTTGCAAAAACAGGTGTGTTCGCCATGATTGGCAAATTCTTACTGGCAGCCTGGAAATTCATCTTAATTGGTTTGGTAGCGTTGGGAGCAGGCATTAAAAAATTATTCCGGAAGAAAAATACAGACAACAGTACAATAGAGAACACAACAGATATTAGCTGATCGCACCAGTATGTTTACATTGTAGCTGTGGCCGGGAATTTTATCCCCGCCTACAGCTACATTACATTTTCAGGCTTCGCTATTTATTCATAGTTATCAGCAAAGGGGCAAATTCTGTTTTGCTATACCGGCAACGTCCAATAAACTGAGCGCCGTTTAACCGGTTGAATTTTGTTGGATAGATCATTACTTTTTCCTCTCTTGTATCAAATAGCAATTCTTTAGTGAGCGATCCATCCTGGCTTAGCTTTGCAACGATTACCTGTCCGCCCATACCATCGGCATGCAATTTTGGTGCTTCATCTTCAGCCAGCTCCAGATTTTTAATATTGTCAAGGTACAGGAAATAATATCCCGACTCATCAGCCACCAGTTTATAACTCATTGTTCCTACATACGGAGGTCGATTGCCCCAGTTTTCGGTGGTTCCTCCCTGGCGTTTAGGAATCTTCCTAACCCAGGCAAATTCTCCATTGCCTTCTATCTTTGCTGCAATAATATCATCATAATACCAGTCGTAATAAACTGTACTGGAGCTAAAACCTGAATTCCCAACTGAACTGTACCGATAGCGGGTTACATATTTGAATTCCTCACAGGCAACAAACATGCTTCCATCACTTCCACTGATGAGTCCTCTTACGCTTATGTAAGGCGCTTCATAATCGTTTGCCTTTTCAATATTTCTTCTTTTACGGGCCGATTCAAACTTGGCCATTTCGGATGCAGGAAATTCATAAAATCCATTCTTATACTTATTTACATTTCCGTTTTCATCAACTTTCGCCAGGAATATTCCATCAGTTCCAACTGTATTTGCTTTTTTACTATAGGTGCATGCCACGATCATTTCGTTATTATTACCATCAATAAGTGAACTATTACGAATGAAATAATTTTCAATATTCACATTGGTAGACTTAATGGACTCCGATCCCTGGCTGAATTTTAATAGTTCATAATGATAATTTGGCTGGCCGGTTTCTTTATCCTTTTCTTTTCTATTATCAGAATTATAAACCTTCGCCAGCAGGTAAGCGTTACCGAAAGCATCAATTGAAAAATCAGAATTGTCCATTTTGGCTTCCGTATAAGGCATGGTGAATTCGTTACCCCAAACCTTTTTCATATTCTCGTCAAATACCTGCACGCCCATCTTATCATAGTTGATCTTATCGTTCTTATGTTCGGGTTTTAAGCGGTAGCTTACCAGCAGGAATTTGTTGCCTGTTGAATAATTGAAATCGAATTTATTAATCTTCTTTTGTGAATAAAATCCGGCAGGAATTAAATCGCCTTCCACTTTTGTTGTTTCAAACAATAATTGAGGTTCCCCAACATTGCCATTTTTGATATTTACTTTTTCACAATACACTTTTTCTTTTCCCTCTTTTTTATCCCAATCGCTATTGATCCAGTAATATTTACCATTCATTTCTGCAAAAAATTCGCTGTTGAAATTGCGGGTTTTTTCCAGTTCAACTTCCTGTTCATTTGTTTGCGACAATGTTTTAGGATTAAAGCCTGATACGTACAGGTAGTCTTTTTTAAGGGAGAGATTTACAATGCCATCTTTATCATTGCCTACAAAGGCAAGATCCTCGGCTTTTTTAGGGAGTTCGTAAGTAGGCCCCAGTTTAAAAATAAATTTTTTAGCCTGTGCAAATGCAGGTCCGGTACAAAAACAACTAATTGCAAAGGTTACGGCAACGAAAGTTTTCATCTGTATAATTTTATTTTTTGGAATTAAATGTAAGTCAATTTTACAATCAAAATTATTTTTGTAAGCCCGCTTTTTTACTCATAAAAAAGCTCTTACTTTTTTGTAAGAGCTCAGATAAATTCTCCTGCTGAAATTATTGGATAATAAACTTCAATGTTTGGGTATATTTTCCATCTGAATAGATCAGGAAATGAACTCCGCGGGCGCACAGACTGAGATCAACCTGTGTGTACTGAACGCCAGCATGTAACCGGCCTACACCGATACACCGGCCTGCACTGTTGGTAACCATTATTTTTTCTGTTCCATTGCTCAGCGGATGATATAATACCAAACTGCCGCCGGTAACCGGGTTTGTTCTGATCCGTATCGGCAGTCTGAGATTATTGTGAATGGCAACAACAGATGAATAGGAATATTTTCCATCATTGTCAACGATTTTCAACCGGTAGTATGCGTTTCCCTGCAAGAGCCGGTCGCGGTCTTCATATAAATAATCATTGGTAGAAACAGTATTGTTCCCTTTCGCCTGTATTCTGGCTAAAAATTCAAAGTCATCTGCATCAGGGCTATACTCCAGTTCGAAGTGACTGAAGTTTGATTCGTTTTCCGTTTTCCATCGAAGCAGGCAACTTTGTATGTATGCAGAACCATCAAAGCCTATAAGTGTTAATGGCAATACCCCTGTTGCCACAACCGCTGCTTCATAATAAGAATTGTAAGGCCCTGAACCGCTTCCGGTAAGTGTTGCCAATTGTGTATTCATCCATTCTCCTGCTGGAGCATTAAACACGTTATCTGAGTCTGGTGATTGCGGGTCTGCACCATAAATATTGTAAGGTGCGTTGGTTGTGAGTACAGCATTTTTTGCAGCAATGGGTAACGTAAATTGTGAAACCTGGTTTTGTATCCATCCATTAGAAGAACCAACGGTACCGCCGCTGTATATCGCATAATGTATTTACCATCGTATTTTTCATTGATGAAAAAACTAAAGACATTATTGGGATGATGTTGAAATTCAGTGACAGAAATCCCTTTCATAAACTTCCTGAACAATGTTATAAAATGAACTTCTGAAACGATAACCGGCAACAGGGAAAATAATCCGGGTCGCTTACTTTTTTTAGCTGATATTTATAGCATGTATTATTTCATTTATGCATTGCTATGGCTGGTTTCATTGCTGCCGTTCCGGATATTGTACATTATATCTGATGGCTTGTACGGAATTGCATTTTACGTTATTAAATACCGCCGAAATGTGGTGATGAATAACCTGTTGATTGCATTCCCGGAAAAAACAAATCATGAAAGACTTCTCATCGCTAAAAAATTTTACCATAACCTCATAGACATGTTTATAGAAACAATAAAGATGTTATCGATGAGTGACCGCACATTTCAAAAAAGATTTACCGGGAACTGGCATGTAATCAATGACATTTATACTTCAGGAAAAACAGTGCAGGTGCATGCCGGGCACAATTTCAACTGGGAATGGGGAAATGTTGCACTTGCTGCAAACACGCCGTTTAAATTACTGGGCGTGTATATGCCAATTAGTAATAAGATATTTGAACGACTTTATTTTTCTTTACGCACACGTAAGGGAACCATTTTTCTCAGGGCAACGCACATGAAGGAAGATTTTCTTCCGCATAAAAATACGCAATACATATTAGGGCTTGTAGCCGATCAGAATCCCGGAGATCCAGCCAATGCCTGGTGGTTTAATTTTATGAATAAACCGGCCCCATTTATTAAAGGGCCTGCAAAAGCTGCGATTGAAAATGATACGGAAGTAATATTTGCAAGGATACATAAATCCAGGCGTGGTTATTATGAAGCTGTTTTTTCAAAAGTGGATGAACATCCTGCTTCGCTAACGCAGGTAGAACTCACGAGAAAATTTGTACACTATCTTCAATCCTCTATTCAGCAATATCCCGACATGTGGCTTTGGAGTCATCGCCGCTGGAAATACAATTGGAAAGAGGAATTCGGACCGATAAATTAATTACTGAATTCCATCTCATTTTTTTCTACAAAACAATAAGACAGCATTAATCATTAAGTTGTGGGTAAACAACAAACACTTTAATTAAGCTGTATTTCCGATTTGGAAAAACCATCTACTTTTGCGCTATGAAAACCATCACGCTCAATAAAAATATCAGTAAACGAATTGAACAAGGTCATCCCTGGATTTTTTCAAATGAGATCAACCGGGGTAAAGAAAAAGATACCAATGCAGCTCCTGGCGAAATAGTACAGGTGGTAACACATGACAAAACATTTATCGGCAAAGGATATTACAACCCGGGTTCACAGATAGCTGTAAGATTATTGACCAGGGATAAAAATGAAAACATTAACGATGATTTTTTTAAACGCAGGATCAGCGAAGCGTGGAAATACCGTAAACGCCTTGGCTATGTTGAAAACTGCCGGTTGATATTTGGAGAAGCTGATGACCTGCCTCAACTCATCATTGATAAATTCAACGACTATTTCGTAATCCAGACACTGGCGCTTGGTATTGATAAATGGAAGCCATCAATTGTAAAAGCCATCAATGAAATATTTTCCCCTAAGGGAATTTATGAACGTAATGACGTACCTGTACGTGAACTCGAAGGTATGGAACAACAGAAAGGATTTCTATCTCCTGAATTTAACACCAACATCATCATCACGGAAAACAGGAATGAAGATGGAAGCGGTGGTATTAAAATGCATGTTGATATAGCGAACGGGCAAAAGACAGGTTATTTTCTCGATCAACAGGACAATCGTAAAGCCATTCGCAATATTGTGAAAGATGCAGAAGTACTTGGTGCTTTTTGTTATACAGGTTCTTTTGAAATAAGTGCCGGTTACTATGGCGCTAAATCGGTATTAGGATTAGATATTTCCCAAAACGCAATAGAGATGTGTATTAAAAATGCAGCATTAAATGGCCTGGAAAATACTTGCAGTTTTAAATGTGTAAATGCATTCGACGAATTAAAGAATCTAACGAAGGAGGATAAACGCTGGGACGTGGTGATGCTGGATCCACCTTCATTTGCCAAAAGCAGAACTGCAATTGATAAAGCAGTAACAGGTTATAAAGAAATTAATTTACGCGGCATTAAACTCGTAAAACCAGGTGGCTTCCTGGTTACCTCCAGTTGCACCAATCTTGTACCGCCGGATTTATTTTATGAAACCATTGTTCGTGCAGCACGTGATGCAAAGCGAAGGATTCGACAGGTTGTATTCAATGCACAATCAGCCGATCACCCGATTATAAGTGGCCAGGAGAATACACATTACCTTAAATTTTTGATAGTACAGGTGTTGTAGTTACAACCTGTAATTATCCACTCTATAAAACATAGTATAGCACTATAGGATTGCATTATCCCGATCTTCTTTCACCCTTAATTGTACAATCTTTGTAATTATGTTTAGGGGCAACAATTATTAAATGGAAAACCTGTTGCTGATAAATTAATAAGGATTTGAAAAAACATAAAATTTTCAATAACAATAACAGGTCTAATGATTGACACTGAAATCCAACTTCGTTTGTATATAACCAGCAATATTTAAATTCTTTAAATTATCGAGTGGGCTACGATATTTTCTGTTGTCGAGTAGTGCAACATGCAAATAGATAAGCGTAGTTTTTATGTTTGCATGACCAAGAAATTCACTTATAGATAGTATATCAACACCATCCTCCAGCATATGGGTTGCATAAGTATGACGTAAGCTATGCACATTTACCTGTTTGCTAACACCTGCCCAATAAGCCGCTCTTTTTACCAGGTATTGAACACTTCGTTGTCCCATTGCTTTATCGAAAATACTCCTGGAAAGTACAGGTCTTGTTTCCTTACCTGCGAACAGCCACAGTCCCGGACGTTCAATAGCAATATACCTTTCAAGTATTTTCAATAACGTTTCACCTAAAGGAACATAACGGTCTTTTCGTCCTTTTGCCTTACGAACGAATAAAAGCGCCCGCACAAGATCAACATCTTCAGTTTTTACCCTACGAACTTCTCCGCACCTGAGCCCACACCCGTACAATAACGCAATCATTACACGTTGTTTGAACTTACCCGGGGCCTTCATCATGGCAGTGATTTCCTGCCTGTTAAGTACTACAGGTAATTTTCTATCATGCTTAACAGAGGGAAAACGAATATTAAAAGAAGGCAGATCGAAATTTCTAATTACAAAACGCAAGGCGCAGATAGTAAATTTAAAGCTGTGGATAGACGGCTTTGGAGCACCTTGTTTAAGGAAAAACAGGTATTCGTCTATTTGTTCCTGTGAGAGCGTGTTGGGAATCTGATTGAAGTAAAGGGAAATAGAAGCGAGGGATCTGCAGTAATTTTTTTGTGTACTTAATTCAAGTCCGTTGATTACCATTTTCCGGAAAACACTTTGATGAAATTCTTTAAATCCCAAAACTTTGCTGGATGCATTTTCAATGATTGTCATTTTTGTGAGGCAATCTAATACATTGAGCTGTTATATACATTTTTCCTGGCCCTGTGCTTATGAGTAGATTCTTTCTAAGGAGATACCGTATATAAATTACTGACTAACTGTAAGACAGAAATAAATAAAAAATGGATAAGTGGTAAGAATCCAGGAATTGAGCAATGAGTCAGAAGTATTCAATGAAAACTAACTTTGCAATTATTAAAACTGATTTCGATATTGCGATGAGCAAAACTAAAATAATCCCTCAGGATTTAGGAAGGGTAATTATGAATGAACTCACGAATGGATTGTATGCTGTATAAGATAGACTGCGATTGCACTCCCGTATTATTTGAAAAAAAGTAACCTTCTGCTTCCCACGGTAAAAAAAAGCAGTATTACAATAGCAGGAAAAATATCGGAAGATCAAACAGGTAAGCGGTGTGGTATGTAAATAAAAAAGCCTCTCGATAAAATCGAAAGGCTTTAAATGAATATGGCAGCTACCTACTCTCCCGCATTGTTGTGCAGTACCATCGGCCATGAGGGGCTTAACTTCTCTGTTCGGGATGGGAAGAGGTGAACACCCTCGGCAAAACCACCATAAGATCTTTAGCTAAAAGCTATAATAAGATAACATATTGGAATAAGTTGGAAAAACGGGTAAGATTATTAACAACCGAAGTTGAAAATAAAAAAATAAAGCTTACGGGCAATTAGTACTACTCGGCTTTGATGTTACCACCTTTATACCTGTAGCCTATCAACGTCATAGTCTTTGACAGCCCTTAAAAGTAAACTCATCTTGAGGATGGTTTCACGCTTAGATGCTTTCAGCGTTTATCCATGCTGTACGTAGCTACTCTGCATTGCACCTGGCGGCACAACAGATACACCAGCGGTACATACGACCCGGTCCTCTCGTACTAAGGTCATGTCCTCGCAATTTACTAGCGCCCATCACAGATAGGGACCGAACTGTCTTGCGACGTTCTGAACCCAGTTCACGTGCCACTTTAATCGGCGAACAGCCGAACCCTTGGGACCTTCTCCAGCCCCAGGATGTGACG